>JAKMFW010000062.1 GCA_022425325.1 Acidimicrobiales bacterium | reverse complement strand
ACAGCTGCACCTAGCCTGGGACTGACATGAGCGTTCCCGCCGATCACATCGTCGACGAGTTCCGAGCGGCCCTCGACCACAACGCCGTCCTGACCGGCGGCGACGCCGACCCCTTCCTGCTCGACCCCCGCAACCTCCGCACGGCGGACGCCGCCGTCGTCGTCCGTCCTGCCGACACCGCAGGTGTGGCGGCCACCGTGCGGATCTGCGCCGCCCACGACGTGGCGATCGTCCCCCAGGGTGGCAACACCGGCCTGTCATACGGCACCGAATCCCCGACCGATCGTCCATCGATCGTGCTGTCACTCGCCCGTCTCAACCAGATCGAGTCCGTCGATCCCGATCGCTGGACAATCACGGCTCAGGCCGGTGTCACCATCGAGGCCGTCCAGAACGCCGCGAAAGCGGTCAACCGGGTGTTCGCCCCCGACTGGGGCGCACGCGGCACGGCGTCGGTGGGCGGCGGCATCGCAACCGACGCCGGCGGCAACAACGTCGTCCGCTACGGCAACATGCGAGACAACGTGATGGGGATCGAAGCGGTGCTCGCCGACGGCACGATCTGGGACGGACGCCGCGCCCTCGTGAAGGACTCGTCCGGCTACGACCTCAAGCACCTCTTCATCGGCGGGGAAGGCACGCTCGGCATCGTCACCTCGGCCGTGCTGAAGCTGCGGCCGGCCACGCCGTACGAGACGTCGCTGCTCGCTGCGATCACCGGGCTCGATGCGCTCGCTCCGCTCCTCGACCTCGCGCAGCAGCACGCCCCCGGCACGGTGACAGCGTTCGAGTTGATGCCGCTTGTCGCCATCGATCGCGTGGTCGACGTGTTCGATGTCGTCAAGCCGCTCGATACCGACACCGAGTACTTCGCCCTTATCAAGCTCGCCAGCTCCAACCCGGTCGACGACCAGATCGCCGCCTTCCTCGAAGCCGGAGCCGAAGCAGGCCTGATCGTCGATGCCGCCGTCGCCGGAACACCCGAGCAGGAGGCCAACCTCTGGGCGATCCGCGACCACATCCCGCCGACCTCGGCCTACATCGAACATCAGCACCATGGGCTCAAGCTCGATACGGCGGTACCAGTCGACAAGGTGAAGGAGTTCGTGCAGTCGGTGCTCGACGCCGCCGCCGAGATCGCCCCCATGGCACAGGCCTACGGCTTCGGTCACGTGGGTGACGGCAACCTCCACATGATGATCCTCCCGATCACCGACGAGACGGTCGAACCATGGCTCGAGGTCCGTGATGCCATGACCGCCGAGATCGACCGGCTCGTGTTCGAACTCGACGGCACTCTGTCGGCCGAGCACGGCGTCGGCCTCTTGCTACGCGATCGGATCGGGCCCCAGAAGCCGGACATCGAATGGGAGATGATGCGCACGGTCAAGCGAGCGCTCGACCCCCAGAACCTGTTCAATCCGGGAAAGCTGATTCCACCCGTCGCCTGATCAGCCCAGCGTCACCTGCGAGAGGTCCTCGGCGACGACCAACTCGCCCGCGAAGCCGGCGGTGCGGATGTCGTCGACGAACGCCTGGACATCGTCGTCGGATTCGGGTGGCGGGATCAGGTGGGTGAGCACGAGGGTCGGCACCCCGAGTTCGGCGGCCTGCGCGCCGATCCGCGGCGTATCGGCGTGGTAGTCGAGGATGAACTGCAAGTGTGGCGGTCGCTGCCGGATCTTCTCGAACCGCATCGCCTCGTAGACGAGGACATCCGCACCCGCCGCGAGCGCGGCGACCTCGTCGCACACGAGCGTGTCGCCGGTGATCGCAACAACGCCGTCCGGCGTCTCGACCCGGAATCCAACGGCGGGATGGACGGGTTCGTGACGGACCTGGCCAGCCAGCACTCGCACGTCGCCTCGCCGCCAGACCTCGATCGGCTGGTCGGGAAGGTCGAAGGGAAAAATGTCGAGCGTGAGTGGGTCGCTGCGGTTCGCGTGGGCAGCGCGCACGTCGAGATCGTGGCGCCAGGGGTGCAGCATCTCCCGCACGAACGACTCGGCGGGGCCGGCGGGAACCACGATCGGAAGTGGTGGGCGGACCTCGCCGCGGGCCATGACCCAGCGGGTCAAGACGAGGTCCTGCAGCCCGGTGAGGTGATCGCTGTGATGATGCGTGATGAAGACTGCATCGACCTCGGCGTTCGGCAGGCCGGCGCCGGCAAGGCGTTGGACCGTCGAGCGGCCCGCATCGAACTGGAGCCGCAGACCGTCGACGTCGACGAGCACGCCGGGACCGGCACGCTCGGCGTCCGGGATCGGGCAGCCCGTTCCGGTGATCGTCACGGTGGTGGTCATCGGCTGCCACCGTAGACGCCGAACTCAGCCCGTCGGCGTCCGACCGTGGCGTGCCGCAGCGGCCGCGGCCCGATCTCGGGCCGACCCGGCTGGGAACGTCACCACCACCGAGATCGCCGAGAGGACGTAGCAGACCGCGATGAAGGCGTACGCTCGCTCGATACCGAGAAGGGTGGTCGTGTCACCCGACGCGGCAATGAGGGCGACGACGATCGCGATGCCGAGGCCGTACGCACCATTGCGGAGGGTGTTGAGCGTGGCCCCGGCAATCCCGAACCGTGCGGGCGGCACGTCGGCCACCCCGGCGGACGACCAAGTGGACACCGTCATGCCGACACCGACACCGGCGAAGAGGCTCAGCGGTACGTAGCGGCTCCACGGCTCCGCCGTCTCAGTGAACGCGAAGATGAAACCCGCATAGCCGACGGCACACGACAGGCAGCCGGCGAAGAGGATCCAACGGTGACCGATGCGGTCGGCCCAACGACCGGCGTACGGTGAGACGGCTGCCGCCAACAACGGCGACGGAGCGAATGCGAGTCCGACCTCGCGGATCGAGAGATCCCAGACGTCCTGGAGCAGGAGCGAGCTGACCAACGCACCGGCGGTGAAGCCGAGGCCGTAGAAGAAACCGCCGATGTTGGCGCTCGTGAACGACCGGAATCGGAACAGGGTGAGATCGATCAGCGGCTCGGCGTGCACGGCACTCCGGCGAACGAGGGCTGCGGCGAGCGCAAACCCGAAGACGATCAGGCCGACGACTCGGATGTCGAGCCCCCAGGTCTCCGTCTGCACGATGGCGAACATGATCGACGCAACCGCTGCGGTGCCGAATGCGACGCCGAGCCAGTCGATCCGGCCGGTGGCCTCCGGATCCTTCGACTCGCTCAGGTAGCGAGGACCGAGGGCGATCACGAGCAGGCAGAGCGGCACGTTGACCCAGAACACACCACGCCAAGAGACGAGATCGATCAGCAGCGAACCGACGACCGGGCCGACGACCGCACCGAGCGCACCGGCGGCACCGGCGATACCGATCGGGGTCGAGCGACGCGTCGGCGGGAACTCCGGCAGCATCACGGCGAAGCCGGCAGCCAACGTGATCGCGCCGCCGACGCCCTGGACCACACGGGCGGCGACAAGCCACCACGTCCCCGGAGCGAGCGCACACAGCATCGAGCCGAACGCGACGATCGCCACACCCGGCAGATACACCCGGCGTCGACCGAGGCTGTCGGAAAGCCGCCCGGCTGCGAGCAGCAGCGAACCGACGACCAGGTTGTAGGCGCCGACGATCCAGCTCAGTTCGGCATCGGTCGATCCGAAGTCCTCACGGATCGACGGGAAGGCGACATTGATGGACGAGATGTTGACGACGGCCAAGAAGACGACGAGCGTCGAGACGAACAACGCCATCCAGGCACGTCTCGGAATCGTCTCGTCGTCGGGGTGCACCACGAGACCTTACGGACAGACGGCTTCGTTCAGATCACGACCGATTTCACGGGGTGACGAGGCGCTTTTCTCCGGTGGCCTGCGCCGAGTAGGCCATCGCCACCGCTGGATCGAGCATGTCGTCGAGCGAAATCGTGTCGGCGTAGCCGGATGCGAACGTCGTGGTGATCTCCGCAGCGACGCGGGCCTGGAGTTCGGCCATGCGTTCGAAGCCGACCCGACCGAGGAACGGGGTGAGGAGCCATCCCCCTACCCCCCACGACATGCCGTACGTGCGCCGCAGCGTCGTGGCTGACCGATCGAGCCCGCCGTAGATGTAGACCTGCTTGTGGGTGTCGGAGCCGTAGCGACTGAACGCCTGCCCGGCTGACGAGGCCTTCTCCATCGAGGCGAGGAGCGTGTCGACCTGCTCCCCACCGCCGATTGCATCGAACGCAAGGGTTGCGCCCGTCGCCGTGATCGCTGCGGTGAGGTCATCCGCAAAGGAGTCGGCCGACGACACGACGACATGCTCGGCACCTGCCGCCCGCAGCAGATCGGCCTGCTCGTTGCGACGCACGACATTGACCAGGGGGATGCCGTCGGCCTGACAGAGCCGGTTGAGCATCTGACCGAGGTTCGACGCCGCCGCCGTGTGCACGATCGCCGAGTGCCCTTCGAGACGCATCGTTTCGGTCATGCCGAGCGCCGTGAGCGGGTTGACGAACGATGATGCGGCGTCGACGGCGGCGACCCCGTCGGGCACCGGGATGCACATGACATGCGAGAGCTTCGTGTGGGTGGCGTACATCGAACCGCTGACGCCCGAGACGGTCGAACCGAGCAGCGCCTGCGCGCCCGGCGACGATCCCGCGGCCACGACGGTGCCGGCACCCTCGTTGCCGCACGGCATCGGTTGTCCGACGCGGGCGGCGTTCATGGCCATGGCCGCCGGGCTCAACGTCCCGACAAGAGCACCGTCGACCGACGCGAACGACTCGGGGTCGGCCCCGGCGATGAGCATGCCGAGATCCGATGGGTTGATCGGCGCCGCCTCAACGGCGACGACGACCTCATCGGGGCCGGGTTCGGGCATCGGTTCGGTGTCGATCGCGATGCGGACCGTGCCGTCGTCGGTCACGGTCGAACGCACGATGCGGTAGGTGTCGCTCATCTCGGGCTCCTCACTCGGGGCCGTCATCATCGCACCGGCGCGCACGCAACCGAAAACAACGAACGGCCGTCGCCCCGAGGAGCGACGGCCGTTCGTCGTGCAGGGTCCGAATCGGGCGGGCGACGGCCCGCGACTCGGTGTCGAGCGGAGGTCAACCCTTGCGGGACTGAACCTCGGCGATGATCGCAGGAATCACCTCGTGGAGATCACCGATCACGGCCCAGTCGGCCTTGGTCACCATGTTGGCTTCCTTGTCGGTGTTGATCGCCAGGATGTGCTTCGACGCCATTGCGCCGACCCAGTGCTGGATGGCACCCGAGATGCCCGAGGCGATGTAGATCTCCGGGGCGATCCGGGTTCCGGTCTGGCCGACCTGGTCGGCGTGCGGACGCCAACCGAGGTTGGTCACCGCACGCGAGCAACCGACACGGCCACCGAGCAGGGCGGCGAGCTCTTCGAGCTGGCCGAAGCCGTCCTCGGAGCCGACGCCGCGACCACCACCGACGACAACCGGAGCGGTCGGCAACGTGACACCGGCTTCCTGGACGACACGGTCCTTCACCATCGTGATGGTGACCGACTCGTCGAGATCGACGTCGAATTCCTCGGCGTCGGCATCCTCCTCGTCGCCGATCTCGGCGGCGACGGCATGTAGCCCACAGGTGAGCAGGGGCACGTCGGCCGTGAGCGTTGCGTCCTCGAGCAGCGAGCCACCCCACTGGACACGGGTCATTTCCCACGTGTCACCAGGGTTGGCGTCGGTGCAGTTGGCGACGAACGGCGCATCGAGACGAGCGGCGGCGTTGGCCATGAACTCGTTGCCTCGGTCCGACCCGCACGAGAGCACGGCGTCGGGATCGAGCGACTCGACCATCTGGGCGATCACGGAACCGTACGCGTCGGGGCCGTAATCGGTGAGAAGGTCGTGAGTGGCCGTGTGTACGGTCTCGGCGCCGTACTGGCCCGCGGCTTCGACGAGGTCGTCGTCGTCCCTGCCGATGAGCGCGGCCTCGAGGTCCTCACCCATCTTCTCCGCAAGCACCCGGCCGAAGGTCAGGGCTTCACGGGCGGCTTCGACGAGCTGTCCGTTTTCGTGTTCGAGAATGACGAGCAACATCAGAGGACTCCGAGTTCATCGAGGACGTCGACCACGGCCGCAGCCGCCTCGGCGCCCGTGCCGAGGATGACGGTCTCCGACACGGTCTCTTCCGGGCGGTGCAGCTTCACGCGGGCCTGGCCACCCTCGGCGGCGCTGGCGGTGATCGAGTTCAGCTCGACCTTCTTGGACGCTAGGCGCCCCTTCATGGTCGGGTAACGGGGAAGGTTGAGACCTTCCTTGATGCCGAGCACGGCCGGACGGGGCAACTCGTAGACCTCGAAACCGCCGTCGATCTCTCGACGAGCGGTGATCGTGTCGTCACTGATCTCCACACCCTTGATGCCCTGCACGATCGGACGACCAAGGGCCATGGCGGTGCGAATACCGACCTGGAAACCGCCAGCATCGGCCGACTCGTTGCCGAACATGATCAGGTCGAAGGGTTCGTCGCCCTCGAGTTCCCGGATCGCGGCGGTGATCGCCTGCGCCGTGCGCTGGGGATCCCACTGGTTGGTGTCGGCCTCGACGAGCACACCATGGGTTGCGCCGACCGAGACTGCGTAGCGCAGCTGCTCCTCGGCATCGCCCGTGCCCAACGTGAGCACGGTGACTTCGCCGCCGTGCTCTTCGATGAGCTGCACGGCACCTTCGACAGCACACTCCTCGTGAGGGCTCGTGGTGAACCCGAGGTGGGCGGCATCGACGTCTTGCCCGTCGGCGGTCACGTTGATCTTTGCGCCCGGCGCGGGCACCCGCTTCACACAGCAGAGAATCTTCATGATTGCTCCGGATCAGCCCTTCAGACGGGTGTCTTCGGGATCGAAGGCCGAGCCACTGCCCACGACGGTGCAGGGGTAGAGCTCGTTCATGTACATCGACTGCAGCTTGGTGCCGGGCACGGCCAGCTCGTTGGGCAGGTAGCCCATGAGCAGGTTCTTGCCCAGCGAGGGGCTGTAGCCGGCCGTGGTCACACGCGAGATGCGGCCGTGGCTGTCGACGATGCGCTCGCCGTCGAGGGTCAGGATCGGCTCGTTGCCGCCCTGCATGAACCGCTCGTTGCCGTGGCTGTCGACGTTGTCGTCGACGATCAGCGTCACGCACTGGACCTCGGCACCGGCTTCACGGGCGGCCAGGTAGGCCTCCTTGCCGATGAAGTCCGCGGCCTTCACCTTCGGACGGGCGAGGCCGGCCTCGATCGGGTTGTACTCCGACTCGAGCTCGGCACCCATCAGGCGGTAGCCCTTCTCGATGCGACCCGACAGCGAGTACACGCCGCCACCGGTGATGCGCAGACCGTGGTCCTTGCCGGCTTCCATGATCGCGTCGAAGACGGTGCCCGCCTCGTCCCACGGCATGTAGATCTCCCACCCGGTGTCGCCGACATAGGAGATGCGGAACAGGTGGCACTCGACGCCAGCGATGGTGACCGGAAGGTACGAGCCGTACGGCGAGCCCTCGTGAGAGAGATCGTGATCGGTCAGCTGACCAAGCACGGCCGGGGCGTTCGGACCCCAGAGGCCGAGCGTGCTGATCTGCTTGGTGAGGTTGGTGAAGGTCACCGAACCGTCGTTGGGCATGTGCTTGCGGACCCAGAACTCGTCACGGCCACCGTCGAAGACGCCGGTGACGATCCGGACGCGATCCTCGGCCATCCGCATCATGGTGAGGTCGGAGTGGAAGCCACCGTCCTGGTTGAGCCACGGGGTGTAGACCGAGCGACCGACCGGCACATCGATCTTGTTGACGGCGAGGTAGTCGGCGAACTCGACGGCGCCGGGGCCCTCGAGTTCGAAGATCTGGAAGGCGCTGAGGTCGATCAGACCGCAGTTCTCGCGCAGGTTGAGGTGCTCACCGACGGTGATCGGGTTCCACCAGCGGTTGTCCCACTCGACGCAGCGCTCTTCGAGGCCGTAGCGCTCGACGAGGTCCGCGTTCGAGGTGTACCACTGCGGGCGCTCCCAGACGCGAGCCTGGAAGAACTCGGCACCGAGCGCTTCCTGGCGGCTCTTGAACGGCGCCTCGACCAGGTGGCGGCGCGATTCCCACTGCTCGGCGGGGTGGACGATGCCGTAGGTCTTGTTGAAGTGCTCCGAGGCGCGAGCCCAGATGTGCTCGTCACTCTTCTCCTCGTCGTAGAAGCGGGCGACGTCGGCGCCGTGGGAGTCGATGACCCGGGGGTAGCCGTGGGTCATCCACTCGGCGACGACCTGCGCCATGCCGGGACCTTCCTTGACCCAGACGGCAGAGGCGGCCCAGAAGTTCTCGACGTCGGGAAGCTCACCGAGACACGGCATGGCGTCGGGGGTGAGCGAGAGCAGACCATTGATGGCGTACTTGATCTCGGCGTCGCCGAGCATGTCCATCAACTCGATCGCCTCTTCCATCTGCTGGTCGAAGTCGTCGGCGGTGAAGGGCATCTCGGTCGGGCTGAGCGCCGCCTCTTCGTTCGACGGGATCTCGTCGGGGTGGTGCAGGATCGGACGGTGGGCGTAGGAGCCGACCTCCATCGAGCCGGCCGACTGGCGCTCGTAGCAGAAGGTGTCCATATCGCGGACGATCGGGTAGCCGATCTCGTTGTTGGTCTCGGCGAGCACATCGAGCGGGCCGACGTCGGCCATCTGGTGCACGGCCGGGACGAGCGGGATATAGGTGTCGGCCATGTAGGCGATCTGGTTCGACCACACACCGCAGGCGACGACGACGTACTCGGCGTCGATCGTGCCCTTGTCGGTGACGACACCGGTGACCTTGCGCCGACCGTTCGGACGCGGCGTGTCGTCGGTGAGGATGTCGAGCACCTCGGTGTTGGCGAAGACCTGGCAACCGGCCTTCTCGATGGCTTCCTTGCGCATCACGGTGCCGGTCTCGAGGGAGTCGACCACCGAGACGGTCGGGCAGTAGAAGCCGCCGAGGATGACGTCTTCGTTGACGAACGGCACGAGCTCCTTGACCTGTGCGGGGTCGAGCAGGTGGGCCTCGATGCCCCACGCCGCGGCGGAGGTCATCCGGCGCTGGAGTTCGTCCATGCGCTCTTGGGTTCGGGCGACCTCGATGCCACCGGAGTCAACCGAGAGGTTCATGTCGCGGTATTGGTTGGCGGACTGTTCACCGAGCAGCGCCATTTCCTTGTTGTGGTCGACCGGGAAGATGAAGTTCGACGCATGGCCGGTCGAGCCGCCCGGGTTGGGCAGCGGGCCCTTGTCCAACAGGACGAGGTCGGTCCAGCCGAGGCGGGCCAGATGGCCCACCAGGCAGTTGCCGACGATGCCGGCGCCGATGACGACGACCTTGGCGGAAGTCGGGAAGTCGCTCACGTTGGTTCCCCTCAGTGTTGTTGTGATGCGGTCTCGGGAGTCGGTGACGCGCTCGGAAGCCGAGACGCTATTGCTTGACGCAATGATATATCACCGGTGTATCATGCAAATGGTACGGCACGTTCGCGTGGCGGGCAACCCCCGATTCGACAACGCGTCAATCGGGATCCACGGCGGAGCCGTGGCGACTGCGATGACCGAGCTTTCACTCTCCGAACAGGCCTACGGGCAACTGCGCCGCATGATCGTGCGCCTCGACTTCGCGCCCGGCGACGTCCTGCGCGAAGAGGCACTGCAGGAGACGCTCGGCATGAGCCGCACACCGATCCGCGAGGCCCTGCAACGCCTGGCACGGGAGCACTTCGTCACGGTGATCCCCCGCCGCGGCATGTTCGTGAGCGGCATCGACGTGTCCGAGCTGTCGATGCTGTTCGAGACCCGCTCCGTGCTCGAACCCTACGCCGCTCGTCTCGCGGCAGCCCGCGGCACCGACGAGCACTGGGCCGCCATGGCCGCGGCGCTCGACGCCGCCGACTCGGCCGTCGGCAACCTCCACCTAATGGAGATCGATCGCCGCGGCCACGAGATCATGTGGGAAGCCGCCGGCAACCGGTTCCTCGTCGACACCCTTGACATGCTCTACGCCCAGTCCGATCGGCTGTGGCACCTCTATCTCGCCGACGTCGCCGACATGCAACATGCGGTCGACGAACACGCCGAACTCATGGACGTCCTCCGGGCCGGCGACGGCGAACGGGCCGGTGAACTGATGGACGAGCACATCCGGGCCTTCGACGCCGAGATCCGCACGGCGGTGACGGAACGGCTCGCCTCGCCACTGGCGGGCTGACCCCGGCCGCCCACCTCGACGAGGCAGATGTTAGCCTTTGGCTGATTCCACGATGCGGAACCCTTCCGCATCGTGGAACACGCTGGTACGCTCGCCCGACGCGAGCTCAGCTCCGGGCTCCACAGAGTTTCTTTGGGGGAAACCATGTCCTTCCCGTCCGATCTCGAGATCGCCTCCCAGGCGAATCTCCGTCCACTCACCGAGATCGCCGCCAACGCCGGCATCCCCGCCGAGTGCCTCGAGCCGTACGGCTCGGGCGCCGCGAAGATCACGCTCGACGCCATCGAGAAGATGGCCGATCGCCCGAAGGCGAAATACGTCGTCGTCTCCGCCATCACCCCCACCCCGCTGGGCGAAGGCAAGACCACCACCACCGTCGGTCTCGGCCAGGCGTTCCAACACATCGGTTCGTCCGCCACCATCGCCATCCGCCAGCCCTCGATGGGCCCCACCTTCGGCATCAAGGGCGGCGCCGCCGGTGGCGGCTACAGCCAGGTCGTCCCGATGGAGCTGTTCAACCTCCACCTCACCGGCGACATGCACGCCGTCACTGCCGCGCACAATCTCTGCTCGGCCATGGTCGACGCGCACCTCTACCACGGCAACGAGGCCGGCTTCGACATTCACAACATCACCTGGCGCCGCGTCGTCGACATCAACGACCGTGCCCTGCGCAACGTCACCATCGGCCTCGGCGGCAAGCTCGACGGCATTCCTCGCGAGACCGGCTTCGACATCACCGCCGCCTCCGAGGTCATGGCCGCCCTGGCTCTCGCCACCGACCTGCACGACCTCCGAGCCCGCATGGGCCGCATCGTGCTGGGCTACACCAAGGCTGGCGACCCCATCACGGCCGAGCAGATCGGCGCCGCCGGATCGATGACCGTCATCTTGCGTGAGGCCATCAAGCCCAACCTCATGCAGACGTTGGAGAACACTCCAGCCCTCGTGCACACCGGCCCGTTCGGCAACATCGCCACCGGCAACAGCTCGATCGTGGCCGACCGCATCGGCATCCACACCAGCGACTTCCTCCTCACTGAGGCCGGCTTCGGTGCCGACATGGGCGCCGAGCGCTTCTTCAACATCAAGTGCCGCTACTCGGGCCTCGCCCCCGATGCCGCCGTGCTCGTCGCGACCGTGCGGGGCCTCAAGGCCCACTCCGGCAACCACAAGATCGTCCCCGGCAAGCCACTCCCCGAGGATCTGCTCAAGGCCAATCCCGACGAGGTCCACCAGGGTGGCGACAACTTGCGCAAGCAGCTCGAGAACATGCAGGTCCATGGCTGCACGCCGGTCGTCGCGATCAATGTGTTCCCCGGCGACCACGACGAAGACATCGCCGCCATCCACGAGATCGCTTCGGAATATGGCGCCCATGCCGCCGTGTCGACCCACTTCTCCGACGGAGGTCGTGGTGCCGCCGAGCTGGCCACCGCCATCAAGGAAGCCGCCGAGGAAGAGTCCAACTTCCAGGTCCTGTACCCGGACGACGCCTCGCTCAAGGACAAGATCCACGCTGTCGCCACCAAGGTGTACGGCGCCGATGGTGTCGAATACACGGCGGCCGCCGACAAACAGCTCGCCAACTACACCGCGCAGGGATTCGACAACCTGCCGGTCTGCATCGCCAAGCAGCACCTCTCGCTGAGCCACGACGCGAAGCTCAAGGGTGCCCCCACGGGCTGGACCCTTCCCGTGCGCGAGGTTCGCGCCTCCGTCGGTGCCGGCTTCGTCTACCCGATCTGTGGCGACATGCGCACCATGCCCGGCCTCGGCACCGCCCCGGCCGCCATGCAGATCGACATCGACGACAACGGCGACATCGTCAACCTGTCTTAGCCCCCCGTCCTCACCCCAACCACCGCAGCGAAGAGAGCCCCACCATGGCGTTGTTCAAGAAGAACGTGGTGCCCGAAATCGTCGAGTCCGACGAGGCACGGGCCCACCGCGAGCACCTGACTCGCAACTTCACCATCGAAGTCATCCCGATGAAGAGCCTGGACAATGCTCGCGAGCATCTGCCCGCCGGCGCACCGCTGTCCGTCACTGCCTCGCCAGTGAAGGGCCTCGAGGAGACCCAGCGTCTCACCGAGGAGTTCCAGGCGGCCGGGTTCGAGCCGGTGCCGCACATCTCGGCGCGTATGGTGCGCGACCGCGCCCACTGCGCAGAGCTCGCTCATTGGCTGCGCGACAACGGCCTGAAGAAGATGTTCCTTGTTGGCGGCGACCAGGAACCGCCCGGCGAGTACTTCGATGCCGTGCTCTTCTTGAAGGACTTCCTCGAGCAGGACCACGGCCTCGAGGGCCTTGGTGTCACCTCGTACCCCGACCATCACGCGTTCATCTCCGACGAGAAGTTGCACGAGGCACTCCACGCCAAGCAGACGCTGCTCGCCGAGGCCGGGCTCCCCGGCTGGTGCTCGACGCAGATGTGCTTCGACGCCGAGGTGATCGAAGCGTGGCTGCGCAAGGAGCGGGCCGAAGGCTTGACCCTGCCGGTGCACCTCGGCGTATCGGGCGTGGTCGACAAGGCCAAGCTCATGACGATGGGGGTGCGCATCGGTCTCGGCGCGTCGCTCGGTTATCTCAAGAAGAACCGGGCGGCCATCACCAAGATGCTGACCTCGACCTCGTATGACCCGAACGACCTCATGATGCCGCTGTCGAACGCGGCGCTCGAGCTCGGCATCGAGGGCGTGCACATGTACACGTTCAACCAGATCGGGGCGACGGAACAGTGGCGGGCCGAGGCGCTCGCCGAACTCGCCGGCTGACCCGACCGGGCGTCACGTTCCCTCTATCTGGGTGCGATGGCGAAGCAGCGCTCGTCGGACATCGTTCAGGTGGAGGAACGAGCCCGTGACCACCACCGTCGACACCTCACTGCGAGCCGTCGCAATCGCAACGGCCGCATCGGCGTCGGTCGCTTCAATCACGTCGGCGACACCAGCGGCACGGAACGCGTCGGCCATCACCGAGGTTGGATGACTCAGCGGCCCGAACGCACCGGGCGACGGGCCGAACGGCACCACGATCGCAGCATCCAGCGCTGGGGCAATTGCCGCAGCACAGCCGTCGAGGTCCTTCCCCTCCCCCACCGACACGATGCCGAGTCGGGGTCCCGGCTCGGAGCGAAGGGGCCCGACGAACGCCGCGAGCTTCATGGGGTTGTGGGCGCCGTCGAAGATCCATCTCGATGGCCGAATCTCGGGAAGGTTCACCTGCTCGTACCGGCCGGGCTGTGAGCCGAACACCGGATCGGGCGCCGACGGGTCGAGTTCAGCGAGTACGGCGGAAGCGGTCGCCTCGGCGTCGTGACGCCAGTCGTTCGTCGCCGCCACCGCGACCAAACGCACTCCGTGCTCGACGGCTGCCGCCCGCGCCACATCGGCTGCTTCGAACGAAGGCTGCGGGCCGAGCACGGCGGTCGTGCGTCCGGCGAACACCGCCGTCTTCTCGGTTGCGATCGCCGCCACCGTCGGGCCCAGGACGTCGGTGTGGTCGAGGCCAATCGCTGTCACGGCGGTGACGACATCGGCACGTCCGAAGACATTGGTGGCGTCGACCCGGCCACCAATACCCGCCTCAACGACGAGCCAGTCGGTGCCAGCCCGTCGCGCCATCACAAGGGCGATTGCGGTGGTCAGGGCAAAGAAGGTCGGTGGTTCCCCGGTGAAAGCGAGCGCATCGGCGTGGGGTCGGATCTCCTCGATGACGGCGACGACCTCCTCCCACGACGGCAGTTCGTCGGCCACCATGAAGCGCTCACGGATGTCGTGCACATGGGGCGACTGATGGAGTCCGACCGACCCACCCGCCGCTCGGAGCGAGGCAGCAACAAGGCGGGCGACAGTGCCCTTGCCGGCAGTACCGACGACATGCACCGCCCGAACCCGGTCCTGTGGGTCGCCCAACCGGGCCAGCAACTGCGCCGAGGCGAGCAGAGCTCGCTCGCCACGAGGCGCGTCAGGCTGCACAAAGCCGAGGAGCCATTGCTCGACCGAGTCGGGATCGGGCGACATCACCGCCGGACCACCCTTTCTGCTCCCTACGCACCGCGCTACCCTTGAATTCCGTCATACGGAACCGTTCCACCATACAGAACGGCCCTCGATGGCGACTCGTAGATCGCACTCGGTTCGAAGATGCAGGAGTAACGAACGATGAAGGTGCTGCTCGCCGACGCGCTGCCCGACGCCGCGGTCGAACGACTCGAAGCCGCCGGTGACGAGGTCACCCGCATGCCCGACCTCGACGCTGACACCTTGCCGGAGCACATCGCCGGCTTTGAGGTGTTGATCGTCCGCTCGACCAAGGTCACCACCGCTGCGCTCGACCAGGCCGACTCGCTCGGCCTCATCGTCCGGGCCGGCGCCGGCACCAACACGATCGACTGTGACCGAGCCGCTGAACTCGGCGTCTATGTGTGCAACGTGCCCGGCAAGAACGCCCTTGCCGTCGCCGAGCTCACGATGGGGCTCCTCATCGCCATCGACCGCCACATCGCGGCCGGCACCGCCGACCTCCGGGCCGGAACCTGGAACAAGAAGGCGTACTCGAAGGCCGAGGGCCTCTTCGGCCGTCGCATGGGCATCATCGGTGTCGGCGACATCGGCATCGCGACGGCCGCCCGTGCGAGCGCGTTCGGCATCGATGTCGTCGCCGTCGCCAAGCCCGGCCGCAGCGACCTCGCCGTCGCTCGCGCCGAAGCCGCCGGCATCACGTTCGTCGACACGATCGACGAGCTGCTCGCCAGCAGCGACATCGTTTCGCTGCACGTGCCCGGCTCGGCCGACACCAAGGGCATGGTCGACGCGGCGTTCCTCGCCAAGATGAAGGACGGCGCCGTTCTGCTCAACACCAGTCGGGGCGACGTCGTCAACGAAGCGGCACTGATCGACGCCATGGACAACCGCGGCATGCGCGCCGGTCTCGACGTGTACGCGAACGAGCCCGGCTCCGGAACGGCCGAGTTCGACTCGACCCTTGCCAAGCACCCGAGTGTCGTCGGCACCCATCACGTCGGTGCTTCGACCAACCAGGCCCAGGCCGCCGTCACCGACGGCACGATCGACACCGTCCAGGCGTATCGCGCCGGCGAACCGGTCAACTGTGTGAACCTCGATCCGGTGCCGGTGCGCGCGGCGACCCTCACGGTGCGTCATCACGATCGCGTCGGCGTGCTCGCCAGCGTGCTGCAGGTCCTTCGCAAGGAAGAGCTCAACGTCTCGAACATGCAGAACCGGGTCTTCGCCGGATCGAAGGCCGCGGTTGCGTCGATCGACGTCGGGCATCTCCCCAGCGCCGAGATCGTCGATGAGGTTCAGGCCCTCGAGGACGTCATCTACATCTCCGTGACCCCGGCATGAGCCGCAAACGGCTTTTCGAGCCCTTCGCTGGTTGGCTGATCCGGCCCGAGTGGGCAGCTCGGGTCATCGCCGGGGCCTACGACACCAAGAGCCCGGCCGAGCGCCGAAAGATCGTCTCCACCAATCCGTACAGCTACCTGGGCGTGACCCGATCCGCCGAAGACCTCGCACCGGGCGATGACGCTGGCGAAGCCGAACTCCTTCGTCGCGGGGCCGACACGCTGACCACCATCCTCGACGCCAACGCATTCGCGCCGACCGACCACGCTGCCCTCTACGCCTACCGCCTCACCTACGCGGGCCACTCCCAACTGGGGGTCGTCGGGGCACTCGCCGTCGACGCATTCCACGACGGCCGCGTCCTGACCCACGAGAACGTTCGTCCCAACCGGGCCAAGCTGCTCAGCGGCCACCTCCAGCAGGTGGGCGCCACCTCCTCGCCGATCGCGCTCACCCGTCGACCCGACCCGGCCGTTGCTGCTGTCCTCACTGTTGCGACCGCACGCGAGCCGCAGGTCCACCACATCGTCGAAGAGGTCCTCCACGAGGTGTGGGTGCTCGACGAGCACGAGAGCATCGCCGTCGCCGAACTCCTCGCCGACGAACCGGTGTACGTCACCGATGGTCACCATCGCTCTGCAGCAGCAATCGCAGGCTCGATGGAACGCGACGAACCCGCCTTCCAGCGCACGCTCGCCGTGTTGTTCCCCTCCGATGCGCTGCGCGTCGAGGCGTTCCATCGCCGGATCCCCGACACCATCGGCCGTGATCCGCACGCGCTCGAAGCGCTGCTCGCCGATGCCGGTGATCTCACCGAAGTCGGCACGCTCGAGGAGGCCCGCCCCCAGCAGCCCCGCGAAGTCGGCGTCTACCACCAGGGCAACTGGTGGAAGCTCGTGCTGCCCGAGCCCGAGACCGACAGCCCGGTCGGCCTGCTCGACGTCGAACTGCTCCGCACGATCGTGATCCGCGATCTGCTCGGCATCGATGAGCTCCAACCGGACTCGGGAGCCGACTATGTGCCGGCTCCGAACGGGATCGACGAAGTGGTGCGCCGCTGCGACGAGGACGGCCGCATCGGTTTCGTGATGTATGCAACATCGATCGAGGAGCTGATGGGCGTCGCCGATGCCGGCGAACTCATGCCCCCGAAGTCGAGCTATGTCGCGCCGAAGCCCCGCTCCGGGATCTTCCTTCGTGTGCTCGGCACGGGCGCGACCAGCCACCTCGAACCGAGCTGAACGCCGACATTGTCAGTTTCCGAAAACCAGGATCTCACACCTGGTCAGGGTGTCAGGCGAAGGCGCCCTGCATCCGCGCCGCGTTGAAGGTGTTCTCCATCAGGCAGCCGATGGTCATCGGGCCGGTACCGCCGGGCATCGGGGTGATGGCACCGGCGACCGCCTGCACGGCGTCGAAGTCGACATCGCCCTGGATGCCGTCGGCGGTGCGGCTGATGCCCACGTCGAGCACAGCAGCGCCGGGCTTCACGAACTCGGCGGTGACGAGACCAGCTACGCCGACAGCGGCGACGATGATGTCGGCCTCTCGACAGATCGCGGCCAGATCGCCCGAACGGCTGTGGGCAAGCGTCGGCGTGGCATCGCAGCCCTTGCGGCCGAGCAAGAGAACCTGGGGCAACCCGACGAGCGTCGAGCGACCGATGACGACCGCCTTCTTGCCGGCGGTCTCGACGCCGTAGCGCTCCATCAGACGCATCACCCCGAGCGGGGTGCAGGGAACGTGACCGTCGCGACCGCGAAGGAGTCGGCCCATCGAGCGCTCGGTGAGGCCGTCGACATCCTTCTCCGGCGGGAGCAGATCGAGAATCCGTTCAGCATCGAGACCGTCGGGCAACGGCAGCTGCACGAGGATGCCGTGCACCGACGGGTCGTCGGCGAGGTCACGGACGGCCGCCTCCAGATCCGGCTGGCTGATGTCGCCGGGAAGCTCCACGTGGCGCGACACCATCCCGGCCTCTTCGGCCTTCTTGCGCTTGTTGCGGACATAGATCTGACTCGGCTTGTCGTCGCCGACGAGCACCGTCGCAAGGCACACGTGAGGGTTGCCGAGCGCCTCGATGCGGCCCTTCAAATCGACCACGAGCTCGTCGCGGAGTCGGTTGCCGTCCATGAGCACTGCGCCACCCGGCGTGCGCTCCCACTTCTCTTCAGCCATGGGCCAAATCTACCCGGAACCCATCCGTCGAGATGGCCAAAAGCGGCCACAACCAGTCGGACGGCAGGCGCAGGCGACGACGCCTATCGTCTCCCGTATGGGGGGACCACTCGAAGGAATCAAGGTGCTCGATCTCAGTCAGGTGGTAGCCGGGCCATTGGCCACCCAGATCCTGGCCGAGCAGGGTGCCGAGGTGATCAAGGTCGAACCGATCGGCGGTGAACTCACACGCGTGACCGGGCCCGACCACATCCGGGGGCTGTACGCCAACTGCAATCGGGGTAAACGCTGTCTCGCCGTCGATCTCGCGACCCCGGACGGGGTCGAGATCGTGCTCGGCTTGGCGGCGCGCAGCGACGTCGTCGTGCAGAACTTCCGGCCAGGGGTGGTCGAACGGCTGGGCATCGACTTCGACACCGTCGCTGCTCGCAACCCCGATGTCATCTACGGCTCGGTCTCCGGATTCGGCCCCGACGGGCCCTACAGCCAGCGAGCTGTGCTCGATCCGGTGGTCCAGGGTCTCGTCGGCATCGTGCATGGTCAGGTCAGCGAATCACTTCCGTTTCCCGACCTTGTCCGCACCCTGGTCGCCGACAAGGCCACCGCCCACACGGTCGCCCAGACGATCACGGCGGCCCTCTTTGCCCGAGAACGCGGGGCCGGGGGCCAACACATCGAACTGTCGATGCTCGACGCCACGCTCGCCTGGTTCTGGCCTGACGGCATGGCCGACCTCACCCATCACAAGGGCGAGATCGTGACCCACCGCCCGTGCGATCTGTACCAACTCGTCGACACGCTCGACGGTCAGCTCGTCTATTTCCTCGCCAGCCAGTCACAATTCGAAGGGATGTGGCGGGCGCTCGGGCGCGACGATCTCCTCGCCGACGAGAACTTCTGCAACCCGGGCCTCCTCACCCGCAACCGCGAAGCGGCCACCGAGGCGCAGGCCGCGATCTTGGCCGGGCTCGGTCAGATGACCACCGGGCAGGCGGTCGAGGCACTCGCCGAGCACAGTGTGCCGGCTGGGCCGGTACTGACCCGTGCGCAGGTGTTCGACGATCCGCAGGTGATCCACAACAACCTCATCGTCGAGTGGGATCTCCCGAACGGCGAGACCTTGCTCCAGGCGGGACCACCGGGAACCTTCTCCGCGACCCAACCCGAATTCCGCCCGTTCATCGGGGTCGTCGGGGAGCACACCGAGCAGATCCTGGCCGAACTGGGCCACGACGCCGCCGCGATCGAGAGTTTCCGGGGGGCCGGGGTCGTACCCTAATTGCCTTGTCTCACGACCTCTACCGCTGGCAACACGACGCCCTGATGGCGTGGCACCGATGTGGCCGCCGCGGGGTGATCGAGGCGGTCACCGGGTCGGGCAAGACCGACGTCGCCCTCACGGCGATCGACGATGCCGTACATCGCGGCCTTTTCGCGCTGGTCATCGTGCCGTCGCGAGTGCTCATGGAACAGTGGTTCCAACGCCTCGGTCGGTGGATGCCCGATGCCGAGATCGGACGCCTGGGCGATGGCTACCGCGATCGTCCGATCGACTGCGACGTCCTCATCACCACCCGCCACTCGGCCGCCAGCCGAGTACCACTCCCGACCTCGGACCGCGGTGGCATCCTCGTCGCCGACGAGTGCCACGGCTTCGGCGGTTCGGTCCTCCGCAAGAGCCTGCTGCCCGAGTATCAGGAGCGCCTCGGTCTCACCGCCACGCTCGAACGCTCCGATGACGCCGTCGAGACGATCCTGCTGCCGTACTTCGGTGGGATCTGCTACCGCTACGACTTCGCCTCGGCGATCGCCGACGGCGTGTGCGCCCAGCCCCGCGTCGGCTTTATGGCGGTACCGCTCACCCGGGAGGAGCGCACCGAATACGACGCCACCGAGGGCCGTATCGTCGCCGCCCGTCGACAGCTCAAGCAGATCAAGGGCATCCCCCACGAGCCGTTCGGCGACTTCCTCGCTGCCGTCCACCACCTCGCCGCCAACGACGCCGGCCCCGACGGTCGGGCCGCCAACGAGTACCTCAACGCGTTCTCGTCTCGTCGGGAGATCGTGGCGACCAGTTCGGCGAAGTACGAGGCGCTCGGCAAGTTCGCCGAGGCGATCAGATCCGCCGACGGCGCCCTGCTGTTCACCGAAACGGTTCGCGCCGCAAACCATGCGATCGTCCGTCTCGATCCGGTGATCAATATCGAGATCATCACGGGCGACACCGGCCGTAGCGACCGCAGCGCCATTCTCGAGCAGCTGCGCGACGGCACGCTCGATGCGGTCGCGGCCCCTCGTGTGCTCGACGAGGGGGTCGACGTTCCCAACGCGAACCTGGGGCTCGTTGTCTCGGCGAGCCGCACCCGCCGCCAGATGATCCAGCGGATGGGTCGGATCCTGCGGCGCAAGCCGCTCGGCAGCGGCGCGCGTTTCGTCATCATCTTTGCCGCCGACACGCTGGAGGATCCCCGGTTCTCCGAGGATCGTGACGGCTTCTTGGAGGAGATTGAGGAGATCGCCGAGTCGTCTCGCATCTTCAAGCCGAGCGAGTTCGATCACTTGGCCACCTTCCTTGACTATTCCGGGCCTGAGGTGCTCACACAGCCCGAGACGGTCGGGTCGTTCGAGCCGCCGGATCTGGCCCCGGAGGAGATCACGGAGTGGACGGCGGAGACCCAGCCGTACCTCGAGATGATCAGTCCGGAACTTCCCGAGATCACCAAGCCGAAGCAGGTGCGGGAGAAGCCTCGCCTGTCGACTGGTGAGCATCCGGTTGCACTGATCGCCGTCGGCAGCCAGTGGGCGTTGCGGTGCACCGGTTGTGAGGCGACGTCGGAGCCGAGGACCTACAAGTGGCAGGCGTTGGACGACAAGGTCGAGTGCACCTGCGTGCGCTGACC
>JAKMFW010000021.1 GCA_022425325.1 Acidimicrobiales bacterium | reverse complement strand
AACCTGCCGCGGCGCCGGCACCGACGCGGGCACCGAAGCCGGTCGTGCCCACCGAAGAACGGTGCAGACCATCGACCAGCGGGCGGAGATCTTCGGCAGCGGCCGCATCGCCGACCGCGGTCGTGCTCCCATCGATGTCGACCAGCGCCGGGTCGAACTCGCCGAGCGCAAGGGCTGACAACGCCGTCGACGCCGAGATCGCTGCGAGGTCCAGCCGATCCACGTCGCGATCGGGGCGAACGGAGACGACATCGAGCGGCGAGCCAGCACGGCTCGCTGTCATCTCGACCTCACCGAGCGCCTCGCCGGTGCGTCCGAGCACGAGGGCGACGACACCGTCCGCCGCCGGAGCGAATGTCAGGGCGGTGGTGGTGCCGCCGGCGTCGAAGATCGGTTCGAGGTCGTGGTGGATGGCGCGGATGCCGTCGGTGGTCACGGGCGTGTCGCGCTGGACGGCAACCGCATCGCCGGGCTGGGCCCCGACGGCCAGGATCGCGCCAGCGGGTGGGGGAGTGCGTCGTTCGAGCGCTCGCCGTCCCCACGCATCCTGTGCCGACCGATCGATGGCCAACGCTGCTGCGTGGCGGTCGGCAGCAACGACGGGCGGGACAAGTCCGCCATCGTCGGCAAAGCGGGCCGCCGGGCCATCACCCCAGGGACGGCCGTAGAGGCGAGCGAGCGCAGCAGCACCAGGCTGCACGATCGATGCGCTCGACACGCCGATCGCGATCGCCCGCTCGACTCGCCCGGCCTCGATGGCATCGACCGCCGCGTTGAGCGCAGCCACACCGCTGTGAGGGCCAGCCTCGACGACCGTTCCGCCGAGGGTGACCGGCCAACGGGCGGCGAGCACGATCGCCCGTGCGAGATTGGCGCCCTGCGCGCCGACCGGCTCGTCGGACCCGACCCACACATGATCGAGCGACGCCGCCGTCACCCCCGCTCGAGTGATCGCTGCATTGGCGATCTCGACACTCAGATCGACCGGATGCCACCCCGCGAGCACACCATCGGCCTCGGCAAACGGGCTCCGCACGGCGGCGAGGATGGAGACGGTCATCAGGGGAGTCTTCTACACTGCGCCGCCGGAGAGGAGATCCCCATGTCCAGCACACTGATCGCTCAGAACCACATCGTCGACGCTGACGCCGCGAGTCTGGGCCTGTTGGTGGTTCGGGTCTGCGCCGGTGTCGCCATGGCCGCACACGGGTACCAGAAGTTCTTCAAGGGCGGAAAGATCTCGGGCACCGCGGGCTGGTTCGACTCGATGGGCATGCGCCCTGGCCGTTTCCACGCCATCCTCGCTGCGAGCACGGAACTCGGGGCGGGCATCCTCTTCGCGCTCGGCTTCGTCACCCCGCTCGCCGCACTGGCCATCGTCGCACTCATGTGGGTGGCGGGCGCCACCGTCCACTGGGAAAACGGCTTTATGTCGGCGAAGGACGGCATCGAGCTGAACTTCATCTACGCCATCCTCGCCATCGGCGTCGCCACCATCGGTCCCGGCGAGTACAGCCTCGACCATGTGCTGTGCCTCATTGAGGATCTCGACGGTGTCACCGGCTTGTTGATCGCCGCGGTCGGCGGTGTCGGTGCCGCGCTCGCGCAGCTCGCGATCTTCTACCGCCCGCCCGCCGGCGACGACAGCTGATCAGCCGAGTTCGTCGAAGCAGGTGAAGCCGGTGCCCTCGGGCAGCCGGTTCGCGCACGTCATGCCGTAGATCGAGTTATCGCTGCCCTCGGGGGCGCTCCGGTAGAGCTCGTCGCACGCCTGGTTGTTGCCGCGTCGGCACTGGTCGCTCAGCAGATCGATCGTCGGATCCTCGATCGAGTCGAGGGTCTCGTCGCTCAGACACGCCAGGATCTCCTCCTCATCCCCGTCGGTCTCGAGCGCTCGGATCGCGCACTGCGCCTCGCTGCGGGTGAGGTTGGTGCCGCCTTCGGCTGCGCCGGCGATGAAGGAGTCGACGAACGGCTCGAACGACGCCGGATCCTCGAGACACTCGGCGACGACGGCGAGGAGTTCGCCGTCTTCATCGGCCGTGAGGTCATCGGCGGTGATGCGTTCAAGTTCGATGTCGAGCACCTCGGCGCCTTCAAGAATGCAGCGTTGCTCGTCGGGCGACAGTTCGCTGCCGACATAGGTCTCGATGGCGAGCGACTCAGTTGCGCTGGGGGTGTCGTTGCCTCCGCCTTCGCCGCACGCGGAAAACACCATCACCGTGGCAAGACACAGGATCAGACGGCGGGCGGTCATGCGGGTACCGCGATGACCTCGTCCCCGACCCGGACAGCTCCGGCAACCTCGACGGTGGCGCCGACACTCAGGGTCGTGACATCGGCCCTCAGGATCGTCGTCAGCACGGACAGGTCGCGGTCGAGGCCGGGCTGAGGACGGGTGACCATCACACACCGGTCGATGCCCTTGGTGACGTTGAGCGTTGCGGTGCCGATCGTGATTCGCTCACCGATCAGATTGTCCTCATCGGAGCTGTCGACGAGGACGTTGGAACGGAACCGTCGACCGTCCCAGTCGCGAAGGGAGGCGGTGCTGACGATCGAAACGCGAGACCGCCCTGAGTCGTGCCAGGCACCGGCGGGTCCTTGCCAGCTGATCCAGTCGGCGTCGTTCTCGAAATCCATCGGGTTCTCGTAGGTGCCGCCGGTGTCGCCGGCGCGTTCGAGGCGGACCGGCTGACCGAGCCAATCGCTGTAGTCCGCCGATGTGCGAAGCACATCACCCTCGACCGTGGTCGTCACCGGCGCACCGTCGACGATCGCGCACGTCGCCATCAACAATGTGGGCGCCCGACGGGCGGTGAGGACGTTGCCTGTTTCCTCGTCGACCAGGCCCCAGCCACGGTCGCCGACGATGCCGAACTCGGCGACCTCGGCAACGTCGAGCCGCTCGCCGCCGATCGATTTGATCGGATAGCGCCAAAGTTCGAGAACACGCATCCCGAGCGACGGTAGCGGCTCGGGCTGCGACGCTCTCATCAGCCGGGTGGGATGACCTCGAGGCTGTCGTCGGCGAGCGTACCGATTGCTGGATCGACGGTGGCCTGATCGCGGAAGTTCGCGGCAGCGGTGCCCTCAAGATCGAGGATCATCGTGTTGACCATGCCCCTCTGCATGTCGAGGGCAATCTGTGCAAGGGCGGCCGGATCGGCATCGGGGTGGTTGTCGACGGTGGCCGGGCCGACGCTCTCGATCTCGATGAGGTGCCAGCCGAAGGTCGTCTCCACCGGACCGACAACGTCGCTGGCCGCGCCGGCGTAGGCGGCCTCCTCGAACTCGGGCACGAACTGGCCCTCGACTGCGCAGCCGAGATCGCCGCCGCTCGGCCCGGAGGGGCCGGTCGACAGTTCGATCGCGAGGTCGGCGAATGCTTCGCCGGCTTCGAAGCGCTCCAGGGCTGCCTGGGCTTCGTCCTCGGTTTCGACGAGGAGATGGTTCGAGCAGAGATAGTTCGGCGGGTCGGGTTCGGTGAGGTTGGCGGCCTCGGCATCGGTCCAACGGCCGACGGTGTAGCTGATCGCGACCGTGTCGACCAGGATCTGGATCTCGGTGTCGTTGCCGTCGCGTTCACCAACGGTGGCGACGGCGAGTTCACGATCTTCGTCAGTGATGGGGAAGCCCCGCTCGGCCAGTTCGAGCTCGAGTGCGTTGGCGACCAGCCACGACTCGACGACGGTGGCGATACGCGAGGGCACGGTGTTGCTGCCGTCGGGCAGGAGGTCGTCGAGCATGCCGGCCGTCAGTTCGCGATCGGCGAGTGAGGCGATGACCGTGTCGGCATCGGCACCGGCGATGACCGCGTCGTCGTCACCACCGCAGGCCGCAGCGAAGACGGTCAGGGCGACGAGTACGGCGACGAGAGGACGGAAACGCAGAAGGGAGGTCACGAGGACGGAAGGCTAACGGCGCCTGCACCCATGACGACCGCGGCCAGACGACTCCATCGCTCCAGCGGCAGTCACCCATCCGTTCCTCAACCCCCGCAGGGTGGCGCTGACCTGCTAGAGCAGAGTCCAAAGCGACAGAGGTTCGCGGCGTCGTCTCGGCGCTCAGGACTCGGACGTGAGGTCGTGGTGCACTGGCGAGAACTACCGGAGGCCCTCGGGCTGACCGACCGAGAAATCGTGTCGTTCGTCGGCGGTGGCGGCAAGACGACGGGCCTCTTCGCCCTTGCCGCGACTCGATCCGGCCCGACGGTCGTCACGACCACCACCAAGATGGGCCGCGACCGCACCGGCGGCCTTCCGGTACTGATCGGTCCGTCCGATGCCGAGGTTGCCGCTGCTGCCGAAAAGGGCTCAATCATCGTGTGGGGCGACGCCGACGAACGCCGCGCCACCGGTGTCACGGTCGATGCCTGTGCCCGCTACCTGGATCTCGTCGACACGGTGGTTGTGGAGGCCGACGGGTCGCGACGGCGACCCTTCAAGGCCCCACTCGATTACGAACCGGTCGTCCCGCCCGCCACCACAACCCTGGTCGCGTGCTGCGGCATGGCTGCCCTCGACACACCGATCCGCGAAGGGTGCCATCGCCCTGAGCGGGTCGCCGCCATCGTCGGTGCAGGCGTGGAGGATCTCCTCACGCCCGATCGTCTCGTGCAGGTGCTGTTATCGACGGAGGGGTCGACCAAGGATCGGCCTGCGTCGGCGCGCTTTGCGGTCGTGCTCAACCGGGTGCGGGCTGAGCACGCTGACCTCATGGCCGAGATCCGCGAACGGATCGGTGCGGTCGACGGATCGATCCCGGTCGTCGCCCTCGACGAACTGACGTCCGCAGAGCTGCCTGACGCCGTCGGGTGATCAGGCGATCACGATGGTGATCGTGCCGATAATCACGATCACGAGGCCGATCACCTGAGCGCGGTTGACGGCGTCGCCGAAGAACAATCGGCCAGCGGCGACACTCGTCGCCGGGAACAGCGATGCCGTCACCGACGTAGCCGCTGCGTTGAAGGTGAAGCCGGCCAGCAGCAAGGCGGTGCTGAGGCCGCCGAAAAGTCCGGCGGCGGTCGACTGCGGAGCGAACCGCATCGGTGGCAGGAGCGGCCGCTTTCTGAGCATCGCCCACAGGATGATCGTGATGAAGGCCATACCGCGCTGGCTGGCGACCGGCCAGACGCCAGCATCGTCGGTCACATCCACGAGGAACGCCGTGCCGATGCCGTAGCCGAGGCCTGACACGATCCCGATCGGGAGCCCGCCCCGCACATTGCTTGCGACGTCGCCGCCCATCGTGACAAAGAGCAGACCGGTCACGACGGTGACGGCACCGAGCCAGGCGAGAACGGGCGGGAGGTCTTCGACGACGGCTGCGTAGAGGAAGGGGATGAGGGTGGCGAGGGCCGCGACGGTCGGCCCGATTACCGC
Source organism: Acidimicrobiales bacterium (assembly GCA_022425325.1). Lineage (GTDB taxonomy): Bacteria > Actinomycetota > Acidimicrobiia > Acidimicrobiales > Aldehydirespiratoraceae > UBA11606. Next base: position 294 of record JAKMFW010000021.1, on the reverse strand, counting down.
TGACGAACTCACCCGCACGCCCAGCAGATAGGCGGCGATACCGATGCCGAAGCCGACGCCGGAGCAGGCGCTGAGCACGAGATCCTGCCCCGTCGGGTCGCCGCCGACGAAGAGGGCGAGCGGGACGATGGTCGCGGCGGCAGCGAGGCTCGCGGCGGCCGCTGACGCAAGGGGTCCGATCTCGTCGGAAACGCGCCGCGAGAAGAACTCCGTGAGTGTGATGCAGACGGCCGCGATCAGCCCGAGTAGTGCCCCCACCGCGTCAGTGTGCCGTCGGTTGTGGCGAATGACGCC
>JAKMFW010000002.1 GCA_022425325.1 Acidimicrobiales bacterium | reverse complement strand
GGGGGCCGCCGACCTGATCGCCGAGCTCGAGGAGACGGGCACCGAACGCACCACCCCCGACCGCCTTGCCGACGGCTTCGTTCTTGCCGCCTCCGCGCTTCGGCATCTCGTCACGGATCCGCTTCTGCCCCCCGAACTCGAACCGGAGGGATGGCCGGCCCGACATATCCGCACCGCCTACGGCAGCTACCTCGGCGACTACCAGGCCGGCCTGCGGGCGTTCTTCCGCCGCCACACGATGTCCGATGCGTTGGTTCCTCGGGTCGAGGGGCACGGCCCTACGATGACTCCATGAGCGATCGCTTCTACTTTCGTCAGCTGCTGTCCGGGCGAGATTTCGCCCAGAACGACCCGGTCGCCCGCCAGATGGTCAACTTCGTCTACGCGATCGGCGATCGCCAGACCGGTGACGCCGTCCTGGTCGATCCGGCCTACGACGTCAACGGCCTGGTCGACACGATCGAGGCCGACGGCATGCGCTGCTCTGGCGTACTCGCCACGCACTACCACCCCGATCACGTGGGCGGCTCCATGATGGGCTTCGAGCTCGAAGGCATCACCGCCCTGCTCGACCGCATTGACGTGCCGATCCATGTTCAAGCCGACGAGGCCGAGTATGTCCGCAAGGTCACCGGTGTCACCGACGAGTCGCTCGTCCAGCACCAGAGCGGCGACATCGTCCGAGTCGGCGATGTCGAGATCGAGCTGATCCACACGCCGGGCCATACGCCTGGAAGCCAGTGCTTCCTCGTCGACGGTCGGCTCGTGGCCGGCGACACCTTGTTCCTGGATGGCTGCGGCCGCACCGACCTTCCCGGCTCTGATCCCAAGCAGATGTACGAGTCGCTCACGACCCGTCTCGGTCGGGTCGACGACGATGTCATCTTGTGCCCAGGTCACGCCTACTCGCCAGAGCCCACCGCCACGATGGGCGCAACCCGGGAGCGCAACATCGTGTTCCGTCCCGACACAAAAGAGCAGTGGATGATGCTCTTCGGGCGGTAACCGAACGGCCGAGCGACGTGTCGGTCAGACCGGCCGACTCAGGTCGACGAGATCTCGCTCAGCCGCGTGTCGAGAAGCTGATGCATCGCTGCCGGGCTCCAGTTCGGTCGAACTCCGGGTGATTGGCCGACCCGCTCGACGATGTCGGTGTCGTCGAGATCATGGACCTCTCGGAGTCCGTGAAGGATGGTGGCGAGATAGGGCGCGCTCGGTGCCGCAGGAGGACGCTGTTCCGGTGGTGTCGGCGCTGTGAAGGTGAAGGTCGGGTGGCCGTCGACCGGATCGAGTGCGACGACCGCCCCGTAGGCGCCGTCGATGACCGTCTGCTGCTGACCGGGGGCGAGATCGAGGATGTCGTCGGGGACCTCGAGACCACCGGGTCGGATCCGGTTTTCCTGAGCGTGGACATCGGCGAACTGCTCGAGGGTGATGAGGTAGCGGCGCCCGAGCGCGCCGGTCGCAGCGGCGCGGTGCTCGAGAAAGGCGGGCGCGCCGTTCCACCGGGCAGAGTGGCCGGCGAAGCAGATGTTCGTGCCGAACACGACGGGGCCGTCGGCGATCGGTGGTGCGTCGTTGCGGGCACCCTCGTGGTCGTGGTCAGCGCCTTCGGCACGGCCGCCGGTGAGGTACACGAGGAAACGACTGCGAGCGCAATTTGAGCCGTAGCAGGCGTACCAAACCAGCGTTGCAGGATCAGGGGCCATCGGCGCCGAGGGTAGCGGCCGGACGAGACCGCCTCGGAGGTTCGTGAGAAGGCCGAGGATCGTCTGCGTTGTGCGCGAGGAGGGACTTGAACCCTCACACCCTTTCGGGCACAGGCACCTGAAGCCTGCGCGTCTGCCAATTCCGCCACTCGCGCGTGGCGCACTCCGGAAAGTGCTCGGAGGAGCGTACCGCAACCCACGCAGATTGCGTCAGGGGTATCCTCGCCGTCGTGGGCATGCGATCAGTCGAACGACGACTCGAACGGTTGGTCGACGGCGCCGTCGGACGTTTCTTCCGCGGCGGCGTGCGACCGGTGGAAATTGGGCACCGCCTCGTGCGCGAGATGGCCGATTCCCGCTCTGTCGGCGTGAAGGGGCAGGCCGTTGTGGCCAACCACTTCGAGGTCCGACTCAACGAGACCGACCTGGCTCGTTTCGCCGACGTCGAGGAGTCGCTCGTCCGCGAGCTCTGCGAGGCCGCTCGTGAGGCCGCTCGCGACGACGGCTGGAACTTCATGGGCCCCGTGCAGGTCGTCTTGACCGAGAGCGCCGATGTCCGACCCGGCCAGCTGCGCATCGACGCCCGCATGAAGGAGGCCGATGGCGCCACCGGCGTGTTGCATCTCTCCAACGGGCAACAGGTCGTGCTCGGGGAGTACCGCCTCACCTTCGGTCGGCTTCCCGAGTGCACCATCACGTTCGACGACACCAACGTCAGCCGCGAACACGCCGAGATCTGCCCGGACGGCGATGGCTTCGTGCTCACCGATCTCGGTTCCACCAACGGCACCACCGTCAATGGTGTCGTCATCACCTCTCGTCGCCTCGACGACGGCGACATCATCTCGCTGGGCGCCACAACCTCGTTCGAGTTCCGCGCCGGTTGAGCGACCCCGATCGGCCGAAGCGACGGCAGTAGGATCACACGACCTTGACGGATCAACTCCTCTTTCTTTTGCGCCTCGGACTCTTGGCGATCGTCTACCTCACCTTCTTCCGGGTGCTGCGGGCGGTCTGGGTCGAGCTGCGCACGGAGAACCGGGCCGCCGTGCCGGTGCCGGTGCCGGCCGCCATGCCCGCCACCAACGGCGCCTCGAGCCACGCCGGTGCGCCACCGCCTGCCGCACCCGTCGACGACAGCGATGCCGGCTCCCGGCTCGTCGTGCTCACGCCACCCGCCGTGGCCGGCCAGGTGTTCGAACTCCAGGCGGAGACCACCATCGGGCGGGCGTCCGACTGCGCCGTCGTGATCGACGACGCTCGTGTCTCCAAAGTCCACGCCCGCATCTTCGAACGCGACGACCGATGGGTGGTCGAGGATCTCGGCTCCACCAACGGCACGCTGGTCAACGACCATGTTCTCGACCATCCCGAGAGTGTCGGCCCCGGTGACCGCATCCAGGTCGGCGAACATGTGCTGGAGTTGGCGTGACCGCCTTCGAATCCGGCGCAGCCACCGATGTCGGCCAGGTCCGAGCCCACAACGAGGACACGTTCGTTGTCGCCGGCACCGTGTTCGTCGTCGCCGACGGCATGGGCGGCCACAACGGCGGTGAGATCGCCTCCCAGATCGCCGTCGATCGCCTCGCCGGCATCGCCCCGGTCAGCTCGATCGATGATCTCGTCCGAGGCGTTCAGGAAGCCAACGCCGACATCCTCGAACGCGCCCGTGAGCAGCTGGAGTTGAGGGGTATGGGAACCACCGTAGTGATGCTCGCCGACATCGACCAAGCGGGATCTCATCGACTCGGGGTGGCCAATGTCGGCGACAGCCGGCTCTATCGGCTGACTGACTCCGGCCTGCATCAGCACACCGAGGATCACAGCCTGGTCGAAGCGCTCGTCCGTGATGGTCGCCTCACCCGAGCCGAAGCTGCCGTGCACCCGCAACGCAACATCGTGACGCGAGCGCTCGGCATCGACGACAAGGTCCTCGTCGACGCCTGGGAGCTGATTCCTGTCGTGGGTGACCGCTACGTCCTCTGCAGCGACGGACTCTTCGGTGAAATCGACGATGACGAGATCCACGAGGTCCTGCAGGCCACGTCGTCGCCACAGGATGCTGCCGACGAACTCGTGCGCCGAGCCCGCGAGGCCGGCGGCCGCGACAACATCACCGTTGTCGTGGTCGATGTCATTGAGGCCGACCCCGGCGAGGCAGGTTCCGACGATCGCGTCGCCGCCATCCACAAGGCGTTGTCCGGCACAGTGCTCGGCGATGCTGGCCCGACCACTCCCGAGCCTTTTCGCGACGAGTCGCCGAGCGGGTTTGTGCCGCCGGCCATGACGTGGCGTGCCGGTCTCCTTGCCGCTGCGGTGCTCGCCGTCATGATCGGCATGCTCGTCGCAGTTTCCGCAATCGGGCGTTCCGGTTACACCGTCGTCGAGGGCGACAACGGCACCGTCGTCATCCTCAAGGGACGCGACGGCGGCTTCCTCTTCTTCGATCAGACCCTCGAAGTCGAGTCCGACATCGACGTCGACGAACTCCCTCCGATGGCGCTCACTGCGGTCCGCGAAGGCCAGCGTTTCGATGCGTTCGAGACCGCCGAGTTGTACCTCGAGAACCTCCGGACCTCGAGCGACTCCTCGGGGTCGTGATCCGCCGCCGATCATGACGGCCACCGAGTCGCCCCCGACGCATCCGGTCTCTCCGCTGCTTGCGCTGAAGCCGCGGCGCGTCGAGACGGGCCTGCTGGTGATGGTGGGGGCCGCTGTCGCCGTCGCCTACGCGCTCGCCAGTTTCGGAACGACCGAGGCGATCCCCGCGAACCTAGGGCCCTTCCTGCTCTGGATGTTCGGTCTCGGTGCGGTCGCCCACCTCGCGAACCGTCACTTTGCGTCGGGGGCCGACCCCGTTTTCCTTCCGATCTCGCTCTTGCTCAACGGGCTCGGTTATGTCGTCATCACTCGCCTCGACGGCAGCCTGGCTGCACTCCAATCGACCTGGACGGCGATCGGCATCGGCGGTTACGTCGCCACGCTTCTTTTCGTGCCGCGAGTTCGGATCATCGAGCAGTACCGCTACCTCCTCGGGATTGGCGGGCTCCTCTTGTTGATGATTCCGCTCGTTCCAGGGCTCGGCACCGAGATCAACGGTGCTCGGATCTGGGCAAGCGTCGGCCCGATCAACTTTCAGCCCGGCGAGTTCGCCAAACTCACCCTGGCGGCGTTCTTCGCCGGCTACCTCGTCGACTCGCGGGAACTGCTGCGCAGCCGCCTCGAACTTCGTGATCTCGCGCCGATTGGTGTCGCGTGGGCCGGTTCGCTCGGCGTGATGGTCTTTCAGCGCGATCTCGGCTCGTCGCTGCTCTTCTTCACCCTCTTCGTCGTTGTGCTGTGGGTCGCCTCCGAACGGTGGGTGGTGCTGGCCGTCGGCGCGGTCCTCTTCTTCGGGGGTGCCTTCGCAGCATGGACGATGTTCGACCATGTGCAGAAGCGCGTCGATATCTGGCTCGATCCGTTCGCGGATCCGAAGGGCGATGGCTTCCAGATTGTCGAGGGTTCGTTTGCGCTCGCCGACGGCGGGCTCACCGGCACCGGCCTCGGTCAAGGTGAACCAGGCCGGATTCCGTTCGCGGAAACCGATTTCATCTTCGCCGCGATCGGAGAGGAACTCGGTCTCGCCGGTTCCTCGGCGGTGTTGATGGCGTTCTTGCTCCTCATCGGCTCAGGCCTTCGGGTTTCGCTGCGGGCCGATCGAGTCTTCGAGAAGCTCTTCGCGCTCGGCCTCACCACCCTCCTGGCCGTGCAGACCTTCGTGATCGTCGGCGGGGTGCTGCGGGTCGTCCCACTCACCGGTATCACCCTGCCCTTTGTCAGCTACGGCGGTTCGTCGCTTGTCGCCAACTATGTCCTGCTTGCGCTGCTCGTCCGCATGTCACACGAGCAGCGGGTCTTGATCCGTCCGGCGAAGGGCACCGCGTGAACCTCCGGATCCGGCGTCTCGGCGTCGTGCTCAGCGTGCTGTACCTGGTGCTGTTCCTGCAGCTCAACCGGATCCAGTTCTTCGGTGCCGAACGCCTGCAGGACGACGTCAACAACACGCGGGGCTTGATCCGTGAGTTCGGTCGCGAGCGCGGCCCGATCATCACCGCCGATGGTGTGCTTGTCGCCCGATCGGTCGAGTACGACGGGTCGGTCGACTTCCGCCGGGAGTACCCCGAGGGTGAGCTCTACGCGCATATCACGGGCTATCAGTCGCTTAACGTCGAGGCCGTTGGGCTCGAACGCAGCTACAACGACGAACTCGCCGGCGATCCGATCGACCAGCGCTTTGCCTCGCTCGGTGATCTCTTTGTCGATCGCAACTCCACCGCCACGCTCACGCTGTCGATCCGCGACGATGTCCAGCGGGTTGCGGCGGAGGCACTCGGCGACCGCAAGGGCTCGGTCGTCGCACTCGACCCGCGAACCGGCGAGATCATCGCCCTGTGGACCTTTCCCAGCTTCGACCCGAACCCGCTCGCCGATCCTGACGGCACGGCCGCGAATGCCGCCTTCGACGCCCTGGTCGCCGACCCGAATACGCCGCTCCTCGCCAAGAGTTACCGCGAGATCTACTTCCCCGGCTCGACCTTCAAGCTGGTCACGGCCGCAGCTGGCGTCGAGGCGGGTCTGATTGGCGCGAGCACGCCCGTCTTCCCAGTGGCGACGACGTACGAGCCGGTCCCGGCCGGCGCACCGATCCGCAACTTTGCCGGGTCGGCCTGCGGCGGTGACCTGGTCGAACTTTTGCGCGTGTCGTGCAATACGGCGTTCTCCGAGATCGGCGCCGAGTGGGTCGGTCCGGAGCGGATGGTCGACGTTGCGGAGGCGTTCGGGTTCAACGCCGATCTCGGCATCGACCTTCCGGGCGCTGCCGAGTCTCGGTTTCCGACCGACTACGGCGAACAACTTGCCGATGTCGATCGCTACCGAGCGGCCGGTCAGCAACCGGTCGAAGGGGCCGAGACGGTGCTGCCCAACGGCGCCGTGCCGGTTCACGAGAACTCGGCGCGGCTTGCCCAGGCCTCGATCGGCCAAAACGACGTTGCCGCAACTCCACTACAGATGGCACTCGTCGCTGCGGCGATCGCCAACGATGGCGTGGTGATGACCCCTCACGTTGTCACCGAACTCTTGGCGTTCGACGGTTCGCTTCTCGACCGCGTCGAGCCCGAACCACTGCGTGTTGCGATGTCGGCATCCACCGCCGCAATCCTGCGCGACGCCATGCGCGTCGTCGCCGAGGAAGGCACAGCCCGAAACTTGCTTACCGACGGGGTTGTCGTGGGCGGCAAGACGGGCACCGCCCAGCTCGGAACCACTCCGCCCAATAGTCACGCCTGGATCGTCGGCTATGCCGGTATGCCCAATGAGCAGCCGTCTCTTGCCTTCGCGGTGATCGTCGAGGCGCAGGAAGGCGCAAGCGAGCAGACCGGTGGTCGTGTGGCAGCCCCGATCGCCCAAGCCGTCATCGAAGCCGCCTTTCCGTGATGCCGTGGTGCCGTCGCTTCGATTTGGAGCGTGCATCTATGCGGTCGCAACACAGCGGTAGGGTTCGGATCCATGTCTGATCAGGGGCCTGCTGTGGTCGATGTCCACTACGAGCTTGAACCGCGTTTTGCCGACGGGTTTTGGCGGACTGCGGCGCTGTTCGGCGTGCTTGGTTTTGTTCTTGGGTTCTTGTTTGCCTGGCTTCTCTTTTCGCTTGGGGGCGACGATGAGGGCTCGCCAGTCGATGTTGTTGTCGACGTGCCGAGCGTTGAGGGTCTTGATGTGGAAGCGGCTCGTGAGCTTTTGCTTGAGGCTGGGTTGGCTCAGCCTGATGTTGAGTTTGAGACCAACGATGAGGTGCCGGTGAACCAGGTGTTTGCTCAGGTTCCGCCTTCGGGTGAGCGGGTCGAGCCCAATT
>JAKMFW010000101.1 GCA_022425325.1 Acidimicrobiales bacterium | reverse complement strand
TGGGCGGTGGCCAAGTCGGCCGAATCCCTGGCAGACTGACGGTCCCGGGACGGCGGAGCATCCCAGGGCTCGCGCGGTTCGCGCGAAGTCCCTCACTCTTCGCGCGAAGCCCACTAGCCTTGCGCCCGATTCCGCCATTTCGCGCACTGCGAGGTCGTTCCGTCATGAGCACCATTGAGCACGTCCACGGTCGTGAGGTCTTTGACTCGCGTGGCAATCCCACCGTCGAGGTGGAGATCGGCCTCGATTCTGGCGCCATCGGTCGGGCGATCGTGCCCTCTGGCGCTTCCACCGGCGCCTTCGAAGCGGTCGAGTTGCGCGATGGTGGCGATCGACTGAACGGCAAGGGCGTGCTGACTGCCGTTGGCTTCGTCAACGGTGAACTCGCTGACACGGTCATCGGTCTCGACGCCACAGACCAGCGGCTGGTCGACGCCGAACTGATCTCCACCGACGGCACCGACAACAAAGGCCGGGTCGGAGCGAACGCCATTCTCGGCGTGAGCCTCGCCACAGCTCAGGCTGCGGCCAACGAACTCGAGATCCCGTTGTGGCGTCACATCGGTGGATCCAACGCCCACGTGCTGCCCGTTCCGATGATGAACGTGCTCAACGGCGGTGAGCATGCCGACAACGCCGTCGACTACCAGGAGTTCATGTTCATGCCGGTGGGCGCGGCGTCGTTCACCGAGGCCCTGGTGTGGGGTGTCGAGGCGTACCACGTGCTCAAGAAGGTGCTCGGCGACAAGGGGCTCTCGACCGGCATCGGCGACGAGGGCGGCTTCGCCCCCGACCTCGCCAGCAATGAGGAGGCAATCCAGTTGCTCGTCCAGGCGATCGAGATGGCGGGCCGAACCCCTGGTGACGACATCGCCATTGCGATGGATGTCGCCTCGACCGAGTTCTACGACACCGAGACCGGCCTCTACACCCTCGCCGCCGAGGGCCGCAGCCTCGACTCAGCGACGATGGCCGGCGAACTTGCGTCGCTGTGCGAGCGGTACCCGATCGTCTCGGTCGAGGACGGTATGGCCGAAGAAGATTGGGATGGCTGGAAGGCCCTCAAGGAGCGTGTCGGTGATCGCGTGCAGCTCGTCGGCGACGACCTCTTCGTCACGAACACCGAGCGTCTCAGCCGCGGTATCGAGGGTGGCTACGCCAACTCGATCCTGATCAAGGTCAACCAGATCGGTTCGCTCACGGAGACCCTCGAGGCTGTCGACATGGCCACCCGCAACGGCTGGACCTCGGTGATGTCGCATCGCTCCGGCGAGACCGAAGACACGTTCATCGCCGACCTCGCCGTCGCCACCAACTGCGGCCAGATCAAGACCGGTGCACCGGCTCGCTCCGACCGTGTCGCCAAGTACAACCAACTGCTGCGCATCGAGGAACAGCTCGGTGAGTCCGCGGCCTTCCGAGGAAAGAGCGCCCTCGCCGGCGGTTGAGCATGGCTCCGTCCCGCTCGCGCGCCACGGCCGGATCACCGGCACGCCGCCCCGCTGGGGGACGGCCTGCGCGCGGCCCGCAACCCGTCCGCAAGCCTGCGGCCAAACCGGCCGGAAACGGACCCCGGTTCCGGTCGGGTATCGCCGTACGCGGCGCACTTGTCGCTGCAACCCTTGCGGCGGGTGCGGCGCTCGCCTACATGCCGGTCACCGACTACTTCGAACTGCGCGGCGAGCTGACCGAACTCGAGGGCGAAGGCACTGAGCTACACCAACAGCTCAGCGACGCCGAGTTCCAGAAGCACAAGGCGGAGAGTGAGATCGAGCTGCGAGCCCGCTGCTATGCGAACTATGTCTGGCCCGGCACGGAGAGTTACGCCATCCCCGGTTCCGGCACGGGTTGTGTCTCGGTTCGCTGAGTCGGCCACGATGACCCGATGAGATCTTCTTCGGCGACCCACGTCGTCGCCCATGGCCTGGTTCGACGCTTTGGCGATCTCACTGCAGTCGATGGCATCGACCTCGACGTGGGGGAGGGCGAGATCTTCGGCTTTCTCGGTCCGAACGGCGCCGGCAAGTCAACCACGGTCCGGATGCTCGTGACCCTGCTGAAACCGTCGGCGGGATCGGCCTCAGTTGCGGGTTTCGATGTCGCCTCCCAGCCGAACGAGGTTCGTCGCCGCATCGGGGTCGCCCTCCAGGACGCCGCGATCGATCCACTGATGACCGGCAACGAGTCGCTGCGGCTTCAGGCGGTCATGCAGGGCCTCGGCGGCAGGCCAGGGCAGCAGCGGGTGGGAGAGCTCCTCGAACGGGTCGGGCTCACCGAAGCCGGCGACCGGCGGGTCGGCACCTACTCCGGAGGTATGCGTCGACGTCTCGATCTCGCTCTGGCGTTGATCCACAAGCCATCGGTGTTGTTTCTCGATGAGCCGACGACCGGACTCGACCCGACAAGCCGCCAGGCCGTGTGGGAGGAGGTCCGGTCGCTCAACGACGAAGGCACCACGGTCTTCCTCACCACCCAGTACCTCGAGGAAGCCGACCAACTCGCCGGTCGTATCGCGATCATCGACGGTGGCACGATCGTCCGAGAAGGTGACCCCGCCGCACTCAAGGAGGCCGTCGGCGATCCGACATTGCGCCTTGAGGTCGCCGATCCGTCTCGTCAGGAGGCGGCGCAGGGCATCCTTGCCAGATTCGGAGGCGAGCGCCCCGCCCGGGCCGGACGGATCGCCATCGGTCTTCGGGGCGGTACCGGCAGTCTTGCTTCCGTGATCCGAGCGCTCGACGAGGCGGGCATCGCTGTCGGCCATGTCGAGGTCGACTCGCCCAGTCTCGACGATGTCTTCGCCGACGCCACCGGACGCCGTCTCGAGGGCGCCGGTTCGTGACAGCGGCGGTCACCACCGATCGGCCTCGCTGGCGGATCGCAGCGGAGCAATCGCTCGCCCTCGCCATCCGGTCGGTGCGCAACACGGCGCGCGACCCCGGTGCCTGGGTGCCTCCCATGGTTTTCCCGCTCGTGCTCGCGGCGATCTATGGCGCCCAGTTCAGCCGGGCCACCGAGTTGCCCGGATTCCCCGAGGTCGACTCGTTTCTGCAGTTCATTCTTCCTGCGTCGATCCTTCAGGGTGTGTCGTTCAATGCCGGTGATGCGGGTACCGGCATGGCGACCGACATCCAGAATGGCTTCTTCGACCGCTTGATGAGCTCGCCGACAAGTCGCCTCGCCGTCTTCATCGGCCGTCTCGCCGGGGCGATCGTGTTCTCCGCAATTCTCGCCACCGTCCTGGTGCTGATCTTCACGGTGTTCGGCGCGCCGGTGCAGGGCGGCGTGGTCGCCGCCCTTGCGTTGATCGTCATCGCAGCCTTTCTGGCGGTCGCAATCGGCGGGTTCAGTCTCGCCGTCGCGATCCGAACGGGTTCGAGTGAGGCGACCCAGGCGATGTTCCCCCTGACCTTCGTGATCATCTTCGTGTCGTCCGCGTTCTTCCCGACCGGACTCATGACCGGTTGGTATCAGGAGGTCGCCGAGGTCAACCCCTTCACCCTGATCGTCAATCCGGCCCGCCAGATCGCCCTCAGCGGATTCGACTGGGGCGACTTCGGCCAGGCGATGTTCTGGATCGCCGCCGTCTCCTTCGTGTCACTCGGTCTGTCGTACCGGGCCTACCTGACCAGGCTGCGACGCTCGTGACGGTCACCGACCTTCACCCCGAGCAAGGTCGGGCGGGCGGCTTCGTGCCGTCGGCGCCGCTTCTCACCGCCCTGATCCAGCGAGCGGTGACCAGGATGATCCGCCTCCCGGCGGTGCTCGCGCCGACGGTGATCATGCCGGCCTTCTTCATCACCGCCTTCACCGGCAGTTTCGACGGCATCTCGCGCGTCGAGGGCTACCCGACTGACAACATCGTCAACTGGGTCGCGGCGTTCGCGATCTTGCAGTCGTGTGCCTTCGCCGGTATCGGTGCTGCGTCGGCGATGGCCACCGACCTCGACACCCGTTTTATCGATCGGCTCCTGGTGTCGCCGATGCGGCGCGGGCTCGTGCTGCTGGCACCGCTCGGTCAGGCGGCCGTCCGGGCCCTGATCCCGACAACCATCATCCTGCTCATCTGTGTGCTCAAGGACGCGTCGATGCCGGCCGGCATCCTCGGGGTGGCGATGGTCTATGTCGGCGGCATGTCGATGGCGGTCGTCATGGGTCTGCTGGGACTCGGGGTTGTGCTGCTCATCGGCAACATCCGCGCTATGGCGTTGGTGCAGGTGATCTCGTTCCTGGTGCTGTTTCCGTCGACCGGTCAGGTCCCGATCGAATTGATGGATGGTTGGCTGGCAACGATGGCTCGTTGGAACCCGGCGACACCGGTGCTCGCGATGACCCGCCAGGGTTTCCTCGGTGAGATCTCCTGGTCCGAGACATGGCCGGGCCTGCTTGTCATCGGTGGCGGCCTTGCGCTGTTCGGCGCGTTCGCCCGCACGCAATTGCGTCGCCTCGACGGCTGACCGGGCTCAGCCGAGCCGGGTCGTCGCTTGCTGCAGCGCTAGGTTGGTCGCTGGTGAGGGATCTCTTCAACGCTCTCGATACATGGCACGGCTCGGGGCGTGACGCGGCCATCGCCCGGGTGGTCGATCTCGACGGCTCGGGTCCCCGTCTGCCCGGCGCAGCCATGGCCGTCAACCTCGATCAGGACGTTCGTGGATCGGTCAGCGGGGGTTGTGTCGAAGGCGCCGTGGTGATCGAGGCGCTCGACGTGATGGAGGCCGACGCCCATCGGGTCGTGACCTTCGGGTACAGCGACGACGAAGCGTTCGCCGTCGGTCTCACGTGCGGCGGCACGATCCATCTCTTCCTGGAGCGCTTCGAGCCGGGCGACTGGTACGCCCCGCTGAAGGCCGATATCGCGTCGGGTCGTGCCGTTGCGCTCGCCACGGTCATCGACGGGCCCGGGGTCGGCAACAAGTTGCTCGTTCGGGCCGATGATTCCGTGATCGGCACGCTCGGTCATGAGAACCTCGACCGGGTCGTCGAGCGCGACGCCCGAGGTGAGCTCGCGGCAGGCCGCTCCGGCTTGCGGCATTACGGCGAACACGGCGAGGCGCGAGAAGACATCGTCGCAGTCTTCATCGAGTCATTCGCTCCGCCGCCGCAGATGCTGATCTTTGGTGCCGTCGATTTCACCGCCGCGCTCGCCAAGGTCGCCAAGGTGCTCGGCTATCGGGTGACGGTGTGCGATGCCCGTGAAGTGTTCGCCACCAACCAGCGCTTCCCGATGGCCGACGAGCTCGTCGTCGATTGGCCCGATCGGCTGCTTGCCGATATCGGCGGTGATCTCGGCCCGCGCGACGCCGTCTGCATCCTCACCCACGACGCCAAGTTCGACGTCCCCGCCGTCACCGCATCGCTGGAGACGAAGGTCGGCTACATCGGCGTTATGGGGAGCCGTCGAACCCATGACGACCGCACCAGACGCCTCGTCGACGCCGGTGTCGACCAAGCCGGTCTTGATCGCCTCCGATCACCGATCGGTCTCGATCTCGGGGCCCGCACCCCCGAGGAGACGGCGATCTCCATCGTGGCGGAGATCATCGCGGAGCGCACCGGCCGCTCTGTCGCCTTCCTCTCCCGCACCGAGGGTCCGATCCACGATTGAGTCAGCTCGGCGAGGGTGGCGGCCCCATCGGCCGCTGTGGTGTCTCACGGACGTGGAAGCGCTGACGCCAGTCGAGGTGGGTGCTGTCGTCGATCGACAACTGCCATGCGTAGGAGCACCCGGGGGTGACGGGAAGCGACGGGAACGTGATCGCCAACGGCACCGACAAGGGCGTACCCGCCTGAAGGCCCGCTGGCCGGCCGGCTTCGAAGCGGCCGTGCACGACCAGCGGCTGTTCGTTGATCATCACGGGGTGCCCGTCCTCGTCGAGCAGGTCGAGGCGCCACTGGTGTGGAGTGTTGGCGCGGTCCCAGGGGACCTCGATGCGGATGGCGACCCCCATCGGCTGGGGCCGAGGTCCGATGACGGAGAGACCACCGCCGAGCACGTACAGCTTGCGGTCGGCGACCTGGGCCGAATCGGCCAGCAACATGGTGACCCGGAGGGTCGGGGGTGAGGCCGGCGCGGGAACAGTCGGGTCCATGCCGGTGACCCTAGGCTGTGTCGGTGACCGACATCGACCGCATCCGCCAGCGTTCCGTTGCTGCGGTGATCCTCGCCGCCGGTGCCGGATCCCGTTACGCCGGCGACACCCACAAACTGTTCGCCGAGATCGACGGACGTCCGGTCATCTCTCACGTCGTCGACGCCGCTCGAGCCTCGGAGGTCGACGAGGTGATCGTGGTGGGCGGTGCCGTCGACCTCGAACCGTTCGTGCCCGACGATGTCACGCTGATCCACAACGAGCAGTGGGCTGATGGTCAGGCGACCTCGCTCCGTGCCGCAGTCGGCTATGCGGAGTCACGACGACACGACGCGCTCGTGGTCGGACTCGGCGACAGCCCCGGTGTCACCACCGAGATCTGGAACAAGGTCGCCGAAGTCGACGCCGATCTCGCGTCGGCCCGGTACGACGGTGAACTGCGACCGCCGGTTCGCCTCAGCGCCTCGATGTGGGCATCGCTCCCGGTCAGTGGCGACGACGGAGCTCGTGCCCTCATGCGGCAGCGTCCTGACCTTGTCCGCCCGGTCCCCGTCGACGGCGACCCGCGCGACATCGACACGCTCGAGGACCTCCGCCGGTGGAGTTGAGCGACTCGTTCACCGTCGCATGCCCGATCGACGAGACGTGGGCCCTCTTGAGCGAGCCCGAGCGGGTCGCCAGGTGCGCCCCCGGCGCCCACCTCACCGAGATCGTCGGCGACGACCACCACGGTGTCGTCAACGTGCGCCTCGGTGTGCTCGCAGCCCGCTTCACCGGTCATGCCACATTCGAACACGACCTCGACCGGCACCGAATCATCGTGAAAGCCCAGGGTGACGGCAACCAAGGGCGAGCAGAGGCGCACATCACCGCTCGGCTCGAAGCGCTCTCCGACGATCAGACACAGGTGAACGTCGATGCCGACCTGCAACTCGATGGTCGCTTGGCGCAGCTTGGTCGGGGCATCATCACCGAGGTGAGTTCGGCACTCACCGCCCAGTTCGGCGACAACCTGGCGGCTTCGAGTACCGCTGAGCGGGTTCTCGGGCCCGACGCGTTCGCTCATCCACGAAGCGTTGCCATGCCGGAGCCCGACGCGCTCGACCTGCTCGATGCCGCTCGTCGTCCCATCATGAAGCGGCTTGTCCCGCTCGCCGGCCTGCTCACGCTGGTCGCCTGGTCCGTTCGTGGTCGTCGGAGTGGTCGATGAGCGAACTCACTGATGCCGACCGTCGACGGGTGGCGGAACTGTTGGGCCGCGAACCCGGCGGCGCCTATGAGATCGTCGTGCGCAACGAACTCGGCGACCCGGTTGTGCTCTGCAATGCGCCGTTGCTGGAATCGGGTCGACCGATGCCCACTCGGTACTGGCTCGTCGGTGATCACGAGCGCCGAATCGTGGGCCGTATCGAGAGCGACGGGGGCGTGCGCCGTTCCGAGGCTGAGATTCCTGCTGCGGAGATCGAAGCGGCTCACGAGCGCTACCGACTCGAACGCGACGCCGCGATGCCGGCGGATCACGACGGTCCGCGGCCGTCCGCCGGCGTCGGCGGTACCCGCCGCGGCGTCAAGTGCCTGCACGCCCACTACGCCTGGTATCTCGCAGGCGGCGACGATCCAGTAGGCCGTTGGGTGGCCGAACGGTTCGCCGCCTACGAGGACCGTGACGATCTCCCCGAGGACCATCATCATGACTGACGCTCCCGTCGCCGCCATCGACATGGGCACGAACTCGACCCGCTTGCTCGTCCACGACGGCGAGAACACGATCGAGCGCCTCATGACCATTACCCGGCTCGGGCAAGACGTCGATCGCACCGGCCGTCTCGCCGACGAAGCGATCGAACGGGTGCTCTCGTGCCTGCGGACCTACAAGTCGGTCATGGATCAGCACGGCGTCACCCGCGTGCGAGCGGTGGCCACCTCGGCCGCTCGTGATGCGGCCAACCGCGACGAGTTCTTCACCGCAGTGCACGACGTCATCGGCGTCGAACCAGAACTGTTGTCGGGCTTCGACGAGGGCAAGCTCTCCTTCCGAGGTGCCACCGCCGACCTCGATCCTGCCGACGGCCCCTTTCTCGTGTTCGATATCGGTGGCGGCTCCACGGAGTTCGCGTTCGGCACCGACGAGGCCGAGGCGGCGATGTCACTCGACATCGGTTGTGTGCGACTCACCGAGAAGTACGTCGAGCACGACCCGCCACGGCCAGAGGAGCTCGTCGCCTGTTTGTCGATCACCGAGGCCCACCTCGATGACGTCGCTCGCCAGATGCCTCAGATCGCCCATGCGGCGACCTTCGTCGGGCTTGCCGGCACCGTGTCGACCGCAGCGGCGGTCGAACTTGGTCTCGCCGAGTACGACCGCGATCGGATCCATCATTTCGTGCTCACGAAGGAAGCAGCGGAGGACGTCTACCGCACGCTCGTCACCGAAGCCCGCGACGATCGCATCCACAACCCCGGTCTCGAAGAAGCCCGAGCCGATGTGATCGTCGGTGGCATGTGCATCCTCGTGCGCATCATGCGCTACTTCGACATCGAGGAACTCGTCGTTTCCGAGGCCGACATCCTCGACGGTCTCGTCTTTTCGCTGCTGTCCTAACCCTTGAGCTGAACTCGCCCGACGAGTGAGCGGGTGCTTCACTGACGGCCATGACCGTCCGCGACCTGCCCGAGTACGCCACCCTCCTGATCGAGGAGCCCGACGACGACATCGTGCTCGTCACCATGAACCGGCCCGAGCGTCTCAACGCGATCTCGGCGCAGCTCATGACCGATCTTCAGGACCTGACTCGACGGGTCGACCTCGACCGAACGCTACGGGCCGTCGTGCTGACCGGCGCCGGTCGCGGGTTCTGTGCCGGCGCCGATCTTCTCGGTGACCCGAGCATCCCGCCCGGTGCCGAGGGCGTGGGTCCGATCGTCGGCCGGTTCATGGCCCAGGATCAGATCGCGACGGTCAACGAATCGATCCACCGCTCGCGCAAGCCATGGATCGCAGCGGTCAACGGCGCAGCGGTTGGCGGCGGCTTCGCCATTGCGCTGGCCTGCGACGTCCGGATCGCCGCTCGGGGTGCTCGCTTCGGTGCGGTCTTCATCAAGGTGGGCGTCAGCAACTGCGATATGGGAACCAGCTACTTCCTGCCCCGACTGGTCGGTGCCGGCCGATCGGCCGAACTCCTGCTCACCGGCCGGATCTTCGATGCCGACGAAGCCGACCGGATCGGGCTGGTCGCCGACGTGGTCGACGATGGCACCGAAGTCGAACGGGCGATGGTGACCGCTCGGGCGGTTCGCGAAAACGGACCGTTCAGCGTCTGGATGACCAAAGAGACGATGTGGCAGACGGTTGACTCGCCGTCGCTGCGTCACGCCATCGACATCGAGAACCGCACCCAGATCATGACCACCACGACGGGCGACTTCAGCGAGTCGATGGCGGCGTTCGCCGAGAAGCGGCCGCCGGAATTTGGCGGCCTCTAGCGCTCAGCCCTGCGGCGCCGGAGGGTTGCTCGGAGGGCCGGCGAACAGCTGGGCCATCGCGAGCCAGTCGACGGCGATCTCGCCTTCCACGGCAAGGTCGGTGTCGGTGACGTTGCGCCGCTGGGCGGTGACGAGGCAGAAGTCGAGGGCCGAGCCGGTCACCGTGGCCTCGGCCTGGTCGGGGCCCCACACCCAGGTCTCGCCGGAGGGCGAGGTCAAGGTGACCTGAACGTCACCTGCGGGCACGTCGAGTCCCCGGTTGATGTACGTCCAGCCTCGGGTGATGTAGCCGAGCTGGGCGATGTGGCGGAGTCGGTCGGTCGGTTCGCGCTCGATGCCGGCGGTGTCGCAGATGTCTTGGCCGTGCGCCCAGGCCTCCATCAACCGGGCGGTGAGGAACGACTTTGCGCCCATGGACGGCCCGTACCACTCGATACGGGCGTCGTCGGCACAGGTTGTGGCTGCGGCGGCGAGACTGGCTCGCTGCCGACGCCAGTGTTCGAGCAGATCAGGAGCCGACATTGCGCGAGCCTCGCCCAGCGTGGCGTCGTCGGCCGATGTCGCCGATGCGAAGGCGGCAGCGACGAAGGACTCGCGGTGGGCGACGAAGCCCTCCGGGTTGTCGATCGCCAGCGCTGCCGTCATATCGAAGAACGCAAGGTGGCCGATCTGGTCGCGGACCGCCCAGCCGGGTGATGGGGTGGCCCGCTCCCAGTCCTCGGTCGCCAGGGGCGCGACAACAGCATCG
>JAKMFW010000099.1 GCA_022425325.1 Acidimicrobiales bacterium | reverse complement strand
TCGCGCCTCCCCCACCCCCGAGACCCCGCCACAGGATCGTGGCGATCGGGTAGAGAAAGAACGCTGCGACGAACACGGCGGGGACGGCCACCAGCACCCCACGAGTGCCCAGGCCGAACAGTCGGCTCATCGCACGCTGCTCCGACTCCCTGTGCTCAGCCCAGGACGATCTCGACCCAACGCTCCACCCACGCGTCACGGTTCGCTTCGATGACGGCCGGTTCGATGATCTGCGGATCGTCGGCAATCTCGGCGAACTCGACGAACTCGGCAGGCAACGCCGCAGCCTCGAGTGCCGGGAACACGAACATGTTGAGCGGCACGTCCTCCTGGAACGTCGGGGTCAACATGAAGTCGATGAGGGCTTCCGCCTCGGCGCGGTGCTCGGTGCCGGCGAGGATGCCGGCGAACTCGATCTGGCGGAAGCAGGAGTCGAGCAGCACGCCGGTCGGAGCGGTGTCGACCGGCGGGTCGGCGAAGATGACCTCGGCGGGCGGGCTCGACGCGTACGAGACGACAATCGATCGGTCGCCACCGCCTGCGGTGAACTCGCCGTAATAGGCATCGGACCACCCGGCGGTGACACTGACGCCGTTGGCGACGAGGTCGGCCCAGTACTGCTCCCAGTCATCGGTGCCGTTGACGGTGGCGAGGAGGAAGGCGAGACCGGGCGAGGACGACTCGGGCGACATCACGACGAGTTGGTCGGCGTAGACCGGATCGGTCAAATCCTCGAGCGCAGTCGGTGGCTCGGCACCGTCAGGTAGGGCATCGATCCAGTAGTTGACACAGACATCGCCGAAGTCGATCGGCGTGACACGGTGCTGGTCGTCGATGCGCAGCTCGGGGAACACGCCATCGAGGTTCCCCGACTCGAACACCTCGAACAGTTCGGCGTCGAGCCCCCGCTGCAGGAAGGTGTTGTCGATACCGAACATGACGTCGGCAAGCGGCGCGTCCTTGGTCAGGATCGCCTCGCTCACCATCGCGCCGGCATCACCACTCTGCAGCAGCTCCACGGAGATCCCCGTCTCGGCGGTGAACGCCTGAAGCACGGCGTCACTGACGACGAAGGAGTCGTGGGTCATCAACGTCACCGAACCGCCATCGAGCAGCTCGGCCTCGACGCTGTCGTCATCGCCGCACGCCGAGGCAAACAGGACAAAAGCGAACAGGGCCACCAGTATTTTCTTCATGACTTCCTCCGCCGGCATTACCCGGATCAGGTTCGGTCGGGTCGTCGACGGTTGTGGTCGACCTCTCAGCCCGGCTCCCCGAGCTCCCCGGTTGGTTGTGACGAAAGGGTAGCCGACGGCGCCGGCGCCGAGCCCATCCAGACCACAGCGGTGACATGCGTGTTAGTGAAATGCCACTCGTTTGTCGTTCGCCCTGGCTCAGCGTCCCGTGAAGCGAGGATCTCGCTTCTCGACGAACGCCGTCATCGCTTCGACCGTGTCGGCGGTCGTGAACTGGTAGGCCTGGCCGATGCCTTCGGCCTCCAGTGCCTCTTCAAGGGTCGAGGTGAACGACTGGTTGAGCAGTTTCTTGCTGGTGGCAAGTGCGATCGGCGGCCCGGCCTTGAGCTTCGAGACGAACTCCTCGACGATGATGTCGAGCTCGCTCTGCGGCACCACCCGGTTGACGAGACCCATCTCCTGGGCGCGTTGCGCGTCGAGAATGTCGGCCAACAGCACGAGTTCCTTCGCTTTCTGCATTCCGACGATTCTCGGGAGGATGAACGATCCGCCGAAGTCGATGTTGAGCCCGCGCCGGGCGAAGATTTCGCTGAACCGGCTGCGATCAGAGGCGAGCACGAAGTCGCAGGCGAGCGCCATGTTGAGACCGGCACCGGCGGCGACACCATCGACCCGGGCGATCGTCGGCTTCGGCAGGGTGTGCAATGTCTGGCAGGCTCGACCGACCGATCGCATCCCGTCGAGCGGAGGACCTTCCCGATCCCGGGGATCGCCGCCCACATCAGCACCAGAGCAGAAGTCCTCCCCTGCGCCGGTGATGACGAGCACCCGGACCGAGTCGTCCCGCGCAACCTCGTCGAACAGGTCGTGCAGGCCTGTCCAACCGGGTGCGGTGATCGCGTTGCGGACCTCGGGTCGATCGATCGTGATCGTGGCAACACCGTCGGAGCGGTCGAGACGGAGGTACTCGACCATCAGCCGTCTCCGGTTGTCGGATACCGGGTGGGTGTCAGCATCAGCCCTCGGCTCCCATTGCAGCAGCGAGGTCGAACGCGGCATCGATCGACTCCTTGGGGCCGAGCACGTTCATCGCGATTTCGTCGACGCCGGCGGCGGCGTACTCCTCGAGACCGGCCCGCACCGTGTCAGGATCACCGGCAAGCAGCATGTCCTCGGGCCCGGCCATCCCCTCGCGGTCGAGCATCGCCCGGTACGACGGCAGCTGCCCGTAGATCTTCAGGGCCTCGGCCGTGGTGGCGCGGGCCGACTCGACATCGTCGGTGATCCAGACGGGTACGCCGGCGGCGATCGCGCCCGACCCGATGCCCGGGCGGATGTGCGAGGCGATGGTCTTCGGCCCCGTCATCCACGTGATCGTGCCACCCGTGCGTTCACCGGCGAGCGCAAGCATCTTCGGGCCCATCGCCGCAAGCATGACCTCGGGGGCGGGCCCGGGGATGTTGATCTGGGTGTGGTGGGTGACGAACTCACCTGTGGTCGACACTCGCTGCTCGTTCAACAGGGGGAGCAGGGCGTCGAGGTACTCGACCATGTGGGTGTAGGGCTTGCGCCACTCGATGCCGTACTGCATCTCCATCGCTGGCTGGTGGCTGGCACCGAGCCCGAGGCAGAACCGGCCGCCGGTGGCCTGGTTGATCGTTCGGGACTGGGCAGCGAGCGTCTCGGCGAAGGTGGTCTGCATGGCGACGACCGACGTGCCGAGCCCGATGTCGGGCACCTCACGACCGACGATCGCCAACGTCACCATCGGATCGGCGTTGAACACCTGGGGGTTCCAGTAGCGGTGCAGACCGGCGGCTCGGGCCCGCTCGGCAGTCTCCAGGGCAGCGTCGATCTCCGACGGAGAATCGAACCAACTGATCTTCACGGCGAACTCCTGTTCACATTCGGTCGAGCAGTTCGCGCTTCTTCGCTTCGAACTCCTCATCGGTCACCACGCCCTGACGGCGCAGTTGGTCGAGCATTTCGATCTGTTCCGGGATCGAGCGCTGTGGTTCAGCGGGCGTCGCCGGAGCAGCTTCGGCCGCCGCCTGGCCGAGACGGCGGAGCCGACGATCCTCGAGACCTTCGACCTGGCGGTAGATCTCGTTTTGCACGAGGTTCGGTCGTCGGATGTCGGTGAACTCCTGGCGTCCGCCCTCACCGGCAGACTCGATACCCAGGTCACCAGCACCGATGATCCGCTCGAAGACCGACTGGTTGAAGAACACCGTGTTGATTCGGTCAAGCGGGATCTCGATGCCCGCTTTGGAGATCACACCCTTCCGGGACACGAGCCGTTCGTTCGTGACCACGAAGTTGGTGGTGGTCCACTGCAGGTACGTGAACCCGAAAAAGGCGAATGCACCGAGGAAGAGAAGCACGATCGCCCAGTCGAGCGGGGCCCACCAACTCGTCCGCAGGGCAGCGAGCGCGACGAGCGTCACCACGGCGAGCAACGCGCCGGACGGGGCGAGGTACCACCAGTGCGGACGAAGATCGAGGACAAGGTCTTCGTCCTCGGTCAACAGGTGGGTGGGGAACGGCATGGGCCGACACTAACCCGCCGTCGCCGCAGAGGCCTCCGCTGTGTCGGTCGGAAGCGGGGGCAGTCGCAGGGTCAACAGCCAGGTGAGTGCTGCGAACGCAGCCGAGCCCCACATCGCAAGTTCGAGCCCGCCCCCGAGATAGAGCAGCCCGCTGAGCAGGGTGCCGACGAGTCGGCCAGAGGCGTTGGCCGAGTAGTAAAAGCCGACATCCATGCTGACGTCGTCGTCGCCGGCATAGGCGAGGATCAGATACGAGTGGAGGCTTGAGTTCAGCGCGAACACGACCCCGAAGACGATGAGCCCGCCCAGTACCGCGGCCTCGCGCAGGTCATCGATCGTCACGCCCAACGCGATGAGGGCCGACACCACCCCGAGGACGAACGCCCATGATCGGGCCGCCGCGATCTCGTCGACCCCGCCCCGACGACGCAGAACCTGCGGAGCGACCGACTGGACGACGCCGTAGCCGATCACCCACGCCGCGAGGAAGGCGCCCGTGGCTGTGAACGACCAGCCGAGTATCTCGTCAAGGAAGACGGGAAGCGCAACGACGAACCAGATGTCCCGGGAGGAGAAGAGGAAGAAGCGTGCAGCCGAGAGTCGGTTGATGGCATCGGATTTCGACAGGATCGATCGCAGCGGCGGTTTCTTCGAGGATCTGCCGATGTCCTCGTTCAGCAGGATCGCCACGGCAACAAGCGCAACGGTGATGCCACCCGCCATCGCAAACAGCGCTGTGTCGTATCCCAGCCAGGCGAGCAGCGCCGCACCGAGAAAGAAGCCGACCCCCTTCAGCGCATTCTTCGATCCCGTGAGCACAGCGACGAGTCGAAACAGTGCGTTGTCACCATCACCGGCCACATACTTCACCGCACTCTTCGAACTCATCTTGGTGAGGTCTTTGGCGACACCCGACAGCGCCTGGGCACCCATGACGTACGCCACCGATACCCATTCGACCCAGGCAGGCGAGTGCAGGGCGAGGATCACCAGCGCGACGATCTGAAGCGAGAGTCCAGCGAGCAGGGTCTGGTTGAGTCCTCGCCGGGCACCGACCCACCCGCCGAGCAGGTTGGTGACGATCCCCATGAATTCGTAGAGCAGGAAGAGAAAGGCGAGCGACACCGGCGAGTACCCGAGGTCGTGGAAGTGGAGCAGCACCAGCAGGCGCAGGGCTCCGTCGGTGATCGTGAACGCCCAGTAGCCTGCGGTGACAAGGGCGTAGTTGCGCAACTGCACGACGGATTCCTAGAGCTCCGCAGCGACCCTCGCGGCCAGGTCGGCCATCCGGAACGCGTAGCCGTACTCGTTGTCGTACCAGGTGAGGATTTTCACCATCCGGTCGTCGATCACCATCGTCGAGGGTCCGTCGACGACGCCCGATCGGGTGTCGTTCACGAAGTCGGCTGACACGAGGGGTCGCTCCTCGAACCCGAGGATCCCGGCGAGTTCGCCATTGGCTGCGGTTCGCAGCGCATCGTTCACCTCGTCGGCGGTGACATTGCGGTCGAGGGTGAACACTGCGTCGGTGAGCGAGGCGTTGAGCAATGGCACCCGGACGGCGAGACCATTGAGCTTTCCCCGCAGCTCGGGGTAGATCATCGTGATCGCCGTGGCCGAACCCGTGGTGGTCGGGATCAACGAGTTAAGCGCCGACCGGGCCCGCCGAAGGTCCTTGTGCGGGGCGTCGACGATCACCTGCGTGTTGGTGACGTCGTGAATCGTGGTGATGACACCCCGTTCGATCCCGAACGTCTCATGCACCACCTTCACCACCGGAGCGAGCGAATTCGTTGTGCACGACGCCGCCGTGAGGATGTCGTGCTCGGCAGGCACATAGTCGGCGTCGTTGCAGCCGACGACGATGTTGGGCACGCCCGGGCTCTTGACCGGCGCAGCGACCAGCACCTTGCGGGCGCCGTTGTCGAGGTGGGGCGCGAGGGTCTCGGTGGTCGTGAACGCACCGCTGGCCTCCATCACGAGATCAACCCCCAGGTCAGCCCACGGGATGTTCCCCGGCTTGTCATGGGTGCTGGTCGTGACCGGTCGACCATCGACGAGGATCGTGTCGCCGTCGACCCCGACCTCGCCGGCATAGCGGCCGTGGACCGTGTCGAACTCGAGGAGGTGGGCCGCAGTGGCGGCGTCGGCCTTCAGGTCGTTGATGTGGGCGAGCTCGATGCCGTCATGGCTGGCGATGCCCCGAACGGCGAGCCGCCCGATGCGTCCGAAGCCGTTGATGCCGATACGAATGGTCATGGCCGAACTCCCAGAGGACGTGACGAGGATGACGCTAGCGAATCCGCCTCACCGGACTCGGTAGCGATAACCCGAAATCCTGGTGAACCCGAGGCGCCGGTACCAGTCGCCCGCCCGGTCGACGGCGGCAGCGACATCGATCATCCCCAGCCCCATTCGTGGAGCTTGTCGTCATCGATGCCGAAGTGATGGGCGATCTCGTGGACGACGGTGACCATCACCTCCTCGACGAGTTCGTCCTCGTCGCGAGCGAACTCGCAGAGGGGAAGCCGATAGAGCGTGACGACATCGGGCATGACCATGCCGCCGTAGTCGCCACGTTCGGTGAGCGGCACCCCTTCGTACAGTCCCAGCAAATCCTCGGTCGGATGCCGGTCTGCGACGACCACGGCGACGTTGTCCATCAGGCGCATGAGTTGAGGCGGCATCTCGTCGAGCGCAGCGGCGACCAGTCGCTCGAACTCACGACGCGGGATCGCCTCCATGGGCGAAACCTAGCGGCGTCCCCGGGTTCCCGGAGAGCGTGTCGGCTCGAGTCGGTAGGGTCACGTCGTGGCCGAACGCCTCTCCGATGCCGACGTCTTGCTCGAAGACCTCACCCCCGAGCAGCGCGACGCGGTCACGACCTCGGCGACACCACTGTGCATCGTGGCCGGTGCCGGGTCCGGCAAAACACGCGTCCTCACCCGCCGCATCGCCTGGCAGGCGGCGACCGGCACCATCGATCCCCGCCGGGTTCTCGCCGTCACCTTCACCCGACGCGCCGCCGGCGAACTCCGACGCCGTACCCGCGCCCTCGGCCTCCGCGACGATGTCGCAGCCGGCACGTTCCACTCGATCGCCCTGGCAATCCTGCGAAACCACTGGAAGGACTCCGGCCGACGGGCTCCCGAGTTGCTCGAGCGACGAATGTCGTTCCTCGCCCGGCAACACCGCAACCTCGACCGCGCCTCGATCGCCGACATCGACGGCGAGATCGGGTGGGCCCGTGCCCGGCTCGTCACGCCCGATCAATACGCCGACGCGGCCAAGGCTGCACGACGTCGCCCCGGGCGAAGCCTGTCGTTCGTGGCCGACATCTACGGGCAATACGAAGAGGCCAAGCGCAAGCGGAAGCTCGTCGACTTCGACGACCTCCTAGCGCTCTGCCACGCCACCATGACCCAGGACACCCGCTTCGCCGAGGCCCAACAATGGCGCCATCGCCATGTCCTCGTCGACGAGTTCCAGGACGTCAACCCGCTCCAATTCGCGCTCCTGCAGAGCTGGCTCGGACCCGAATCGTCGCTCGTGGTCGTCGGTGACCCGAACCAGGCGATCTATGGCTGGAACGGAGCCAAACCCGAGCTTCTCGACGAGATCGGCGACCACCTCCCCGGCTGTGCCGTGATCCACCTTCGCACCAACTTCCGCTCCACCCCCGAGATCCTCGCCGCCGCCGCTCGAGTGCTCGACATCGAGCCCCAGCCGGCTGCTCGTCCCCCTGGCGACGAACCCAGCGTGCGCCGCCTCGATGCCGAGGGCGAAGCGGTCGCCATCGCCCGCTCGGTGCGGGGTCGTCACAAGCCTGGCGCGCCGTGGCGGCACCAGGCCGTACTCGCTCGCACCAACGCGCAACTCCCAGCGGTGCGCGCTGCACTCGAGCGTGCGGGTATCCCCGTTCGTTCCCGCGGCGACGGAGCGCTGCTGCGGCGACCTGAAGTGATGGAACTCATCGACACCTGGCACGGCGATCAGCCGTTGTCCGATGTCTTGGCCGACGCCACCACCGAGCTCCCCGACTCGCTCGACAA
>JAKMFW010000052.1 GCA_022425325.1 Acidimicrobiales bacterium | reverse complement strand
TGCGGGTTCCGTGACCCGGTGGCGACGCTCGACGTCCTGGCGACGATCGACACATCGGCGCTCGATCCGATCCGCGATCGCCTCGCTGCGGCCTCGGCGGTCGACGGACTCGGCCCGCTGCTCGAGCACCTCCTGACCCTGCCGGCTGCCGACTCGGCGGCCTTGGTCGCCCCCGTCGTGGCTGCATGCGGGGCTCCGGGTCCTGATCGCCACGCTGATGTGCGAGCCATGGCTGCGGCGCTGGGCGAGCGATATCCCGGCGATGCGGGGGTGGTCACCGCCTTATTGCTCAACCTGGTCTACCTGAAGCCGGGCGAAGCGCTGTTCCTCGGCGCAGGGAACCTCCACGCCTATCTGGGGGGTACCGGCGTCGAGATCATGGCGAACTCGGACAATGTGCTCCGTGGCGGGCTCACGACCAAGCACATCGACATTCCGACGCTGCTCGAGGTGGTCGACGCCCGACCGATCGAGCCGGCCGTTCAGCGCCCCGTCGCCGTCGAAGGGGTTGCGCCCTACGACACCCCGGTTCCCGAGTTCGCGCTCGAACGGCTCGATCTCGACGGCTCGGTGGCCGTTTCGGGTCCGGCGATCCTGTTGTGCACCGACGGTGCAGCCGATGTTGGTTCGTTCTCGCTCGAGCGCGGTGCAGCGGCCTGGCTCCCCGCTGGTGACGGGATCGTCGAATTGCGAGGAAGCGGAACCGTCTATCGAGCCGGGGTGAACCTCTAGCTCGTACACTGCGAGGTCGCGGGCTGCTCCGAGATGGTGTCAGCTGACCCCGGCCCGCTCCTGACAACCGCACTTCGGGCGTGAGCCCGATGAACGCACTTCGGGCGTGAGCCCGACGAACGCACTTCGGGCGTGAGCCCGACGAACACAAGGAGCACACCGTGGCGCTGTCCACTTCCGACTTCAAGGTCGCCGACATCGAACTCGCTGGGTTTGGTCGCAAGGAGATCACCCTTGCCGAGCACGAGATGCCCGGCCTGATGGCCCTGCGAGGCAAGTACGCCGATGAGCAGCCGCTCGCCGGTGCGCGCATCGCCGGTTCGCTGCACATGACCGTGCAGACCGCCGTGCTGATTGAGACCCTCGTCGTGCTTGGGGCCGACGTCCGCTGGGTTTCGTGCAACATCTTCTCGACCCAGGACCATGCTGCGGCCGCTGTCGCCGTCGGTCCCAACGGCACGATGGACGCCCCGTCCGGTACGCCGGTGTTCGCCTGGAAGGGCGAGACGCTCGAGGAGTACTGGTGGGCGACCGAGCAGCTGTTCCGCTGGCCTGACGGTGGCGGTCCCAACCTGATCCTCGACGACGGCGGCGACGCCACCATGCTCGTGCACAAGGGTCTTGAGTTCGAGAAGGCAGGCTCGGTGCCCGAGGCCGACGAGGACGATCCGGAGGAGTGGGGCGTGTTCCTCGAGCGTTGTCGCACGATCCTCGCCGATGACCCGACCTTCTTTTCGGCGATCGCTCCCGGAATCAAGGGTGTTTCCGAGGAGACCACCACGGGCGTGCACCGGCTGTACCAGATGATGGAGGCGGGGGAGCTGCTGTTCCCGGCGATCAACGTCAACGACTCGGTCACCAAGTCGAAGTTCGACAATCTCTACGGCTGTCGCCACAGCCTCATCGACGGCATCAACCGGGCCACCGACGTCATGATCGGCGGCAAGGTCGCGGTCGTGTGCGGCTTCGGCGATGTCGGCAAGGGCTGCGCTGAGTCACTCGCCGGCCAGGGTGCTCGTGTCATCGTCACCGAGGTCGACCCGATCTGTGCTCTTCAGGCTGCAATGTCGGGCTTTGAGGTCAACACGCTCGAAGCGGTCGTCGACTCCGCCGACATCTTCATCACCACCACTGGCAACAAGGACATCATCCTTGCCGATCACATGGCCCGCATGAAGCATCAGGCGATCGTCGGCAACATCGGCCATTTCGACAACGAGATCGACATGGCCGGCCTGTTCAAGATGTCCGACGTCCAGCGGGTGAACATCAAGCCGCAGGTCGACGAGTTCGTCTTCCCCGACGGCCATTCGATCATCGTGTTGAGCGAGGGCCGTCTCCTCAACCTCGGCAACGCCACGGGCCACCCGAGCTTCGTCATGAGCTGCTCGTTCACCAACCAGGTGCTCGCCCAGATGAAGTTGCATGCCGAAGCAGCCGACATGGAGCTCGGCGTCGAGGTCCTGTCGAAGGAGCTCGACGAGGAGGTCGCTCGTCTGCATCTTGATGCGCTCGGCGTTCGTCTCACGGAGATGACCCAGGACCAGGCCGACTATCTCGGCGTGCCCAAGAACGGGCCGTACAAGCCGGAGCACTACCGCTACTGAGCGGTCGCCCGCTGCAGGATGAACCGGCTGGGCTATCGTCGGCGCCCATGACGACACGTGGTGTTTGGTTCTCGCCGGAAGGGCTTTCCGGTGCCGAGGTCGTTGCCTTCGGGCAGCGGGTCGAGGCGCTCGGTTACGAGACGCTGTGGGTAGGGGAGACCTTCGGTCGTGACCCCTTCGCCCAGCTCTCGATGATCGGAGCGACAACCTCGACACTCGGTCTCGCCACTGGCATCGCCAACATCTACAACCGAGCGCCCGGGGTGATGCTGCAGGGTGCCAACACCGTGGCCGAGGCCACCGGGGGTCGGATGACGCTCGGTATCGGGGTGTCGAGCCCGGCGATTGTCAGCAAGGTCCGAGGCATCGAGTACGGCAAGCCCTACTCGTTCATGAAGACCTACCTGGAAGCGATGGAGGGTTCGCTCTACACGAGCGTCGCCCCGGCCAACCCGGTGCCGGTCGTGCTCGCCGCCCTGGGGCCGAAGATGCTCGAGTTGGCGGCGGAGAAGACCGTCGGCGCTCACCCGTACAACACGACGCCAGAGCACACGGCAATGGCGCGTGACGTCATGGGCCCCGATGCCGGCCTGTATGTCGAACAGAAAGTGCTGCTGACCACCGACGCCGAGCAGGCCCGCGCCACGGGTGCCTCGGTGCTGAAGTTCTACAGCCGTGCCCCGGGCTACGTGAACGCCTGGAAGCGCATGGGCTTCACCGACGACGACATCTCCAGCCTGAGCGATCGGCTGGTCGATGCGGTCGTCGCGTGGGGCACCGTCGACCAGATCGAAGACCGGCTTCAAGAGCATGCCGACGCCGGCGCCACCCATGTCTGCATCCATCCGTTGGATCCGGTCACGGGCCAGGGCGCCCCCGACGGCGCCGCACTTGAAGCGCTCGCCCCGAGCTGAGCGTCGGCACTCGCTGGCGGCGGGAGGCTCGCGCCGGCAGTGGAGTTGGCGCCGAGGCGTGTGTCGTGGAGGATGGGGCTCTGGGCGCGCCGGTCGGCGGCGTGCCGGCCCGCATGCTCGGGTCCGAGACGGCGGCCCCCGGCCGTGTGGAGCATCGAATGTCTGAACGCATCACCGTCGAGATCAGCGACGGCATCGCTGACGTCCGCCTCAACCGTGGCGACAAAATGAACGCCATGGACGGGCCGATGTTCAAGGCGCTGATCGAGACCGCCGACGAACTCGCGAAGACCGAGGGATTGCGGGCTGTTGTGCTGTCCGGCAATGGCCCGGCCTGGTGCGCAGGCCTCGACTTTTCAGGGTTCCAGTCGATGGCGGGCGGTGGCGAGAGCAACACCAGCAGCATCGGTGAGATGGAGAACGACCGCATCACCCACAACGCCCAGCAGGCGGTGTGGGGCTGGCGTGAGCTGCCGGTGCCTGTCATCGCCGCCGTGCACGGCGTCGCCTTCGGTGCCGGCATGCAGCTCGCCGCCGGCTGCGACATCCGTTTCGTCGCCCCTGACGTCCGCATGTCCATCCTCGAGATCCGCTGGGGCATCAGCCCCGACATGACCATCACCCATCTCCTTCCGGGTTTGATCGGCGCCGACGTGGCCAAGGAACTCATCTGGACCGGTCGTGAAGTCAACGGTGAGGAGGCCGTGCGCATCGGACTTGCCACCCATGTGAGCGAGGACCCGCTTGCCGACGCCATGGAACTTGCCCGCACGATCGCCGGGAAGAGCCCGCATGCCATCCGTGCCGGCAAGCGTCTCGTCGAACACGCCTACGCCGAGGACTTCGCATCCGGGTTCGCACTGGAACGCGAGGAGATCTTCGACCTGATCGGCACGCCCAACCAGGTCGAGTCGGTCACGGCCTTCTTCGAGAAGCGCACGCCTAACTACACCGAGGTCGAGGTCGGGCCGTGAAGGTCCTCGTCACCGGAGCGACCGGCTTTCTCGGGAGCCACACCGTCCGGGCGCTGCGGCGCGACGGACACGATGTCCGAGTGATGGTGCGAACGCCGACGAAGGCGACGGCGCTCTTCGAGCGTATGCACATCGACGGTTGCGAGATCGTCACCGGCGACATCACCGATCGCTCCTCGGTCGAGGCGGCGGTCGCCGGCTGCGACGCAGTCGTCCATGCGGCTGCGGTCGTCGCAATCGAACCGACCCGCGAGGCCGAGATGCATGCCACCAATCTGGCCGGCGCCGAGAACGTGCTCGGCGCAGCAGTCGACGCCGGGTGTGATCCGGTCGTGCACGTCTCGACCGTTGCGGCACTGTTCCCGTTCCAGACCGATCCGGTCACCGCCGAGCATCCGGTCGTCGGCGCCGAGAACGGCTATGGCCAGACCAAAGCGGCGTGCGAACGGTACGCCCGCTCGTTGCAGGACGCCGGCCACCCGGTCGTGACGATCTACCCATCCGGCATCGTCGGCCCCGAGGACTGGAACGAATCGATCAATCTCAACTCGGTGAAGCTCTGGATCGAGAAGGGCTTTCCTGTCGCCAAGGGCTACAGCGGCAGTTATGTCGATGTCCGTGACCTCGCCGACGTGATCGCGGTCTCCGTCCAGCCCGGGCAGGGGAGTGCTCGGTTGCTGTGCATGGGCACGTACCTCACTGCACGCGAGCAGGTCGCCACGATGAGCGAGGCGATCGGTGCCGATTTCGCGAGCATGCCGCTCCCCAAGCCGGTGTGGTGGGTGTGGTCCCGACTCGGCGATCTTGCTGCTCGGGTCGGCATTGATCTCGTCTTGACCTCCGACGGGTACGACTACATCTTCCACTCGAAGCCCGGTGACGACTCGGCGACCATCGAGCGCACCGGGGTGACATTCCGCCCGATCGTCGAGACCTGGCGAGACATGTTCACCTGGATGCTTGAGCAGGAGATGGTTCCGGCCAAGCGGCTCGGCACGCTGGCCGACTGACCGAGCGAGCCTGTCACCACCCCGATCTAGGTTGGGCGCGGTGGCCCGACCTGCGTCCCCTGCCCTCCTGGACTCCTTCCACACGGGGTGGGTTCACGATGGTGCCGCCGCCGAGGCCGTGCGGATCTTGAAGTACGGCCGTTCAACTGCCGTCGTCTCGGCCCTTGCGGATTCCTTGGCGTCGGCAGCACCACCTGTCGATCTCGTCACCTGGTGTCCGGCCTCGCGGGGTCGCCGACGAGAGCGAGGTTTCGACCAGTCCGAACTGTTGGCGCGGGCCGTCGCCCACCGCATCGGTGCGCCGGCGCGGTCGACCCTGATCCGTACCGACCGCATGCCGCAGACCACCCGCCGTCGCGATGGGCGCCTCGCTGGTCCATCGTTGCGGTTGCGAGGTCAGCTCCGATCGGGGCCGTCGGTGTTGCTGATCGACGATGTCGCCACCACGGGGGCCACGCTCACGGCGGCCGCACGGCTGCTTCGGTCAGGTGGTGCCCTGGCTGTTCATGGCTCGGTCGTCACCCGCGCTCGGCGGCGTTCGTCGGGCGCCACGTGAACGGGAGGTGTACGGTCGGTTGCACAACCGATCTGCGGAGGTTTTTCATGGACGTCTCCATCAGCGCACGGCACGTGAACGTCACGCCGCGACTGGAGGAGGTGATCCGCGAAAAAATTGGCACGTTGGATCGCTTCCTCGACGGGCTCCAACACGCGGAGGTGCACTTCGATGAGGCCCGGAATCCGCGGATCGAGGACAAGGAGTTCCTCGAGGTCGTCGTCGAAGGACACGGACATCATCTCCGAGCGAAGGTCAACGCCCGCGATCCGTATTCAGCGGTCGATCAGGCGACGCTGAAACTCGAACGCCAGATCCGAAAGCTGCGCACGAGGCTCCAGAAGCGTCACCACGGCGACGGCCGCTCGATTCGGACCTTCGACACTGCGGCGATCATGCAGGATCTTTCGGGTCAACCTGCGGGTGGTATCGCAACGATCGTCGAGGAGGACGTGGTCGAGGACGACGTCCTACCTCAGGTCGTGAAGTCGAAGCGCTTCTATCTGGCACCGATGACTCCCGACGATGCCATCCTCAAAATGGACCTTCTCGGCCACGGGTTCTTCTTCTTTATCAACAAGGACACCAACCGGTCTGCCGTCATCTACAAGCGAGACGATGGCGACATCGGACTCATCGACGAAGCCGGCTGACCTCGCCGAGGCAGGCACGGCCGGTATCGGGGTGGTTCGACAGATCCGGTGAGACCTGGAGCGCTGCCGAGGGTCGGCGTGGCCCGTCGGTAGAGTGATCCGCCGATGAGCATTTTTTCTCGTGTTCTGCGCAGCGGTGAGGGCCGGAAGCTGAAGGCACTGCAGGCGCTCGTGCCCGACATCAACGCGCTCGAGGCCGAAATGCAGGCGCTGTCCGACGACGCGCTGCGGGCCAAGACGGGTGAGTTCCGCCAGCGCCTCGACAACGGCGAGGCGCCCGACGACCTCCTGATCGAATCCTTTGCCGTCACCCGGGAGGCGGCCACCCGTGTGCTGGGTCAGCGTCACTATGACGTCCAGCTCGTCGGTGGTGCCGCCCTGCACCTCGGCTGGGTCGCTGAGATGAAGACGGGTGAAGGCAAGACCCTGACGTCGACGCTGCCGATCTATCTCAACGGCGTCACTGGCAAGGGTGTGCACGTCGTCACGGTGAACGACTACCTCGCGTCACGCGACGCCGAGTGGATGGGTCAAGTTCATCGCTGGATGGGCCTTGAGGTTGGTCTCGTGCTCTCGGGCAACCGCGACTCGGCCCATAAGAGAGCCCAGTACGCCGCCCACATCACCTACGGCACCAACAACGAGTTCGGCTTCGATTACCTCCGCGACAACATGGCTATGTCGCGCGAGAAGCAGGTGCAGCGCGGGCACAACTACTGCATCGTCGACGAGATCGACTCGATCCTCATCGACGAAGCCCGCACCCCGCTGATCATCTCCGGCAAGGTTGCCGACGCAGCCCAGCTGTACGTGAAGTTCGCCTCGATCGCCCGAGGCCTGCGTCGCGACGTCCACTACGAGGTCGACGAAGAGAAGCGCACGGTCGCCCCGCTCGAAGAGGGTGTGAGAGCGGTCGAGCGGGCACTCGGCATCGACAACCTCTACGACCAGGTGTCGAACAACCTGGTCCATCAACTCCAGGCCGCGATCCGGGCCAAGGAGCTGTACAAGCGGGACCGGGACTATCTCGTCGACGGCAACGGCGCCGTGAAGATCATCGATGAGTTCACCGGCCGAACGATGGAGGGTCGCCGCTGGTCCGACGGCCTTCACCAGGCGGTGGAAGCAAAGGAAGGGGTGGCGATCAAGGAAGAGAACCAGACGCTCGCCACCATCACCCTCCAGAACTACTACCGCCTCTACGACCGACTCGCCGGCATGACCGGCACCGCCGAGACCGAAGCCTCGGAGTTCGTGTCCACCTACGGCCTGCACGTGGTGCCAATCCCGACCCACAAGCCGATTGCCCGAGTCGACCAAGGCGACCTGATCTACAAGACCGAGGACGCCAAGTTCCAGGCATGCATCGACGACATCATCGAGCGCAACGCCGCCGGTCAACCGGTGCTCGTCGGCACGGTGTCGGTCGAAAAGTCCGAGAAGCTCTCGCGCATGATGGAAAAGCAGGGTGTGGCGCACGAGGTGCTCAACGCCAAGCAGCATCATCGTGAGGCCGACATCGTCACCCAGGCGGGCCGCCTCGGTGCGGTCACGGTCGCCACCAACATGGCGGGTCGCGGTGTCGACATTCTCCTCGGTGGCAACCCGGAGGGTCTCGCCGATCGCGACACGCGGGCTGAGGGTCTCGACCCCGACTCCGCCGAAGGTCGGTCCCGCTTCGAGGCGCTCGTCGCCAAACACAGGGCAACCACCGATATCGAACGCGACAAGGTGCTCGATCTCGGCGGTTTGTACGTGCTCGGCACGGAGCGTCACGAGAGTCGCCGTATCGACAATCAGCTGCGCGGCCGTTCCGGCCGGCAGGGTGATCCCGGAGAGAGCCGTTTCTACCTGTCGCTCGAAGACGAACTCATGCGTCTGTTCGCCACCGGCGCCATGGACTGGGTGATGGGTCGGGCCCTGCCCGACGATGTCCCGCTCGAGGCGAAGATGGTCACCCGGGCGATCGAACGGGCCCAGAACACTGTCGAGGGCCGCAACGCCGAGACCCGCAAGAACGTCCTGAAGTACGACGAAGTGATGAACGAGCAGCGCAAGGTGATCTACCGGCGTCGCGGGCAGATTCTCGACGGCGCCGACCTGCGCGACGAAGCGCTCGAGTATCTCGACGACGCCGTCGGTGCTGCGGTTGCCACCTACTGCGTGAGCGACATTGCCGAGGAGTGGGATCTCGAGGCGCTACTCACCGAGGCCAAGACCTTGTGGCCGTCCCAGATCGAGCTTGCAGCCTTCGAAGCAGCCTCGAGCACGCAGGAACTCCGCGACATGCTCTACGACGAAGCGCTGGCGCTCTACGAGACCCGCGAGCGTGAGCTCGGTGAGCCCGTGCTGCGTCAGGTTGAGCGTCAGGTGATGCTGCGCATCATCGATCAGCGCTGGCGTCAGCATCTGCGTGAGATGGACCTGCTGCGCGAGGGCATTCACCTTCGGGCGATGGGCCAGAAGGATCCCGCCACCGAGTGGCAACGTGAGGGCTTCGAGATGTTCGGCATGATGATGACCGGCATCGCCAACGACTTCGTCAAGTACGTCATGCACGTCCAGGTTTCCAGCGACTCGGCCTCGCAGCCCGAGGAGCCGGCGATTGCTGACATGACCGAGACGAAGCGGGAGGCGAGTGCCGGAACCTCAGCCGCACAGATCGCCGATGCCAACGCACCGAAGGTCGTCGAGGCCAACCAGCAGCGGAGCAAGACGCCGATCGTCAAGACCGACCTCGAGAAGGTCGGAAGAAACGACCCGTGCCCGTGCGGAAGCGGGAAGAAGTACAAGAATTGCTGGGGCAAGCCCGGCTGTGGCGCCGACGTCTGAGCTGAAGGCACATGCAGGATTTCACTGACCAGATCAGCGCGATTGCGGCGCGACTCGACGAAGCGTCGGGCTATCTGCGAATCGACGAGCTCAAGATGCGCCAACCTCAGCTCGAGGCAGAGGCGTCGCGTCCCGACCTTTGGGACGATCAAGAGAAGGCGCGGAAGGTCACCTCCGAGCTCTCGGCGGTGAATGAGGACCTTGAGCTCTACGACCGTCTCCAGGGGGAGGTCGACGATCTCGAGACGCTCCACATGATGGCTCGCGAAGAAAACGACGAGTCCCTCGAGCCTGAGATCGCCGAGCAGGCCGCCTCGCTCGAGGCGGTGCTCGACGAGCTAGAAATGCGCTCGCTGTTCACCGGGGAATTCGACGAGCGCGATGCCGTTTGTCAGATCAAGTCCGGTGAGGGCGGCACCGATGCGCAGGACTGGGCCGAGATGTTGATGCGGATGTACAACCGCTGGGCCGACAAGCGGGGCTTCGACATCGAGATCCTCGCCGTCTCCGAAGGCACCGAGGCCGGCCTCAGCAATGTCGAGTTCGTGCTCAAGGGCCGCCACGCCTATGGGCTGATGCAAGCCGAGCACGGCGTGCACCGACTTGTGCGTATCTCGCCGTTCAACAACGAGGGCAAGCGCCAGACCGCCTTCTCTGCCGTGCAGGTGGCGCCCTTCTTCGAGGAGGTCTCCGAGGAGATCGAAATCGACGAGAAGGACCTTCGTATCGATACCTACCGCTCGTCCGGCGCCGGCGGTCAGCACGTCAACGTCACGGATTCGGCCGTCCGCATCACGCACCTACCCACCGGTCTCGTCACCGCCTGCCAGAACGAGCGAAGTCAGCATCAGAACAAGGATCGAGCCATGAAGATGATGGCGGCAAAGCTCCTCGACCTCGAGCGCAAGAAGCGCGAGGAAGAGATCGCCGGCATCACGGGCGAACAGCAGAACGTCGGCTTCGGTTCTCAGATCCGGAGCTATGTCATGCAGCCGTATCAGATGGTGAAGGACCTTCGTTCCGAGCATGAGACCGCCCAGGTGGACTCGGTCTTGGGTGGCGACATCGAACCGTTTATGGAGGCCTGGCTTCGCTGGACGCGTGCGCAGGCTGCTGATGCCTAGGAGCGCACCGTGAGCGACACCGCCCTTGAGCTCGTGAGCGATCTGGAGGACACCCGAATCGCCGCCATGTGCGAACAGGACGCCGAGACCCTCGAAGGCCTCCTCAGCGAGGCGATGGTGTACACCCACTCGTCAGGTTTGGTCGACACCAAGGCAAGTTTCCTCGACAACGTCCGCAATGGGCCGGTGCAGTACCGATCGGTCGAGCGAAGCGATCACACCGCTCGTCTTGCGGGCGATACCGCCCTGTTCGGTGGGAGAGCGAAGATCCATGTCGAGTTCGACGGACACCCGCTCGACCTCGATCTCCGGTATCTGGCTGTTTGGGCCCGGGTGGACGGCGTCTGGTACTTCGAGGCCTGGCACTCGACCCCCGTCACGCACTGACAGCGGTAGTGCCACAGATTCCGCCAGAACCACTGGTAGCGTCTCGCCGTCAGGCGGACCGGTTGTCCCCAGGATTCTCATGATCAAACTCGAGAACGTCACGAAGGTGTACAAGGGCGACCATGTCGCGTTGCGCGACGCCACGCTCGGTATCGACAAGGGGGAATTCGTGTTCCTCGTCGGTGCCTCCGGCTCGGGGAAGTCGACCTTCATCCGTTTGCTCAATTGCGAGGAAGTGCCCGAGCACGGCACGATCCATGTCGCCGGCAAGGACATCGGCATGTTGGGTCGCTGGAAGGTGCCGTACCTGCGTCGCAACATCGGGTACATCTTCCAGGATTTCAAGCTTCTGCCGAACAAGACAGTCGCCGAGA
The DNA here is from genome assembly GCA_022425325.1 of Acidimicrobiales bacterium. Lineage (GTDB taxonomy): Bacteria > Actinomycetota > Acidimicrobiia > Acidimicrobiales > Aldehydirespiratoraceae > UBA11606. The sequence continues at coordinate 10,738 of JAKMFW010000052.1, read as the reverse complement.
ACGTGGCATTCGCGCTCGAGGTGATCGGCAAGCCTCGGCATGTCATCAAAAAGCAGGTGCCTGCCATCCTCGAGTTGGTCGGGCTGTCCGAGAAGATGTCGAACCTCCCGTCGGAGCTCTCCGGTGGTGAGCAACAGCGGGTGTCGATCGCTCGGGCGTTCGTGAACCGGCCGCTGATCTTGTTGGCCGACGAACCCACCGGCAACCTTGATCCGCAGACCTCGATCGGCATCATGCGCCTGCTCGACCGCATCAACCGCACAGGAACCACCGTCGTCATGGCCACGCACGACCGGGGCATCGTTGACACGATGCGTCGCCGTGTCATCGAACTCGACCGAGGCGTGATCGTTCGCGATCAAGCCCGCGGCGTCTACGAGTAGGGGGTCGACGACATGGCGATCTCTCCCGTCTACGCACTGCGTGAAACCGGTCAGAACCTCTGGCGTAACTTCATGCTGTCGATGGCGACGGTCATCACGATCGGCGTTTCTCTGTGGTTGTTCGGCGGCTTCTTCTTGTTCAACTACGCCGTCGACAACGCCACCCAGCGCTGGGAAGGCGGTATCGAGTTCGTCGTCTGGATGAACCCCGAGGCCACGTCCGAACAGAACGCGAACATCCTCGACGCGATCATGACGAGTCCGGAGATTCAGGACTACACGTTTGTCGACCAGGACGCGGCGTACGAGGAGTTCAAGGACATCTTCTCCGACACGCCCGAACTGGTTGAGGTCGTCACCCCGGAGGTGATGCCGCCGTCGTATCGCGTGGTTCCGGTCGATCCTGATGCTGACGTGGTTGCCGAGCTCGCCAGCCAGTTCGAGGGACGACCGGGGGTGAAGACGGTCGTCTCCGCCAACGACACGATCCGCGACATCCAGGATCTCGCCGATGAGGTCGGCACCGTGTTCCTCGCCGGTTCGCTGGTGCTGCTCGCCGCAGCGACCCTGCTCATCCTCACCAACATCGTCAGCGCGATCCGCAATCGAGGTCGCGAGATCGAGATCATGAAGGTCGTGGGCGCCACGAACTGGTTCATCCGGATCCCGTTCATGCTCGAAGGCATCATGCAGGCGATGCTCGGTGCCGTGCTCGCCTGGGGCGGCCTCTACGTGATCGACCAGCGGGTGATCGGACGCTTCAGCCAGCCCGACAGTCTCGAGCTGATGGCCGGGTTCCAGGTCGAGAGTGACGAACTGATCTTCACGGGTGGTCTCGTCTTGGGGATCGCGCTGGCCGTGTCGGTGATCGGTTCGTCGATTGCCGTCACCCGCTACCTCGACGCCTGATCCGCAATGCGTCTCTCGATGACCCTCCCCACCATGGCGGGTGGGATCGATCGGGGGTTGCTGCGCGCCTGGTGTCAGGCTGTCGACGAGGGTCCGTTCCACGCCTTGGCCGTGGGGGAGCGGATCGGGTTCGACAATCTCGAGATGCACACGACGCTGACCTTCGCTGCGGCCGCCACCGAACGGGTTCGGCTTGCGTCGACCCTCACGATCATGCCGATGTACGCCACGGCCTGGGCGGCGAAATCGCTCGCGACCCTCGATGTCGTGAGTGGTGGGCGCCTCGACTTGGTGGTCGGGGTCGGGGGTCGCCGGCACGACTATGACCGGGCCGAACGCTCCTTTGCCGGTCGGCATCAGCGGCTCGACGATCAGGTCGCCGAGCTTCGCCGGATCTGGGCGGGTGGCGACGTCGATGGCGTACCGGTCGGTCCTGCACCCGTGCAGTCGGGTGGTCCGCCGATCTTTGCGAGCGCAATGGGCCCGAAATCAACCGCCCGCGCCGCTCGGTGGGCCGACGGCAACATGGGGTTCTCGTTGGCACCGGACACCGACGACCACGAAACATCGGTCCGGACGATGGTCGATGCCTGGGCGGCCGCAGGTCGCGCCGAGCGTCCCTACGTGTCGACCAGCTTCTGGTACTCGCTCGGCGATGGTGCGGCCGCCGAGCTCGATGGCTACGCCCGTCGCTATCTCGGCATTTTCGGCGACGAGGCGGCGGCGATGATGGCGTCGATGTGCAGCGCTGCAGGCGCCGAGGCGACGCTCGCCGGCATCGATCGCTGCCGGGCCGCCGGCATGGACGAGCTCTACCTCGTGCCGACCTCATCGGATCCCGACCATCTTTCGGAGCTGATCGACCTGATCACGTAGGGTCCGCCCATGCGCGAACCCACTGTGGTCCATACCGGCGTCGACTTCGGAGAGGGGCCTCGTTGGCACGACGGGCGGCTCTGGTTTTCCGACTTCTACCGGCGAGGCATCTTTTCGATCGGTGACAGCGGCGAACGTCGTGAGCTCGCCGTCGACGACCAGCCCTCGGGCCTCGGTTGGATGCCGGACGGCACCCTTCTGTACGTCTCGATGACCGCCAAGCGGGTCATGGCCGTTTCTCCCGGAGGCGAGCCGGTCGTGCACGCCGACCTGTCGCAGATTGCCACGCACTTCTGCAACGACATGGTCGTGTCGGTCGACGGGCACGCTTACGTGGGCAACTTCGGTTTCGATCTCGAAAATCAGGCACCGTTCGAGAGTGCGTACCTCGCCCATATCGCGCCAGACGGTGCGGTTCGCCGGGTCGAGCATCCGCTTGCCTTTCCCAACGGATCGGTGATCACTCCCGACGGGTCGACGTTGATCGTCGGTGAGACGTTCGGCGGGCAGTTCACCGCGTTCGACCTTGACGGCGACGGTCATCCCGTGAATCCACGGGTATGGGCCTCGGTGCCCGGTGCATCACCCGACGGGTGTGTGCTCGATGCCGACGGTGCCATCTGGATGTCCGACTTCGTCGGGCAACGCTTCGCTCGGGTGCACGAAGGCGGTGAGGTGAGTGCCGAGATCCCGGTCGACGGTGCCGCAGTGGCGTGCATGCTCGGCGGCCCGAATGGCCGCACCCTCTACGGGTTCGTGTCGCCCGGCTCCCACCCTGACGAGGTCGCGGGAAAGGGGCTGACGAAGATCGTGGCGGTCGAGGTCGACACGCCCCGTGCTGGCTGCCCGTGAGCTTCGTTCCCGAACGCCAGGCGCACTAGCGTCGAACCGTCCACCTCTCCTGGAGAAGCCATGGCCATCGACTTCACCCTCACCCCCGAGCTCGAAGACATCCGAGACCGTGTCCGCACGTTCATCGCCGAGGTGGTGAAGCCGGCCGAGGACGAGATCGAAGGGCATGGCGACCACGAGGCACTCACCGGAAAGGCCCGCATCGAGAAGCTGATCGAGCTGCGAAAGCTCGCGTTCAAACAGGGCCTCTGGCTGCCCCATATGCCAGAGGATTGGGGCGGTATGGGCCTTGGCCATGTCGAGCTCGCCATGGTGCAGGCCGAAGCGGCGAAGAGCCACTACGGCCCGTGGGTGCTCAACTGTCAAGCCCCGGACGAGGGCAACATGCACACGCTGTTGCACTGGGGCACCGACGAGCAGAAGGAGAAGTACCTCCGGCCGCTGACGGATGGCACCGCCTGGTCGTGTTTCGCGATGACCGAACCGGAAGTCGCAGGCTCCGACCCCACATTGATTCGCACCAACGGCTACCAGGACGGCGAGGAGTGGGTGCTCAACGGGCACAAGTGGTTCATCTCCAACGCCCACCGTGCCAACTTCGCGATTCTCGTCGCGCGCACCGAAGACGACCCGGATCTGCCCCAGGCCGCCAATACGGCGTTCCTGATCGATCTGCCCGCCGAGGGTTGGAACGAGGTACGCCAGATCGAGACGATGCACGGCAGCACCGGCCACAGCGAGATCGTGATCGAAGATCTCCGAGTCCACGAGAGCCAGATGCTCGGCGGTCGTGGTCAGGGTCACCTACTTGGCCAGTACCGCCTCGGCCCGGCTCGGCTCGCTCACTGCATGCGCTGGATCTCTCAGGCGGAAACGGCACTCGACATGATGGTCGGCCGCTCACTCGAGCGGTACAGCCATGGCTCGATCCTTGCCGAGAAGCAGGGTGTCCAGTGGATGATCGCTGATTCGGCAATGGAGCTCTATCAGTGCAAGCTGATGGTGTTGCATGCCGCTTCGAAGATCGACGCTGCCCACCGGGGCGAGAACGTCGACTTCAAGTCGGAGGTCTCCATGGCGAAACACTTTGTCGCCAACAGCCTCAACCGCATCATCGATCGAGCGATCCAGACCCACGGTGCGCTCGGCTACTCGACCGATACGCCGCTTGCACACATGTACCAGCACGCCCGCTGGGCCCGATTCGCTGACGGCGCCGATGAGATCCATCAGATGCGCATCGCGCAGCGAACCATCGCCGCCTACAAGGATCACGGCACCACGCGCGCCGCTACCGGGGACCTGCCTGTCTGATGGTCGACCGCTTCGATCTCGGCGGAAAGCGTGCCCTGATCACCGGCGGGGGTCGCGGTCTGGGCCGCGAGATGGCACAGGCGTTTGCCGAGCACGGCGCCGACGTGATCATTGCCAGCCGGAAGCTCGACGTGCTGGAGCAGACGGCAGCCGAGATTGCCGAGGCCACCGGACGCACCATCACGGCCAAGGCGTGCCATGTCGGCGAGTGGGAGCAAGTTTCCCGCTTGGCGGATGAGGTCTACGCCGAGTTCGGTCGAGTCGACGTTCTGGTCAACAACGCTGGCATGAGTCCGCTCTACGAGTCGCTGAGTTCGGTGACTGAGGATCTCTGGCACAAGGTGATCGATGTCAACCTCACCGGACCGTTCCGGCTCTCGGCGCTCATCGGTGAGCGCATGAAGGAAGCGGGCGGTGGCGCAATCATCAATGTGTCCAGCACGGCATCGTTACGTCCGGGCGAGATGGAACTGCCCTACGGCATTGCGAAGGCCGGCATCAACAACCTCACAACCGGCCTCGCCCGTTCGTTGGCCCCGGAGGTGAGGGTCAACTGCTTGCTTCCGGGCCCCTTCGCCACGGACATCAGCGATGCCTGGCCACCGGAAATGGTGGCGTGGATGGAACGTTCGATCCCGGCGCGACGGGTCGGCCGGCCCGACGAGATCATTGGAGCGGCGCTGCTCCTCGCGAGCGATGCCGGGAGCTACATCTCTGGCACGATCATCCGTCTTGACGGCGCCATGACCGGGACGGTCGGTGGTGGCTGACGGGCGACCTGTCGATCCGTCGATCGTCGACATCGATCTTCTCACCGAATGGATGGATGGGAAGGGTCTCGGTTCGGGCCCGCTGGAATCGGTCGAACCGCTTGCGGGCGGCACCCAAAACCTGCTGCTGCGCTTCGCTCGCGACGGGCGCACGTTCATTCTCCGTCGCCCGCCGGAGCACAAGCGCAAGAATTCCGACGAGACGATGCGCCGCGAGGCTCGCGTGCTCGGCGCTCTCGCCGACACCGACGTCCCACATCCGCGGCTGATCGCCGCAGAGGGTGACACCGACATTCTCGGCGCCGCGTTCTATCTGATGGAGCCGATCGACGGCTTCCAGGCGACCTCGGGGCTCCCTGCGTTTCACGCGTCAGGTCCGGCGGTACGTCGTTCGATGGGCTTCTCGTTCGTCGATGCTCTGCTGTCGCTGCATGCGGTCGATCCGGCGACGAAGAGTCTCGACGGCTTCGGGAAGCCTGACGGCTACCTCAAGCGGCAGGTGCCCCGCTGGCAGTCGCAGCTCGAGAGCTACAACGAGATGGAGGGCTATCCCGGACCCGATCTGCCGTATCTTGCCGAGATCCAAGTGTTCCTCGAGGCCAACCGGCCCAAGCCGTCGCCCACGGGCATCATCCACGGCGACTACCACCTTGCCAACGTGATGTTTCGCCCGGATGCCGGTGAGATCGCCGCCATCGTCGACTGGGAACTCGCCACGCAGGGCGATCCGCTCATCGATCTCGGGCTCGTGGTTGCGTTCTGGCCTGAAGCCGACGGCGCGGCGGGGATGATGTCGATCCAGCCCTGGGATGGCTTTCCGGCGATCGACGAACTCGTCGCCCACTACGACGCCAACTCGCCTCGTGATCTCAGCGCCCTCGACTGGTACGCCGTGCTTGCTTGTTACAAGACCGGCATCATCCTCGAGGGCACCCATGCCCGGGCCTTTGCCGGCAAGGCGCCCAAGGAGTTCGGCGACCTGCTGCATGCCACCACGGTCGGGCTGTTCGAAAAGGCAGGCCGTATCATCGGAGGATGACCCGGGCTCGGATCATGTCGCCTGGACGTGGCGCTGCCCTCACCAGGGCGTGGGTGAGAAACCCGGGATCTGGCGGTCGGTCACCAGGAAGGTCTGGTCATCGGTGATCAGGGATCCGGGAATGCCGGGGTCTCCTGCTGCCAGGCGTCGGAGCGCCTCGTCCTTCTCTGTGCCCGTCACGAGAAAGAGGCGTTCGCGGGCTCGGTTGATGAGCGGGGCGGCCATGGTCCAGCGTCGGGTGCCCTTGTACTCGGCGGTCACTGCCACGTCGGTGGTGGCTTCGAGCACCGGATCATCGGGAACGAGCGATGCCGTGTGTCCGTCATCGCCAAGACCGAGTTGGATCAGGTCGATGCGAGCGGGGGTGCCGGCGAGATGCTCGAGCTCGGTCAGATGGTCGGCGAGTGCCGTGCGTTCGTCGTCGGCCTCGACCGGCATGGGGTGATACCGCACGAGAGGGCGGTGGTCGACGAAACGTTCTCGGATCATCGTGTCGTTGCGATCACGACTTCCGGCGGGAGCGACGCGTTCGTCGACTTGAAAGAGATGGACAGCCGACCATTCGACCTCGTCGTGAGCGGCAAGGGCTTCGAGGAAGACGGCCGGCGTCGAGCCTCCCGACACGGCCCACACGAACCGGCCAGTGCGTTCGATCGAGTCGACGGCTCGACCTGCGACCCACGCCGCAGCATCATCGGCGGCACCTTGGGCGGTGGTGGAGCGACGGACCCGGATTGCGGAGGCCATCTCAGTGTTGCGGCCAGCTCAGGCCGCCGGGCAGGAGAGACGCACAGTCGGGGCCCGAACTGCCGCGTCGGTAGTCGTGGAGCGGCGTCGTGGAGTCGAGGACGCCCTCGACGATGCGCCATGCCTCCTCGACCGAATCCTGTCGGGCGAACAGTCGAGGATCGCCGTCGAGTGCGTCTCCGATGAGGCGCTCGTAGGGGTCGGGTCCGTCGCCGCCGAGCGCTTCGCCGTAGTCGACGGTGAGATCGACACCCTGGGCGCGAAGGCCGTCACCGGGCACCTTGGCCTGCATCGACATGGAGATAACGTCGTCTGGTTTCATGCGGAACCGGATGACGTTCGCGGGCGGCTTGCCTTCGGGGGCGAAGAGATCCTGCGGAGTCTGGCGGAGTTCGATGACCGCCTCGGTGACGGTTTCGTCCATGCCTTTGCCGGCGCGAATGAAAAAGGGCACACCGGCCCAACGCCAGTTGTCGATTTCGAGCCGGACGGCTGCGAAGGTCTCCGTGTCAGAGGTGGGGGAGACGTCGGGTTCGTCGAGGTAGCCGTCGTAGCGGCCTCGGACAACGTTCTCGGGGGTGAGCGCCGGGATGGCGCTCATGACCTTGACGATCTCGTCGCGCAACGCATCGGGCTCGCTTGAGACGGGTGGTTCCATGGCGAGCAGACCGACGATCTGCAGGAGATGGTTCTGAATGACGTCGCGGATGGCTCCCACGCCGTCGTAGAAGCGGCCTCGTCCTTCGATCCCGAACGCCTCCGACATGGTGACCATGACGCTGGCGACGTGGTGCCGGTTCCAGATGGGCTCGAGGAGGACGTTGGCGAATCGGAAGACGAGCAGGTTCTGCACCGGCTCCTTCCCGAGAAAGTGATCGATCCGGAAGATCTGGTCCTCGTGGAAGTGGCGGTGGAGGATCTCGTTGAGCTCGATGGCGCTGGCGAGATCGCGTCCGAACGGTTTCTCGACGACGAGGCGGCCGTTGGTGGCGAATCCGACGCCGGCGAGGCCGGTGGCGACGTCGTCGAACAGCGACGGTGGGATCGCCATGAAGAACACCGGCAGTTGGGCATCGCCAAGCTTCTCTGAGATGAGGTCGTAGACGGCTGGGTTCTGGTAGTCGCCCTCGACATAGCTCAGGTGGGAGCAGAGCTGGTCGATGATCGCTTCGTCTCGGCCTTGAAGGACCTCACGGACGTGATCGACGAGTCGCTCATCGGTCCACTGACTGCGGGCAGTGCCGACGATGGGCATGTCGAGCCGGCCCTCGGCCGTGAGTTCGTAGAGCGCCGGAATCAGCTTTTTCTTTGCCAGGTCACCGGTGATGCCGAACAGCACCAGCGCATCGGCCTGGTCACCGTTCATCCGCTCAACTCTTCTTCTCGTGATGGCCACCGAACTGCATGCGCATCGCCGAGAGCGCCTTCCCGGCGAAGTCGAAGTTGTCGCGGCTGGCGAAGCGCTCGAGCAGCGAGGCGGTGATGACGTGGGCAGGCACGCCGGTGTCGACGGCGGCGTTCACCGTCCAGCGACCCATGCCGCTGTCGGAGACCCGGCCGGCGAAGTTCGACAGCTGTGGGTCGTCGGCGAGGGCGTTGGCGGTGAGGTCGATCAGCCAACTGTTGATGACGCTGCCACGTCGCCACAGCTCGGTGATCGCTTCGATATCGAAGTCGTACTGGTAGGCCCGGGGGTCGTCGAGTGGGGCCGTCTCGGCATCGGCCTGGCGCTCCTCGGTGCCGGCGTCGGCGGCTTCGAGGATGCCGAGCCCTTCGGCGATTGCCGCCATCATGCCGTACTCGATCCCGTTGTGGACCATCTTGACGAAGTGGCCGGCACCCGCCGGGCCACAGTGCAGCCAGCCGTGCTCGGCTGGGACGATGTCACCGGTGCGGTTTGCCGTTCGCGGCACCGAGTCGATCGGTGGTGAGATCGTGTCGAAGAGTGGACTCATGTTCTCGACGATGGCGGCTTTGCCGCCCACCATCAGGCAGAAACCGCGTTCGAGGCCGTAGACACCGCCACTGGTGCCGACGTCGACATAGTGCAGGTGGTGTTCGGCGAGGCGGTCTGCGCGGTCGATGTCGTGGCGGTAGTGGGAGTTGCCGCCGTCGATGATCACGTCGCCGGGGGAGAGCAGCGGTACGAGCTGGTCGATGATCTGGTCGACGACTGCAACGGGCACCATGATCCAGATGTGGCGGGGACCGCTGGTCTTAGCCACGAGGACGGCGAGATCCTCGGCCCCCGTGGCCCCTTCTGCTTCGAGTTCGGCGATTGCGTCCGGGTTGTTGTCGGTCACGACACAGTCGTGGCCTTGCGTCATCAGGCGGCGCACGATGTTTGCGCCCATCCGGCCGAGTCCGACCATCGCTAACTGCATCACTGCCTCCATCCGTGGGGGAACCCGGCAGGGTGCAGTTTGGCATGCACGCATCTGCTTGGGGTGAGGTATGTGGGCTACCGTCGCTCGAGCTCAACGTGGGGTGGGAGTTGTGGTCGAGATCAGCGGATTTGTGGAGGATGGATACGGCGCCATTGCCGATGCCTTCCGCGCGAACTGGGAGCTCGGTGAGGAGGTCGGTGCGGGATTCAGCCTCGTGCACGACGGCAAGCTGGTTGTCGACCTGACCGGGGGTACGGCGGACGACCGTGGCCGGGTCTATGACGCCGAGACGCTTCAGCTCGTCTTCTCGTCGACGAAGGGCGTTGCTGCAATCTGTCTTGCCATGCTCGTTCAGGTCGGCGAGCTCGATTACGACGCTCCGGTGAGCTCGATCTGGCCGGAGTTCGGCGCCGTTGGAAAGGCCGACCTTCCGATCTCATGGGCGATCAGTCATCGGGCGGGTCTTGCATCGGTCGACAACCCTCCGCCGCTTGAGGAGATCCTTGCGGTTACGCCGATCGTCGAGGCTATTGCGGCTCAGGTGCCGCTGTGGGAGCTCGATGGCAGTCACGGCTATCACGCGATCACCTATGGCTGGATTGCGGCAGAGATCCTGCGGCGTGTCACCGGCATCCGAATGAACGACTGGCTCCAGACCAATGTCGTCGAGCCGCTCGGCGTCGAGTTCCACATGGGGTTGCCCGAATCCGAGCATGCCCGAGTGGCGCCGATTCGGAACTCCTCCTCGTCGATCGATCCCGAGCGGTTCGCCTTGATGATGTCGCTCATCGGGCCGGAAACGATGGGAGGTCGGGCGTTATCGCTTGATGGGCGTTTCAGCTTCGCCGGAGAGAACACCTTCAACCGGGGCGATGTGTGGTCCTCGGAGATCCCCGGCGCAGCAGGCATCACGAACGCCCGAAGTTTGGCGACGATCTATGGCGCAACGGTCGGCGAGGTCGGAGGAGTGCGGCTGCTTGATGACGCAACCCGTGAGTTGGCGACGACGCCGGTCACCAGCGGACCCGACAAGAGTCTTGTGATGGAAACCAAGTTCGGCATGGGGTTCATGTTGCCTGACGGTGTCGTGCCGTTTGCGGGCCCCCGTTCGTTCGGACATCCGGGCGCTGGCGGCTCGCTCGGGTACGCCGATCCCGATCTGGGCATCGGGTACGGCTACGTGATGAACCAGATGGCAAGTGGGTTGTTGGGGGATCTCCGAACAACCCGCCTCACCGAAGCGGTTGTCAACTGTGTGAGCTGACGCTCAGTCGCGCTGGGTGCCGACCTTCAATTCGCTGAAGGGCACGTTCTTCGACACGTCGATGTCACGGGGGAGCCCGAGGACACGGTCGCCGATGATGTTGCGCTGAATCTCGTTCGTGCCGCCGGCGATACCGCCTTGCAGCCCAGTGAGCGCCGTGCGGGCCCAGCCGCCACCGCTCTCGCCGTCCCACGCCA
>JAKMFW010000041.1 GCA_022425325.1 Acidimicrobiales bacterium | reverse complement strand
CTTCATGGTCGTGCCCCACGCTGCTTCGACCTCTGTGAGATCCCGCTCGGACTGCATGAGCGCCGAGCCTAGGCGGCCTCCCGCATGCGGCGAATGACCCATGTCGCATCGGGCAGCCCGTAGCCTTTCGGGGTGTCCAACTTCGTCGATGAGTGCAACATCAACGTCAAGGGCGGCGACGGTGGCGCCGGCTGTGTTGCGTTCCGGCGTGAAGCGCACGTCGCCAAGGGGGGTCCTGACGGCGGTGATGGTGGCGACGGCGGGTCGATCTGGCTTGTCGCCGATCGCAATGTCGCGTCGCTGCTGGCCTTTCGCGATCATCCTCACCGCAAAGGCGACAACGGGAGCCACGGCTCCGGCGGGAACCGGCATGGTGCGCGCGGCAGAGATCTCGAAGTGAAGGTGCCGGAAGGCACCGTTGTGCTCGACCATGCAAGCCGCGAACCGCTTGTCGACCTCCTTCACCACGGCGACCGCTGGTTGGCCGCTCAGGCCGGCGAGGGAGGTCGTGGCAACGCGCGGTTCCTGTCGAACAAGCGGCGGGCACCGTCCTTCGCCGAACAGGGTGAGCACGGCGAGGAGCGTTGGCTCCGCCTTGAACTCAAGCTCATGGCCGACGTCGCCATCGTCGGCTTTCCCAATGTCGGCAAGTCGACCTTCATCAGTTCGGTGTCGGCCGCGAAGCCCAAGATCGCCAACTATCCGTTCACGACGCTGGAGCCGAACCTCGGTGTCGTCCGGATGGACGACAAGTTCGAGATGGTGCTCGCTGACATCCCGGGCCTCATCGAGGGCGCGGCGGAGGGCAAAGGTCTCGGCCATCAGTTCCTCCGGCATGTCGAGCGTGCCCGGGTCTTGCTGGTCCTCCTCGACCTCGCCCCTTGGGATGGCGTGACGCCGCAAGAGCAGCTCGACGTGCTGCTCGCCGAGCTGGGCTCATACCGCCCCGATCTGCTCGATCGCCCACGTCTCGTCGTGGGTTCACGCGCCGATCTGGTGCCGGAGCACGACTTCGACGGGCTCGTCGTCTCATCCGTTACCCGCGCCGGCGTACCTCAGGTGCTCGGTGCGCTCACCGAGCTTGTCCGCGAGGCTCGCCTCAACACGCCCGAGGAAGAGGCCGTTACCATCCACCGGCCGGTGGGCAGCGAGGTCTCGATCGGACGCTTGGACGACGGATCGTGGAATGTGGTCGGTCGTGCTGCGCTCCGGGCGGTGGCGCTGAGCGATCTCACCAACGAGGAAGCCCTGGAGTTCGCCCAGCAGCGCCTTACGCAGCTTGGTGTCGACGCTGCGCTACGTCGGGCGGGCGTGCAGTTCGGCGACACCGTGCACATCGGTGACTTCAGCTTCGACTATGAGGAAGACGAATGAGCCGCGTCATCGTCAAGATCGGGACCTCGTCGATCACTGATGATGAGGGCGCCGTCAACCGGGCCACGATCGCGAAGCTGTGTCGTGAGGTGGCGGCACTACGGGCCGACGGCAGCGATGTCGTGATCGTCACGTCCGGTGCGATCGCAGCCGGTCTTCCCGAACTCGGGCTCGGCGGAGCGAACCGCCCGAGCGATGCTGTGACCCTGCAGGCGGTCGCCACGGTCGGCCAGTTGGCGTTGATGGAGGTCTACCGAGCGGAGTTGGCGAGCCACGGTCTCGTCTCCGGTCAGGTGCTGTTGACCCCGCACGACTTCATCGTTCGGGCTCAGTATCTGCATGCCCGCCAGACACTCACCTGCCTCCTCGAACTCGGTGTGGTTCCGGTTGTCAACGAAAACGACGCGATTGCCGATGATGAGATTCGCTGGGGCGACAACGACCGCATCGCTGCGCTTGTCGCCAATCTGGTCGACGCGGATCGTCTCGTCCTGCTCACCGATACCGAGGGTGTGCTCACCGCCGACCCACGTGTCGAAGACTCAGCGTCGCTGATCGAGGTGATTCACGAGATCGACTCCCAGACCGAGGCGATGGCCGGCGGGGCCGGAACCGTGCGGGGGAGTGGCGGTATGGCCTCCAAGCTCGCCGCTGCCAAGATCGCCTCCTGGTCCGGTATCGACACGGTGATCGCGAACGCCGCCCGTGAGGATGTCGTCGCCGATGCCGTCGCCGGTGCCCCGGGGGTCGGCACCACTGTCCGTTCACGCGAGACCCGGCTGGCGGCTCGCAAACTCTGGATTGCCTTTGCCGTCGTCGCTCAGGGACGCGTGGTCGTCGATATCGGGGCTCGCCGAGCGCTCGAAACAGGAAAGTCGCTGCTCGCCGCCGGCGTTCGCAGCGTGGACGGTGAGTTCGACCCGGGTTCGCCCGTCGAGGTGGTCGACACTGAAGGCTCGGTGTTCGCGAAGGGTCTGGCCCGCCACGGCAGTGCCGAGATCGGACGCGTTGCGGGACAGCGCAGCGATGTGTTGCCTGCTGGCTCGCCGGCGGTGGTGATCCACGCCGACGATCTGGTCACGATCCCGGCCTGAGAGCCGGGCACCGATCAGGCGGTGTCGGGATCGTCGACGATCTCACCTTGGGTGATCGCCTCGGGCGCCGGCGCAGTGTTGATTCCGAGATCGGCCTTGATCTGAGTCAGTCGAGCAGCCGCTTCGACGGAACGGGCGGCCTCTTCGATCTCGAGCATGCTGGACTCGACCGCTGACTCGTTGAGCTCAGCCACGGCGGAGGCCTTCGCATAGCGAGCCTCGATCTTGGTGCGTACCTCGTCGAAGGAGGGGACGTCATCGCCGATCGATTCGTTGAGAGTCGACATCGCCGAGTTGACCGTCTCCTGCATCTTGGCCTGGTCGAGCTTCGACAGCAGCGCCGACTTCTCGCTCAGACGCTTCTGGAGGACTTGCGCGTTCTGCTTGACGGCTGACTTGGCCTGATCGGCAGCTTCGGTGGCCTGGAAATGCATCGCCTTCAGGCTCTCGATCTCCTCCTCCAGAACGAGGAGACGATCGGCGAACTGCTGGGCGGCCGACGTGTACTGGTCGACCTTCGCAGCATCGCCCCGGGCGGCAGCATCCTCGGCCATAAGGACGGCCTGGCGAGCGTTGGCGTTGGTCTTCTCGAGCTTTTCGAGCGCATCGTTGATGCGCATTTCGGTCTGCTTCTGATTGGCCACCACGTTGGCTGCCTGTTCGCGGAGCCGACGGTGCTGATCCTTGGCCTCGGAGATGGCCTGTTCGAGCTGCACCTTGGGGTCGGCCGTCTCCTCGTGACGCAGATTGAGCTTGGCCAGGAGGTAGTTCCAGCGCTTACGGAGGTAGCTGAGCATGGCAGTGATCGTAGATCAGAAACGCCTCGTTCGGACGGCGGCTCAGCGCCAGATCGCCCGTCGTGCGGGGCGCAGCACCATGTCCGCCTCTCGGACACCGGTGCGGAAGCAGGCGACGACGTAGACGAACCCGCCAACGCCGACCGTCAGAACGACGGCGACCGGGGACGGAAGTGATCCGGTCAGCAGGTTCATCGCCGCCGTGACGGCGAAGGCGATGGATGCGGCAATCGTCGGTGGCCAGAGCGCCGAGGAGGGCGGTCGCAGCGCTGGCAGACGACGATCGAGGAGCCTGGCCAGCAGCATCAGTTCGACCCACGCGCCGATGGCGGAACCAATCGCCAAACCGACCGCCCCCAGGCGGACAAGCGACTCGTCGGTGCGCTGGTCGGTGTCGAGTGGCCCTGCGAGGCCGATGGCGTCACCGAGAGCTTCGATGCCGTCGGCGCCGATGAAGGCCCGATCGAGCGGGAACATGACGAGCACCCCGACCACGGCGGCGATCGTGACCCGAAGCGCGGCGAGTCGGGCCGGTCCGCTCGTGTCGCCCATCGCGAACGAGGCGTTCTGGAGCATGCGACTGAGCCCGATCGCCGGGAGGCCGAAGGCGTAGAAGACGAGGATCAACCACACGAGCGAGGTGTCGTCAGAGCCGAACTCCCCGCCTTCGAACAGCATCTCGACGATCGGTTCTCCGGCTGCGATCAGCAGGAGCGACGATGCCAACATCCAGAAGGCGATCCGTCGCACGGCGGCGTTGGCTCGGTCGGCGACGGCGATCGGCTCGTCGGAGAGGCGGGACAGCTCGGGAAGCTCAGCCGCGGCGACACTCATCGCGAAGAGGCTCACCGGCAGCGTGTAGAGGATCTGTGCCTTGAAGAGTGCCGACAGGGCCCCGGCGGCAAGGAACGAGGCGAGAAACAGATCGAGGTAGGCGCTGAGCTGCACGGCACCACGGCCGAGGACAGCCGGCCCGAATCGGCGCCTGACATCACGGACGCGGGGATTCGAGTTGTCGAAGGCAAAGCGAAGACCGCGTGCGAGCGACAGGACGGTCGGAAGCTGGACGAGCAGTTGCAGAACCGCACCGACGGCGACACCGATCGCCACCCCTCGGGCGGCATCGGCGAGGTTCCACTCGCGTTGCCAGGCGATGACCAGGGCAACGATCTGCGCAAGGTTCCAGACGACCGGTGCCACATAGGGCAGAAAGAACGATCGGTGGCTGTTGAGAATGCCGAGACACCATGCGGACATCACCATGAACCCGACACCGATGGCGGTGATGCGGGTGAAGTCGACGGCGAGGTCGAACGTGTCGCCAGTGAGCCCCCACGCCAGGAGTCGGGTGATCGGACGGGCGAGCAGGACGATCACGAGCACAGCGAAAGCCGTGACTGCCATCAGCAGCGCGCCGACGGCGCCGGCGACCCGGCTGGCCTCTCGACGGTCGTCGTGTTCGAGCGCATCGCTGTAGACCGGAACGAACGAGGCCGACAGCACACCTTCGCCCAGCAGGTTCTGCAACAGGTTCGGGATGCGCAAGGCCGTGACCAATGCGTCGGCGGCAGCGCTGTTGCCGAGCACCCTGCCGCTCACCATCTCTCGCAGGAGGCCCGCGATACGCGACAAGAAGATGCCGGCACCGACGAGGAGCGATCCCCGGTTGGTGGATCTGCTCATGCTGCGCCCTCGACGTCATCGAGGCCGAGCCGTAATGCCTCGAGTTCTCGCACGACGGTGTCGATCGAGGCCGCGACCTCGTCGAGTTCGGCGACACCCCCGGCACGCGTACCTAATTCGGTCACCCGGGCCACTGCTTCGTCGAGCCGCACGTCGAGCGACTCGAGCTCGGTGCGTGTGCGCTCCTCGCGTTCGAGGAGGCGGCCGTGGGTCGCGAGCTGGGCATCCAGCCCGCTGCGGCGAGGGTCGGCAGCGTCGAGGCCGTCGAGCTGGCGTTGGAGTTGGGGTCCATCGATCCGGCGGCGTGCGTCGGTGAGCTGCTGACCTCGTTGCGCAGCTTCCCAGGCTTGTTCGACACCGATGTCGAGCGATTGGCCGATCTCCAAGAGTCGATCTCGCAGGGGTCCGGGCTCGGTGTCGGTGAGGGCATCTGTGAAGCGGGTGCGGGCCCGGATCGCGTCACGGACGAAGAAGCGCCAGGGTTCTCGCAGGGCGAAGGGGTCGATGCGGCGAGGGAGGGCCGCAATGCGTGCAGCGATCAGGCGCGACACCAGAACTCGGAGAACATACACGGCGATACCGACGACGATGGCGGCGATCAAGGAGCCGCTCAGAAGGAGGGTGAGCGCGACGGCACCAGCGACGAGCGCAATCGTCATGGGGGAAATCGCTGCGAGAAGGACCGTGGGTTCGAGACGCCGAGCCATCGAGAGCGAGGCTAGTGGTCGCCGTCGCTACGCTGGGGTCTCGTGATCGACACCCCGACGCCCATCCCCGAACTCGCCCATCGAGCGAAGGCGGCCACGGCCGCGCTCGGGGTCGCTTCGACCGCCGAGAAGGATGCTGCGCTCCACGCCGCTGCCGACCTGCTCGAGGCCAACGCTGATGCCATCACGGAGGCCAACGCCGTCGATGTGGCGAACGCGGAAGCCGAGGGGATGGATCCGGGCCTCGTCGACCGCCTCCGTCTCGACGAGAGCCGCATCGCCGGGATGGCGGGTGGCCTCCGCCAGGTCGCTGCGCTC
Organism: Acidimicrobiales bacterium; assembly: GCA_022425325.1. Taxonomy (GTDB): domain Bacteria; phylum Actinomycetota; class Acidimicrobiia; order Acidimicrobiales; family Aldehydirespiratoraceae; genus UBA11606. Next base: position 9,229 of record JAKMFW010000041.1, on the reverse strand, counting down.
CGCGACCCGGTTGGCGAGATCACCGAAGGCTGGGTGCGTCCCAACGGGCTTCGCATCGAGAAGACCAGGGTTCCGCTCGGCGTCGTGGCGATCATCTACGAATCTCGTCCCAATGTCACCAGCGACGCTTTCGGGCTCTGCCTGAAGTCCGGCAATGTCGCCTTCCTTCGAGGGTCGTCGTCGGCCATCACCTCGAATCTCGCCATCGCGTCCGTGCTCCGAGAGGCGCTGCCGAAGGCGGGGTTGCCTGCTGATGCCCTCGTCGTGGTCGACGACGTTCGTCGTGAAGCAGCCACCGCGTTCATGCAACAGCGCGGCTATGTCGATTGTTTGATCCCCCGTGGCGGTCCGTCGTTGATCCAGTCGATCCTCGACAACGCAACCGTGCCCTACGTCATCGACGGTGCCGGCAACTGCCACATCTATGTCGATTCGTCCGCGGATCTCGACATGGCGTGCGAGATCACCCACAACGCCAAGACGCAGCGCATCGGTGTCTGCAACGCCGCCGAGTCGCTGGTCGTTCACGCCGATGTCGCCGAGACGTTCCTCCCGATGGTCGCCGCTGCGCTCGATGACGTGGAGTTGGTGGGCGACGAACGGGCTCGGGCGATCGTCGACATGGGCACTGCCACCGACGACGACTTCGCCGCGGAGTTTCTGGCCATGAAGATGAGCGTCAAGGTCATCGATGATCTCGACGAGGCGATCAGCCATGTCAACGAGACCTCCACGGGCCACTCCGAGGCGATCATCACCAACGATGTCGCCTCCGCCGATCGGTTCGCTCGCGAGGTCGATGCCGCCGCCGTGTTGGTCAACGCCTCGACCCGTTTCGTCGACGGTGAGGAGTTCGGGTTTGGGGCCGAGATCGGGATCTCGACCCAAAAGCTCCACGCTCGCGGCCCGATGGGTCTCGAGCAGCTGACCACAGAGAAATTCGTCGTTCGCGGCACCGGCCAGATCCGTAGCTGATCCCCGTCGCTCTTGCCGCACGCCGAGCTGGGGCGCCACTGGTCTTGATGGTGAGAACACCTTGCGACCGGTTACGGATAGGGCGTTAACGGGCGCTAACCTTCGCCCCTATGTCGCATCGCTTTTCCGACGTCGCCGCACTCAAAGACGAGCTCGCCGGCGTCGACTATCTGTCCGACGAAGGCATTGCGGGTGTCGTGTACCTCGCCGACCGCCTTCAGAAGCCGATCCTCGTCGAGGGTCCTGCCGGTACCGGCAAGACCCAGTTGGCCAAGAGCGTCTCGGAGATCACCGGCGCCCGGTTGATCCGACTCCAGTGCTACGAGGGTCTCGACGAGGCCAAGGCGCTATACGAGTGGAACTACAAGAAGCAGCTGTTGCGCATCCAGGCCGAGGGTGGCAGCGATGAGGACTGGACCGATCTCAGCGACGACATCTTCAGCGACGAGTTCTTGCTGACCCGTCCGTTGCTCGAGGCGATTCGTTCGGAAGAGCCAGTCGTCCTGCTCATCGACGAGGTCGACCGTGTCGAGGTCGAGACCGAGGCGCTCCTGCTGGAGATCCTCTCGGACTACCAGGTCTCGATCCCGGAACTCGGCACGATCGAGGCGAAGCAGATCCCGCTGGTCTTCCTCACGTCGAACAACACGCGTGAGCTCTCCGAGGCGCTGAAGCGCCGCTGCCTCTACCTCCACGTCGACTACCCCGACATGGAGCGTGAGAAGGAGATCGTCCTCACCAAGGTCCCCGACATCACCGAGAATCTGGCCGACCAGGTCGCTCGTGTCGTTCGCTCGATCCGACAGATCGAGCTCAAGAAGCACCCGAGTGTCTCTGAGACACTCGACTGGGCGAAGACGCTCGTGCTGCTCGGTGTCGAGAAGATCGACGAGCAGACCGCGGCATCGACGATCAACATCCTCTTGAAGTACCAGAGCGACATCAACAAGGCGCTGAAGGAACTGGCTACGGCTGACGGCGTCACGCCCTGATGACGGTCACCGACGCTGCTGACGCGACACCGGAGGGTGTCGGGGATCCGATCCTTGACCTCCTCAACGGTTTCATCGTCCAGCTTCGTGCTGCGGGCCTACCGGTCAGCCTCACGGAGAATCTCGATGCGATGCAGGCGATCCGCCATGTGCCGCTCGAGGATCGCGAGACGTTCAAGTACGCACTCGCCGCAACGTTGGTCAAGCACCACAACCACTGGAAGGCCTTCGAGACGGTCTTCGAGGTCTATTTCTCGCTGCGCGGTGACGAGTACCAGGTCGGCGAGGAACTGGTCGAGTTGCCGGAGATGGACGACGACGAGCAGGGCGACCAGCAGGGCAGCGGCGACCAGCAGGGCGGTGGAGGCGAGAACCTCACGCCCGAGGAACTTGCCGAGATGCTCTACCAGTCGCTCATGCGCGGTGATCAGCAGATGATGCGAGGAGTCGCCCGCCAAGCCGTCAAGCGGTACGCCGGCATGGAGCCGGGCCGCCCGGTCGGCGGTACCTACTACCTGTACCGCACGCTGCGGAATCTCGACATCGATGGTGTGCTCGAACGGCTGCTCGAGCAGGAGCAGAACGAAGACGGCGAGGCCCCGTCGGACTTCGAGCAGCGTCTCGCCCGTGACGAGTACCAATCGCGCGCCAACCAACTGCAGCAGGAGATCGAGGCGGAGATCCGTCGGCGGCTCGTCGCCGACCGTGGTGTCGAAGCAATGGCCAAGACGCTCCGCAAGCCGCTGCCCGAAGATGTCGACTTCATGCATGCCTCTCGTGAGGAGATGGCATCGCTCCGCAAGGCGATCTGGCCGCTCACCCGCAAACTCGCCGCTCGCCTGCAGCGCAAGCGGCGCCACGGCCGCAAGGGCCCACTCGACTTCCGCCGCACGGTGCGCGCCAGTCTCAGCTATGGCGGTGTGCCCGCCGAGCCGAAGTTCCGGAACCCTCGGCCCCACAAGCCCGAGATCTTCGTCATCGCCGACATTTCCGGCTCAGTCGCTGCGTTCGCTCGCTTCACGCTCCACCTCGTGTATGCCATTTCGGGGCAGTTCTCGAAGGTTCGAGCTTTTGTCTTCATCGATGGCCTCGACGAGGTCACCCACATGTTCGAAGGCGTCGAGGACATCAACGAAGCCGTGCACCGGGTCAACACCGAAGCTGATGTCGTCTGGGTCGATGGCCACTCCGACTACGGCCATGCGCTCGGTGTCTTCTGGGAGAAATACGGCAACGAGATCGGGCCTCGTACCTCAATCATGATTCTCGGCGACGCCCGGAACAACTACCACGCCTCGGAGAGTTGGATCATCAAGGCGATGAACGAGAAGGCTCGGGCTGTGCACTGGCTCAACCCCGAGCCCCAGAGCTATTGGGACACTGGCGATTCGATCGTCGGCGAGTACGCCCAGCACTGTGACGGCACCTTCGAGGTGCGGAATCTCCGCCAGCTCGAAGCATTCGTCGACAATCTCGCCTGAGGTGACGGCGCCGAAGCGCCCGCTCCCTGTGCCGAAGGTGGCGGGTCAGGCGTCGATGATCTCGCCGCGAACGATCGAGGCGCCGGAGTGGGTCTCGTCGCCGTCGCGTGGTTCGTAGCTGATGTCGACGAGGACGGTGTCGAATGCCGATGAGTCGAAGTCGTCGGGAACCTCGTAGGTGCCGTCCGCATCGCTCTCGATGATGCCGAGGGTCGAGATGGTGAGCTCGCCGGCGGCGTCGATCCCGATGAGCCAGAGCTCGAGATCCTCGCCGGCCCGAGGTGGCAAGGCGGCAGCGTTCAGTTGAACGGCCTGGGCCGAATCGGTGCCGAGGATGGTGGCGTCGACGGTGAGCTCGGCTCCCTCATCGACGAAACCTTCCTGCCAATCGAGTCGGGCGTCACCGACGACCTCGAAGGAAGGGCTGTCGTTCCCGCTTGCGGCGACGACGAGCGCGCCGATCACTACGACGACAGCGGCGGCTGCGGCGGCGAAGAAGGCCGTTCCCCGGCGAAACCGACTGGTGATGTCGACAACGTTGTTCGTCGGGGACTCACCAGACTCCTCTCCCACGGTGACGGAGGGGGAATCGGCGAACACGGCAGCTTCGATGTCGTTCCAGAGGTCGGCCGGCGGGGCGGCGAACTCCAGATCGTCGTCGGTCATCGAGCGCAGGAGCGCATCGATGCGAGCTTCGTCTTCGTCAAGTTGGAGATTGCCGTCAGTCATGCTGATCCTCCAGGTGGCGTCGGATCCGGGCAAGGCCACGACGGATGTCGCTCTTGACGGTTCCTAGGGGGATATTCGTGCGTTCGGCGATCTGCGGATGCGTCAGATCGTGCAAATACGCAAGGTTGATGACTCTGCGGGCTCGATCCGGAAGTTCGCGGAGGGCATCGGCGATGAGCATCTTGTCGTTCATTGCATCGACCTCGGCCTCGGTGGACAGCTCGACGGTGTCCTCGTCGGCCCGACGATCGCTGTGGCGCTTCTCGGAGCGGACATTGTCGATGATGCGGTTGCGGGCGATGCCCATCAGCCATGCGCCGAGACGGCCCTTCTCGGGGTTGTACCGCTCTCGTGCGCGCCAGGCGCTCAGGAACACCTCTTGGGTGACGTCCTTCGCACGTTCGGGATCGAGCGAACGGGCGCAGAAGCTGTACACCAGGCGGCCGTACTCGTCGTAGGCAAGCCGAAGAGCGTCTTCGTCGCCGCGCACGAAGGCGGTTTCGATGTCATGCCCGATGGGCACTTCTGCGGCACTCACGTTGCGAGCGTAGCGAGAACGAGATGAGGTGACGTCAACCCCGATGATGGTGGTCATGTGCAGGCTCCCGGCCGCGCCTGTCGGCCCGGCCCGACCCTCGAGGGGATCGGGCCGAGTCCGACGGACACGATGGGGGATACCGGCTTCACGAATCTCAGGCCGGCGGCAGCAGAACGGCGTCGATGACGTGGATCACGCCATTGCTTGCGAGGACGTCGGCCTGGATCACGGTGGCGCTGTCGTTGATCACGACCGCGCCGTCGACCACGCTGATTGTGATCTCGGCGCCGTTGATGGTGGCGACGGACTGGCCGTCGAGGGCAATCGCCTCCTCGGCGCTGACTGAACCGAGCAGACCGTGATACGTGAGGATCGAGGTCACAGTGTCGGTGTCGGCCAGCAACTCCTCAGCGGTGAGACCGAGTGCGTCGAGAGCGGCGGCGAAGGCGTCGTCGGTCGGAGCGAAGATGGTGAAGTCACCGTCGGCGTCGAGTGGCACGGAGAGGCCAGTTGCTTCGCCGGCGGCGAGGAGCGTCGTGAAGATGCCAGCTTCCTCGGCGACGCCGACGATCGTGCCGAGTTCGGGAGCAGCTTCTTCGTCGACCATGTCTGCGTCGGTGGTGTCGCCACCGAGGAGCGCCTCGGCGATGGTGGGCGGGAGAATGACGGCGTCGATGACGTGGATGATGCCGTTGCTGGCCTCAACGTCGGGCATGACGACGGTGGCGTTGTTGATCATGACGTTGCCGTCGACGACGGCGATGTCAATCTCTTCGCCCTGAACGGTGGCGGCGGACTGGCCGTCGAGGGAGATGGCGGTCTCGGCATCGACCGCTCCAGCAACGACGTGGTACGTCAAGATGTCGGCGAGGGCGGGGTTGCCGAGGAGCTCTTCAGCGGTCAGGCCGAGTGCGTCGAGGGCGGCGGCGAAGGCGTCGTCGGTCGGAGCGAAGACGGTGAACGGGCCGTCACCACTGAGCGTCTCGACGAGGCCGGCTTCGGTCACGGCGGCGACGAGGGTCTCAAAGGAGCCGGCGCCGACGGCGACGTCGACGATGGTGCCGGGACCTTCGTCCTCTTCGGTCATGCCGTCGTCGGTCATCTCGTCGTCGCTCGGCTCGGCGGCGTCGGTTGACTCGGCGGCGTCGTCGGCTTCTTCGACAGGATCATCGTCGCCACAGGCAGCGGCGATGAGCGAGACCGAGAAGAGCAACGCAAGAAGGCGTAGCAGGGAATGCATGGGGGATCTTCCTTGGGCAGGGGAAAGGCGGGTGTGATGCGCACGGGTGGGTTACACCCGTGCTATTCCCTTAACGAAGGTCGGCACGCCCCCGGATGCACTCCGGCTGCGAGGTCGATGCAGTCTGCGTCGACCTGATGTCGGCAGCGTTCCGCTTCAGTCCGTCTGCAGGAGTTCGGCGACCATGAAGGCCAGGTCGACCGACTGACGACCATTCAGACGCGGATCGCACATCGTCTCGTACGCCTGGTCGAGCGCAGTCTCCTGGAGGTCGTCGCCGCCACCGACGCATTCCGTTACGGAGTCGCCAGTGAGTTCGACATGGATGCCGCCCGCCCAGGTTCCTTCCTGGCGGTGGGCGGCGAAGAAGCCCGCAATCTCATCGAGGATGCGATCGAAATGCCGGGTCTTGTGGCCACCTTCAGCGGTGTAGGTGTTGCCGTGCATCGGATCGCAGGCCCAAACCACGGGGTGGCCGGAGTCACGAACGGCGGCGAGAAGCGGCGGCAGGTTGTCACGCACGTTGTCGGCACCTTGCCGGGTGATGAGTGTCAGGCGGCCGGGGATCTTCTCGGGGTTGAGCGCTTCGCACAGGGCGAGCACCTCGTCCGTTGTCGCCGTCGGGCCGACCTTGCAGCCGAGCGGGTTCTTCACGCCTCGAAGGAACTCGACATGTGCGCCATCGAGTTGGCGGGTGCGCTCGCCGATCCAGAGCATGTGGGCCGAGCAGTCGTACCAATCGCCGGTGAGGGAATCCTCCCGGGTCAGCGCCTCTTCGTAGTTGAGGAGAAGCGCTTCGTGGCTCGTGAAGAAGTCGACTTCGTGCAAGGCCGGCACGGTGCTGCTGTTGACGCCGCACGCATCCATGAAGGTGAGAGCGCGGTCGATCTCGCTGGCCATCTTTTCGTAGCGTTCACCGGCGGGAGAGGAAGCGACGAATTCGCGGTTCCAGGTCGAGATCTGGCTGAGGTCGGCATAGCCACCTCGGGTAAAGGCCCGCAGCAGGTTCAGTGTGGAGGCGGCCCGGTGGTAGGCGGTGAGCAGCCGCTGGGCGTCGGGGCGACGTTCGCTCTCGGTGAAGCCGATGTCGTTGACGATCTGGCCGAGGAAGGACGGCAGCTCGACATCACCCTTGGTCTCGACAGGGGAGGAGCGGGGTTTGGCGAACTGCCCGGCGATACGGCCGACCTTGACGACCGGCAGGCCGCCCGAATACGTGAGGACGACCGCCATCTGGAGGATGACGCGGAGCTTGTCGCGGATCGAGTCGGCGGAGCTGTCGAACGATTCGGCGCAGTCGCCTGCTTGGAGCAGGAACGCTTCACCTCGAGCGACACGGGCCAACTGATCGGTGAGATTCCGAGCCTCGCCGGCGAACACGAGGGGCGGCATCTGGCCGAGCAGTTTGAGCGCCTGATCGAGCTCGCCCGCATCGGGCCAGGTCGGCTGGTGCTTGATGGGCAGGTCGCGCCACGTGCTGGGTGTCCAGGTGGAAGTCACCCCCCAAGTGTGGTGCGCCGTGAGCCCGGTGCCAACTCGTTATCCACCGCCGAAAACGGCCGGAGCCCCCGCCGAGGCGGGGGCTCCGGTGAGCGATGGTGGTGTGATCGGGTGTGATCAGGCGACGCCGACGGTGTCGGCCATGTCGGCCGCGTGTTCGCGGACCGAGTGGATCGCACGCTTCACGAGACGACGGGCGGCCTCGGCGGTGACACCGAGATCTTCGCCGACCTCGCGGTACGAGCGCTTGCGGCCGTCGCCGAGGCCAAAGCGCTGCTCCACGGCGTACTTGGCTCGGGGATCGAGGATGTCGAGCAGCCCGGTGACCATCTCCATTTCGGCATTCGCCATGACCTCGACCTCGGGGCCGGGGTTGGAGTCGGGGAGGAGATCGACGAGTTCGTTGGAGTCGTCGTCGCCGATGGTGCGGTCGAGGCTGGTCGGGGTGGTCAGCCGATGCAGGCGTGCGTGCTCGTCGTCGAGTTCGTCGCCGTCACCCGACACGGCGCGCAGTGCAGCACGGAGGCTGGCGGAACGGTCGCCGGGGAGGCGGACAAGCGAGGCCTTCTGATCGAGGGCACGGCCGATGGCCTGGCGGATCCAGAAGGTGGCGTAGGTCGAGAACTTGAAGCCCTTGCGCCAGTCGAACTTGTCGACAGCGTGCTCGAGGCCGAGGTTGCCTTCCTGGATGAGGTCGAGCAGTTCCATACCCGGAGGCAGGGGGTAGCGGCGGGCGACGCTCACGACGAGGCGAAGGTTGGCCCGGATGAACCGGTCCTTGGCCGCAGCGGCGTTGCGGATTGCTCGGTCGAGATCACGACCTTTTTCGCCAGCCTCCTTGCGAGCTCGGGCCTCAAAACCCTTCTCGATAATCTGACTCAGCTCGCGTTCTTCCTGGGCATTCAGGAGGGCGACGGCGCCGATTTCGTTCAGGTACTGTCCAACAGAATCGCTCATGACAAACTCATTCAAGGGAAATCCGCCCAGGGAGGTTCCGCGGCGGTGGGGTTTGGCGGGGGAAGTTGGTACCGTGAGCGCACTCTTGGCTGATGCGCGCATCGCTGCGGTCCAACTGACGTATTGTGCGCACAAAGTTACGCGTCAGTAAAGAATTGATCACGTGACATGTGTCACCTCAGTGATGCAAGCCGCTGGCCAAGCGCTACCGGGGCAGACCTCGCACAGTCCCCGGTGGGGCGTGCCGCACCGTGCTCAGAGAATCGGCGCGTATGCTCGCTGCGATGTCAAACGGGTCGGGTCGACAAGTCGGTGTTTTCGGAGGCACGTTCGACCCACCGCACGTCGGCCACCTCGCCATCGCGCTCGAGGTTCGTCATGTGCTGGATCTCGACGAGGTCTGGTTCGTCGTGGCCGGTGACCCGTGGCAGAAGTCCGCGGAACGCTCGATTACGCCGGCATCGATCCGCCTCGCCATGGTCGAGGCGGCTGTCAGTGGGGTTGACGGTGTGCAGGTCTCAAGCCTCGAAGTCGACCGAGACGGTCCGTCGTACACCGCCGACACGCTCACCGATCTTGCAGCGGCCCATCCCGCCGACACCTTCTATCTGATCATCGGATCCGACGCCGCCGTCGGTCTCGACACGTGGCACCGGCCCGACGTCGTCGCCGAGCTCGCCAAGGTGGTCGTCGTCGATCGTGGTGGCCGCGAAGGCGGACGGCCACCAGCGGGGTGGTCGTACGAGCTTGTCGATGTCCCTGCCCTTGAGGTGTCGTCGTCCGACCTGCGGCGTCGGGTCGCCGACGGTGCGCCGAT
>JAKMFW010000027.1 GCA_022425325.1 Acidimicrobiales bacterium | reverse complement strand
TGGCCGGCGAAGGAATGACCATGATGGTCGTCACCCACGAGATCGGCTTCGCACTTGAGGTCGCCGACCGCGTCGTGTTCATGGACGCAGGCGTGGTGGTCGAGGAGGGTCGACCCGAGCAGGTGCTCGAACACCCCGCCCACGAGCGGACGAAAAAGTTCCTGCGGATGGTCTCTGAGCACTGACCGTGCCGAGTTCGATCCACTTTTCTCTGGCCCTCGTTCGTCCGCCGACCCCAAGCGTGGTCGATGGTCTCCGAGCCGACGAAGGCCCCGACCCGGATTTCGCTGCGTTCCTCGACGAGCACGTCAGTTATCGGCGAGCGTTGGAAGCGGCGGGTGTTCGGGTCGAGGAGATGGCGCCGCTCAATGCGTTCCCCGACGCCGTGTTCGTCGAAGATGCGGCGTTGTGCCTCGGTTCGCACGCGATCGTGCTTCGGCCGGGCGCGCCGAGTCGGTTCGGCGAGGCGGAGGCGATCACCGCTGATCTCGAGGCCCGATTCGCGACCGTCGCCCGGGTCGACGACGGGTTCGTCGACGGCGGCGACATCCTGGTGACCGACCGTGAGGTGCTGGTCGGCCTCTCTGCCCGTACGAATGCGGCCGGCGCGAAAGCACTCGCAGTCGCCGTGGCTCCGACCGGCCGCCCAGTTCGGGTCGTGACGACCCCGCCCGACGTCCTGCACTTCAAAACCGACTGTGCGGTCATCGGTGCCGACGTGATCTTCTCGACGGCCCGGTTGGCAGCCAGCGACTGTTTCGACGGTTACGACGTGCTCGTGTGCCCATCCGGGGAGGAGGCGGCGGCCAACATGATCAGGGTCAACGATCATGTGCTGATGCGTACGGGCTTCCCGAAGACCGAAGCACTACTTCGAGACAGCGGCTACGACGTGATCACCGTTCGAGCCGACGAAGCAGCCCGCATCGACGGAGGCTTGTCCTGCATGTCGCTGCGCTGTGCCCCCTGACGAGGGCTGCGGTCAGAGCGCGAACTCGAGCAGTCGTTCGTAGAGCGGGAGCGCCTCGTCGAGGATCGGGTCGAGTCGATCTGGTGTCGGGTGGCTTGAGGGCCGATACGGCGAAAAGCCGGTCGAGGTGTGCACCGATGCATACCAGGCGGGCGCCCAGACACCGTCTTCGGGTTTGGGTCCGGCCGGCCATGACAGCATCGCCTCGTCGAACTCGAGGCCGAGTCGATCGCAGACCCGCGCAAGAACGCCGGCGGGATCTTCGAGCAAGAGGCGGGAGTCGATCACCACGGGTGAGCCGCCGTCGTTCAGCACGGCATCGAGCAACTCGACCTGTTCGACGAGACCGGTGTCGGCGAGCCCACAGTCGGGAAGCTGAACCGACAGCGACTTGAGCATGTCCCGAGGATCACGGGTGAGGAGGATGTTCTCGGTGCGGTGAAGCCAACCCCGAGGGACACCGTGAAGATGGTGCGCCATCTGTTTCATGAAGTACACGGGCGTGTCGATCGGGCCGAGGATGACCTTGTCGATCACCTCCGAGACGTCGGTGGATTGGGCGGCGACAACCTCGTCGAACATCGGGTGATCCCGGGCGGTGAGGTTGAGATAGTGGGCGTAGAACGGTTCGTCGTACACGGTGGTGTCGGCCCGTTGCCGCCATGCATACATCAATGCCGTCGAAACGTTCCGCGGCCCCGACCAGCACTGGATGCGGGTGACGTTGTCGGTTTCGGCGTCAGAGGATGTGCCGGGTCGCATGGTCATGGTGTGGCGTGACCGGTGCTCATCGACCGGCCACGTCGGCCTCGATGGCCGCCTCGTAGAGTTCGCGCAGCCGGATCGTCATCGGGCCTTGCTCGCCCGTGCCGATCGTGCGGCCGTCGATCGTGTGGACGGGGGTGAGCCCACCAAAGGTGCCGGTGACGAAGGCTTCGTCGGCGGCGTACACGTCGGTCAATGAAAATGCGTGCTGGTGGACGGGGATTCCCGCAGCTTCGGCGACCTCGCAGACGAGTTCGGAGGTGATGCCGTTCAGGTTGTACTGGCCGGTCGCCGTGTGCAGGCCGTCACGGTTGATGATGAAGAAGTTGGTGGCGTTGCAGGTTGCGACGGCACCGGTCGGGTCGAGCATCAGGGCCTCGTCGGCACCCGCTGAGGTCGCCTGGATGAGGGCGATGACCTCGTGCAGTTTCGAGTGGCAGTTGAGCTTCTGGTCGAGCGTGTCGGGGGCCGGGCGACGAACCGTGGCGGTGAACAGCGAGATGCCGCGGTCGCGCACGTCGGGGTCGGCCGCCTTGTGCTCGGCGATGATCACGATGTTGGGCCCGCCGATGTTGTTCGACGGATGCTGCGATGGCGTCTTCTTGTCGCCGCGGGTGATCATCAGGCGGACATGGACGTTGTCGTGCATGTCGTTGCGCTCGACGGTTGCCCGAAGTGCGGCCTCGACGCCGTCGCGGTCGAGGCCGATGTCGAGCGCGATCGCCGCCGCCCCGGCGAACAGGCGGTCGAGATGGCGATCGAGATGGGCGAAGACTCCATGGTGGAGACGGATCCCCTCCCAGATGCCATCACCGACGAGGAAACCCGAGTCGAAGACGGAGATCTTGGCTTCGTCTCGAGGAAAGAAGTCACCGTTGATGTAGATCTCGATCGTGGCGTTGCGCTCGTCGGCGAGGGCTTGGTGCGTACTTCGGCTCATGGGCAGCACGCTAGGCGAAGCTCACCGGGGCCACCGCCCTGGTAGAGGATTCCCGAACCGGTGCCGGGTGATACTCACCGACTGCTCCCGCACGAGGTGCAGCAGTTCCACGCGTCCCTGTGGCACGGGTGGCTGGTCAGCCAGATGGACCTGTGCGGCGTTGGCAGCGCGACGAAGGCTGGTGCCTGCGGTGACGCCGACGAGCCGGATCCGCTCGATGTCAAGATCTGGAAGCCGCGCCGCCAGCGCCTCGTCGCTCTCGTGCCGGGTGTCGCTCTCGATGACAGAGACGCCCGCCACGTGCGCAGCACGTCGGGCCAGGTCGAGTTCCGTGGGGTCGGTTGATGGTCCGTATCGGAGCACGATGCGGTCGAGGGGCCGGTAGCGGAAGAGATTGGCTTCACAGGCGAGCCCGGTTGGGTCGTGCTCCACCGAGAAGTGCTCGGCCCACACCTCGTCGAAGTCATCGGGGGCCGAGGCGGCGGTGTGCCACGTCCCGAATTGGGCGACATAGTTCGGGCCACCCGCCTTCGCCCCTGGCCCGATGACTGAGCGCTTCCAGCCCCCGAATGGCTGGCGCTGCACGATCGCGCCGGTGATCGGTCGATTGACGTAGGCGTTGCCGACTTCCACGGCATCCATCCATTGTGCGATCTCGGTCGGATCGAGTGAGTGGATGCCGCCGGTCAGTCCGAAGGCACTGCCGTTCTGCAACTCGATGGCATGGTCAATGGTGTCGGCCTGCATGAGACCGAGGACGGGGCCGAAGCACTCGGTCTGGTGGAACCACGAACCGGGGCGAACACCGGTCCGAATCCCGGGGCGCCACAGGTGGTGTGCATCATCGAGGAGCTCCGGCTCGACAAGCCAGGACTCGCCCTCGTCGAGCTGGTTGAGCGCCCGTTCGAGCCGCTCGTTGGGTGGTCCGATCAGGGGTCCGATGTTGGCTTGGAGGTCGGTGGGGAGGCGGACTTCGAGCGTTTCGACGGCATCGACGAGTTGGTTGAGGAAGCGGGGTGACGTGGCTGTGCTGCCGACGAGGATGGCCAGGCTTGCGGCCGAGCACTTTTGCCCGGCGTGGCCGAAGGCCGACCGGACGAGGTCCTGCACCGCAAGGTCGATGTCGGCTCTCGGCGTGATGACCAATGCGTTTTTTCCTGAGGTTTCCGCAAAGATCGGAAGGTGCGGATCCCATGACCTGAACAGGTCTGCGGTCTCACTCGAACCAGTAAGGATGACGGCGTCACCAGCCTCAATGGCCCGACGCCCGGCTTCGTCGTCGTTGGTGGGGACGAAGGCAACAAGGCCGGGGGGCAGGCCGGCCGCAAGGAGTGCGTCATGGATGAGGGAACCGCACCGGCGTGCTTCTGGTGCCGGTTTGAAGATCACACTGTTGCCTGCGGCCAGAGCGGCAAGGATCCCGCCGCAGGCGATGGCGACGGGAAAGTTCCACGGTGGGATCACGGAGATGAGACCGAAGGGCGAAAAGCGCAATCCAGGCCGCTCCAACGCCGCCGCCTGCTCGCCGTAGTAGCGGGCAAAATCGATTGCTTCACAGAGTTCGATGTCAGCTTCAGCCAAGGTCTTGCCGCATTCGTCTGCCATCGTTCGCAGGAATGCCGTTCGCCGGTTCGCCACTTCGTCGCCGACCCGGTGCAGCCGTTCCCGGCGCTCATTTGCGCTGAGAGACCACCATTCCCGTTGCGCAACACGTGCGGCTGCCGCTAAGCGATCGACATCTCCTGGCACCCTGATCGTCGCTGGGGCTGCGGGCACCGAGGCGGTGCGAAGGTCGGTGGCCAGCCAATCGCGATTCGCGGGGAGGGCGGGATCAGTCTCGGGTTCGTTGCGAAACGGTTGACCGGGCTCGAACGCCCGTGCAGCCGGCACAGATCGATCTTGTGTCCGTCGGGAGCCATATGACGGCCGGTGTCGTTCGACGACTGACGCCGTGAAGCGCGCCGCCTCGGAGGCGAAGGTCGGTGACGCTGGCTCAAGGGAGAACAGCGCTCGCAAGAAGTTGTTGGGGGCCGCAGTCTCCTCGAGTCGTCGGAACAGGTAGCCGATCGCCACGTCGAAGTCCTCTCGGTCGACTGCTGGCGTATAGAGCAGGGGCCGGTCAGCCCCAACCGCCTCGGCGATGGCACGTGCCTGTGCCTCAGCCATCCCTTGGAGCATCTCGAACTGCACCTGGTTGGTGACACCGCGTCGCTCCGCCATACGGAGCGCCCACGCCACGTGGAACAGGTTGTGGCTGGCAACCCCGATTCGCATGCCGACGAGTCGTTCAGGACGCAAGACCCAGTCGAGGCAGCGTGTGTAGTTCGCATCCGTGTCGGCCTTGTTGTCGAAGGGCGCCAGAGCCCAGCCATGCATGGCCGCGTCAACCCGTTCCATCGCCAGATTTGCGCCCTTGACGAGCCGGACCTTGATCGTTCCGCCCCCGTCGCGGTGACGGTCGGCCGCGAACGCAGCGAGGCGCTGGAGCGCCGGAAGTGCATCGGGAAGGTAGGCCTGGAGGACGATCCCTGCATCAAGGTGCTGCCGCTGCGGCGCCCCCAGGACCCGCTCAAAGGCGTCGAGGGTGAGTTCGAGGTCCCGGTACTCCTCCATGTCGACGTTGACAAAGGTCGGCGGATGCACCGAGGCCGCCGTGTCGATCAGTTCGGCGAGTCGGTGAGAGACGGCGTTGACTGATTCGTCGTGGGCCCAGGGGTTTAGCTGGGCCTGGACGCTGCTGAGTTTCACCGAGACATAGTCGACGTCGGGCTGGTGCAGCAGCGACTCGAGCTGGGCCAGCCGTGCTCCGGCTTCGCGACGGCCGAGGACGGCTTCACCGAGCAAATTGACGTTCGAATCCCACCCGGCGCTTCGCTGTCGGGCGAGGTGGCGTTCGAGCCCGGCCGGTTCGGCCGGAGCGACGAGATGACCGACGATGCTCCGCATACGTCGATGGGCGAGCGGCATGACGAGGCGTGGGACGATCGGAGCCAGCCGAGAGCCGGCGCGGAGGAGGAGACGGTCGATCGGGCCGAGGAAGTCGGGCAGGCGGGGGGTTGTGTCGATCAGCGTGCGGAGCTGCCGAGCGGCAACGAGGTGGTCGTCTGGTCGAGCGACCCGATCAATGAACGCCATGACGAAGTCGACGCCGGCGTCGTTCGCCACGACGCCGTGGAGGCGCTGCATCGTTTGTCGGGACCGTCGGGTCTCGAGCGCCTTGGCGCGGTCAAGCCAGCGACGGACCAGCGTGATCGCTTCATCAATGGCACGTTCTGCATCGTCGGAGGTGGGGTCCGGAGCCGCGTTGCGTTCGATGGTGGGTGGCAGGGGTTCCATGTCCCTATCGTGCAGGCCGGGCTCGCGAGGGTCTTGTACGATGCCGCGAATCATGGTGGGTGTTTCGCACAACGCGCCGCACGAAGGCCTGTTCTCCTGTCAGCCAGAGCTGATCGGATTGTTCGAGACGCTGGTCAACGTGATCTTTTGCGCCAAGGACCTCGAGGGGCGTTATGTCGAGGTCAACAGCGCGTTTGTCCGCCGGACGGGTCGGTCTTCGAAGGGCGAGGTGATCGGCACCACCGCCCGCGATCACTTCATCGCCGAGCTGGCCGAGCGGTTCGAGGAGCAGGACGAAGAAGTGTTCGCTTCGGGCGAGCCGCTTTTCGACGAGCTTGAGCTGATTCGCCGACCGAATGGCGAGTTGGGCTGGTACCTGACCACCAAGCTGCCGGTCAGAGGCGGCAGCGCTGATCGCTCCTTGGTCGGTCTGGTTTCGGTGAGCCGCGATCTGGTCGTCCCGTCCGATACCGACATCGGGGCCGGGGGTCTGCGTGAGGTCGTGCGGCACGTCCAGGATCACTTCGGTGAGCCGATTCGGGTTGCCGATCTCGCCCGTGTGGCTGGGTTCGGTGAGGCGCAACTGGAGCGACGCATGAAACGGGTCTTCGGGGTCACGGCGACGCAGCATGTCCTGCGGGTGCGAGTCGAGGCTGCCACTCGCCTGTTGGCTGACACCAACGAGCCCATTGCTGCCGTGGCTGCCCGATGCGGCTTCTATGATCAGCCCGACTTCACCCGTCGGTTCGCTCGCTTGACCAACGCGACGCCCGCCCAGTTCCGGAGTTCGTCTCGAGCGGCGGAAGCGAGGCCGGGACCGACTGGCTCGTAAGCTGGTGAGATGCTCGATCCGGTCATCACCTCTGAGGGCGTCGCTGTCGTCCATCTTTTCTGCACCCGCACCCCGGGGACCGACGACGAGGCGGTCATTGCGGCGGTCAAGGTGGCTCAGGCCGACGACGTCCAGGTCGTCACGGTGGCGGTGCTCGGGCACAAGGCCGAACTCTGCTTCATGGCACTGCACCCTGATTCGTGGAAGCTTCGCGACCTTCAGACCGGTCTCACCAACGCTGGCCTGGTCGTGGTCGACAGCTTCGTCTCGATCACTGAGGTGTCCGAGTACGCCCAGGGTGTCCCCGAAGAGATGAAGAACATGCGGCTCTATCCGGAGCTGCCGCCGGAAGGGAAGTCGGCATGGTGCTTCTATCCGATGACCAAGCGCCGTGAAGCCGAGCACAACTGGTACCGACTCGAGTACGACGATCGCAAGGAGCTCATGTACGAGCACGGCGCGTCGGGGCGACAGTTCGCCGGCCGGATCGTGCAGCTCATCACTGCCAGTACGGGCCTCGATGATTGGGAATGGGGCGTCACGCTCTTCGGTGTGAAGATGGACGACCTCAAAGACACTGTGTATACGATGCGGTACGACACGGCGTCCGCGCTCTACGCCGATTTCGGGCCGTTCTACGCCGGAATGGTCGGTCCGGTCGACGAGATCATGGTCCGTACGGCCTGAAACGACAAGGTTTTTCGGCTATCGGTGAGGTGCGGCGAGCCTTGTCGCAACACCGCAATTTGGTGATCGAACGCAGGGAGACTGTCGTTCCGGGCGATCGGCGGCTACCCTCTACCCCGCAACACGGCCCCGCGGTGCCGTGCCCCATCCACCGCGAACTATCCCAAATGGAGGGGATTTACCCATGAAGCTTTCACGCAAGCTGATGATGCTGCTTGCCGTTCTGCTCTCGTTCTCGCTTGTCGCCGCTGCGTGTGGCGATGATGATGACGACACCGCAGACGCCGGCAGCGACGATGCGGCCGACACCGGCAGCGATGACTACCTCGGCGACGGCTCGCTCGGCACCGTGGTTGTTGAGCCTGGTGCGCAGGTCCAGATCCGTTCGCTGAACGCGATCTCCGGCGATGTCGCGTTCCTTGGCGTCCCGAACCAGCGCGGTGTTGAAGCCGCCGTTGCCGACTTCGGCGACATCAAGGGCTTCGAGGTCACCTCGGGCGAAGGTCTTGACGACCTCTGCTCCGCTGAGGGTGGCCAGGCTGCCGCGCAGCAGATCGTCGCTGACGAGCAGGTCGTCGGTGTCATCGGCACCTCGTGCTCGGGCGCTGCTGCTTCGGCTGCTCCGCTCATCAGCGATGCCGGCCTCGTCATGATCTCGGGCTCGAACACCTCGCCCGCGCTGACATCGGACCTCGCCGGTACCGCTGGCGAGACCTACCGCCCGGGCTACTACCGCACGGCGCACAACGACCTGTACCAGGGCGCCGCCATGGCCGCCTTCGTGTACAACGACCTTGGTCTCGCCACGGCTGCCGCGATCCACGACGGCGACCCCTACACCCAGGGTCTCGCTCAGGCATTCGCCGATGCCTTCGAGGCGCTCGGTGGCACCGTCACCGGCTTCACCGGCGTGAGCAAGGAAGACACCGACATGGTTCCGGTCCTCACCGAGGTCGCGGCTGACTCGCCTGAGGCGCTGTTCTTCCCAATCTTCCAGCCGGCCGGCGACTTCATCGCCGACCAGGCTCCTGGTGTTGCCGGTCTCGAGAGCACCCAGCTCCTCGCTGCTGACGGTCTTCTGACCGACGGCTTCATGGGGCTGCCTCAGTCCGAGGGCCTCTACTTCTCGGGTCCTGACGTCCGCTTCGGCGAAAACCTCAACGAGTCGACCGGTAAGACCGCTGCGGAGGTCCTCGCCGACTACGAGGCCGCCCATGGTGAGCCCCCGTCGGCTGCCTTCTGGGGCCACAGCTACGACGCAGCAGCGATGCTGCTCGACGCTATCGACGCTGCGTCCTACGTTGACGGCGACGGCAACCTCGTCATCGACCGTGCCGGTGTCCGTGAGGCGCTTAACGGCGTCAGCGGCTACAGCGGTCTGATCGGTTCGATCAGCTGTGACGACTTCGGCGACTGTGGCTCGCAGAAGATCACCGTGATCGAGCACGCTGACTCCGGCGACATCGAGGCCTCCAAGAAGGCTGTCGTCTTCGAGTACGCCCCGTAAGGGGATCGCTCCGTTCGGAGCGACCGACGCTGAGCCCCCGGGCTGAGCGTCGAAACACACCGCATGACGGCCCCCGTCCGCCGAGGTGGGCGGGGGCCGTTTGCGTTTCACGTCAACACGACACGTTTCGAGGGGGAAGCGTGACTACTGCAATGCGGTCCAAAGCCAGACCGAGAACCGGTGTCGACTGGTTCCTCACATTCTTGCGAGTGCTGCTCACCGGCCTCGTGCTTTTCGGTCTCTTGGCCTTTCTCTGGCAGCAGATCGATCCGGACAATCCGCTCGCCTCGGCCATCAACCCCGACGCGAACCGGCTCAGCTGGGACGCGTTCCAGGGACTCGTGATCTCGGGTCTCTCGCAGGGCGCCATGTACGGGCTGATCGCTCTGGGCTACTCGATGGTCTACGGCGTGCTCGGGTTCATCAACTTCGCCCACGGCGAGGTCTTCATGGTCGGTGCGATGACCGGCATGATCACCTCCAACAAACTCTTCGAAGCCGGCGTTTGGGAAGACAACTTCCTCCTCGCGATCCTGATCGCCGTGCTCGTCTCGGTCATCTGCTCCACCGTCACCGCCGTCGTCACGGAGCGGATCGCGTATCGGCCGTTGCGAGGCTCCCCCCGCCTCATCCCGCTGATCACCTCGATCGGCGTCTCCTTCTTCATCCAGAACACCTCCGCAGTGCTGCTCGGGCCGGGAGCCAAGAGCTACCCCCGCCTGCCCGATTGGCTCCGTGACGACATCGGCATCGGCCCCTTCGACATCGAGGGCAAGAAGCTGCTGGTGCTCGTCGTCGCCGGGGTGTCGATGGGTGCGCTCTGGTATCTCGTCGAACGCACCAAGACCGGCAAGGCCATGCGAGCGGTCGCCGAGGACAAAGAGATCGCCTCGCTGATGGGCATCGACGTCGACCGTACGATCGTCACCACCTTCGCGGTCGGCGGTGCCATGGCCGGTGTCGCCGGCATCCTCTGGGGCATCCTGTTCGGCTCGGTCACCGAGTTCACCGGGTTCCTCCCCGGCATCAAGGCCTTCTCGGCCGCTGTCGTCGGCGGTATCGGCAACCTCGGTGGTGCCATGGCCGGCGGCCTCACCCTGGGCAGTTCCGAATCACTGGCACCCCAGTTGGTGCTCGAACCGCTCGGTGTCACCGGCCACACCCAGCTCAAGGACGCCGTGGCGTTCCTTGTGCTGATCTTCGTCCTGTTGGTCAAGCCCACCGGCCTCTTCGGTGAGCGTCTGTCGGCGGAGGATCGAGCATGAGTGAGACCATGAACACCGACGAAGCCGGCGTGCTCGCGCCCGCACGAGGTGCGTTCGATCAGGACTGGCGCAAGCTCGTCAACTGGGGATTGATCTGTGCTCTTGCGCTGATCTTCGTATCGCTCACCGACATGCCCGACAAGCTCGACAAGCGCGTCATCGTGGAGCCGCTCCTCTCGATGGGCTACCTGTCGCTGATCTGGATTCCGGTTGCCCTCGGCAACTTCGTCACGCGCGAAGTGGTCCTCGAAGGCATGACCCAACACAAGAAGGGTCTTCGGGAACTGGTCGCCGGCGTGTCGGTCGGTGCAATCGGTGGTGCGGGGTTGGCCCTGCTGATCTGGCTGCTCGACACGCGCGATCTCAGTGATCCGCTCGTCAACTGGAACGACGCCCTGCTCGAAGTGCTCAGCTTCGGTGAGGGCGTCGGCTACGGAGCGATCTTCTGGATCCTCGCTTCCGCCGGTCTCGGTCTGGCCGGCGGCGCGTTCCACCTGCTCTCGGCGATCGCCAACCGACTCTTGCTCGCGATCGCGCTCACGATCGTGTTGACCGCATCGCTCGAATCGGCACTCGACGACATTTCCGAGGGTTTCCAGCTCGAATGGCTGTTCGAAGCGCTCTTCGAGAAGAAGGGCGGCCTGTCGGTACAGGGCGCCATCATCCTCGCCGTCTTCGCGATTGCCTGGGTGCTCGTCCTGGGCGGACAGGCGAAGCGCGGACGTGCCGCAGTGACGGCCCGTCGAGAGCTGTCACCGACCAAGGTCAACACCGTAGGCCTGGTGCTCATCGCCGTCGCTGCGGTTGTGCTCCCAATGTTCCTGGGTCGACTCACCAACGACCTGTTCACCAATGTCGGGCTCTTCCTGCTTCTGGCACTCGGTCTCAACATCGTGGTCGGCCTCGCAGGCATTCTCGACCTCGGCTACGTGGCGTTCTTCGCAGTCGGCGGGTACACCGCAGCCATCATGACGTCGCCGAGTTCACCGGGTCTCTCGCCCGAGTTGCCATGGTGGGTGGCGATCTTCGTCGTGGTGTTCATGGCGATCGTCGCCGGGCTCTTCATCGGTGCGCCGGTGATCAGGATGCGAGGCGACTATCTCGCAATCGTCACCCTCGGGTTCGGTGAGATCATCCGACTCACGGTCCGCTCCGACTGGGCCAGCGGCTTCACCGGCGGCGCACAGGGCATCCTGTCGATTCCCGGCGCCGACATCGTCGGCGTCGCCACAGTCAAGGGCACCGACCCGCAACAGGTCCTGTATCTGGTGATCGGCTTCGTTGCCATCGCCATCTATGTGAGCTGGCGACTCGAGAACTCTCGGATCGGCCGCGCCTGGATGGCGGTTCGTGAAGACGAATCGGTCGCCGAGGCCATGGGCATCAACACGGTGAACTCCAAGCTGCAGGCGTTCGTGGTCGGCGCGATTCTCGCCTCGTTCTCCGGTGCGATCTTCGCGGCGAAGGTCGGGTCGGTCTTCGAGAGCTCCTTCAAGATCCTGGTGTCGATCGTGATCCTCGTGATCGTCATCGTCGGTGGTATGGGCCGCATTGCCGGTGTTGCCGCCGGCGCGCTGGTGCTGGTCGGCATCCTCGGCGGCCCCAACCAGCCGGGCCTGCTCGCTGAGTTCTCCGAGTTCAAGCTCCTGATCTATGGCGCATTGCTGATCTGGATGATGCTGAAGCGCCCCGAAGGCTTGATCCCGAACGTACGCCGGAGCCGCGAACTCCATCAGGATGAGTTCCTGCAGGACGCGTGGTTGAAAGCGCAGGCGAACGACGACGATGACGAAGCGGCGAGCGGGGAGGTGGCGCCAGCATGAGCGAACGTCTGCTCGACATTCAGAACCTGAGCGTGACCTTCGGTGGTCTCAACGCACTCTCCGATCTCGACTTCCATGTCGACGCGGGAGAGATCGTCTCGGTCATCGGCCCCAACGGCGCCGGAAAGACCACCTTCTTCAACATGATCTCGGGGATGGTCACACCGACCTCCGGCGACATCGTGTTCAAGGGTGAGTCGTTGCTCGGTCTCGACCCCAACCAGGTCACCGCCCGAGGCATCGCCCGGACCTTCCAGAACGTCCGCCTGTTCGCCAACATGACGATTCTCGAGAACGTCATGGTGTCCCAGCACTGCCGAACCAAGCAGGGGATTATGGGCGCCCTGTTCCAGACCGGCGGCTTCAAGCGCGAAGAGCAGGAGATCCGTGAGCACGGCGAGAAGGTGCTCGGGTTCTTCGGCAGCCGACTGGTCGGCTTCCGTTTGAACCAGCCGGCGTCGGTCCTGTCGTATGCCAACCGTCGCCGCCTCGAGATCGCTCGTGCGATGGCCACCAAGCCCGAGGTCATCCTCCTCGACGAACCGGTGGCCGGTATGAACCCGAAAGAGTCCGAGGAGCTCACGGGGCTCATCGGCAAGCTGCGAGACGAATGGGGCTTCACCATCGTCATGATCGAGCACGACATGGGCGTTGTTCGAGACGTGTCGGATCGTGTGGTCGTGCTCGACCACGGCGAGACCATCGCACAAGGCAGCTACGACGAGGTTTCGTCGGACCCCGCCGTGATCGAGGCGTATCTCGGTCGCCCCGCAGAGGAGGCATCATGAGTGAAGCCGTTGCGTCCCCGACCCCGCTGCTCGAATTTCGCGGGATCAACACCCACTACGGCGCGGTTCACATCCTGAAAGACGTCGACCTGGCGATCTATCCGGGAGAGCTTGTCTGTCTCCTTGGTGGGAACGCCTCCGGCAAGTCCACGACCCTGAAGACCCTGCTGGGCATGGTCACGCCGACGACCGGTGAGGTTGTGCTCGATGGTGAAGTCGTCAACGACAAGCCGACGTCGTATCGGGTCGAGCGTGGCGTCACGATGGTTCCGGAGAACCGGCGCCTGTTCAAGCGTCTGACCGTCAAGGAGAACCTCGAACTCGGGGCGTATCTCCGTAACGACGACGGCGTCGAATCCGACCTCGAGCGCATCTACGAGATGTTCCCTCGGGTGAAGGAGCGGCTGAATCAGAAGTCCGGCACCCTGTCGGGTGGCGAGCAGCAGATGGTCGCCGTGGGTCGCGCCTTGATGGCCAACCCCCGCGTGTTGTTGATGGACGAACCATCGATGGGGCTTGCGCCGGCGCTCGTCCAGACCAACTTCGAACTGATCCAGCAGATCCACGAAGAGGGTGTCGCGATCTTCATGGTCGAGCAGAACGCCAATATGGCGTTGTCGATCGCTGATCGCGGCTGGGTTCTGCAGACCGGGCGTGTCGTTCTGGACGACTCGGCCGAGGCTCTGCTCGCCAACCCGGAACTTCGCGCCAGCTATCTGGGCGACGGCAACCGCTAGCCGAGGTCGCGATCAGGTCCGGTCGCGGGCCTGATCGATCGACTCCCACGGGGTCAACATCTCGGCAGGCATGTGGAGGTGTAGGAGCGCGCCGGTCGGCGACGCCATGGCCCGCTCGAAGGCGGGCCCGAAGGCGTCGGTCTCTCGGACTGCTTCGGCGTGCATGCCGTAGGCCTGTGCGATCGCGACGAAGTCGGGGTTGTCGATCGGTGTGCCGCTGACCCGCCCGGGATAGTGGCGCTCTTGGTGGGCGCGGATCGTGCCGTACATGCCGTTGTCGAAGACGAGCACGATCGGCTCGTAGCCGGCTTGGCGTGCGGTGCCGAGTTCCTGGATCGTCATTTGGAGATCACCGTCACCGGCGAAACACACCACGGTTCGGTCGGGGTGGGCGGCTTTCGCGGCGATCGCGGCCGGCAGGCCGTAGCCCATCGTGCCGTTCTGTGGCGCCAGCAATCGAGCCTGGGACCCGTAACGGAAGCCCTTGTTGTTCCACACCGAGAAGTTGCCGGCACCGTTGGTGAAGATCACATCGGCCGGCGCGTTGGCCTGCAGCCATCGCATGGCTTCGCCCATATCGAGTGGACCCGGCTGCGGCGGGATACGTGAGCCGTCGACGAACGCGGCTCGGCGGACCGAACACCACGCACGGCGCGGTTCGCTGGTCGGGATGCTCATCTCCCGCAGGGCGCCGATCGTCACCGACGGGTCGCCGCACACCCCGACGTCGGTCGGGTAGATCCGGCCGAGTTGGGTGCGTTCCGGATGGATGTGGACGATGCGTTGTGTCGGTTCGTCGAGATCGATCAGGGTCCATCCAGCGGTGGTCATCTCCCCGAAGCGGATACCGAGACCGACGATGAGGTCCGCCTGGGTGATCGTGTCGCGAACCGCCTGTGGCATCGCCAGCCCGGCTTCGCCGCAGTAGATGTCGCTGAGGTTGTCGACAACGTCATGGAATCGCCAGGCGGCGAGTACCGGAAGGTCGTTGTGTTCGGCGAAGGCGGTGAGGTCGGTCCGGGCATCGAGGGTCCATCGGCCACCGCCCGCGATGATGACGGGACGTTCGGCATCGGCGATGGCGGCGACGATCGCATCGAGTTCGTCGCTGGTCGGTGTCGCCCGTTCGACCGTCACCGGAGCGACGTCGGTGTTGGTCGTGTCGTCGCGCAGCATGTCCTCAGGCAACGCGATCGCGACCGGCCCGGGTCGGCCGCTGGCGGCGATCTTGAACGCCATCGAGATCGTTTCGGCCAACTCGTCGACATCATCGACCTGGGTCGCCCACTTGGTGATGGGTCCGAGAAAGGCGCGGTAGTCGATCTCCTGAAAGGCCTCTCGCCCCATCTCGTCGGTGGCGACCTGGCCGATCAGCACCACCATTGGTTGTGAGTTTTCGCGGGCGGCGTGGATGCCGACCGATGCGTTGGTGGCGCCCGGCCCACGGGTCACCATGCAGACCCCCGGGTCGCCCGTGAGGCGCCCCCACGCCTCCGCCATGTAGGCCGCGCCACCTTCTTGACGACAGATGACGAACTCGATGTCGGTGTCGTGGATCGCATCGAGAACGGCGAGGTAGCTCTCGCCGGGCACACCGAACACATGGCTGACGCCGTGGGCGACGAGCGCGTCGGCGACGATCTGGCCGCCCGTGCGGGAACCGGTCATGGGATCAGAGGTCGTCGACCGACGGGAAGGTGTCGGGATGCACGATGTCGACCGTGGCCGACCGCTGCTGGGCGAGCATGCCGCCGTCGACCTTGATGACGTCGCCGGTGACATAGGAGGCGTCGTCGCTGGCGAGAAAGAGGGCGGGTCCCGTCATGTCGTGCGGATCGCCGATCCGTCCAGCCGGGATGTTCACGCCGCGATAGGCCCGGGCGTCGGCGTCGAGCCCTGCCGTGTCGATCGATCCGGGCATGAGGGCGTTGACGCGGATGTTGTACGGCCCGAGATCGAGCGCCATCGCCCGAGTGAGTGCTTCGATCCCGCCCTTGCTGGCGTCATAGGCCGTGAAGCTGCGATGGGCTCGGGTGGCGCCCCCGGAGCTCATGTTGATGATCGATCCGCCGCTGTTCTTGGCCATGATGCGGGCGGCTCGATGGCAGCACAGGAAATGGCCGGTGAGGTTCACGTCGATGATCCGCCGCCACCATGCCTCGTCGGCATCGAAGAAATGAAGCATTGGCGAAACGAGTCCGGCGTTGTTGACGAGCACATCGACGGTGCCGTGGGTGGACATCACGGTGTCGAACATGGCGGCGACCTGTTCGCCATCGGACACGTCGGCGGGTGCTGCCATCGCCGTGCCCCCGGCATCGACGATGCCGTCCGCGACGGCGCGGGCCGAGGCATCGTCGACGTCGTTGACGACGACCGATGAGCCGACGGCGCCGAAGCGTTCGGCGATCGCCTGGCCGATGCCCTTGCCTGCGCCCGTGACGACCACGACCTTCCCGGCCAGATCCGGATGACTCGACATGTGTCTCCCTCCGGGACCGATCCGGTCCCTTGCGTGAACGGTCCCTAAGCTAGCGCCGCGCCCCGATGCGAGGAGGAGCGATGAGTTGGATCCGAACGGTTCCCGATGATCAATGGGACGGTGAGCTCGAGCCGTTGCACGGCCGGGTCGTCGATCGTGACCTCGGCCGGGTCGACCACATCATGGCGGTGCACTCCATCAACCCCCGAGGATTGGCCGCCCACGACGGCCTGTACCGGTCGGCAATGGCGGGGACCGGGACATTGCGCAAGGTCGAGCGGGAGTTGATCGCCTACGTCGTCTCGCTCGAGAACGACTGCCACTATTGACTCACCCATCATCGGCGCGGTCTGCGCCGACTCCTGAAAAACGATCCGCTCCTCGCCCAGATCGACATCGATTGGCGAACTGCCCCGATCGGCGAGCGGCGCACGGCGATGTTGACCTATGCGTTGAAGCTGACCTGTACGCCCGGCGAGATGGTCGAAGCCGATGTTGAGGCGCTCCGAGCGGTCGGATTCAGCGATCGAGATGTGCACGACATCTGTGAGGCGACGGCGTACTACGCGTACGTCAATCGGATCGCCGATGGACTCGGGGTCACCGTCGAGGACTGGTACCCGCCGGATCCCCCCGATGGGCACTGGCCTGGCGATGCGACGGGTGAGCCGGAACAAGGCCACGATCCATGAGGTTTTTCACCGATGCCGATATTGGCGCCGTGCTCGGCTGGGCGGAACTGATTCAGGCGATCGAGCAGATCATGGTGGAGCCCGAAGCGACGGCTCCGGCTCGAACGTTTCACACGGTGCCCGACGGCAACGGCAACGATGCGGCATTCCTGTTGAAGCCCGGTTGGGTTGCCGGGGAGATCATCGGCGTGAAGGCGGTCACCGTTTTCCCCGACAATGGCAAGCAGGGTCTTCCGATGGTGCAGGCCGGGGTGTTGCTGTTCGACGGCGTGACCGGCTCGTTGGTCGGTGCGTGCGAGGCCAACACGTTGACGACCCGGCGAACGGCTGCTGCGTCCGCCGTCGCCGCGAAACGTCTCGCCCGAACTGATGCCTCCCGGCTGTTGGTCGTGGGCACCGGCGCCTTGGCCCCGATGGCGATCCAGGCCCACGCACACGTGCGTGACTTCGCCACGGTGCAGGTCTGGGGCCGTAATCCCGCCAAGGCCGCGACCGTGGCCGAGGAAGTCGCTGCGCACGGATTGACGGCCGATGTCGTCACCGATCTCGATGCGGCGGTCGCCGACGCTGATGTGATCTCGTGCGTTACCGGTGCGACCGAGCCGATCGTCCGGGGTGCGTTGGTGAAGCCCGGATGTCATGTCGACTTGATCGGTGGTTTCAGCCCTGAGATGCGAGAAGCCGATGATGATGTCGTTCGGCGCGCCTCGGTCTTCGTCGACACCTATGACGACGCAGCAATCGCCGGAGACATCGCCCAGCCGCTGGCGTCGGGGATCCTCACGTCGGCTGATCTGTTGGCCGACCTCGCCGAGCTCGTCGCGGGCGAGCATCCGGGTCGGCGGGACGACGATGAGGTGACGCTGTTCAAGTCGGCAGGTACTGCGCTCGAGGATCTTGCTGCTGCTCGGTTGGCCGTCGGTTGATCAGCGGGGATCGATCTGTCCGTCGGCCGAGATCTGCGCAGCGGTCAGCGATGCGACGTCTCGATAGGTGGCGTCGTCGACCAGAAGGATCGGCATCACGGTGCCGTAGATCTCGTCGGCGACGATCGCTCCCAGCACGATGATCTCGTCGGATTCCTGCAGGATCAGTGCCGCCGGGGCAGTGCCGTCGCGGATGGCCTCTGCGAGAACCGACGACGCGGAGCTTGATCCGCGCCCGACGGTCATCATGACGATCTTCCCGACGAGCGACTGGCCGACCTGGGGGTGGGCCTGATCGATGATCGTGCCGGTCTCGGATTCGAACCCACCCCAGAAGCTGAGGGGTTCGTCGAGTTCGAGAATCTCGCCGTGAGCTTCACCGGCGATGAGTGTGCGCGTGGCCTTAGGCATCGGCCCAGACTCCTTCATCGCGGACCACCTCGCCGCGGACCGCTGATTCGACACAGTCCTCGACCGAACCGAAGGCGACATCCAGGCCCAGGTTCCCCGGGGCGTAGTAGGCCCATTTGGCGGAGTCGGTCATCGCCGTGCCGTGGATGTCGGCCATGACCGGCGTGATGTAGGTGCAGGTGTCGGTGACGAGTTGCACGCCGGCGTCAGCGAGTCGGGCACTCCACCCGCGAAGGTCGAGTTCGTGGGCGACACTGCGGCCGGTGTTGACGTAGGCGTGAACGTCGGTGTGGATCCGGCGGTCGCCGAGCAGTTCGATCAGCCGAGCGAATTCGGGCACGGAGTAGTGGGGTGTCCCCAGGCTGATCGCGCCGAGTCTCGCGTTGGTCGAGGTCGTGAGTTGATCCCGGGCGGTGCGGAGATCGGCGGCGGTGATCGTGTGACGGTCGGTCGGGACTCGGCCACCGCATGCGGTTTCGAGGTCGGGTGCTTCGGGTGTCGAGCCGACGACATGGAACATGGCCAGCGAGCCCGACGATGCCCCTGCGCTTCCGATCGCTTTCAGGCGATCTTCGCTCAATCCCGCCGGTGCGCCGACGATGACGGGAACGGCGCTGCCGACGAGTTTGCCGATGTGGTGTCCGATCACCGGATACGCCACGTCGAGATCGAGCAGTTTCGCCGGCACCGCAGAGACGTCGAAGACGATCGTGGCGTGGCGTGCCGTGTCGAGGTGGAGGCCCGCGGCCGGGGCTCGACCCGTGATCGCCGCCGCGATGTCGAGGAAATCTCCGTAGCGGTGGGTGCGGGCACCGAGCACTGCGTTGGCGAAGACGATGGCGTTCGATTCGGCCCAGGCGACGTTCTCGCCGAGTCGGGGCCGAGCGTCCATCTGATAGGGAGCGCATGTCCAGGTCGGCTCGCACCCCATCGCTTCGTAGGCGTTCATCAGTGCCCGTGCCTGGTCGCGCGTGTGGGCGTCGCCTCGGTAGAGCTCCGGGTGGAGCAGGTCGAGCGAGCTGACGTTGAGCGTGGTCGGGACGGAGACCTGGGCGCCGTCGTCGGCGAGTCGCTGTGCGAAGTCGAGCCCGGCCTGGCCGTGGTAGAGACATGAATCGATGTGGGCGCCGGTGATGTCGAGCAGGTGCTCGGCCTCCATCGACTCGGCTGTGCGGACGACGACCCGCATGGCGAGGGCTGCCGCAGGCCCGGCTGTACCGTCGAGAAGCGCCTGGTCGCGTGCGTCGAGGGTCAAAGGCATGGCGTCACCGTAGCGGTGGGGCCGGGATGCCCGGTGACGTCTGCGCCTCCTAGTCTGACGGGGTGGAGGCGAACCCTGAGCCGACGTTGGCCGACGACGAGGCGCGCTTGGCTGCGTTCGCAGAGCAGTTGTTCGAGCAGGTCGACACCTCGATCGGTGGCTGGGTCAGGCGTTCGGTCTTTGCCGCTGCGGGCGCCGGTGGGGTGAAGGTCGTCGAAGACGATCTCGCTCTCGTGATCGACCAGACGCGAGGAGCGGCTATGCCGGAGATCCGGCGGGTGCTCCGAGCCGACGTGGATACCGGCGCGGGCAGCCCGCTCGCAGCGTTGCGGAATGCGGTCGGGCCGATGACCGACCTCCTCGACAGGTGGGGAGCAGCACGCCCTCCACGCGACGAGTTCCTCCAACGCCAGTTCCCGGGTGACCCCTATCAGCTCGGCCCTGCTGCCTTCTCCGATGTCGACGAGGCCCTCCACGAGCCTGGGCTCGTGTGGGGCGCAGCGCGTGCCCACGTGCATCTCCGCCGTCGACGGGAGTCCGATCATGGCTGACCATGTCGTCGTCACCCGAGATCTGATGGACGGCAGTCGCTTCCGGTCGGCGGTGCCGGGTGTGGTGATCGTCCGCTCGGTCGACGCCCCCGAACTCGCCGACGCGCGTCTCGTGCTGGTCGATCTTGCGCTTGGTGTCGACCTCTCGGCACTCGTCGGCGACGACCGCACGGTGATCGCCTACGGCTCCCATGTCGACGAGGAGGCGTTGCGGTCGGCGATCAACGCAGGGTGCGCCGACGCGCTGCCGCGATCGAAGGTGTTCCGGCGCGCTGCCGAGCTGCTCGCTGACTAGCCTCACCGTCGTGCCGGATCGCCCACCCTTTTCCGACATCCTTGCGTCGGTCGCCGACGTCGAGGGCTGGATGACCGACGACCAGGCCCGACGCCTCCACGACCGGGCTGCCGAACTCGGCGCCGGCGCGCAGATTGTCGAGATCGGAAGCTTCCGTGGTCGGTCGATGATCGTCCTTGCGTCAGTGGCTGCCGATGGGGTGGCGATCACGGCGATCGACCCGCACATGGGCTCCGATCGCGGGCCGCAGGAAATCGAGGCCGACCAGGCCCGCGGCGACGACGACTACGACCTCTTCCACGCCAACCTCTCGGCTGCGGGTGTCGATGAGCGCGTGACCCATGTCCGCAAGATGAGCGATGCCGCCCTCGATGATGTGGAGGGCGAGATCGACCTGCTCTACATCGACGGCGCCCACCGCTTTGGTCCCGCTCGTGCCGACATCGTCCAGTGGGGTGAGCGGGTCAGCGGTGGCGGCACGATGCTGATCCACGACTCCTTCAGCTCGATCGGTGTCACCCTTGCGCTCATGACCACCACCTTCTACGGCGGCCGTTGGAAGTATGTCGGGCGGTCGCAGTCGATGGCCGAGTATCGGCGGGTGAACATGACGTTCGGCGAGCGGCTCCGCAACGCGTTGCGTCAGGAACTCCAGCTGCCGTGGTTTGTGCGAAACGTCGTGATCAAGGTCCTGATCGTGGCCAAACTTGCGCCGCTCACCCGTCTGCTCGGCCACCGCAACACCGACGAGTGGCCGTACTAGGAGCCGTTATGCCCGATCCGTCATCGCCGATCACGCCGAAGATGAAGCGCAGCGTCCGCACCGGATCGCTGGCCCTGTTCTTCTTCATCATCATCGCCACCGGGTTTTTCGGAACGCTTGGCGTGATCGTCGCCGCCGTTGTGATCGCCGTTGTCGGTGTCGCCTTCGTGCTGTGGCTGCGGCGTCTGATCGCTGCCGGGAAGGCGAGCGGTCAGTGGAACGCTGCCGACGACGCCTGATCTCGTCGTCGATCCCGGCAGCACATCCCTGACCCGTTTCTGACCGGGGTTCGGCTCGGGAGTAACACACGGATCAGTCTCCCGAAACAAGCACGAAACACTGGGTTCCTAGGTTCTCTCGTGTCGCTCCCGAAGGGGAGGGCGCGAGGAGGAACACCGCAATGGAAGGCAACACCGCCTGGATGTTGATCAGCACCGCCCTGGTGCTGTTCATGGTCCCCGGACTCGCACTGTTCTACGGCGGCATGGTCCGCTCGAAGAACGTGCTCAACATGCTGAACATGAACACCTACTGCCTCGGCATCGTGCCGCTGGTCTGGGTGCTTGTCGCATTCTCACTGGGTAACAACGGGGACGGTGAGGGCCTCGAGGCGTTCATCGGCAACCTGGACGCCCTCGGCCTCAAGGACGTGAAGGGCACGGATGCGCTCATCGCCGTGGCCTTCTCGATGACGTTCGCTGCGATCACGCCGGCGCTGATCGCAGGTGCGGTGGCTGACCGTATGAAGTTCTCCGCCTGGGCGATCTTCGTGCCGATCTGGAGCCTCATCGTCTACACCCCGGTCTTCTACTGGGTCTATGTCGGCTGGCACCACAGCAAGCTCGACCCCGCCGCCATCGACTTCGCCGGCGGTACGGCGATTCACATCAATGCCGGTGTTGCGGCACTTGCCCTCGTCATGGTTCTCGGCAAGCGTGCCGGCTGGCCCGACCAGGCCATGCCGCCCCACAACCTGCCCTTCGTCATGCTCGGTGCCGGCATCCTCTGGTTCGGATGGTTCGGCTTCAACGGCGGTTCGGCCTTCGCGGCCGACGGTGTCGCCGTACAGGCCGTGCTCAACACGTTCGTGGCGGGCGCCGCGGGCATGGTCGCCTGGCTTGCCATCGAATGGAAGCGTGATGGTCACGCCACGACGCTCGGTGGGGCCTCCGGTGTCGTCGCCGGTCTCGTCGCCATCACCCCTGCAGCCGGGTTCGTCGGCGGGCTTGCGCCGATCGTCTTCGGCGTCGTCGCCTCGGTCTGCTGCTACTTCGCCATCCAGCTCAAGACGAAGTTCGGTTACGACGACAGCCTCGACGTCGTCGGCATCCACATGGTCGGTGGCATCGTCGGCGGCGTGCTGCTCGGCTTCTTCGCCGACGCCAGCGTGGGGGGTGTCGACGGCCTGTTCTTCGGTGACGGGGCCCTCGTCATCAGCCAGGTCATCGCCATCGTGTCGGTCATCGCGTACTCCGGCATCGTCACGTTCGGCCTCGCCAAACTGCTCGACAACGTCATGGGTCTCCGCGTCAGCAGCGACGAGGAGCTCACCGGCCTCGATCAGACGCAGCACGCCGAGACGGCCTACGTCGACTGAGCCTGAAGCGGGGTACGGTCAGCTCATGATGCGACGTGCCCCCGACGTCCGATGAAGACGATTCCCGCTGCCGCCGGCGTCGTGGCCGACCGTTCTCTGGTCGGGACGGCGCTGGCGGCCGCGTACACCGCAGAGATCGATGCCTGGCTCGGTTCGGTCATCGACGATGTCGGCGATGTTCCGGGCTTCGCGCTGGCGGCGGTGGGTGGCTACGGCCGTGGCGACCTGAGCCCTGGTTCTGATCTCGATCTGCTCCTGATCCACCAGTTCGAAGGGTCGGCGGCCGAGGTCGCCGAGCGCATCTGGTATCCGATCTGGGACACCGGGATGAAGCTCGGGCATGCCGTCCGGACGATCGACGAGGCGCTCGACCTTGCCTCGAGTGATCTCGATACGGCGACGTCGCTGCTGCAGGTCCGATCCCTCGGTGGGAGTCAGGTGCTCGTCGACGAGTTGCAGCGAAAGGCGCTCGATCAGTGGCGCGAGAACGCCGATCGGATGCTCGACCAACTCGACGTGCGTATCCGCGAGCGCCACGAGCAGGCGGGTGAGCTCGCCTTCCTGCTTGAACCGGACCTCAAGCTTTCGCAGGGCGGCCTGCGAGATCTTCACTGCCTCCAGTGGATCGACCTCGCCGACCCGAGCCTGCTCGAGGACTCCGAGCGGGACGCGCTCGACGGGCCCCACAGTGTGCTGCTGTCGGCCCGCATCGAATTGCACCGCGCCACCGGTCGCGCCAACAACCAGCTGCTGTTGCAAGAGCAGGACGAGGTCGCGGACGCCCTCGGCTATGGCGACGCCGACCTCTTGATGGCGGCGGTCGCCGAAGCAGCGCGCACCGTCACCGGGATCGAGGATGCCGTCCTGCATCGGATCCACAAGCGGGGTCGTCGCCGTCGCTGGCTGGCGCGCACCCGCGATCTCGGGCACGGCATCCTCCTCGCCGAGGAAACCCTCACGCTTGCCGACGATGCCCCTGTCAGCGATCCGATCATGCCGCTGCGAGTGGCGGTTCATGCCGCCCGCGAAGACGCCTTCATCGTCCGCGATGTGCTGGATCGCATCGCGACCGAAGGCACCGCCCTCCCGAATCCGTGGCCCGATGAAGCCCGTGAGCTCTTCGTCGACCTGTTGTTGATGGGGCACGACATGATCCGAGTGGTTGAAGCACTCGACCAGGTCGATCTCGTCACCCGCCTGATTCCTGAGTGGGCCCCGAATCGGCATCGCCCGCAGCGCAACGCCTATCACCGGTTCACCGTCGATCGTCACCTGCTCGAGGCTGCGGCCGAAGCCGCCCGGCTCGTCGATCGAGTCGAGCGGCCCGACCTGCTCGTCCTGGGTGGCCTGTTCCACGACATCGGCAAGGGCTACCCCGGCGACCACAGTGAGGTCGGTGTGGGTCTCGTGCACACGATCGCCGAGCGGATGGGCTATCCGCCCACCGACATCGAGATGCTCGAGGCGCTCGTGCGCCATCACCTGTTGCTCCCCGATGTGGCCTCGCGCCGCGATCTTGAGGACGAGGGCACGGTGAAGCTCGTTGCCGATGCGGTGCCGTCGACCGGAACGATCGAGCTTCTCGCGGCGCTGACCGAGGCCGACTCGATCGCCACGTCGAAATCGGCCTGGAACAGCTGGAAAGCCGGTCTCGTCAACGAACTCGCGCAGCGCACGGTCCGGTACCTCCAGGGCCATACCGATCTCGAGTCCGACGAGTTCCCGAC
>JAKMFW010000013.1 GCA_022425325.1 Acidimicrobiales bacterium | reverse complement strand
TCCGAGAGGCCGGTGAACCCGACGATGTCGGCGAACAGCACGGTGACAACGCGTCGCTCGTCGGCCCGTCGGGCGAGTTCGTGGCCGCACGCGCTGCAGAACCGGGCGCCATCGACGACCTCGGCCTGACAAGCGGGACACTGCACCACCCCAATCTACGCAGGAAGACGACATCTGGCCTCGCCCATTTCCACCGGGCGAAACGACGAACCGATACGGCATCCATTCCATTAGCGTTGTCCGTAACGCGAGTGCATCCCCCCATGGAGTCCTGAGATGACCGACGCCCCGTCCACCACCCTTGCCGCGCGCGCTGTCGGCGCCACCAAAATCTACGGATCCGGCGACACCGAAGTCCGCGCCCTCGACGGGGTCGACGTGACCTTCAACCGGGGTGAGTTCACCGCCATCATGGGCCCGTCCGGTTCGGGCAAGTCGACCCTGATGCACTGTATGGCCGGGCTCGACGACCTGACCGACGGTGAGGTCTTCATCGGAGAGACGGCGCTGTCGACCCTTTCGGAGAAGGATCTGACATTGCTGCGACGCGACAATGTGGGCTTCATCTTCCAGGCCTTCAACCTCGTCCCAACCCTGTCGGCGATCGAGAACATCACGCTGCCGATGGACCTCGCCGGCAAGACCCCCGATCAGGGTTGGGTCGATCAGGTGATCGAAACGGTCGGGTTGGCCAACCGCACCACCCATCGTCCCAACGAACTCTCGGGTGGCCAGCAGCAGCGCGTCGCCGTGAGTCGGGCCCTTGCGACACGGCCGGAGATCATCTTCGCCGACGAACCCACCGGCAACCTCGACTCCACGACCGGCAATGAGATTCTGTCGTTCATGCGCAGCGCGGTCGACGAGTTCGGCCAGACCATCGTGATGGTCACCCACGATCCCGTCGCTGCGTCATTCGCCAACCGGGTCATCTTCCTCGTCGACGGAAAGATCGTCGACGAGTTGCGCGAGCCGACGCCGGACGGCGTGCTCGACATGATGAAGAGCCTGGGCGACTGATCGATGTTCCGCCTCACGATCAAGAACCTGCTCGACAAGAAGATCCGGTTCGCGCTCACCACGATCGCCGTGGTGGTCAGCGTGGCGATGGTCGTCGGCGTGTTCGTGTTGACCGACTCACTTCGCTCCAGCTTCAACGGCCTTGCCGAGGACATCGCGTCCGGTGCTGAACTCGCCGTGCGTTCTCCGTTGGAGATCGGTGAGGAGTGGGATCGCCCGACCGTTCCGGAGTCGGTCGACGCCGTCGTCGCCGACGTCGAAGGAGTAGCCCGCACGATTCCGGACGTGATCTCGTTCAACGACGTCGTCATCATCGACGGCGAGGGTGAAGCGATTCGCCCCCAGGGGCCACCGGCGATCGGCTTCAGCTTCTCGCCGCTGCAGTTCTTCATCGTCGAAGGTCAGGAGCCCACGACCGCTGGCACATTCGCCACCGACGTGACCACGGCGGGTGACAACGGTCTGCGGATCGGCGAGACGTACGCGATCGACGGTCCGCAGCAACAGGAACGCTTCGAGCTGGTCGGCATTTTCCGCTTCGGTTCGCCCGACAAGCACACGAGCCTCGGCCAGACCATGG
This sequence comes from Acidimicrobiales bacterium, assembly GCA_022425325.1. GTDB lineage: Bacteria > Actinomycetota > Acidimicrobiia > Acidimicrobiales > Aldehydirespiratoraceae > UBA11606. Next base: position 453 of record JAKMFW010000013.1, on the reverse strand, counting down.
CCGCGTTCGAGCTCGAGGAGGCGCAACGCTTCTTCGGCAAGGAGGACGGCTACGACCAGATCAGCGTGATCGTCGAGACTGGTGCCGACATCGCGTCGGTGCAGGCCGACATCCAGGCCGCCCTGGGTTCGGGGGTAGAGGTCATCACCTCCGAAGTCCTCGAGGAGGAAAACGCCGAGGGCTTCGACGAGGTCATCTCGATCTTCAACAACATCTTGTTGGCCTTTGCGTTCATCATCGTCTTCGTCGCCACGTTCATCATCAACAACACATTCCAGATCGTGGTCGCTCAACGCATCCGTGAGCTCGGCCTCTTGCGCGCGATCGGCGCCACCGGCCAACAGGTCAGCCGCTCGGTGTACCTGGAGGCGTTGTTGGTCGGCATCTTCTCGACGGTGTCGGGCATTCTGCTCGGCCTGTTGCTCGGCACCGGCCTGCGAAGCCTCCTCAACA
>JAKMFW010000093.1 GCA_022425325.1 Acidimicrobiales bacterium | reverse complement strand
CCTCCACCCGGCGCTGCGACCGCCCCCGACCAGCCCTTCGCCACGCTCGGCGTGCGACTCGGCGCGGCCGTCCTTGACGGCATCATCGTCTTTGCCGTCTTTCTCATCATCGCCGGCGCCCTCTCCGCGAGCACCGGCGAGGGCCTCCTGATCGGCGTGCTGATCTATGTCGTGTATCTCTGGCTGGTCGTCCAGTTCGGCGCCACCCCCGGCAAGCTCGCGCTCGGCCTCCGCATCACCGAGGAGGACGGTACGACCCCGGTCGGCTGGCGTGGCGCGTTCATGCGCAGCATCCCGGACCTGCTCGGCAACCTTCCGCTGATCGGCTGGCTGATCATGCTCGGTGCCGGGATCGGATCAATTTTCCTGATCAACAGCGATGCCGAGAATCGCAGCGTCTACGACCGCGTCGGCAACACCCGAGTCGTGCGCAAATAGGCCCTCTGACCCCGTGATCCCGGTCCTCGACGCCAGGGCGGGCAACTTCGCCGCTGAACTGCGTCGGGCGAGCCGGGACGTCGGCTTCGTGTCCGTCGTCGGACACGGCATTCCGGAGACGCTCTTCGACAGGGTCCGCAGCACGCTGCGGACCCTGTTCGCGTTCTCCGACGAACAAAAGCGGGAACTCATGATCGAGCCCCGCAACTACCGCGGGTTCATCCCGCTGGGCTTCTTCACCCCGAACCGCGTCGAGGCCAACGGCGACCGGGGCGACCGGTACGAGGGGTACAAGCTCCACTGGGAGTGCCCTCCCGATCACCCCGTCATGGATGCCTGCGACCTCTACGGGCCGAACCGTTGGCCGGCTGACCTCCCGGAGCTGCGGTCCGTGATCCACGAGTACTGGGCTGCCTGCGACCGGGCGGCTGCTCCGATCATGGCGGCGTACGCCGATGGGCTCAGCGTCGACCCCGACGTGTTCGCACGCTGGCACGCCACCCCGCTCACCAACATGACGCTGCTGCACTATCCGGCCCAACCGCCTGCGAGCGACGCAATGGGGATTCATCCCCACAAGGACACGAACGTCATCACCCTGCTGCACCCCGGTGACGTACCCGGTCTCGAAGTGCGGTCCCGCGACGGCGAGTGGATCACCCCCGACGCGCCATCCGACGCGCTCGTCGTGAACGTCGGCGAGATGCTCGAACTGTGGTCGGGAGGTGAGTACATCGCTACGCCGCATCGGGTCGTGAACCGCAGCGGGCACGAGCGCTACTCCTTCCCGTTCTTCGTCGTGCCGAATCACGATGTCGTCGTCGAACCTCTGCTCCCCCGCCGAGCCGGCTACACCACCGAACCGATGCCGGTCGGCGCACTCTCGGCCGAGGTGTGGCGCACCAACTGGCCCGACGAGACACCATCGACCGCCGGTCACGACCTCGGTACGCTCGATCGCACATGACCGCTTCGCCCATCGACGGTGTGATCACCGAACCCGCCCGCACCCTGGAGGTGCTCGCACACGCCGACGTCCTCGTGGTCGGCTCCGGACCGGGTGGCCTCGCCGCCGCGATCGGTGCCGCACGCGCCGGGGTGTCGGTGCTTCTCCTCGAACGCAACGGCTGCTTCGGCGGCAACATCACCCAGGTCGGGGTCGAGGGCTTCGCCTGGTATCGCCACGAACAGACCCAGGATTCCGAGGGCATCGGCATCGAGTTCGAAGAGCGGGCGAAGGCGGCCGGCGCAGCGCAGCCCGAACCCCAGAGCGACAGCCACGCCCTCGACGCCGAGGGGTTCAAGAACGTCGCCGACGACATGGTCGCCGAAGCGGGGATCCAGCCTCTGCTCCACGCCATGGTCGTCGCCCCGATCGTCGAGGACGACGCGATCATCGGCGTGATCGTCGAGTCGAAGTCCGGGCGTCACGCAGTGCTCGGTCGGGTGGTGATCGACGCAACTGGCGACGCCGACATCGCCCATCGAGTCGGCTCCTCGACCCGGAAGACGCCGCTCGAGGAGATGCAGGCCGCGTCGGTGATGTTCCACATGACAGGTCTCGACAAGGCGGCGTTCATCCAAGGCGTGAAGGACGATCCGCAGACCTACCTCTCCTGGGCGGGCGCCGACGAGTGGACGGTCGAGACCACCGGCAAAGAGGACGACATGTTCTCCCCGTGGCTGTCGAAACCCTTCGACCGGGCCAAGGAAGCCGGCCACATCCCCGCCGATCTCAAAACGCTCGGCGGCACGTGGGGCGCCATCTCCGACCAGGGCGACCTCACCTATCTGAACCTCGTCCACATGCCCGAAATCGACGGCACCGATGTGTGGTCCCTCACGAAGGGCGAGATCGAGGGACGCCGCCAGGCGCTCATGGCGATCGACGCCCTGCGCAGGTACACCCCCGGCTGCGAGAACGCGAAGCTCCGCAACTACGGCATGACCATCGGCATCCGCGACACCCGCAAGCTCGTTTCGCGCTACGAGCTCACGGCCGCCGACGTCCGCGAGCAAGGCCGCTTCGACGACTCGATCGGCATCTTTCCGGAGTTCATCGACGGCTACGGGATCCTGATCCTGCCGACCACCGGCCGCTACTTCCAGGTGCCGTACAACGCGATGGTTCCGAGCGACGGGGTTCGCAACCTCCTCGTGACCGGTCGATCGATCGGCGGCGACCGGACCAGCCACGCTGCCGTCCGCAACATGATGTGCTGCACCGTCGCCGGTCAGGGCGCCGGCGTGGCCGCCGCCGTCGCCGTGAAGACCGGGCGCGACGTCGCCGAGATCGACATCGCCGCAGTGCAGGCCGAACTCAAGCGGCAGGACGTGCGGCTGTGGTGACATCCGTCGTCGTCCACCGGATGCAGCTCACGACCCGCCGCACCCTGCGAGCGGCCGGCGCCGACCTCAGACGTCCGCATCGCCACGGGTCGATCGCCGCTGTGCTCGCCAACCCCTTCGCAGGCAGCCACGCGACGGAAACGCAGATCGCCGAGTGGATGACCGACCTGCGTCCTCTGGCCGACGAGATGGCGACCGAGTTGCGCGACGCCCTCACCACCGACGGCGAGGAGATCGAGGCCTACGGCAAGGGTGCGATCGTCGGCGTGTCGGGCGAGCTCGAAATCGCTGCCGCATGGCACGTCCCGGCCGGAGCCGGGCTGCGGGCCGCGCTCGGCGACCCCAAAGCCCAGGTGCCGTCGAGCAAGAAGGTCGGTGCGCTCGGAAGCCAGATCGACATTCCGCTCGTCCACCTGCACGCCAGCTACCTGCGCAGCCACTACGACGTCGAGCCGGTCGTCGTTCCCGACGGGCCTCGACCCGACGACGTCGTCTATGCGCTCGTGATGTCGACGGGCGCCCGGCCCGCCCATCGCATCGGTGGCTTCACCATCGACGACGTGCACGGCGACGACGGCCTGCGCTGACCAGGACCACGCAGGAAGGACGGTTGTCGGCGATCAGTCGATCGATGCAAGCCAGGCTCGAGCATCGATCATCATCTCGATCGTCTGGCTGTGGGCCATGTCGTAGGCGTGTACCTGCGTGTTCCATCCACCGGCTTCGAGAGAAGCTGCGACCGCCTCGGCCTGGTCGGTCGTGACGATCAGATCACGGGTGCCCCACTGAACCAGAGCGGGGCGACCGTCGCCGGTCGAAAAGTCGACGGGCACGGCGGCGAACTCAGGCAATCCGCAACAGATCGCCCAGACCCCGCCGTACCGGGGTGCGTCGGCCTTGCCCACGAGCGTGAGCGCCAGATACCCACCCTGGGAGAAACCACCGATGTAGCACCGCTCGAATGGAACCTTCGCCGCAGCAGCCTCGTCGGCGATCAGGGCCTCCAACGCGTCGACCGACGCCTGGAACTGGCTGAGGTCGCGCTGCGTCGTCTCCGTGTCGATCGACCACCACGAAGCGCCATCGGTGTCGCCGTTGGGCAACGGGACCGGGCCGCGGGGGGCGATCGCACTGAAGCGTTCATCGGGGTCGATGAGCGGCACATAGGACGCCAGGTGGTGCTGCTCGGCGGAGTAGCCGTGCAGAAGAAACAGCAGCCGAGGGGCGCCGTCTCGGGTGATCCGGTAGGTGGTCAACGACATGGGTCGGAGTCTGGCACGAGTCGGCCCATCAGCGGGCACCCCAATAGCCTTCGTCGCATGGACCTGACGTGGGAGGACCGCCAACGGGCGTTCCAGGCCAAGGTGCTCACCGAAGGGGTGAGCGAGGAGTTCGCCATCGGCGTCCGGCCGTATCGGACCTTCGTCGGCGCAGCCACCGGGACACCGCCGCCGGCCGGTTCTCGTCTCGAGCGGGCACTCATCGTCGTCATCGCGGGTGCTGCAATCGCCGCCACCCTCGTGCTGCTCGGTGGACCCCGCACGATCGTGGCCGTCATCGCCGGGCTCACCGGCGGCGTGGCGATGTTCACCGGCCTCGCCGGACCCGACCCCCGGATCCGCCACGATCTCGACGAGCAGCTGCTGGCGATCTACGCCGATCGCGCCGGCATCGGTTCGGTGCCGATCTGTGTCACCGCCATCAGCGGCGAGGAGCAGATCCGGCTCGGCGAGGAAGGCTTCGGCAATGTCGTCGGCTCACCTCGACCGGGCGGAACCCTCGGCGTGTTCATCGACGACTACCTCGTCTGGGCCCGCACACCACCGCGCGGCAACCGCAAAGGCGACCCGAGCTTCGGCCAGATCTAGCCGCCGCGGCTCAATGGCCGCCGCGACGGACACCGCCGTATTTCATCCGGGTGTCGGTCATCGCGGCGGCGCGCTTCTCGTCGTCGAGAATCGCGGCGTCGACCACTTCACCGATGAACAGGGTGTGGGTGCCGAGGTCGTGGGCCTGACGGACCTCGCATTCCATCCAGGCGATCGCCTCGTCGAAGATCGGTGCACCGGTCACGCCGTCATGCACGGCACGGCCGTTGAGCGCCCCGTCTTCGAACACGGCCGGCTTGGAGAACTTCACAAACGGACGGGTCTCCTCGCTGTCCCAGAGGTTGACCGTGAACGATCCACCCTCACTGATCAGGCGATGGGTGACCGCCGAGTTGTCGATCCCGACGCCGATCAGCACCGGTTCCATCGACAGCTGCGTGATCCAGCTCGTGGTCATACCGTTGCGTTCGCCGTTCGCCGCGGAACCGACGAGCGCGAGAGCGTTCGGGATCTTCCACGTGACACGGTTGACGAGTTCGTCTTCGAGGGCCATGTCCGGAGGGTAGAGCGAGCCCAGGTCCTTCGTCGGGACGGCGACTCAAAGCGAGCGATCAGCCGAGGTCGGGACGGCCAGCTGCGACAGCGGTGGCCATCCCCTCGACGAACAGCGGTCGCCCGTCGACCTCGATGACCTTCTCGCTCCAGGTGACCTCAACCTCGAACTCTTTCGCACCCGCGGCCTGGACCTCGACGACCACGGCGGCGCGAGCCAGCTCCTCGGCTCGGGCCTGGGCCTCGGGATGCTCCCACGTCGTCTCTGGTTCACCGCCGGCGTGAACCCGATAGACGCCTCGCCGCGGCGCGGTGACCGGGACTTCGGCGCGCACCCGGACCTTGCCGACGACGGCGCCGATGGCATTGGCGACATCGGCGTCGGCAGGAACCTCGACCTCGGTGCCGAGCAGCTCGCCGATCGCCGGGTAGTAGGTGGCTGCCGGAGCACCGAGGCCGACGAGTTTGGCGCCGAGCCCGATGTCGATCCGGGCAGAGCGAGACGTGCGGTCGAGCGCAGCAGCGACGAGCGCAGACTGAGCGAGGGCATCATCGAGGCCGTCGCGGTCGAGCGCAGCCGCGAGCAACGCCTCGGCCGATCGGCGCACGAGCGCAGCGACGACGGCGTCGCTGATCGCCTCGGGCGTCTCGGCGATGTCGTTGCCGTATCGATCTCGACGGCGGGCGAACACGGCCGCACCCAACCGGGCGATCTCGGGGTCGTGGGTGGTCTGGTCGCCGAGCACATGGCTGGCATCGGTGGGGGTGAAGGCGGCGAGGCGCAGAATCGCCCGGCTCACGAGGCGTCGCATCGCTCGCTCCTGGAGGCTTGTCGCGACCGCCTGCGACACCGGGACGAGCGGCTTGTCGACCGCATCGACGACCGCCTGTTCGTTGCGGTCGAGGACGGCGCCCTCGGCTCGTGCCGTGCGCTGGAGGAACATGCCGTCGAATGCGCCAGGGATCTCGTCGTTGAGGCGCGCTCGGAGTTCGTTGCGGAGGAGTTCACCATGCTGCTCCCCCATCAGGCTGAGCGGCACGACCCGCCGAGGACCGACCTCGAGCTGGGAACCGACGGCCCGGTCGGCGAGTCGAATCTCGCTGTCGCCGCCGAGGCCGTGCGTGTGCATCAGCACCGCCTCGACCATCGTGCGGTGGCCACCGACGGTGGCGCCGTCGGCTCCAAACGGCGGCATGCCGTCGCGAACGACGGCGATGTCGGTGGTGGTGCCGCCGATGTCGGCGATCACGGCATCGTCGGCGTCGGCGAGATGGGCCGCACCGACGAGGCTGGCGGCCGGACCCGAGAGGATCGTCTCGACCGGACGCTCCTTCACGAAGTCGACCGACACGAGCGAACCGTTGCCGCGCACGATCATCATCGGGGCGTCGATCCCCCGTTCAGCGAGACTCCCGCCGGTGGTGGCGACGAGGTCGTCGATCATGGCGATGAGACGAGCGTTGAGCAGGGCGGTGACGCCTCGCTTCGGGCCACCGAGGCTGGCCGACAGCACATGGCTGCAGGTCACCGGCTTTCCGGTTCGTTCGCGGATGAGTTCGCGGGCGGCGAGTTCGTGCTCGGCGTTACGTGTGGCGAACTGGGCGGTGACGGCGAAGCCATCAACCTGGTCGGCGACCTCGTCGACGCGGGCGGCCAGTTCGTCGAGGTCGAGCGGCTTGACCGGATCACCGTGGCTGTTGTGACCTCCACCGACGACGATGACGGCGTCGTCACCGATCGCTTCTCGCAGACCGCCGCGATCGAGGGCGTCCTCGTCGAACCCGATCGTGACGAGGCACGCCGGACGACCCGTGCCCTCGACCAGAGCGTTGGTGGCAAGCGTGGTGGACAGCGCCACCATCTCGATCGCCGACGGATCGACCGCAGCGTCGGACACGGCGGCATCGATCGCCCGACCGATCCCGATCGCGAGTTCGTCGTGCGTGGTGGGCGACTTCGCCTTGGCGACGATCTCCCGAGCGCGCTCGTCGTACACGACGGCGTCGGTGTACGTCCCCCCGGTGTCGACACCCAACGCGTAGCGGCGCGGCTCGGTCATCGCCGCACAGTCTGCCCCGGTCGCCGTGTCCTGCGCACCATCTCAGGTGCCGCCCGCCGATGGTGGGATCAAGGCGCCCGCCCCCAAGGTCAGCTCTCTGGCGACCAGAGCGGCTCGTCGATCACGAAGCCGATGTCCTCACCCCACGTATTGCGATACGCCACCTCGTGAACGGAATCACGCTTGGCCACCCCCCAGGTGCCGGTCGGATACCCCATCGGGATGCAGGCGGCCATCTTCCACCCCTTGTCCTCGGGCACACCGAGGATCTCGAACGTCTCGCTGTTCTTGAACGCCAGCACGCTGGTGAGCGACGAGCCGACATCCTCGGCGCGGGCCGCGAGCATCGCCGACCAGATCGCCGGGAAGATCGAACCACCGCTGGAGTCGTTGCGGTCGAAGGCGAACAACAGCAGCGGATACGACGCAAAGTTGTCCTGGGCCCAACCGACCGACTTGATGATCTTGCGCATCTGGACGGTCTCGGGATCGGTGGAATCCGACTCTGCGTCGTCCATCTTGTCCTTGTAGATGGTCGCCCAGAGCAGATCGATGCACACCTTGTAGAGCTCACCCAACTGCTCCCTTTTGGCCGGGTCATCGACCAACATGAAGCGCCAGTTCTGATTGTTTCCGCCGCTGGGAGCCCGGATGGCGGCATCGAGGATCCGCATCTGCACGTCCTCGGGGATCGGGTCGGGCTTGACCCGTCGCATCGCTCGGGTGGTGTACAGCGCTTCACGGATATCCATGCCGCAGAGTCGACCACGGCTCGCTCCGATGGGCAAAACATCGGGCGGCTCGGCAGAGCGGAGCGCAGTCCCGTATCCTTCGGTCATGGCGAGCGCCCCCCGCCCCCCGCTCGAAGCCGTCCGCGACCGTCTTGGTCGCGGCATTCGCGAAATGCTCGCTGGCACACCCGACCAGGTGCACGAGTGGGATCCCGCCGCCGAACGCCGCTTCGCCCCCGACTCGGCGATGTGGGCCGTGCACACCGACGTCGCCATGCTCGTCGGCGGGCTGCGGGCCTTGCTGCTGCAGACGCTGCACCCCCTCGCCCTGGCCGGAGTCGTCCAGCACTCGACCTACAAGACCGATCCACTCGGCCGGCTCCACCGCACCGGCGCCTTCGTCGGCACCACGACCTTCGGCACGGTCGAGGAATCCGACCAGATCATCGCCCAGGTCAAAGCGATCCACGCCCGGGTCAACGGCACCGCTCGCGACGGCCGCGAGTACTCCGCCCTCGACCCCCACCTGCTCATGTGGGTCCACTGCACCGAGGCCGACAGCTTCCTTCGGGCCCGGCAGCGCTACGGCGCAACACCGCTACCAGAGGGAGTCGCCGACACCTATGTCGCCGAGATCGGCGAGATCGGCGCGGCACTCGGCGTGATCGACCCCCCGCAGAATCAGGCCGAACTCCGCGAGCGGCTGATCTCCTACCGGCCCGAACTGCAGGCCACCCGCGACACGCGCGAGACCGTCCGATTCCTTGTCGTGCCACCGCTTCCCCTTGCCGCCCGACCGCCCTACGGCATCTTGTTCGGTGCGGCCACAGCGATGCTTCCCCGCTTCGCTCGCCGGATGCTCCTGCTGCCGGTCGCCCCCGGTGCCGAGTCGCTGGCCATCCGGCCCGCCGCAACCGCTTTGCTGCGTACGATGGGATGGGCACTCGGCGACCATCCGGCAGTCGAGGCCGCACGGGCCGCCGAAGCCGACTGACCGCCTAGCATCGAGGCCATGGAACTGGCCGAGGTGCAGCGGTTGATGGACGAGCTCTATGGCGAGGCCGACCGCGCCCGCGGTGTGCCGTCGACGGTGGCCTGGCTCGCCGAGGAGCTGGGCGAACTCGCGCAGGCCGTGCGCAAGGGAACTCGTGAGCAACAAGTGCACGAGTTCGGCGATGTGCTCGCCTGGCTCGCATCACTCGCCAACCAGATGGACATCGACCTCGACGACGCCATGCAGCGCTACGTCGAGAACCCGCCCTGAGCGACATCGAATCACCATGCCAGGGCTTTCGTATCGGGACGACCGCCCGCTGCAGCGCAACGAACGTGCGGCGGGCATGTTCACCAGAGGTGCCGACCACTAGGGTCTCTGCCAATGGCTAACGAACTCGACACGCGCCTCGCCGACGCCCAACTGCGGCCTGCCGACCTCGTGATGCAGCCGGAGATGCTCGGCGCCGCTCGGCCGACCCGTTACGCCTTCAGCCGGACCATGCTGCGTCGGGCCCAGGCGAACGGTTGGCAGTTCTCCCGGCCTCGGTTCGAGATGAACGACACCGGTGAGGGCCTGGCCGTCTACCAGGTCGATGCCGAGGGGCACACCATCTCGTTCATCGCCTTCACCCAGACCCTCCCCGAGGACGCCCACACCGACCGGGTGATCGCTGAACGCTGGGAGATCTGCGCGGCGCTTGTCGACGGTGTCGCCGACGACACCGTCGTCGAACACGCTCGCCAGCACGTCACCCGCCAAGAGGAAGGTCGTCTCGACCCTCGGTTCCTCGTGCTGACGCGCGGCAACCGCAGTGTCCGCTTCTTCGACCAGCTCATCGAGGATCTGGCTGCCGGACGGCAGCCCGACCCCGACCAGGTGGCTGACGCCGGCTACATCATGCGCAGTTCGGCGTTCTACGGGAACGGCAAGTACGGCATGCGTTCCTTCGACGGCTACGCGCCCGATCATCCACTGGCCGCCAGCTTCCGCGCCCAGTTCCTCGCTGCGTTCTTGTACCGAGAACTCAGCTACGACGTCGTCGAGCACTGCGCGCAGGTCCGGGGAGGCGCCGCTGCGGTCGGCTTCGATGATCGCTGGCGTCGGTTCTTCGGCCTCGGCAATGCCACCGGACTCGGTCTCGTCCCATTCTTCGTGCACCATCCGCGGCTGATCCATGCCTGGGTCGGCGTTCGCGAACTCGCGCTGGCCGATGTGCGCGGCATGCGGGCCGACGCCCACCACCGGGCGCATCTGCGGACGACCCTTGAACGGGCTCGGCGCCACTTCGCCACCGGCGCCGACGACGACTGCACGCCGTTCCTGAGTCCCCGAGCGCTCGTGCCCGTGCTCGACCGTCTGATCGCTGCGTGGGACACCGTGGAGGCGCAAGACGACGCGCTTGATGCGTTCTACCGAGCCGTCGAGCACGACGAGCCCGAGGCCATCGAGCTGGCGGTCACCGCATTGATCGAACTCCACGAAGGCGACGACGCCGAAATCGACGCGCTGCTGCGCGTCGACGAGTCCGGACCGATCGACCACGAGCTTGCGCTCCCTGCCTTTGGCCAGGTGCTCGACCAGCGATTCCCGTGGCTCGATGAACTCGCGCTCGACGACGCCACCGCCGATGAATTCTGGTGGGTCATCAGCGACAACACCGACGAGCCGCGCCGCACCCGACGAGAGGCACTTGCTCCCGCCGGGCGCGACGTCGCCATCGACGTCGCCCTCCGGGTGCATCGACTCCGCAACGAACTCGCCTCGACCACGGCCACGACCGTGGCCGAGTTGCTCGACAACCATCCGGAGCACCGAGCAGCCGTCGCCCGCGTCTTCGCGAGCGATCGCACGTACGGCGAGGCCCGTGACAATGTCTGCGCCGCCGACTACCTCCCACTGCAGCTGCAGCGATTCCAGCTCGCGATGTACGGCATGGAGAACTACAAGCCGAAGTCCACCGACTGGCTTCGGGTCACCCTGTTCCAGGGCGCTCCTCGAGCCGACGAGATCGCTACCGCGGCGATCGACGACTGGACCTTCCCTGCGCGCCCCGGGAATTCCTCGTGATCATCGACGGTCTGCAGATCAACAACTGGTCCCGGCCGGTGATCGATGAGGTCCGCTCGGGCGGCGTCGACATCGTGCACGCCACCGTCGGGGTCTGGGAAGACCTCGCCGGGACGATGACCCGCATCGGCGCCTTCCGCCATCTGTGCCGCACCAACGCCGACGCGATCCGCATCGTTCGAACGGTCGACGAGATGCGCCAGGCGAAGGCCGACGGTGTCCTCGGCATCGTGCTCGGCTTCCAGAACAGCTCGATGCTCGGCGACGACCCCGAGATGGCCAGCATCTTCGCCGACGTCGGTGTGCGGGTCGTGCAGCTCACCTACAACATCGCCAATCACCTCGGCTCGAGTTGCTGGGAGCCTCACGATGGCGGCCTCACCCGGGCGGGCCATCGCGTGGTCGCCGCCCTCAACGACGCCGGCGTGCTCGTCGACATCAGCCATGTCGGCAACCGCACCGGGCGCGATGCCGTCGACGCATCGGCCCAACCGATCGCCATCACCCATGGCAACCCGCTGAGTTTCTGCGACTCGCCCCGCAACAAGCCCGATGATCTCGTCGCCGCCGTGGCCGACCGCGGCGGTGTGATCGGTTGCACGCTCTATCCGCTTTTCATGGGCGGGGCCGACGTCACCCGCGCCGAGTACTGCGGGATGCTGGCCCGCCTCGCTGACACGATCGGGGTCGAGCACGTCGCCATCGGCTCCGACGCCGTGCTCGGATGGGACCCTGACGCACTCGGATGGATGCGAAGCGGTCGATGGGACCGCCCGGCCGAGCCTGAGGCGATTCCCCAGTTCCCACCGTGGCCGACCTGGTTCGACGGCCCGAAGGACTTTCCGTCGCTGGCCGAGGGTCTCGACGAGGCAGGCTTCGCGCCCGATGAGCGAGATCTTGTGCTCGGTGGCAACTGGCTTCGCCTCTTCGACACGGTCTTCGCGTGAGCGAGGCGATCCCGGTCCAACCGCGCGAGATCGTCGATCTCATGTATCGCATCGCGCGCGTCGACGGGCTCGACCACGGCAACGCCGACCTCGTGGCCCGCTGGGTGACCTGCGAAGAGATCGCCGGGCGAAGCCGTCTTGACGAGGCCATTCACGCCCCGGCCGGGCTCCTCGGCGCTGCTCGGTCGGCCGACCGTCGGGGCGAGACCGACCCGTCGACTGTCGATGGTTACCACCATGCGACGCGGCACGGTCTACCGATCACGCCGGCCAACTTCAGCGCCCTGTATCACTCGTCGAAGAGGTTCCTCGTCGCCGAAGCAACGCTCGACGAGGTCGAGCGTTAGCCGGCAAGCCCCGAGATCAACGCCCAGAGCTCGTCGGGAACATCGACCTCCGCAATCGAGGGACGGTCCGCCCCCGGCAGACGGGCACCCGGGTCCGCGGCGATCGTCGCTGCAAGTGCCACGAGCTGATCGGCAAACCCCGGGTCATGGGCGGCCGGGTCGATCACGACGTAGTACTGCCCGAGATCGTGTGGCGCACCCTCCGGGGTCTTCAACGGTGGGACGTCGACCGAACGATTCGAGCCGGTGAGTGCGGCGGCGAGCACCTCGACGAGCAGGCCGATCCCGTAGCCCTTGTAGCCGCCGGCGGAGACAAGTGAGCCGGCGAGCGCGGCATCGGGATCGGTGGTCGGGTTGCCGTTGGCATCGATCGCCCAGCCCTCGGGAATCGGCTCTCCTGCCGCCTGCGCCATCGTGATCTTTCCGAGTGCGACGGCGCTCGTGGAGAAATCCCACTGAAAGGCGACCCCGCCGTGGCCGTCAGGTACCGCGAAGGCGATCGGGTTGGTGCCGAGCACACGCGCGGAGCCGCCCGGGGCTGCGACCCGCGGCGTGGCGTTCGTGACACCAAGGGCGATCAGTCCGGCCTCGGCGAACTGTTCGGTGAAGTAGCCGAGCGATGTACAGGTGTGGCTGTGCTGGATCGCGTAGCCGACCACACCGTTGGCCCGAGCCGCGTCAAGGGCGGTGTCGAAGCCGACACGGAATGCCGTCTGCGCGAAACCGAAGCGAGCATCGACCCGCACCGACCCCGGTCGATCGTGGTGGACAACGGGGTCGACATCACCCGGGAGGCGACCTGACTCGAGTTGCCGGCAGTAGCTCTCGACGTAGTACAGACCGCAGATGCGGTTGCCGTTGTGCTCTGCCACCCGGACGGCACGAGCCACATCGGCGGCGATGTCGTCGCGGCAGCCATGACGAACCAGCGCGGCGTGGGTTGTGGATTCGATCAGATCGAGCGTGACAGCAGCCATGGCCTGCAGTCTGGCCGCTCGAATCAGTCGGCGCTGACGATGCCCTGCTCGATGAGGCTTTCGGCGATCTGGATCGTGTTGAGCGCCGCACCCTTGCGAAGGTTGTCACCCGACAGGAACAGGCTGAGCCCGTGCTCGGCCGTGTCGTCGACCCGGATCCGGCCGACATAGGTCGCATCGACACCGGCCGAGTCGAGCGGCGTCGGGATGTCCATCAGCACGACACCATCGGCATCGGCGAGGAGTTCGCGTGCGCGATCGGGCGTGATCGCCGAGGAGAACCGGGCGTTGATCGCCAGCGAGTGGCCGGTGTAGACCGGCACGCGCACACAGGTGCCCGAGACCTTGAGGTCGGGCAGGCCCATGATCTTGCGGCTCTCGAAGCGAAGCTTCTGCTCCTCGTTGGTCTCATCGAGGCCATCATCGACCAGCGCACCGGCGAACGGGAGCACGTTGAACGCAATCGGCTTCACGAAGTTCGGGCCCTCGTCGATCGACACCGCCCGTCCGTCGTAGGTGAGCTCCGGACCGTCGGCGCCGACCTTCTGGGCCTGCTCATCAAGCTCGCGGACACCGGAGAGTCCGGCACCCGACACGGCCTGGTAGGTCGAGATGATCATCGCCTCGAGCCCGGCCTCGTCGGCGAGCGGCTTCATGACCGGCATGGCGACCATCGTGGTGCAGTTGGGGTTGGCGACGATGCCCTTGGGGATCGAGTGGAGGTCGGCGGCGTTGACCTCGGGCACGACCAGCGGGACGTCGTCGTCCATGCGCCAGGCACTGGAGTTGTCGATCACGATCGCACCGGCGGCCGCGACCCTCGGGGCGAGTTCTTTCGACGTGGAACCGCCGGCGGAGAAGAGCGCAATGTCGAGGCCGCTGTAGTCGGCCGTCTCTGCGTCTTCCACCGTGATGTCCTGACCATTCCATTCGATGGTCTTGCCCGCCGAACGGGCAGATGCGAACAGTCGAAGCGAGGTCACGGGGAAGGAGCGCTCCGCCAAGAGCGCCCGCATCACACCGCCGACCTGGCCGGTGGCACCAACGATTCCTACGTGCATGGCGGTCAGGCTATCGGCCAGCGGCACCGGCTCAGCCGAGGAGTTCAGCGTGGTACGCCTCGAGACGAGCGAGAAGTTCAGCCTCGGGAAGCTCACCCTCACTGCGCTTGAGTTCGAGCAGCCAACGCATGATCTGCCCGATCTCCCTGCCCGGACCGATACCGAGGTGGGCCATCACGGCATCGCCGTCGATCTGGGGCCGCTCGGCATTCCGGCGATCCTCTTCCGCAAGCTCGGCGATGCGGCGCTCGAGGTCGTCGATTGACTCTTGGAGCGCCTCGGCCTTCGCCCGGTTTCGAGTCGTGCAGTCGGACCGCACGAGGGCATTCAGGCGACCCAGCAGCGGACCGGCATCACGGGCGTAGCGCCGCACGGCGGCATCGGACCAGCCGTCGGCGTAGCCCTTGAACCGGCCGCTGAGACGGACCAGCTCGGCAACCTGGTCGGTCACCGACTCGTCGTAGCCGAGCGCCGCCATGCGCTTGCTCGTCATCCGACCACCGACGACCTCGTGATGACGAAAGGTCACGCCACCGTGCTCGAAACTTCGGGTCTTGGGCTTGGCGATGTCGTGGAACAACGCGGCCAGGCGAACGATGAGGTCGGCCGGGGTCTTGGCGACGACGGCGACCGTGTGGGACAGGACGTCCTTGTGACGATGGATCGGATCCTGCTCCATCCGCAGCGCCGGCAACTCGGGTACGAGCGTGTCGATGCGGCCGCTGTCGATCGCCGCCCACAGGGAGGCGGAAACGTCGTCGGCCATCAGAATCTCGTTGAGTCGTTCGGCTGGCGCTAGCTCGGTCGCAGACATCGCTCGCAAAGTCTACGGTTCAGCCCATGATGCTCGACCGCTTTCGTCTCGATGATCGTGTTGCCATCGTCACCGGCGCCGGCCGAGGAATCGGCGCCGCCGTCGCAGCCGGTCTGGCCGAGGCCGGTGCCGACGTCGTCGCCGGTGCCCGTTCCGCCGACCAGCTCGCCGAAACCGCAGCGGCGGTCGAGGCGCACGGACGACGAGCGGCGACGGTCGCCGGCGACCTCTCGACCCGCGACGGCATGCAGTCACTCGTCGACACCGCCATCGCCGAGTTCGGGCGGGTCGACATTGTCGTCAACAACGTCGGTGGCGCAATGCCCTCGGCCTTCCTCGACACGAGCGAGCGGTCGTTCGACACCGCGATGCGCTTCAACGTCACCAGCGCCTTCAATCTGACCCAACTCGCCGTGCCCCATCTGCTCGAATCTGACGGTGCGTCCGTGGTGAACATCGCATCGAGCGCAGGCCAGTTCGCGATCCGAGGGATGAGCGCCTACGGCACCGCCAAGGCGGCCCTGATCCATCTCACTCGCGAACTTGCGCAGGATCTCTCGCCGAAGGTCCGGGTCAACGCTGTGAGCCCAGGTGCGATCGCGACCTCGGCGCTCGACATCGTGCTCCAGACCCCGGAGCTTCACGACGCCATGCTCGACGGCACACCGATGCGTCGTCTGGGCGACCCTGACGACATCGCCGCGGCCGTGCTCTTCCTTGCCTCGCCTGCTGCGAGCTATGTCACCGGCGAGGTGCTGGCCGTCAACGGCGGCATCCAGGGCTCGAATCTCGAACTCGGGCTCCCCGATCTGTGAGCTGAGCCACAACGGCGGTCGGCTGGGCCATCCGCCCCACCCGATCTACGCTCGGGCCATGGGAGACGTGCAGGAACGCAACAAGGCCATCGCCGCTCGATATTGGGAGGCGCTGTACTCCCACGACTGGGACGCCGTGGCCGGCTTCTTCTCCCCCACCGCCAACTATGTCGACAAAGGGTTGGGCGAATCCCTCGGCGGCGCTCACGGACCTGACGAGATCGTCGCCCGGCTCCGACTCGGGCTCGACCCGGTCGAGGCCCACAATCACGTCGAAGGGATGATGGTCGCCGAGGGCGACGTCGTCGTCACCGAGCACGAGGAGGAGTGGGTCTTCCACACCGGTGAACGCGTCCTTCATCCGTTCGCCTCGGTGATGGTGTTCGCCCCCGACGGGAAAATCGAGCGCTGGTGGGACTACTCGAATCTCGGCAACCTGCTCGACAACGCGCCCGCCTGGTGGCTCGAGCACATCGCTCAGGGGTACCGCTCCGCAGAGAAGTAGCGAGCCTCGATCCCGTCGAGCACGGTTTCGAGACCTTCGGCGAAGCGTTCTTCGCGGCTCAGGTTCACCAACAGCTCCCGCCGGAACGTCGCGACTCGGGCGAATTCCCCGTCAGGAGCGAGATCCGGCAACTCGCTTGCCGAACTTGCCTGCTGCACGAGCGTGCCGACCACCCAGTTCGCCACGACACTAAAGGCGAGGGCGGCGACGCGGAGGTCGTCGGTGGTCCCGTCGAAGATGGCGACGACCCGGTCGAGAAAACGTTGCTCACCGCGAGAGACAGGCGGACGACCGACCAGCAGCGGGAACGCATTGGGGTGCACGGCCGCGACCGAGACATAGCTGAGGGCCATCTCGGCGGCCCGAACCCGCCAGGGCCCATCAGGTTCGGTGTACGCACCGAGGATGTGCTCGTACAGGCGGTCGGCAACCGCATCGAGCAGGTCGTCCTTGTTGTCGACATGGTTGTAGAGCGACATCGCCTCAACCCCGAGCTCCGCGCCCAGCTTGCGCATGCTCAGCTGATCGAGGCCGCGCTCGTCGATCAGTGAGAGTGCCGTCTCGGCGATCAGTGCCCGATTGAGGGGCGCACGCTCGGTGACCGTCATTCCGAGAGTGTAGGGCGGGTGGGGGTTCCGTCTGCGAGCTGCGGCTCCTGGCTCGGCCAGCTGACGACAAGAAACGACCCCATTCCGGCAGGGTCGAGCAGGGCACCCGCTTCGGTGAGTCGGCTCCGTGCCCGGAGCGCAGCGAGGTCACCGACGTGGGCCGATGCCTCCCATGCACGACGACCTTCCTCGACGAGCGCGTCGATGCCGTGCCGGCGCAGGAACGCTGCCTGCGTCTGGATGATCGGTGATCCGATCGCCGCGAGCTGCTCGGTCGGCAGGTCGATCGTGATGTCGCACCGACCGGGATCGGCGAGCCAATCGACCACTCGGTCATGACTCCGGTAGGCCCGCAGCCACTCGCCGTCGCGTTCGAGCAGGGCACTCGTCGCTGCGGCGTAATCGAGCACGACAACGAGGGCCTCGGGGAAACAGCGACGCCGCTCACGCACCCAGTCGGTCGCCGGCCCGATGACGGGCAGCACGCTTCCTGCGGGAGCGTCGTCAACGCCGGCCGGCGTCGCCGTCGGCGAGCCACCGACCAGCACGAAGCCGGTGTCGTCGGTGCCGACCCGCAGCTCGAACCAACCCGAGTCGCCACACTGAACAATGTCGAAGGCCAGATTGTCGAGCAGCTCATTGGCGAACACGACATCGACCCGATCGAGCGAGACGTCGTCGGCCACCGACCGCAGATGATCCCCCTCGGGATGCTGGAGCCGTTGGCTGTCGGACCGCTCGACCATCACCCACTCAAGCGCACCCGCCCCGAGGCATGCGCCGTCGGCCGCAGTGACGGTGCGGGCAAGGGTGCCCGGACCGGCACCGTGCTCGGTGATGACAAAGCGATCGGGCTCCCCTGCCTCTCGCCACCATGCGTCGACGGCGTTGCTCACAACCGCGCCGAAGAGCGGCCCGACTTCCGGCGCAGTGATGAAATCGCCGCGACGGCCCGCCTGACCACCGGTGGCGTAGAACCCCTCCGCCTCGTCGTACAGGGCCGCGTCGACAAAATCGGACACGGCGATCGGCCCGTCGGCCGCGATGCGCGCTCGGAGTCGAGCGGCCAGCGATGTGGCCGCCACGAGATCAGCCGCCGAGGCCGCCGGCCAACAGCGTGACGTCGAACTCGCTCACCAGCGGCGGGTAGACGCCGAAGGCGATGGTGAGGGCGACCGTGATGGCCAACGCCGACGCCAGCGACGCCGGGACACGGATCGGTGTCGTGTCGCCGTCGGGGGCATCCTCCGCCCACATGCCGAGGCCGATGCGGGCGTAGTAGTAGAGCGCGATCACCGAGTTGACGGCGACGAAGACGCCGAGGACCACACCGGATGCACTCTCGGCTTCGATCACGGCCTCCATGACCCGGAACTTCGCCCACCAGCCACCAAGCGGCGGGATACCGGCGAGCGAGAACAGGAAGACGGTCATCGCAATGGTCAGGCCCGGGGCGTAACCGAACAGGCCCTTGAA
Source organism: Acidimicrobiales bacterium (assembly GCA_022425325.1). GTDB lineage: Bacteria > Actinomycetota > Acidimicrobiia > Acidimicrobiales > Aldehydirespiratoraceae > UBA11606. The sequence continues at coordinate 81,014 of JAKMFW010000093.1, read as the reverse complement.
CGAGTCGATCTCGGCGGAGCGGGTCTTGCGGGCCACCGCCAGCACGATGGCGAAGGCACCGAGGTTCATCGCGGCGTACACCAACAGATACGTGACCGTGGCGGTGAGGGCGGCGTCGCCGACATCACTGGCGACCGCCAGCGGCGCCAGCATGTAGCCCGCCTGGGCGACACCGGAGTAGGCGAGCATGCGGACCAGATTGGTCTGACGCAGGGCGATCAGGTTGCCGACGGTCATCGAGGCCGCGGCGAGAATCCAGATCAACGGTTCGTAGACGTCGTCACGGCCGAAGAAGCCGACGAAGAGCAGATTCAGCAACGCCACGAAGCCGGCCGCCTTCGACGCAACCGAGAGGAACGCCGTGACCGGCGTCGGGGCACCCTCATAGGTGTCGGGTGCCCAGGTGTGGAACGGGAACGCCGAGACCTTGAAGGCGAAACCGATGATCACGAAGATCACGCCCATCACGACAATGGCGGACGGCGAATCATCGACGCTGACGGCATCATTGATGTCGGTCAGCAGGGTCGAGCCGGCGCCGCCGTAGAGCAGCGACATGCCGTAGAGCATGATCGCGGAAGCGAACACACCCATCAGGTAGTACTTCAGGCCCGCCTCGTTGCTCTTGAGGTCACGCTTGCGCCAGGTGGCGAGCATGTACGCAGGGATCGAGAGCAGTTCGAGCGCAACGAAGACCGTGATGAGATCACGAGCCGACGCCATCAGGACCATGCCGAGGATCGAACTCAGCAACAGGCCGTAATACTCGTTCTCCCAGTAGTCGCCCTCGGCGACATAGTTGGTCGACAAGAGCACGACCACATAGCCGGCGAGCAGGAACATCGCCTTCATCACCAGGGCGTAGTTGTCGACCACGAAGGCCCCGCCGAACATCACGCGATCCTCGCCGTCGAGGGCGAGGGTGATGATCGGGATCATGGTGACCAGCAAGGCGATGGAGGCGACCGACGAGGTCAGACGGCGGCCCCGCTCGAGCCAGACGATGTCCATCACGGTGACGAGCGCGCCGAACGCAAGGAGCGTGAGCTCCGGCGCGACGGCATGCCAGTCGATGGCGGGTCGAACGAAATCGACCTCTTGGGCGAGCTGGGCGAGCATCAGGTTCAGCCTCCGAGGGCGGCCGTGGTGGCGTCGGCGACACCGTCACAACCGTTCTCCAACTGCAGACAGTTGTTGAGCGACTCGACGACGGCCGGGTCGGTGACTTCGAAGATCAGGCCGGGGGCCACGCCGAAGAGCACGATGAGGAAGAGGAAGGGTGTCCACGACGCCCATTCGAGCGGCGTGACGTCGACGATCTCGGGGTCGTTGGCGAACTCCTCCGAGGGCTCGCCCATCGCGATCCGCTGGAGCAGCCACAGGAGGTAGCCGGCGGCGAGCACCGTACCGACGGCAGCGACGACCATGTAGCCGCGGAACGTCTCGACGGGGAGACCGTTGGCGGGCTGATAGGCCGACAGGATCGCCGGGAACTCACCCCAGAAGCCGGCGAGACCGGGCAGGCCGAGCGACGCCATCGACGTGAAGCCGAGAATCCAACCCAGGCGCGGCGCCTGGATGAGCATGCCGCCGAGACGGCTGATCTCGAGGGTGTGATAGCGGTCCTTCACCGAACCGGCGATGAAGAAGAGCATGCCGGTGATGAGACCGTGGGCGACCATGCCGAAGATAGCGGCGTTGATGCCGAAGTCGGTGAGGGTCGAGATGCCGAGCATCACGAACCCCATATGGGCCACCGACGAGAACGCGATTAGGCGCTTCATGTCGGTCTGGGCAAGACAGCCGAGGGCGCCGTAGATGATGCCGATGACGGCAAGCAGGCCGATCACCGGGGCCCAGGCCTCGGCGGCTTCGGGAAGCATCGGGATCGAGATGCGGATGAAGCCGTACGTGCCGAGCTTGAGCAGCACGGCGGCCAGGATCACCGAACCCTGTGTGGGCGCCTGCGTGTGGGCATCGGGCAGCCAGGTGTGGAACGGGAACATCGGCACCTTGACGCCGAAGCCGATGAACATGCCGCCGAAGATCAGCAACTGGCTGCTGCGGGCAATGCCGGCACCGGCGGTGTCGGTGAGCTCACGCATGTCGAACGTGCGCAGGAGCTCACCAGTGACGGGATCCTTGGCGAGGAAGAACAGCGCCAAGAAGCCGAGCAGCATCAGGGCCGAACCAAACAGGGTGTAGAGGAAGAACTTCAGCGACGCGTACCGACGATCGTCGCCACCCCACACTGCGATCATGAAGAACATCGGGAGCAGGACGACCTCGAAGAAGACGAAGAAGAGGATGAGGTCCTGCGCCACGAAGGTGCCGATCATGCCGGTCTCGAGGATCAGCATGAGGATCAGGAACGACTTCGTGTTGCCCGGCGACGGGATGTGGTTCCACGAGTACAGGAAGACCAGCGGCATCACCAGCACGGTGAGGGCGATGAGCGGCAGCGACATGCCGTCGACGCCGAGCGTGTACCCGGCGCCGATGACGTCGATCCAGGGCTCATCGACCACCCACTGGAGTTGACCAGCCTGGTCGTAGTTGAAGTCGAACAGCATCGCGATGCCGAGACCGAGGGCGACGAGGCTGACCGCGAGCGCCCAGCGCTTGTGGAGTTCGTCGTCGTCGTTCGGCATCGCCATGGCGATGACGGCACCGAGGAGCGGTACGAACGTGACAGCGGTGAGGATCCAAGAGTCCATTGCAGTGTGTTCCCGTGACTGAGGTGAGAGCTAGAAGGCCAGAAGGAGGACGAAGGCGCCGGCCAGGATGGCCGCACCGGCGAACATGATTGCCGCGTAGTTCTGCACGCGGCCGGTGTTGATGTGTCGGAGTTCTTCGCCGATCGCGTCGGACGTGCGACCGGAGGCGTTGATGGCGCCGTCGACGACGCCCTGATCGATCTTTTCGTAGACGAGCTTGCCGCTCTGCACGGCGGTGCGACCGGCGCCGTCGACCGTGCCGTCGAGCACGTTCTGGTTCACCCAGTACGCCGCCTTGGCGATCGGGCCCTTCGTGCCACCGGCGATGATGCCGGTGTAGAGGTGATCGAGGTAGTACTTGTTCACCAACAGCTTGTGGCCGGCTCGGGCGAACGCATTCGTGGTGGTGACCCCATTGGGAAGCCCCACGAGGTGCTCGCCGGTGCGTTTCGCCAGACGGTCGACCTTCACGAAGTAGTACGTGAACGCAGCGCCGGCGCCGGCGACGGCGACCAGCGAGGCCACGATCGCAAGCCACCAGCTCGGAGTGGCGTGGCCGACAGCCGGGAAATACGACGAGCCCGCCGGCTCGATGAAGTGCAGGAAGCGTTCCTGCCATCCCGCAGGATCCTTCTTGGAGCCGGCGAGGAACCCGGGTGGGAAGTTGACGAAGCCGACGAGGATCGAGAACGCCGACAGGATGTAGAGCGGGTACAGGATTCGCGGGCCTGACTCGTGGGGCTCGCCATGATGACCGTGGTCGTCGGCATGGTCGTCGGCGTGATCGTCGTGGTGGCCGCCGCGGTACTCGCCGTGGAAGGTCAGGTAGACGCAACGGGTCATGTAGGCGGCGGTGAGGGCTGCGCCGATCATGCCCATAACGAAGTGGAACGTGTAGCTACCCGGCGCCGAGCCGCTGCCGCCGAGGATGCCCCAGCCACCGGTGTTGACCAGGATCTCGTCCTTGGACCAGAAGCCGGCGAGTGGGAAGAGGCCGGCGAGCGCGAGCGAGCCGATGACGAACGTGACGTAGGTCTTCGGCATGAATTTGCGCATGCCGCCCATGTCCTTCTTCATGTCGAAGCTGTGGACGGCGTGGGCCACGGAGCCCGAACCGAGGAACAGGTTGGCCTTGAAGAAGGCGTGGGTGAAGAGGTGGAAGACCGCCGCCGTCCAGGCGCCGACGCCGAGGGCCATCGCCATGTACCCGAGCTGGGAGACGGTCGAGTAGGCGAGCACCTTCTTGATGTCGTCCTGAACGAAGGCGAGGAGGCCCGCACCGACGAGGGTCACGGCACCGACCGTGGCGAGGAAGTTGATGCTCGAGCCCTCGATCTGCATGCCTTCCCAGAAGACCGGGAAGAGGCGGGCGACCATATAGATGCCGGCGACGACCATCGTGGCGGCGTGGATGAGCGCCGAGACCGGCGTGGGTCCAGCCATGGCGTCGGGCAGCCAGGTGTGCAGCACGAACTGGCCCGACTTCGACATCACGGCGATCGTGAGACAGGCCGCAGCCACCACGAGTGCGGTGTGGCTCACACCGCCCTGGAGGATGTTCTCGTTGATCGTGATCGTGTCGAAGGTCATGCCCTTGCCGGCGGCAAAGAACAGCGTGATCATGCCGACGAGAAGGCCGACATCGCCGACGCGGTTCGTGATGAAGGCCTTCAGCGCGGCGTCGCTGTTGGGTTTCTCTTCCCACCAGTGACCGATCAGGGCGAACGAACACACGCCGACGAGTTCCCAGCCGACGATCATCTGGAGAATGTTGTCGCTGAGGACGAAGAACAGCATCGAGGCGGTGAACAGCGACAAGAACGCAAAGAAGTGCGTGTAGCGGCGATCGCCGCCGACGTAATCCGTTGAGTAGATGTGCACCAGCAGCGAGATCATCGTGACGACGAACAGCATCATCACGCTGAGGCCGTCGACCATGATGCCGGCGTTGAACTCCACACCGCCGGACTGCAGCCACTGGGTGGTCTTCTGCACGGCCACATAGGCCTGGCCGTCGCCGTCTGTCGCTTCCGCTGCCGTGCCCACGGCGAGGGTGACGCTGTCGACGGCGGAACCTGCGCCGTCGTCGACCAGAACTGCGGCCTTCTCGCCATACGTGTCGAGCGTGAAGTTGTCGCGGTGGTCCATCCAGGCAGCACCGGTGAGGATCGCGAGGATGAAGCTGATCGAGACGGCCGTGATGCCGAACTCGGCGCCCTTGAAGGGCATCTTCTTGCCGAAGAAGAGGATGAGGACGAACGAGATCGCCGGCAACAGGGCGATCAACCACGCGTTCTCGAGGAGCCAGTTGGCCTCGTTGGTGACGGTGGAGACTTCGGAAACCGCGCCAGCGGCGAGATGAGGAAACACGACCTACTCAGCCCTTCAGCAGGTCGGCCTGGGTGAGGTCGATACTGCGGCGGTTGCGGTACATGAGGAGCACGATGGCGAGACCGATGCCGACTTCGGCAGCGGCCACCGCGATCGTGAACAGGGCGAACACCGAACCACCGACGTCGGTGCGGAACGCACCGAACGCCACGAGGTTGATGTTGACGGCGTTGAGGATCAGTTCGACCGACATGAGCACGAGCATGCCGTTCTTGCGGGCGAGCACGCCGTACACGCCGAGGCAGAACAAGACGGCGCTGAGGAGCAGGAACTGGTTGAGCAGCATGGTGATCCTCAGTCTTTCCGGGCCACGACGATGGCCCCGATGAGGGCAGCGAGCAGAAGGACCGACACCGCTTCGAAGGGGACGATGTACTGGCTGAAGATGGCGTCGGACACCTCGGTGACGCCCTGTGGTTGGTCGATGTCGACCCGGGTGTCCTCGAAGGAGTCGACCAAGGCCATCGCCATCACGGCGAACAACAACACGCCGACGATGGCAGCCATCGCCCGCTTCTCGCCGGCAACGGTCTCGTCGTCGCCCATCGACGCACGCGTGAGCATGACGCCGAACAGGAACAACACGATCACGGCACCGATGTAGACGAGCACTTGCGTGACCGCGACGAACTCGGCCCCGAGGAAGAGGAACTGCACCGCAACGCCGGCCAGCACGACGACCAGCCAGAGGGCGGCGTGCACGACGTTGGCGGTCGTGACCACCCGGAACGCCGCATAGATCATCGTCACCGCGATCACCGCGAAGAAGATGTTCTGTGCCACATAGAGATCGGTCTCCGAGGAGACCTGGGCCAACAACTGCATCACGTCGAGGGAACCTTCTTGACCTTGGCTTCCGAGCCCGCCTCGTAGGGTTCGAACTCCGGCACTGTCTCCATCCACTCAGCGAGGCGCGACTTGTCGTGGAGGAGATCAGCGATTCGAGGCTCGGAGAACTCGTACTCCGGGCTCCAGAACAGCGCTTCGAACGGGCAGACCTCGACACAGATGCCGCAGTACATGCACAGCGCGAAGTCGATGTCGAAGCGATCGAGGGCGTTGACCTGGCGGGGCTTGCCACCGGCACGGCGCGGCGGCGCCTTCTCCTTGTGACCCTCGATATAGATGCACCAGTCGGGGCACTCACGGGCGCAGAGCATGCACGCCGTGCAGTTCTCCTCGTGCAGGGCGATCACACCGCGGGCGCGGGTGGGCGGCGCTTCCTTCTCGTGCGGGTACTGCACGGTGTCGGCACCCTTGACCGGGTTGGGGATCGGCTTCTTGGGATCTGGGAAGATCGTGCGGAGCATGGTGCCGCCGGTGACACCGAGGCCCTTGACGATTCCGGTCGGTAGGTAACGTCCCATGACTGGCTCCTAGAAGACGATCTTGAGAACGGCGGTGACCACGATGTTGGCCAGCGACAGCGGAATGAGGACCTTCCAGGCCAGCTGCTGGAGCTGATCCTCTCGGAAGCGGGGCAGCGAGAATCGGGCCCAGAAGATGATGAAGGTGAGAACGACCACCTTGGTGACCATCACGATCGGACCCAGCAGATTCCAGACATTGTCGTCGAACTCGAGGCCCGGGATCGGCGCCCACCAACCACCGAGGAACAGCACCGACGCAATGGCGCTGAAGACACCGGCGGTGGCGAACTCCCCGATGAAGAAGAGCAGGAAGCGCATGCCGGAGTACTCGGTCATGTAGCCGGTGACCAGCTCGGACTCCGCAATCGGCATGTCGAACGGGGTCTGGGTGAGTTCGGCCTGCATTGCGATCATGAAGATCACGAAGGCGACGAACTGGGTGAGGATGTACGGGTTGCCGATGCCGCCCCAGCCGAAGATCTCGCCATCGGCCTGGGCCTGCACGATGCCCTGCATGTTCATCGTCTCGGCCTGGATGACCACGCCCATGACGGCGAGGATCAGGGGAAGTTCGTAGGCGATGAGCTGGCCCGTGGCGCGCAGGCCACCGAGCAGCGAGTACTTCGAGGCTGAGCCCCAGCCGGCCATGAGGATGCCGATGACCGACACCGACGACACCGCCATGGCGAGGTAGATGCCGAGCTCGGAGTTGATGAACCAGGCATCGGGACCGCCGGGCACGACGACGACCAACAAGAACGTCGACATGAGCACGACGAACGGGGCGGCAGCGAAGACGAACCGGTCGGCCTTGCGCGGGAAGATGTCTTCCTTCTGCAGGAACTTGCCGACTTCGGCCAGCAGCTGCAGCGAGCCGAACGGACCGGCCTCCATCGGGCCGAGGCGGCTCTGCATGAACGACACCAGCTTGAACAGGTGCAGGTACACCAGGGTGCCCGCGACGAGCAGCACCGCGGCGAGGCCGGCGCCGACACGGATACCGGTCTGTTGCCAGTACGCGAGCTCCCCCAGGATCGCGACGTCGGTCATCTGTCGATGTCCCCCAGGATGAAGTAGAGCGAGCCCAGGATCGTGACGATGTCGGGCACGTAGACGCCCTTGAGCAGCCAGGGCGTGATCGAGATGTTGTTGAACGACGCCGAACGGATCTTCACCCGGTACGGGGTGAGATCGCCCTTCGAGACGACGTAGTACCCCATGACACCCAGCGGGTTCTCGGTCTCCACATAGGCCTCGCCGGCGGGCACCTTGATGATGCGCGGGACCTTGGCCATGACCGGACCACTCGGCAGCCCGTCACAGAGCTGGTCGACCATTCTGGTGCTCTCGCGCACCTCCTGGAGGCGCACCCAGAACCGGGCGAAGGAGTCGCCGTCGGGGTGGGTCCAGACCTTCCAGTCGAGCTCGTTGTGCACGAGTCCGCAGGGATTGTCGCGGCGGGTGTCCCAGTCGACGCCCGAGGCACGAATGTTGGCGCCCGACAGGCCGTAGCTCAGACCGACGTCAGCAGGGATCACCCCGATGCCGCGGCAACGAGCCTCGAAGATCTCATTGCCCTGGAGCAGGCCTTCGATCTCGTCGCAGAAGCTGCGGATCTTCTTCATCGCCCGCTTGGTCTCGGCGATCCAGCCTGCGGGCAGGTCGTCCTTGATTCCGCCGATGCGGTCGAAGTTGGGGTGGAAGCGGCCACCGGTGGCCGCCTCGATCTGGTTGAGCACGTGCTCGCGGTCGCGGAAGGCGAAGAAGGCCGGCGTGACCGCACCGACCTGCAGGCCCATGTCGCCGAGGAACAGCGAAATGTTGGCGATCCGGCTCATCTCGAAGAGGATCGTGCGAATCCACGCGGCGCGCGGTGGCGCCTCGACATCCATCAACTTCTCCGCCGCGAGGATGAAGGGCACCTCATTGGCGAAGCTACCCACCCAGTCGATGCGGTTGATCAGCGTGGTGACCTGCGGGTACGTGCGGACCTCGGCGAGCTTCTCGTAGCCGCGGTGCATGTAGCCCATGATCGGATCAGCCGCGATGACCTGCTCGCCGTCGAGCTTTGCCACGATGCGCAGCGTGCCGTGGGTGGCGGGATGCTGGGGACCGATGTTGAGGGTCATGCCCTCGGTTTCGATCTCCACGTTGACGCGAGCGTCGGCTGCCTGGGCGGCGATGTAGCTCAGCTGCTCGCGATCGGAGATGGCGGTCATTCGGCTGCCTCCGTGGTCTCAGCGGCATCTGCCGGGTCGTCGTCGCCGGGCATCTGCTCGACGTCGACGATGCCGGGCCATGGCTTCAGGCGTCGGGCCAGCAGTGGGTAGTCCTTGCGCAGCGGATTGCCTTCGAATCCGGCCGGCAGGTAGATGTGGCGGAGGCCGGGGTGACCCTCGAAGGAGATGCCGTACATCTCAAAGCACTCACGCTCGTGCCAGTTGGCGCCGGCGTACACCGTGACCCAACTATCGATCGACAGATCATCGTCGGGAACGTCGGCCTTCAGCGTGACGCCGAGACCGTTGACGATGTCGTTGACCCGGGCGAACACCTGGAACCGGGTGTCGCCGCCGGCAACGCCCTGCTCGATGGCCATGTCGATCTCGGAGGCCTCGTCGTGACCGAGGCTGAGATCGACCTGGGCGTCCATGTCGCGGCCGAACGGCGAAGGCTTCCAGTCGATGGCCGACAGGAAGTTGAAGTACTCGAAGCCGAGACCGGTCTTGAGGTAGGCGCCGGCGGCGGCCCAGGCGCTGCGGTCGACGCGGACCCACAGGTCGTCGCCGGGCGAGAGGTGGGAACCGACGACGGCATCGCCGAGTTCGGTCTGGATCTTGGCGAGCAGCGCTTCGCGGGCCTCGTCGGACTCGACGACCTCGGCCTCTTCTTCGACGGGCGTGTCAGTCGACGACAATCGGCTCACCCTTCCAACGCTCGGCCATGTCCTCGTTCTGGATGCGCTCCTGCAGCAAAACGATGCCCTCGAGCAGGGCTTCGGGGCGGGGCGGGCAGCCAGGGACGTAGACATCGACCGGGATGATCTGATCGACGCCCTTCGTCACGGAGTAGGAGTCCCAGTACGGGCCGCCACAGTTGGCGCACGAGCCCATCGAGATCACGTACTTGGGGTCGGGCATCTGTTCGTACAGACGCTTGACCGACGGCACCATCTTGTCGGTGACGGTGCCGGAGATGACCACGAGGTCGGCTTGGCGAGGCGAGGCCGGCAGCGGGATGACACCGAGACGCATCACGTCGTAGCGAGGCGACGCAAAGGCCGCGCCCATCTCGATCGCGCAGCAGGCGAGGCCCCACTGGTACACCCACATCGAGTACTTGCGGCTCATGTTGAGCAGCGACGTGATCGGCTTGGGGATCTTCCCCGATTCGACTAGGCCCACTTGAGCACTCCCTTGCGCCAGGCGTAGAGAAGGCCCAGCAAGAGGATGAAGATGAAGATCGCCATCTCGATCAGGCCGAAGGTTCCGTAGGCCTCAAGGCGTGTCGCCCACGGGAAGATAAAGACGGCCTCGACGTCGAACATGACGAAAAGCAGCGCGAACACGTAGTACCGGATATTGGCTTGGGACCACATGTCGCCGGTCGGCTCGACACCGGACTCGTAGGCCTCGGTCTTGGCCAGCGTGGGATTGTTGGGGCGCAAGATCTTGCCCAGCCCGAGGAACACACCGACGAGCGCGACGCCGACGAGGCCAAAGATGCCAACCGTCAGGTAGCTACGAAGAAAATCCGACACGAGGGGTGACCCTACTGTTGGGGTTTCGGGCAGAACAAAGCCGGGAAGTGCACGTTCCCAGCCCGAGCGAGGCTACCTGCGAACCGCCCGATTCGAAGTGATCGAGGACGATTTCCCCAGCCAGATTCCGACGTTTCCTCGCGCTGCGGTGGGCGGCACCAGCCACCGTCGACATCAATCGTCGAACGGAACGACCCTCGACGCCAGCCAACGACCGGTGCCGGCCAACAACAGGGCCGGGAGCGAGCGACCGAAGATCGGCTCGAGGCGTCCAAGCACCCCCGTACCCGAGACGCGCCAGAGGTCGAGCAGGATCGCAGCACCTGCCTGCAAGGTGACGACCCACGCGATCACGACCGTCGCCGTCCGCAACGACGGCACCAGATCGACCTGCGGTGTCGTGGCGACGAGCACGGCCGCCCCGATCACCATGAGTCCGGTGGTGGGCGATGCATTGCGGGTGAGTTCGGCAAGGTCGTCGCTGAACACCCCCCAGCGTTCGTCGATGAAACCCGACAGCGGGCCGAGCATCCGCAGCACCGCGCAGACGAGGAGGACGACGATGAGGGCCTCTCGCGCCTCGTCCCAGCTGACCGAGAGCGCCGAGGACTCGGTGTCGTCGCTCATCGGGAGCCGGTCAGCCTGCGGCGATCAGAACAGGGACGGCGTCTCGAGTGATGTCGTCGAGTTCGCCCGGAACGAGGCCGAAGCCGACCGTGATCACCAGAGCCACGATGATCGCCAGACCAGCAGCGCGCGGCACACGGATCGTCGGAGCATCGTCCTCGGCCTGACCGAGGTACATCGACAAGATGATGCGCAAGTAGAGGAACGCCGACACGACCGCCGTGACCATGGCAGCGATGGCGAGCCAGTACGAGCGGGCCTCGACCGCTGCACCGATCACCGCGAACTTGGCGACGAAGCCCGACGTCAGCGGCACCCCGGCCTGAGCAAGCAGGAAGACGGTCAGGGCGAGCGCCAGGGCCGGCCGACGAGTGCTGAGGCCGTCGAGGTGATCGAGGCTCGTGCCGCGGTCACCCTCGCCCGACACGATGCTCAACACGCCGAAGCTGCCGATCACGAGGAAGGTATAGGCGACGGCATAGAACAGCACTGACGAGATGCCTTCGTCCGAGGCGGCCTGGACACCGACCAGGATGAAGCCTCCGTGGCTGATCGAGGAGTAGGCGAGCATGCGCTTCGCGTCGCGCTGCACGATCGCCATGAACGAGCCGACCACGAGGGTGAGGATCGCCAGGCCGTAGACCGCAGGCTGCCAGTCGTCGGCGTGGTCGGCGAACGTCGTCACGAAGACCCGGACCAGCGCCGCAAAGCCGGCCGCCTTGACCGCCGAGGCCATGAAGGCCACCACCGGGGTGGGCGCACCCTGGTAGACGTCGGGCGTCCAGGCATGGAACGGGGCCGCTGCGACCTTGAAACCGAGTCCGACGAGCAGCATCGCCATGCCCGCCATCAGCAGCCCGTTCTCGACAAGACGGTTCTGTTCGAGGAAGTCAGCGATCACGATCAGGTTCGTGGAGCCCACGGCGCCGTAGGTCAAGGCGATGCCGTACAGCAGGAACGCCGAGGAGAACGCGCCGAGCACGAAGTACTTGAGCCCGGCCTCCTGGCTCTCGGAGCGACGCATGTGCATCGCCGCCATCACGTACACCGCGATGCTCAGCGTCTCGAGGGCGAGGAACAACACGATGAGGTCGTTCGCGCTCGCCATGACGGCACCACCAGCGCCCGAGAACAGCATCAGGACGTACATCTCGGCGCCGGCCATGCCTTCACGTTCGAGGTAGTCGTCGAGCAGCAGGGCGACGAGCACGATGGCGCCGGCAATGACGCCCGTGATCACCAGCGAGAAGCCATCGGCACCGAGCTGATCGCCGACGAGGCCGAAGGCACCGTCGACCTCGTACCGGTCGGTCCACACGCCCCAGGTGGCGGCGAGGCTGGTGAGCCCGATCATGACCGTCAGCGCAGCGTCGACGCTGAGCCGCAGGTACTGGGCGAACCAGCTGGCGAGGCCGATGACGATCAGGAGGCCGAGGAAGAAGAGCGGGTCGCCGAGGTCGTTGCGAAGACCGGCAAGCGGCACGTCGGTGCCGGCGAAGCCACCAACGACCCACATGGCGATCACGGTGAGGCCACCGATGACGGGCACGGCCTGGTCGGCAGCCGCCTTCGGCAGTTGCTTCATCAGCGACCGGAACAGCACCAGCAGCAGCGCACCGATGCCGAGGGTCAGGATCGGCAGCAGTCCGTCCCAGGCGATCTCGGGACGGGCGACCGTGGCATCGAGCTGTGCGATCATCCTGCGCCCCCTTCGACCGAGGCCGACTCATCGGTGGCCTTCGAGTCCTTCTTCTTGCCGAGACCCTTCAGGTCGTCGACGTCGAGGTCGTCTCCCTGGTCGGCGTCGGCCTCGTCAAAGTCCTCCACATTGCCCTCGATGTGTTCAATCAGGGCGTCGACCGCAGGCTCCATGCGTTCGAGCACGGGCGCCGGGTACAGGCCCATGACGAAAATGGCGGCCAGGAACGGCACCATGATCGCCCCTTCGGACCAGGTGAGATCCTTCATCTCGGCGTTGTCGCCCTCGGCGGGACCGTGGAAGACCCGCTGGTAGGCCCACAGCAGGTACAGCGCGGCGATGATGACACCGGTGGCGGCGACGATCGCCCACCAGCGATGCGCCGCGAAGGCACCGAGCAGTGCGAGGAACTCCCCGACGAAGCCATTGAGGCCGGGCAGACCGATCGAGCTCAACATCACGACCATGAAGACGGCCGCGAAGACCGGCGCCGGCTTCTGGAGGCCACCGAGCTCGGCGATCAGACGGGTGTGGCGACGGTCGTAGATCCAACCGACGAGCAAGAACAGCGCGCCGGTCGAGATGCCGTGGTTGACCATCTGCAACAGGCCGCCGGACAGGCCCTCGGTGTTGAGGGCGAAGGTGCCGATCACGATGAAGCCGAGGTGGGCAACCGAGGAGTAGGCGACGAGACGCTTGAGGTCTTTTTGCATCGTCGCCGCAATCGCGCCGTAGATGATGCCGATCGTGCCGAGGGCGACGAGCGCCGGTGCGAAGTACACGGACGCCTCGGGGAAGAGATAGATACCGAAGCGCAAGAAGCCGTAGGTGCCGAGCTTGAGCATGACGCCGGCCAGGATCACCGAGCCCGCCGTGGGGGCGTTGGTGTGGGCGTCGGGCAGCCAGGTGTGCACCGGGAACAGCGGAACCTTCACGGCGAACGCAACGGCAAAGCTCAGGAAGATCCAGCGGGCCGTCGTGGTGGCGAGTGCCTGTTCCTCGGCGAGGTAGACGAGGTCGAACGACACGGCGTTGCCGGTCTCGGCTGCGGTGAGGAACGCCGTGGCGAGGATGCCGACGAGCATGAACGCCGACCCGAACATCGTGTACACGAAGAACTTGGTCGCGGCATAGGCCCGAGCCCCGTGACCCCACTGGCCGATGAGGAAGTACATCGGCACCAGAACGATCTCGAAAAACACGAAGAAGGCGAACAGGTCGAGGGCGAGGAACACGCCCATGACCCCTGCCTCAAGCACGAGCAACCAGGCGTAGTACGCCTTCGGCGTGTGCTCGGCCTCAATCGCAAGGATGGCGAGCGGGAATAGGGCGGCCGTGAGCACCACCAACCAGAGCGAGATGCCGTCGAGCCCCAGTGTCCACGAGATGCCGAGACCGGCGATCCATTCGGCGGAGTCGACGAACTGGAACTCGTCGGCGGTGTGCTTGTCGAACTCGACCATGACCCAGGCGGTCATGCCGGCAACGGCGCCACTGACGAGGAAGGCCACCTGCTTGAAGTACTCGGGCCGACCGTTGGGCAGCACGAGCATCAGCAGCGCCCCGAGGAACGGGGTCACCACCAGGGCGCTGAGAATCGGGAACGGCACGTCGGCCGACGAAGCTGCGAACAGAGAAGACATCAGAAGGTCGTCCTCACGAGGAACCACGCGATGAGACCCACCGCACCGACCGCAACGAGCGCGGCGTAACTACGAACCAGACCGGTCTGCAGGGTTCGGAGTCCCCCGCCGGCCGTGCGCACCAGGCGACCGGTGCCGTTGACGATCCCGTCGACGATCGTGGCGTCGAACCAGGCCACCAGGTCGAAGCCTTTGCGGCCGGGTCCGCCCATGAAATCGCTGACCGCTTCGTCGTAGCGCCAGCCCCGGGCCAGAATGGGCAACTCGACCTTCTCGGCCGGGATGCGCTTCTGGAGATAGATCGCGACCGCTGCGGCGATGCCGACCGCTCCGATGACGACGGCGACGATCGCCAGGATCCACAGCTCACCGCCGGAGAGGCCGAGCTTGTGCTTGTTTCCGTACAGCGTGGGTTCCAACCATTTCTCGAGGAAGTGGAGGTCCTTGCTGAACGGAAGGTTCATCACGCCGGCGATGACCGCCGCGCCCGAGAGCAGAATGAGCGGAACCGTCATCTGCCACGGCGACTCGTGGGGATGGAATTCACGACGTTCCTTGACCGCTGCGGGCAGATCGTCGTCACTGATCCCCTCGAGGTCGTCGCCTGCGCTTGCCGCGGCAGCGAGCACCGTCTCGACATGCGCACGGGCCGCGTCGACCTCGGCGCGGGCGGCGTCGACCGACACGGTGACCTCATCGACGGCCTCCTGGGCCTTGACGACGCCGTCCTTGGCCTTCTCGAGGTTCTTGGTGGCCTTGTCGACGGCCTTGTCGTCGGACTCGTCGACCTCGGCCAGTTCGGCTTCGCGCTGTTCGAGCTTCTCGGCGGCCTTGTCGAGCTTCTCCTGGGCCTTCACGACGCCCTCTTCGGCGGCGCCGATGCCAGCGTCGGCCTCGGCCACAGCAGCCTCCGCGGTGGCGACACGGTTGCCCCAGATCTCGGAGATCTCCTCGGGGCGGACGTCGGCGTAGCGGTACTCGCCGAAGAAGGTCATGAAGACCTGCCGGCTCATGTAGAACGCCGTGAGCAACGCCGTGAGCAGACCGATGACCCACAACACCGGGTTGACGTCGTAGGCGTAGGCCAGGATTTCGTCTTTCGACCAGAAGCCCGAGAACGGCGGCACGCCGGCGATTGCGAGCCAGCCGACGATGAAGGTGGCCGAGGTGATCGGCATCAGCTTCTGCAGGCCGCCGTAATGACGCATGTCCTGGTCGTGATGCATGCCGTGGATGACAGATCCCGAACCGAGGAACAGCAGCGCCTTGAAGAAGGCGTGGGTGATCATGTGGAAGATGGCGGCGATGTAGGCGCCGATGCCGACAGCCAGGAACATGTAGCCGAGCTGGCTGACCGTCGAGTACGCCAACACCTTCTTGATGTCGTTCTGGGCGACGGCGATGGTGGCGGCGAACAATGCCGTGAGCGCACCCACCCACGCGATCAGGTCGGTGGACCACGAGGCAGCCTCGGCCAACACCGGGTTGACCCGAGTGAGCAGGTAGATGCCCGACGTCACCATGGTGGCGGCGTGGATGAGCGCGGAGACCGGAGTCGGGCCGGCCATCGCGTCCGGCAGCCACAGATAGAGCGGGAACTGGGCTGACTTGCCGGCGGCGCCGATCAGCAACAGGACGGTGATCCAGGTGGCGGTGCTCTCGCTGATGAGGCCACCCTCGGCGTTCCCGATGATGTCGACGTACTCGATCGAACCGATCGTCACGAAGATCAGGAAGGTGGCGACCATGAAACCCCAGTCGCCGATGCGGTTGGTCACGAAGGCCTTCTTGCCGGCGGTGGCGTTGGCCTCCTCGGTGAACCAGAACGAGATGAGGAAGTACGAACAGGCGCCCACGCCCTCCCAGCCGAGGAAGGTGAGGAGCAGGTTGTCGCCGAGCACGAGCATCAGCATCGAGAAGGCGAACAGGTTCAGGTAGAGGAAGAACTTCGAGAAGTTCTCATCACCGTGCATGTACCCGATCGAGTAGAGATGGATCAGCGCACCGACACCGGTGATGAACAGGGTCATCGTGATCGACAGCGGATCGACGAGGAAGCCGATGTCGACGGAGAAGTCGCCGACCGGCACCCACTCCCACAGGGTCTGGACGTGACGCCGTTCGTCGGCGTCCTCGCCGAGGAGACCGAGGAACACGGCAGCGGCGGCCGCGAACGACCCACCCATCGCCATCGTGGCGACCCAGCCGGCACCGGGCTCACCGAGCCGACGGCCGGCCACGAGGATCACGAGGAACCCGAGCAGCGGGAACGCCGGAATCAGAAATGCAAGATCAAGCAACACAGGTCAGCTCATCCCCTCAAGAGCGACACGTCGTCGGCGGTGGCGTCGGCGCGACGACGGTTGATCGCGACCACCAGGGCGAGGCCGACGACAACCTCCACCGCAGCGACCACGAGAACGAAGAACACGGAGATCTGGCCACCCACATCGTTGAGATCGGCGCCGAAGGCGACGAAGGAGATGTTCACGCCGTTGAGCATCAACTCGACACACATGAACATCACCAGCGGGTTGCGGCGGATCAACAGGCCCGTCGCACCGATGGCGAACATCAGGGCCGACAGCACGAGGTAGTAGGGCGGGGTGAGCGCAAGCTCGGCGAGGATCACGATGCATCCTCCTCGACCGTGTCGACATGGTGTTCGTCGTTGGCCCCCTCGGGCGCAAGCGACGGGAGGTCCATCGACGCCGGCTCGAGATCATCGAGCTGGTCGGCCGTCGACAGTGACCGGGTGAGCACGACGGCACCGATCACGCCGATGGTGAGCAGGGCGGCGGTGAGCTGGAACGCCACCGCGTACTCGGTGAACAGGACCCGGCCGATGCGTTCGATATCCGTGATGCCGGAGTCGAGTTGACGTTCGGGGTCGGCGGAGCCGACGCCGGTGGCGCCGTCGGTGGCGACGAGCACGAACGTGATCGCCGTGGCCAGCAGTGAGGCGCCGAGGACCACGGCGAGCGGCTTTTGGCCGGCGATGGGTTCGACACCGAGATCCTCGGATTTGTCGACACCGAGCAACATGATCACGAAGAGGAACAGGATGACGATGGCACCGGCGTACACGACGATCTGTACCGCCGCGAGGAAGTGAGCTTCCTGTACGACAAAGATCACGGCGACACCGAGCAGGGTCTGGATCAAGAAGAGTGCCGAGTGCACGGCGTTACGAGCGACGACGACGCCGATCGCCCCGGCGAGGATGACCGCCGCCCCGAAGAAGAACGTGATGAATTCAGCCATGCTCGACGCTCGACGCTGCCGGTCGAGCTCCCCCGTCGTCGTCGGCCTCTGCGCTCTGCCCCGTTTCGGGGTCGCGCACGCCGTAGCCCAGCTCGCCCGCCCAGTGAACAATGCCTTCATACCGGTGGTCACCGGCCGGTGAGGTGGCGCGCATCCAGCCCGAGGTCATGGTGTCCTCGCCGTCGCGCCAGTCTTCCCAGGGCAGCTGCTGAGGCTTGCCGTCGTCGCCGACGAGCAGTTCGTTCTTGGTGTAGATCGCATCGCTGCGGTTGGTGAACGAGAACTCGAACAGCTTCGACTCGGTGATGGCCTGCGTGGGGCATGCCTCGACGCACAGATCGCAGTGGATGCAGCGCAGGTAGTTGATCTCGTAGACGTAGCCGAAGCGCTCCCCCGGCGAGGTCGGTGCGTCGGGGTTGTTGTCGGCGCCGCGCACATAGATGCACTTCGCAGGACACACGCCGGCACACAGCTCACAGCCGATGCACTTCTCCATACCGTCCTCGTACCGGTTGAGGACATGGCGGCCGTGGAGTCGATCGGCCTTGGGGCGCTTCTCGTCGGGCTTGCCCTTCTCGAGGCCCTTGCCACCGCGGTAATCGCCGGTCACACGGTCTTCGAAGAGCTTCTTGAACGTGACGCCGAAGCCCTTGAGGTAGGAACCGTCAGCCATGGGCATCCTCCATCTCTTCGATGCGCTCGTTGCGGGCGTTGCGGATCGCAAGGGTCAACATGCCGGCGAGGGCCACGAAGGCGGCCGCAAGACCCACACCGAGCCCGACGAACTGGGCGGTGCTCCAGTCCTCGTCACGGCCGATCTGAATGAACGCCAGCAGGATGAACCAACCGAGCGACAGCGGGATCAACAGCTTCCAGCCGAAGTCCATGAGCTGGTCGTAGCGGAAGCGGGGCAAGGTGGCTCGCACCCAGACGAGCAGGAACAAGAAGCCCATCAGCTTCACGAAGAACCAGAAGACACCGATCCACCAGCCTTCAGGGAAGAAGAGCGCCGGGCCGTTGGGGCCGCCGAGGAAGAGCGTGACGAGCAGGGCGCCCATCGTGATCTGGTTCATGAACTCGGCAAGGAAGAAGAGTGCGAACCGGATCGAGGAGTACTCGGTGTGGAAGCCGCCGACGATCTCCTGTTCGGCTTCGACGAGGTCGAACGGAGGATGGTTGAGTTCGGCCGTGCCGGCGATGATGAAGACGACGAAGGGCACGATGCCGACCGGCAGGAGGTACCAGGCCGGGAGGATGTTCTCGATCCCGAAGAACGCAGGGCCCTCACCCGACTGGTCGATGACCATGGCATGGGTGGACAAGGTTCCCGACACGAGCAGCACCGACGCAAGGGCGAGGCCGAGGGCCGCTTCGTAGGACACCATCTGGGCCGACGCCCGCACGGAGCCGATGAGCGGGTACTTCGAGCCCGAACTCCAGCCGGCGAGCATCACGCCATAGATCGCAAGCGACGACATGGCGAGGAACCACAGGACACCGACGGGCGGGTCGGCGACTTGGAGGAGTGTGTCGTGACCGAAGATGCTGACGACACCGTCGCCGTCGTCGCCGTTGAAGTCGCCGCCGATCGGGATGATCGCGAAGACGAGGAAGGCGGGGACGAGCGACAGGTACGGCGCCAGCTTGAAAGCGAAGCGATCCGAATTGTCGGGGATCAGATCTTCCTTGAAGAACAGCTTGATGCCGTCGGCCAGGCTCTGGAGAATGCCCCACCGGCCAGCCGTGTTCGGGCCGATGCGGTTCTGGAAGTCGGAGATGACCTTGCGCAGGAACCAGATGTTGAGCATCACTGCGACGAGCAAGAACGCAAACGCGACCAGCACCTTGAGGCCGGTGATCAGCGCATCACCGAGCCAGTCGCCGGCGTAGAGCGGGTCTTGAGCAAACATCATGCGCGTTCCACCCGAACGTCGGTGAACGACGCCGACGCATCGATCAGGGTGTTGGCGTTGGACCCCGGCGCGTTCGCCGGAATCATGGCCGATCCAGCGGGGACACCGAAGTCGGCGGCGAGCGGCGCCATCAGCTCACCTCGACCCGAGATCACCTTGACGACAGTGCCGGCGTCGAGGCCGAGCTTCTCGAAATCGGCGGGGTTGAGCGTGACCTTCACCGAGGCGGCGAGGCCGGCGCTGGAGGCGCTGGCCTGCAGCATCGTGCCGTTGTCGTACATGCGGCGAGCGGCGACGAGCCGCAGGGAGTAGGCGTCGTTGGCCGGGGTGGTCGAGGCCGAAACGGTGGGCGCTTCGATCGACGAGCCACTGATCAAGACGCCCTCGACACGGCCATCGGCCAGCGCAGTCTCGGTGAGCTCAGCGTGAACCGGCGACACGGCAGCGATCTCGGCCCGGATCGATTCGGGGGACTCGACGCCGAGGTCGGCGCCCAGGCGCAGGGCGAGTTCGGCGGCGATCATCCAGTCGGCGCGGGCGGTGCCCGGAGGGGTGACCTTCTGCTCGGCGACACTCACGCGACCCTCGAGGTTCGTGAAGGTGCCGTCGACCTCGGTCGGTGCCGCAGCGGGCAGGACGAGGTCGGCGTGGGCAAGGGTCGAGGCGTTGGGCAACATCTCGACGGCGATCACGGTGCCGGCACCGGCGAGGCCACGCTCGGCCAGGTCGGCATCGGGCACATCGCTCAGCGGATCGCTGCCGAGCAGGACGAGCACGTCGAGATCACCGGAGGCGGCCGCCTCCAGCATGGCGATGGTGTCCATGCCCACCCCGGTGGGCACCTGATCGAAGGCGTCGCAACCGGCGCTCAGCGGCACTCGGCCGGGGAGCAGGCCCGGGGCCATACCCATGTCGAGGGCGCCGTGCACATTGCCGCGACGCAGCGCCGACAAGAAACCGACGCCTTCGAGTCGGTTGAGGGCGATGGCTGCATCGACGGTGACCACCGCCGACTCGGCGACCGAGGCCCGGCCGAGGACCACCGTGACCGGACCCGAGATCGCAGCAGCCGCAGCGGCGATGGCGTCGGCCGGCACACCGGCAGCATCGCGGGCGTCGCCCGATACGGCGTCGACGAGCGCAGCGGCCAGGAGGTCAACCTCGCCCGGCTTCGGGTGCAACGAGTGGGCAGCGATCGTGCTGAGACCGGTGCGGGTCGGGGTCAACTCGATCAGTGTGGTGCCGTCGTTGACGACGGCGTGACGCAGGCGAAGGAACAGCGCCCCGAGGTCTTCCTTGGGGTCGGGACCGACGAGGATGACGGTGCCGCCCGGGGTGCAGGCCTGGTTGATCGTGGCGCGAGGCAGACCCAACACCGCCTCGGCCGGAAGGCCGTCGCTGAGCTGCGCATCGACATGGTCGGTGCCGAGCACGCCCTTGGCGAGCTTGGTCCAGGCGTACTGCGACTCGTTGGTGAGACGGGCGCCACCGATCACGCCAATGCGGGCCGGGTCGACATCTCGCAAGGCATCGGTGGCCGCAGCGAGAGCGGGGGCCCAGCCGGTGGCCTCAAGGCGACCATCGACACGGACCATCGGGGCGGTGAGACGGTCCTCGCTGTTGAGAGCCTCGAAGCCGAAGCGCTCCTTGTCGGAGAGCCAACCCCAGTTGACGCTGTCGGCGTCGACACCGAGCAGGCGCAGGACCTGGTTACGGCTCGACTGGACGGTGACACGAGAACCGACCGAGTCGATCCACGCCGTGGAGATCGTCTCCTCGAGATCCCACGGACGGGCCTTGAATCGGTACGGCTTGGCGGTGAGCGCACCGACCGGGCAGATCTGCACCGTATTTCCCGAGAAGTACGAGGCGAACGGCTCATCAGGGAACGTGTTGACCTGGGTGCTGTTGCCCCGGTCCATGAAGTGGATCAGCGTGTCGCCGGCAACATCGTCGGCAAAGCGAGTGCAGCGATCACAGAGAATGCAGCGCTCGCGGTCGAGGTAGACGGTGTCGCTGATCGGGATCGGCTTCTCGTAGTGCCGCTTCTCCTCGACGAAGCGGGACTCGCCAGGGCCGAAGGCCACGGTCTGATCCTGCAACGGGCATTCGCCACCCTTGTCGCACACCGGGCAGTCGAGCGGGTGGTTGATGAGAAGGAACTCGAGCACCCCATCCTGGGCCTTCTTGGTGGCCTCGGACTCGGTGTCGACGGTCATGCCCTCGCCGGCCGGGATCATGCAGCTCGGCTGCAGGGCCGGACCACGGCCCGAGTCGACCTCGACCAGGCACATCCGGCACATGCCGACCGGCTTCATGCGCGAGTGGTAGCAGAACCGTGGGATGTAGGTGCCGTGACGCTCGGCGGCATCGATGAGCAGTTCGCCCGGGTTGGCCTCGATCTCGACACCGTTGAGGGTGACGGTGACCGTGGACTTCTCGTTCTCGACGGCGGTCATCAGCCAACCTCGACGGGATCAGACGACATCGGGGCGGCCATCACCGGGATGGAATCCCGCTTGGTGATCTTGGCCTCGTACTCGTGACGGAAGCGACGAATCGTCGACGTGATCGGGGCGACCGACGACGGGCCCAGCGGGCAGATGGTGGTCTGCTTCGGCGGGAACGGCACGGCGTCGAGGCCCTGGGACGGGTCGGCTGCGACCGGGTAGGGGCCGGGCGAGATGTTGTCGGCGATGTCGAGCAGCTTGTCGATGTCGCTGGGCCGACCCTCACCGTCGAGAATGCGCTGCAGGATGCGCTCCTCCCAGGTGGTGCCCTCCCGGCACGGGGTGCACTTGCCGCACGACTCGCGGGCGTAGAACCGCACGAGCCGCAGCGCCGCCTTCACGGCATCGGTGGTCTCGTCCATCACCATGATGGCTCCCGAGCCGAGCATCGAACCTTCCGCACCGACGGTGCGCCCCTCAAGGGGAAGGTCGAGTTGCTCCGGGAAGAACCAGGGGGCCGACCCGCCGCCGGGCACGAACATCTTGAGTTCGTTGTCGTTGCGGATCCCGCGGCAGAAGTTGTCGCCGTACAAGAGATCACGGAAGGTCGTGACGCCCTGCTCGATCTCGTACACGCCGGGACGGTTCACGTGACCCGACACGGCGACCATGCGCGAACCGGGCGAAGCCTCCGAGCCGAACGCCTTGTACTGCTCGGCGCCGTTGACGAGCAGCCAGGGAAGGTTGCTCAGCGTCTCGACATTGTTGACGATCGTGGGCTGGCCATAGAGGCCGATGGCGGCTGGGAAGAACGGCGGCTTGAGGCGCGGCATCCCGCGGTTGCCCTCGAGCGACTCGATCAGTGCCGTCTCCTCACCGACGATGTAGGCACCGGCACCCCAGGTCAACGTGATGTCGACACTGAACTCCGTCCCCATGATGTTCTTGCCGACGTACCCCTTGGCGTAGGCCTCGTTGAGCGCCTGGGCGAGATTCTCCTGAGCGGCGGGCATCTCGCCTCGCACATACAGGAAGCACTGGCTGAGACCGAGCGCGTAGCAGGTGATGAGGCAGCCCTCGATCAACTGGTGAGGGTCACGCTCCATGAGAAGGCGATCCTTGTAGGTGCCGGGCTCGGACTCGTCGCCGTTGACCACGAGGTAGTACGGGAACTTGCCGGGAGGCATGAAGCCCCACTTGACGCCCGCCGGGAAGCCGGCGCCACCACGGCCGAGCACGACAGCGTCGCGGACCTCTTCGTGGACATCGGCCGGCGTGCGGTCGAGGGCGCGGCGCAGGCCGTCGTAGCCATTGGTGGCCTCGTAGCGCTCAAGGGTGTGGGAGTCCTCGTGGACGAAGCGGCTGGTGACGATCTTCGGTCCGTCGTTGTCGACATAGCCGGGGGCATGAGGGACATAGTCGTGCGTCGGCATCAGGCTTCTCCTCCTTCGTCGGCAGTGTCGTTTCGGGCGAGCCAGACCGGTCGTTCGGTGGCCTGCTCCGGCGCCACGATGCCCGCACCGGCACCGGCCGGGATGTGCTGACGGACCAGGCCGAGCGTGCCGTGCTCGGGGATGTCGGTCGCCCGACCGTTGCGGATATCGTCGATGAGCTGATCGAGATCGTCGGTGGTGAGCCGCAGCTTGTAGCGATAGTTGACCTGCAGGCACGGGGCCTCGGTGCACGCTGCGATGCACTCGACGTCTTCGATGGTGAACATGCCGTCGGCCGTGGTGCCGCCGGCCTTGATCCCCAGCGCCTCCTCGGCATGGGCGAGGAGTTCCTCACCGCCGAGCAATTGGCAGGCGAGGTTGGTGCACACATTGATCATGTAGGTGCCCACCGGGTGGAACTTGAACATCTCGTAGAACGAGCCGGTGCCCTTCACCTCGGCGGGCGTGGTGTCGGTGAGTTCGGCGATCTGACGCATGGCGTCGTCGGCGACCCAGCCCTCCTGCTCCTGCGCAAGATGCAGCAACGGGATGAGCGCCGACTTCTTGCGCGGATAGCGCGAGATGATCTCGTGCGCCGTCTCGAGGTTGTCAGCGGTGAAGTAGCTCATCGATCAACCTCGCCCATGATCGGGTCGACGCTGGAGATGATCGCCACGGCATCGGCGATGAGGCTGTCGCGCATGAGGTGCGGCATGGTCTGAACATTGATGAACGACGGGCCCCGCACATGCATGCGGTACGGCGTCGAGCTGCCGTCGGAAACCATGTAAATGCCGAGCTCGCCGCGGGGTGATTCGACACACGCATAGGCCTCCCCCTCGGGAACCTTGAAGCCCTCGGTGAAGATCTTGAAGTGGTGGATGAGCGCTTCCATCGATTGATCGATGCGGATGCGAGGTGGCGGGGTGACCTTCTTGTCCTGCACGCGGTAATCGCCCGACGGCATCTTGTCGAGAATCTGTTCGACGATGCGCATCGACTCGCGAATCTCGTTGAGGCGGATCGCGTAGCGGTCGTAGCAGTCGCCGTAGGTGCCGACGATGACGTCGAAATCGACCTCGTCGTAAGCGAGGTAGGGCTGATCGCGGCGAAGGTCCCAGGCGTAGCCGGTGGAACGAAGGATCGGACCGGTGGCCGACAAGGCGAGCGCCTCATCGGTGTTCAGCGTTCCGACGCCCTGCAGGCGTTCACGCCAGATCGGCTGCCCGGTCATGAGGACGTCGTACTCCTCGAGGCGAGGCGGCAGCAGCTCGAGCAACGCCTCGATCTCACCCTTCCATCCGTCGGGAAGATCAGCGGCGACACCACCGGGGCGGATGTAGTTGTGGTTCATCCGCAGACCCGTGACCTTTTCGAAGAAGCGGAGGACTTCTTCGCGCTCACGCCAGCCGTAGATCATCATCGACACGGCACCGAGATCCATGCCGTTGGTGGCCATGAACAACAGGTGGGAGCTGATGCGGTTGAGCTCGCTCATCAGCATGCGGATCCAGACCGCACGCTCCGGCACCTCGATGTCGAGGAGCTTCTCGGTGGCGAGGCTGAACGCCAGTTCGGTGAAGAACGGCGAGGCGTAGTCCATGCGGGTGACGTTGGTGCACCCCTGCAGGAAGGTCAGCTGCTCTGCCTGCTTCTCCATGCCGGTGTGCAGGTAGCCCACGACCGGCTTGGAACGGATAACGGTCTCGCCCTCCATCTCCAACATGAGGCGCAGCACGCCGTGGGTCGACGGATGCGACGGACCCATGTTGAGCAGAACTCGCTCGTCGTCGTCGGAGGTGGTGGCGTCGGTGCCGATCGCTGCGGCCTCGGCTTCGCTGAGGCGCAGGACCGCAGCATCATCGCCACGTCGGCGGACACGTGCGGCGCCGTCGATCGTCTCGGGAGTTTCGTCGGTGATCGTCATCGTTCGTTGCTCGCTGCCTTGAACTGGACGGGGATGGCGCCAACGGCGTAGTCCTTGCGGAGAGGATGCCCAACCCAGTCCTCGGGCATGAGGACCCGGCTCATGTCGGGGTGGTCGGCGAAGGTGATGCCGAACATGTCGAACGCCTCACGCTCGAGGTACTCGCTGCCGGGCCACAGGTCGAAGAGGCTCGGAATGGTCGGCTCGTCGGCGCTCACCTGGGTGCGGATCCGGATCCGTTCGCGGCGCACATGGTTGATCAGCGAGGTGACGACCTCGAAGCGTTCGGGAGTGAGCCCGCCCGGGAGCGTGCGCTCGCCGGCGTAGGTGAGATAGTCGACGGCGGTGAGGTCGATCAGTTGGTCGAAACCGTCAGCGTGAGCCTCGCCGCAGACGTCGAGGTAGGTCTCGACCGTGGCGTGCAACACGACATCGCCGTGGGACTCGCTCACCGCTGCGCCGTAGCGCAGCGCGACGGTGGCTTCCTCGGCAACGGCCTCGGCCTCCGCCTCTTCGGCGGCTGCGGTCTCGTCACTCATGTCAGCCCCCGATTGTCAGGCCGGCGGTCTGTCCGTCGCGCTGTTCGATGGTGATACCGGCGCCGCCGCCATTCGCCTCGCGGCGTCGGACAAGCTCGCCCGATTCGATCTTGGTATGCAGGGTGAAGATTGCATGCAGGAGGGTTTCCGGACCGGGCGGGCAGCCCGGGGCGTAGACATCGACCGGCACGATCTGATCGACGCCCTGCACGATCGCGTAGTTGTTGAACATGCCGCCGCTCGAGGCACACACGCCCATGGAGATCACCCACTTGGGTTCCATCATCTGGTCGTAGACCTGCCGGAGAACCGGGGCCATCTTCTGGCTCACTCGGCCGGCGACGATCATGAGGTCGGCCTGACGAGGCGATGCCCGGAAGGTCTCCATGCCATACCGGGCAAGGTCGTAGTGGGCCGTGCCCGACGCCATCATCTCGATGGCGCAACAGGCGAGACCGAACGTGGCCGGCCAGAGGCTGCGGGACCGCGCCCAGCTGACCAGGTTCTCGACATTGCCGGTGAGGAAGTTGTGATCCATCCCCTCCAGGCCGTTGTCGGCGATCGACTGGGTGTCACCGAGTCCGGGAATCCTCACGCTGCCGTCTCCTCGGCGATCGGCCGGTTCTCGAGACCGACTCGGCGGATGGTGGCTTCCGCGGTTCGTTCCGGCGAGACCGAGCCGGTCGGGCGGGCCACCTGCTTGAGCGGGCCCCATTCGAGTGCGCCGTTGCTGATCAGGTACACGAACGACTCGAAGACGGCGAACGTGAAGACCATGATCATCGCCAGGCCGAACACACCGAGGCTCCCGTACGCAAGGGCGTACGGGTAGAAGAAGATGATCTCGATGTCGAAGACGATGAAGATCATGGCGACCAGGAAGAACTTCACCGGGAAGCGTTCCGGTGTCTCCTTGGTCGGCACAATGCCGCACTCGTACGCAGCTCGCTTGGCGTTGGTCGGATTGCGCGGGGCCAGGAGGCCCGATGCGATGAAGCTGCCGGCGGCGAAGAGCACCGCCAGCCCGAACAGCATCAGCAGGGGCAGGTACTGGCCGAGCACGCGTTACGCCGCCTTTTCGAACTCGGCTCGCCGGGCCATGACGAGCTTGTCGCGTTCGTGGAGCATGTAACACAGCGACAAGAAGATGAGCAGCGAACCGATGGTGAAGAACGCTGGCACCTGGCGCAGGTTGCCGAGGTTGCGGACCATCACGACCGAGACGATCGGCTCGTCCTCGTCGACCACCGGGATCTGCGGAGCGGTGCCCGGCAGGTTGGTCAACGACTCCTCCGCGACCTGTTGCACCTGGATGACGCCGTAGCGGGTCGGGTGGGTGATCTGCGCGGTCTGGCGAATCCTGGTCCAGACCCGGTCCAGGACATTCGGGTCCTCGGGCAGACCTTCCTTGCCGCCGATGGTGTAGGCGTCGAGGAGCTTGAACTGGCTCTGGTCCGCGAAGGAGAAGTCGTCGGACTCGAGCAGCATGGCGATGGCCGAGGCCTGTGCCTCACCCGCTTCGGCGGTGGACAGGAGTGTCCAGCCTCCGAGGTTCGCATTGTCCTGATCGATCAGGCCCGGAGCGACCGCTGCGAGTTCGGACCAGGTGGTCGCCTCGTTGCGGCTCTGCTCGGCGGCGACGAGTACGTCGACCTCGGCGAGCGACAGGCCCTCGACCTGGTCGGGCGTGAGGCGCTCGGCGACGACGACGCCGAATTCCGCGTCGGCAATCTGGATCTCGACGAGACGGTCGACAGCATCGTTACTGAGACCGGCCGGACCCATGGTCCGCCAGTCGGCGCCGAACTCGGCCTCGGCCGCCTCGGCGGCCGCAACGACGGCCTCATGCGCTGACGGGATGGATGCGGTGCGAAGCAGGTTGGCCTCGTCGAGCGCGGCGAAGGTCAGGTGTCCTTCCGCGTCGGTGCCCTCGACGATCTCGACTTCCTCCCAGATCGGCCCATCGCCGGCCCAACCGATGCCGTAGAGCCACCAGATCGAACCCATGATGGTCAACCAGGCGAAGAGGCCCGCCAGGGACAGCAGGGTGCCGAGGCGGACGCCGCTGTTGCTGGACACGATGATCCAGATGGAGCCCATCCAGACACAGAAGCCCGCGAAGACCGCAAGGAAGCCGCGAACATGGGGATCCCACTCGAGCCCGTCGATCCAGTCGAGGACGCCGATCAGTTCGACCATTTCCATCAGAGAGTCCTCTCAAACGCCACGATGGCATCAATCTGCTCGTCGGTGAGCAGGGCCGGATACTCGAAGACGATGCCGGAGCCGGGGCCCATACCGGGACCCACCGGATTGGCTTCCGTCAGTGCGCCGAAGCCGGGCATCTGGCCGTTGCCGCCCGAGCCACCTCGGCCGTAGGTCTGACCGATGGCCTGACCACGGGTGATGAAGGCCGACTGGCCGATGGCGGTCTCGAACTGCGAGAGGGTCGAGCCACCGGTCAGGTTGGGGCCGAAGAAGCCGCCGGCGGTGACGTATCCATCGGCGAGCTCGGGGATCGGACCGTCGCGGCCGTTTTCCTCAAGCACATAGTCGGACGCACCGTCGAAGCTCCAGCCATAGGTGTGGCAGCGAGCGCAGCTGTAGGTGCCGGCGGCCGCCGTATTACTGAAGAGGAACTCGCCCCACTGGAGGTACGCCTGCTGACCCTCGAACGCATCGGGGGTCGAGAGGATTTCGAGTGCCGCAGCACGGAGGTCATCCTCATTGCCCTCATCGGCGAGCGACGGGTCGGCCTCGATCGCAAGGGCGTCGGCCGTGGCCTTCGCCGCCGAGACCTGATCGAACCAGGTCGCCACGGCTGCTTCGAGCGGCTCGACCGCCGCCTCGTTCGCCGCAGTAAGGCGGGCGTTGGCGTCGTCGAGGGTGAGGCACGCACCAATGTCGTCGGAGCACTCGAAGTCGAAGTCGGCTCGACCGAGCAGGCGAACGGCCATGGCGGCCTCGGCCTGGGCGGCTTCCGAAGCCCGCACCTCGACTGCCCACGCCTCATCGCTGGCCCCGAGGATCAGCGCCTTGGCACCTGCCTCGACACCGCTGTCGACCTGCGAACGAATCTCGTCTTCGGAGATCTGCACGCTCCGGAGATAGAAGATGATCTCTTCGAGCTGCTGATCGGTGAGCGGACCGCCGCCACCGGCACCCCAGGCCGGCATGACACCGTTTCGGCCGTAGTTGAGCACGTGGAGGATCTCGTCCTCGGTGTAGCGGGACATCAGCGTGTTGAGGGCCGGAGCCTTCCAGTTCACCTGAGCGACGAATTCGCCCGACGACGAGGTGATGGCGGTGTTGACGACACCACCTGCACCCTCAGGGCCGTGACAGTTCACACACTGGGCGCCCTCGAGATAGATCTCCTCGCCACGGTTGGTCGCGATCCGCCACGTGTCGAGATCCCGGCCTTCGTGACGCCCCGGCTCACCGAGCCAGTAGAGCGGCAGGGTGATAGCCACGATCGTCAGCAGCACGAGGCTCGAGCCGAGCGCAAGATCGAGCTTCTTGCCCTCGAGATCCTCGTCGGAGAGGTACGGCTTGCGGTTCGAGGCGAGCTCGATTTCCGAGCCGACTTCGTCGCGAGCCGAGCGGATGTTGAAGTAGATGTAGGCGATCCCACCGAGGAAGACGATCGCCAAGATGACGAGTCCGATGGTTCGTTGTGTAGAGGCGGCGAGCAACATGCGAGTGTCGGGTGGTCGAGAACTCTCTGGGATGGGAACGGACGGAGGCTACCGGGCCTAGTGCGACGACTGACCGATGCAGTTGGGGCCTTCGGCCTCCTGCCCGGTGGTGTTCGTGCCGATCGGCGGGCCCTGGATGATCGTGCCGGTGTCGACGGTGAGAACACCGTCGGCCGAGACGCTCATGGCGAAACGGTCCATGCCGCGCGGGGCCGGGCCGCCACGCTTTTCACCGACACGGTTGTACTGCGAACCGTGGCAGGGGCACTCGAACCACTGAGAGGTGACGCACTCGGGCACGCGGCAGCCGAGGTGCGGGCACTTCTGGTAGATCGCGATGACGCCACCGTCGAGTCCCAGCGCAAGGCCGGCTTCCATACCGCTGAGTTCGTTCGCCGAGTAGGCGGCACGGGCCTTCTCGACCGCACCGTTCGGGTATTCGGTGATCCACATGCGGCCTTCCGCCCGGTACAGGAAGCCGTTGGCGCCCCGGATCTCGCTGAGCACGTCGCTCACGAGACCAACTCGGATGGCCGAGCCGAAGCCGCCACCGAGCTGGGGCCACAGGAAGGCGATCGACGCGAGGCCGAAGCCGCCGAGACCGATCTGCATCATGAGGATGATGGTGCGGTTGAAGAACTGACGGCGCGAGACGCCGATGACCTCGGGATCCGGCGGCACGTAGGGAGCCGGCGGCGCACTCTGGCCGGCAGCGAGGACGAGTTCCTTGCTGGCGGCCTTGCGCTCGAGGACCTGGGCCCGCTCAACCTGCTTGCCCGTCAGGGCATCTTCGTCGCCGAGGACGGCCGATTCACGGTCGCGTGACTTGGTCTCTCGCGAGAGGATGCCGACGGCGCCGTCGGCATCGCGACTCTTGAGCGCGGAGAACACGGCGACGGCGGCCAACAGGGCGATGACGACGATGGCTGCAATGAGCATTGGTGTTTCCTCCTTGCCTTACAGCTCGAAGAACAAGCCGGCTTCCCAGGGGAAGACGAAGTTGAATCCGGGACCTCGGAAGAACGAGCCGATCATGGTCAGCACGGCCCAGAACATCAGGTGGACGGTCATCAACGAAACCGCGAACTTGCGATCCTCGGGCTTCGCCGACGGGTTTCGGTCGATGTAGGGAATGAACATCAAGAAGAACAGGCCGATACCCGGGATGGTCACGCCGGCGACCATCGGGTGGAACACCGTGAGGAGTTCCTGCAGGCCGAGGAAGTACCACGGGGCCTTCGACGGGTTCGGCGTCTCGTTGAAGTTGGCGAGCTCCAGCAGCGGAGCGTTCACGAAGATCGAGAAAATCAAGGTGAACGCGAGCGCAAACAGCGCAGCGCCGAACTCGACCACGAGCAGGTGAGGCCAGGTATGGACCTTGTCCTGCGGGACGGCCTTGACGTCCTGGATCGAACCCGACTTCACGACGGTGAGCAGGCGCTGGGTGTGCCCACCGGGCCCGGTCGGCACCGGGGCACCCGACGCAGCAGCAGGAGCGGCAGCGGTGGGAGCCGTGGCGACGGCAGTTCCGGTGGCGGCACCACCGGCATCACCGCCGGCGGCCTTGGCCTTGGCGGCCTTGGAGCGCTCGAGCAGGTGCGACGGGATCTTCGACGCAGCCTCTTGCTGTTCGGCGCTGAGTTCCTCGGCGGGGGCCTCGGCCGGGGCGTCGGCGGCAGCCTTGGCCGCAGCGGCCTTGGCTCGGGCCTCTTCGGCCCGCTTGCGGAGGTGTTCGGGGACTTCGGTCATGTCCTTCTTCTCCTTCTTGCCTTAGAGCGGACCCGAGATGCCGCCGTCCTTGCGCACCCGCCAGAAGTGGATCGCCATGAAGATGACGAGCACGAACGGCAGGAGCAAGACGTGCAACACGTACCATCGGAGCAGCGTGTCCGTGCCGATCTCCACGCCGCCGAGCAGCACGAAGCGGACTTGTTCACCGAACACCGGCGTGTACCCCATCATGTTGGTACCCACCGTCACCGCCCAGAGGGCCAGCTGGTCCCAGGGCAGGAGGTAGCCGGTGAACGAGAGCAGGAGGGTGAACTGCAAGAGGTTGACGCCGATCACCCAGTTGAACTCACGGGGCGGCTTGTACGCACCGTGGTAGAAGACGCGGGCCATGTGAAGGAACACCGAGAGCACCATCAAGTGGGCCGCCCATCGGTGCATGTTCCTGACGAGCAGGCCGAAGGTCACGCTGTTCTGCAGCGTGTAGATGTCGTCCCAGGCGGCTGCAGCGGTCGGCCGGTAGAAGAACATCAAGAAGATGCCGGTGACCGTAAGCAAGATGAACAGGAAGAAGGACAGGCCGCCGAGGCACAGCGTGTAGCTGACCTTCACGGCGTGACGCTTCACCTTCACCGGGTGCAGGTGGTACAGCACCGAGTTCATGATCACGTAGGACCGGTTTCGAGGGCTGTCGGTGTAGCCCTTTCGGAAGATTGAGCCCGGTCGGAAGATCGAGTTCCAGGCCTGAGAGGACTGGGTCGCGTCGACGAGCTGGGTTGCTTGGTCCTGCAGTCGTTGCGGCAGGGGCTTCTTCACGTCTTCGTCAGTGTTCGCCATAGATCTGTGTTTCGTGTCAGGGCACTCCGGCGTCAGCCGAGGCGCATGCCGTATCCGTAACCGTGGGTATTCGTTCGCTGGTGGGCATCACCGTCGGCCGGCGGGTCGCCGATCTTGCCGAGGATGATCACACCAGTGGGGCACCGGTCGACGCAGAGTGCGCACCGGGTGCACACGTCGTCGTCGATGGTGAAGATCACATTGTCGTTGGGGTCGCTGCCGGGGAGCTCCGTGCCGATCGCTTCGTCGATCGCGTCGGGACGCACCATATGGATGCACTTCCACGGGCAGATGTCGACGCAGCCCTCGCACATGATGCATTCGGACTGATCGATGTGGATGAACTGCTTCGGCTTGACCTGGGCGGTGAGCCAGGCGGCGTCGACCTGCTGGAGGATGTAGTCGTCGCGGAACTCGGGAAGCGGCGGATTCGCGTCGGTGGTGGCCATGAAGTTAGGCACCTTCCTTCACGAGCGGGCGGCCGAAGGTCGAGCGTTCGGGGGTCTTCTCGGCATTCTGCTTCTCGCCGCGCTTTTGCCATGCGGCCCACATCCAGATGTTGCCGGCGAGCGCAACGACGTAGATGCCGACGGCGAGGAGGTCGCGCAAGACGACATAGTTGACACGAATCGGCGACCAGCCACCGTCCTGCTGCGACTTGAGCAAGTCGAACGGGCCGAAGAGGATCTTGTCGGAGCGCCAATTGAGCTCGTTGTCGGCCCAGGTCAGGAACTGGTGCGGCACGACGCCGTAGACCCAGAACATCAAGAAGAAGACGATCATCGAGCCGAGCATCGCCTCGCCCCAGGTCACGACCTGATCGGCGGGACGGCGCTTCTGGTAGGCGAGGATTCCGCCAACGATCAAGGCGGTGACGATGATCGACGACACGAAAGCGACCACGCTGCGACTCCTGGAGAACGGACGCGTTCCACGAACTTCGTGAAACCATGCACAAGTCTAAACCGGAAGAGCGGCGCCCCCCGGATTGGTCCACTGGTTTATCACGGTGCCTTTCGATTCCCCCCATCCGGGGCCGGGGAAAATCAGGTATCGCGCGATTGTCAGAAATTCGGGGGAAGGATTCTGCTTCAGCTTGTTCGGACGTGCGACACTGCCCCTATCCTCGCTGAGCGTGGTTGACGCAATCCTGCGTCCGCCGCACCACTCGCCATTCCGCTGTCCGATCGATCCGCCGGAGACCAACGGTGACCGAAGTACCCGAGCACCTCCTGAAGAAGGCCGCCGAGGCCCGTGCCCGCCTCAGTGGGCAGACCCCACCCGACGCCGGCGAGAGCGCTGCGCCGAGCAGTGAACCGGCGGCGGACGCCGCTCCGGTTCCGGCCACGACAGCGGCTCCGGCCCCGGCCGTTCCCGAGGAGCCTGCTGCTCCCGAGCCTGTCGCCCCCTATGTCGAGGCCGCCGAGACCCGCAAGAAGGTCCCGGTCTGGGTCATGCCGGTCCTGATCTTCCTTCCCTTCTGGGCGATCTTCTATCTGGGTTACCTCGAGAACCCGCCTGCCGCTCCCGAAGGTCTTGCCTACGAAGGGGCCGAGATCTACAGCGGCCAATGCGCCGGCTGCCATGGTGGCGGTGGTGGTGGCGGCTCCGGACGCCAGCTCAACGGCGGCGAAGTCCTGCTCACCTTCCCCTCGCTCGCTTCCGGCGCCTCGTACGACGGCCTGGCCGGTCACCTGCACTGGGTCACCAACGGCACCGCCGGCTCACAGGCCGAGGGCCTCCTCGTCTACGGCGACCCCGATCGTCCCGGTGGCGCTCATGCACCCGGTTCGTACGGCCAGATGGCCGGCTTCGGCAACCTCTCGCCCGAGCAGTTGGTGGCGGTCGTCTACCACGTCCGCCACGCGTTCGGCGCCGATCAGATCACGCCGGAAGGCGACGAGCGGGAGCTCCACGTGCTCGACGAGCTCTACCACCTGATGGAGGAAGAGGGCGTCATGACCTTCGAAGGCGCCACGCTGCCGGAGATCCAGGGCTGGGTTGACGCCGCCCGCGTCAAGGTCGACGAGGAGTACGGCGAACTCGCCTCGGAGTAACCCACTCCCCCGCCCGAACAGACCCTCGAAACAGCCGGGCCCGCAGGGTCCGGCTGTTTCGCGTCCGAACCGGCGAACATGGGACCGTGGATCCCTCGCTCACCGATTCCTGGCGCGCCCTCCAGGGCCACGCCGCCTCCTTCGACGATCTCGACCTCCGCAGACTCTTCGACGACGACCCTGGTCGAGTCGATCGCATGACGCTCTCGGTTGCCGACCTCACGGTCGATCTGTCCAAGCACCGCGTGTCGGCTGCGGTTCTCGACGACCTCATCGCCCTCGCAAACGAGGTCGGTCTCGCTAACCGCTTCGCCGCGATGATCGCCGGCGAGCGGATCAACTCGACCGAGGATCGCGCCGTGCTCCATACCGCTCTGCGGGCTCCGGTCGGGTCCGAGGTGCGGGAAGACGGCGAGAATGTCGTGCCCGCCGTTCACGAGGTACTCGGCCGAATGGGCGCGTTTGCCAATCGAGTCCGGTCCGGCGACTGGGTCGGCGCCACCGGGGAACCGATCGAGACCGTCATCAACATCGGGATCGGTGGCTCCGACCTCGGTCCGGTCATGGCGTACGAAGCGCTCGCTGCCTTTCGTCACGACCGGATTCGCTGCCGCTTCGTCAGCAATGTCGACGGCAGCTATCTGATCGCTGCCGTCGGCGACCTCGACCCGGCCACAACCCTGTTCGTGATCTCGTCGAAGACGTTCACCACGCAGGAGACGCTCACCAACGCCCGGTCGGCGCGAGCATGGCTCACCGCCTCGCTCGGCGCCGACGCCGTGGCGACACACTTCGTCGCCGTGTCGACCAACGCCGCCGAGGTCGCGGCGTTCGGGATCGACACCGACAACATGTTCGGTTTCTGGGATTGGGTCGGCGGGCGCTACTCGATGGACTCCGCCATCGGGCTGTCCCTCATGATCGCGATCGGTCCCGACGCGTTCGGCGAGATGCTCGCCGGATTCCGGGCTGTCGACGAGCACATGGCAGCGACCCCGATCGCCGAGAACGTTCCGGCTCTGCTCGGCCTGATCGAGGTCTGGTATCGCACCTTCTGCGATCTGCCGAGTCGAGCCGTGCTCCCCTATTCGCGGGCACTCCATCGCTTCCCCGCCTACCTCCAGCAGCTCGACATGGAGTCGAACGGAAAGCGAGTCCGCACCGACGGCGAGCCCGTGACCTACGAGACCGGACCGGTCATCTGGGGTGAACCCGGCACCAACGGGCAGCACTCGTTCCACCAACTCCTGCACCAGGGCAGCACCGTGATCCCCGCCGACTTCATCGTGTTCGGTGCGCCCGACCATCCCGAGTTCGAGGGGGCCGACACCCATCACGATCTCCTCGTGGCCAATTGCTTCGCCCAGAGTCAGGCCCTCGCGTTCGGCAGGACCGCCGAGGAGGTCGCCGAGACCGAGACGGACCCACTACTGGTCTCGCACCGGACCTTCCCGGGCAACCGGCCCTCGACCACGATCATGGCGCCCGCCCTCACCCCGTCGGTGCTCGGACAGCTCGTGGCCCTCTACGAACATCAGGTGTTCACCCAGGGCGTCGTGTGGGGGCTCAACAGCTTCGATCAGTGGGGGGTGGAACTCGGCAAAGTGCTCGCCTCGGCGATCGTCGGCGAACTGACGAACGCCGACACGCCCAACCTCCGCCACGACGCGTCGACGAATGCGCTGATCGAGCGCTACCGCTCGATGCGCAGCCGGTGACCCGACAGCGGTTCCGACCAGGCCGGGCAGCATCCGTGGGGCTCGAACTCGACC
Source organism: Acidimicrobiales bacterium (assembly GCA_022425325.1). Lineage (GTDB taxonomy): Bacteria > Actinomycetota > Acidimicrobiia > Acidimicrobiales > Aldehydirespiratoraceae > UBA11606. The sequence goes on along the minus strand of JAKMFW010000093.1, from coordinate 45,189 downwards.
TGTCGAACCCGATGGCTCTGTCGCCCGATCCACACCGTCGGTGGCGCTGACTGCGGGAAGGACGCCTGCGTGCCCTCGATGTCGTGGAGTGCGACGCGATCGTCCGTGAGACCTGCACCGATCACCATCGCGCGCCCGTCGGCGTCCGGCACACGAACGACCACGCGGTACGCAGCCTCCGGCACGGATGCGAGCTTTCGATCGAGATTGCGGGCATCGAGTACGACGAAGAGCGGAACCGCAACCACGGCGACGACGACCGCGACCGTCGGCTCGAACCCGCCGGTGAGGACGAGCACGAGGTAGAGGGCGGCAACCACACCGAAGACGACCGTCTCACCTCGGTTCGGCCGTCGAAGCCCGACGATGGCGGAAAACGCACCGCTGCGCTCGAGGTCTTCGATCGTCACCTCGGTCACGAGCTCAGCGCATCTCCGGGGAGAGGTCGTGGGCGCCGATGAGCTCCCACGCCTCATGTTCGACGTAGGCGTCGAGGGTGCGGGTGATGATGCGCTCGAAGAGTTCTTCACCCCGCTGGGTGGTCTCCCCCTTCGTCACCGAGTTGTGAAGCCACGCACTCAGCCAGAAGTTGAGCGTCAGCTTGTAGGCGTTCATCAGGTCGTCGAGATGGACATAGCCGGCGTCCATCGTCTCGAGGGTGTCTCGGTAGAGGTCGATGAGGTCGGACTCGTGCGCCCGCCGGAGCGCCGGGTCGAGGTTGCACGTCAAGAACGGCACGACATCACCCATGCCGTCGCCCCGGCCGAGGAGTTGCCAGTCGATCAGGACGAGGTCGTCGTCGTCGAAGAACATGTTGTCGAGCCGGAAGTCGTTGTGGGTCAGGGTCCGGCTCGATGCGCCGAACGAGGCGAACATGTCGCTAACCGTCGGCAGGTAGGACTCGAGCCGGGCGATGACCTCGGCGCCGAGTTGTTCGCCGTGCTGGTCGACCACCATCGGCCAACTCGACTCGAACATTCCCTGCAAGCCCATGTTGAGCGGGCTGTCGATCGGCGGCACCCAGTCGAACTGGTCGACCTGGTTCCACCAGCGGCCGTGCACCCCGGCGGCCGCGACCACAGCAGCACGTGCCTGTTCGAGCGTCGCCCCCGCATGATGATCACCGGACGCGTAGCCGCCGACATCTTCCAAAACGAGGCAGTACGCCAGGGACTCGTCGTCGCCCACATTGAGGTAGGCCTGCGGCGTGCGGACCTTCATCTGCGGGAGGAGATTCGCGTAGGCCCGGTGCTCACGTCCGTAGACGTCGAGCAGGTCGCCGATCGGTTTGAGTCCCGAGTCGGTGGTCGGGATCTTTGCGATCGCTGTCGCCGGCCCGGTTCCCGCCGAGTAGTCGAGCGTCAGACGAGCGAGCTCACCAAGGAAGCCCTCGCCGATCGCGATGCGTTCCGCCGATACCGAGGACACCGTGACCTCGTCGAATCCGCTCGACCGGAGCGCATCGGTCATCACCTCGGCGGTGATCTGATCGAGCGACGTCGGAACGTGAGGTTGGGCCATCAGCCGAGGGTAGAGCCCCGCAGCAAGCCGTGTCGACGGGGTCTCAGCCCTTGGCGACGATGAGCTGGAACTCGATGATGCCGCTCTCGTCGATCGAGACGACGATCGGCGCGTTCGGCGGGGTGACGCCGTAGTCCTCCCACGTGATCGTGGCCGAACCGGTGATGACACCGAACCCGTCGTCGCGGACGAGGGCGTCGATCGTGAACGTCGCCTCGTTGGTGGTGCCCGCAACGGTGAGGTCGCCCGTGGCATCGACCGTGACCGTCTCGCCGGTGGCGAGACCGGCGGGCAAGTCGACCGGGCTGGTCAACACGAAGGTGGCGGTCGGGAACTCGTTGGCCATGACGGCCCGGCGGATCGGAAACTCGCGACGGGCGTCGTTCGACGTGATCGACCCCATGTCGACGGTGATGTCGGTGCCGGTCAACCGGCCACCGTCGATTGTGACCGTGCCACTCACCCCGCCGGTTCGACCCACGGCGACAACGTCGCCGTAGGGGACGGTGAGCTCCTCGTCGACCCGGAAGCCGGCGAAGCTGCCACTCGCGGTCTCGAAATCGAATTCGCCGATCTCGTCGTCGACCACCCACGTGGCGTCGATGTCGCCGTCGAACGGGTCGGGTGCGGCGGCCGGAGCGTCGTCGGTGGCCACCGCCAGGTCGACGTCGAGTTGGGTGTTGGCGGCTTCGACATCGACGGCCTCGGGCGTGTCACCCCAGAAGAACAGCCACCACACGGCGGCGATCAGCACGGCGAGGGCGATTCCGACCCCGATGGCCAGCTTCTTGATGGTCATTGCAGCTCCACGATCTCACGAGCACTACCGAAGGGTGTACGGACGAAACCCGGTGTGTGGTTCCAAAATGCGCTGAAAAAGTCGGGTCAGAGGGTTGCGGCGACCTCGGCGCAGGCAGCGATGGTGGCTTCGATCTCCTCGTCGCCGTGGGCGAGCGAGGGGAAAATCGCCTCGTAGGCACCTGGTGCGAGGGCGATGCCACGGTCGAGCATCCCATGGAAGAACCGTGGGTAGACGCCGTTGTCGGCAGCGGCCTTGGCCGAATCGAAATCGTGCGGCGCCGTATCGGTGAAGAAGATGCCCAGCAGCGGACCGACCCTCGGGAGCACGGCGGCGACGCCGGCGGTATCGAACGCCGCCTGCATGCCCTCTTGGAGGCGTGTAGCCCGCTCGGTCAGCGCGGCGTACGCCTCGACCGTGAGGTGCTCAAGGGCCGCCAGGCCTGCAGCCGTTGCGAGCGGATTCCCCGAAAGCGTGCCGGCTTGATAGACGCCTCCGAGCGGCGCCACATTGCTCATGATCTCTCGGCTTGCGCCGTAGGCACCCATGGGCAGGCCACCGCCGATGACCTTGCCGAAGCACCACACATCGGGCTGCACACCGAACCACTCAGCTGCGCCGCCGCGACACAGACGAAAACCGGTGATGACTTCGTCGAAGAGCAGCATCGCCCCGGCGGCGTCGCAGGCTTCGCGAAGGCCCTCGAGGAAGCCCGGCGCCGGGGGCACCAGCCCCATGTTCGCCGCGATCGGTTCGACACAGACCACGGCGATCGACTCGTCGATCTCGGGGACGACGTTGTACGGCGCCACGATCGTGTCCTCGATCGCGCCCGCCGTCACGCCCTCGGAACCCTTGAGGCCCTGTTGGGCGATGCCCGACCCGCCAGCGACAAGCAGGGAGTCGGTGTGGCCGTGGTAGTTGCCGGCGAACTTCAGGATCTTGCTGCGGCCGGTTGCGCCGCGTGCGAGCCGGATCGCCGACATCGCCGCTTCGGTGCCGGACGAGACGAGGCGCATCATCTCGAGCCCCTCGACCCGGCTGGTCATCTCCTCGGCGATGCGCACCTCGTTCTCGGTGGGAGCGCCATAGCTCGTGCCGCGGGTGGCGGCGTCCCGGATCGCCGCGATGACGTCGGGATGGGCATGGCCGAGGATCGACGGGCCGTAGCTCTGGACGTAGTCGATGTAACGACGACCCTCGACGTCGTAAACGAATGGCCCGTCCGCTCGTTCGACGAAGTACGGCGTCCCGCCGACCGAGCCGAAGGCCCGCACCGGCGAGTTCACACCGCCGGGGATGACGGCCTGACCGCGTTCGAACAGGGATGCGTTCGTGTTGCTCACACGGCGAGGCTACCCACCGCGATGGGTCAGAACCCGAAGTGAGCGAAGGGGAAGTCGACGAGTGATTCGAGCACGATCTCGGCGTCGGGGTGGACGTCGTGTGCCGTGATTGCGTTGGGGACGACCACACAGCGCATCCCCGCCGCTCGCGCTGCCGCGTAGCCGTGTCGCGAGTCCTCGATGACGAGGATGTCGGCCGGGTCGAGCCCCAGTCGGGCCGCGGCGAGGAGGAACAGATCAGGGGCGGGTTTACCTCGGTCGACCTGATCACGCGTGCTGAGGTGATCGAAGTGGTCGACGAGCCCGAGCCGGGTGAGGTGCGGCTCGACCCAGTCGATCGGCGAGCTGCTTGCGATCGCAAGCCGGCGGTCGTGCGACTTGGCGACCGTGATCAGATCCTCCACGCCCGGCAGCACCGGGACGTTCTCGCGGGCGTGGCGGTGCCGTTCCTCGGCCCGGGCCATCACGTCGGCATCCGGGGGTCGGCCGAGCTCGTCCCTGAGTCGCTCGGCCAGCGGCTTGTTGTCGGCGGTGCCGACGACCTGGATCCATGTCGCCATGGGGAGTTCGAGACCATGCTCCTCGTGCGCGATCCGAGCGGCCTCGTACACCGGGGTCTCGGTGTCGGCGATGGTGCCGTCGAAGTCGAAGATGACGGCGGCAGGCGGGTTCACGATGTGGGCCTCCGACCGTGACGCTGCCGGGTCAATCGAGTGCTCGTTCGAAGAAATGGGTGGCGTGCGGGTCGTCGTTGAATCGCTCGACGGCAACGAAACCGGACGACTCGTAGAGCGCGATCGCCTCGACGAGCGTCTCGTTGGTATCGAGCCGAACCCGGTCGACACCCAGCGCCCGGGCCTCGTCCATGAGATGGCCGAGCAGCGCGCGGCCGAGGCCCCGACCGCGTACGTCGGAACGCAGCCACATCCGTTTGATGTCGATCACCGCAGGGTCGGAACGTTTGAGAGCGCCGCACCCCACCGGGCGACCATCGAGACGGACGACGACGAAGAGTCCGTTGGGTGGCGAGATCTCGTCGATGTCGGTGGACTGCACCGTGCCCCGATCGAGGCCGTGGACGAAACGGGTGTCGAGTTCGGCGTAGTACTGCTCGAGACACCACTGGGCGTCGGCGCTCCCGGCGGGCTCGCGGTGCAGCACGGGACGGTCGGCGACGTGGGCGACGAGGGCATCGACGAGGCCGGGGATCGTGTGCGGATCGGCTTCGACGTCGACGTCGACGCCCTGCTCGGCAGCGACGGCGGAGGTCGCCGGACCGATCGAGGCGACGATCTTCGGGAGTCCGTCGACCCCGACGGCGTCGACGAGCGAATCGACGGTCGAACCGGAGGTGAAGACGACGGCGTCCGCGGCAGCGCAGGCGAGACGACCGCTGTCGTCAATGGCGGCAGAGACCGTGCGGTAGGCGACGACCTCGTCGACGTTCCAGCCCATCATCCGCAGATGGATCGGCAAGGTCTCGCGGGCGACCTCGGCTCGGGCGAGCACCACCCGACCGCCCGCAATCGGTGGTGCGGGGAACGCGGCAGCGAGACCCTCGGCGATCGCATCGGCAGGCACGAGATCGACGGGGAGACCGAGCGACTCGGCCCGATCGCGGGTTCCAGGACCGACCACTGCGACCCGAACGCCATCGGCGAGTGGGCGCTCACCGAGCGCCTCGGCCACGGTGGCGGCACCGTTTGGCGAGGTCACCGCAACCCAGTCGCCATCGCGTAGAACCCGCAACGCCGTGCGAAGCCCGACACCGCCATCGAGCGGCTCGGTGATCTTGATGACCGGAACCGATACCGCTTCGGCACCTTGCGCCTCCAGCGCCTCGACGAGCGATGCCGCCTGGTCGCGAGGCCGGGTGACCACGATGCGGAGCCCGCCGAGCGGGCCGGCGACGACGGGTTCGGGCGGCGGAGTCATCGCCGTCATCGTGCCGCGCTCAGCGGAGATCGGCCAGCAGGTCGCGGCCACCGCGTTCGTCGAGCAGGAACCTGGCAACCGCCCGACCGAGATGATCGGGATCGGTCCCGACCCGGCGTTCACGGATCAGGACCCGGCCATCAAGCGACGCCAGCATGCCGGTGATCTCGATGCCGTCGTCCCCAAGGGTTGCGTGTGCACCGGCGGGGAGATCGCAGTCGCCGCCGAGTTCGTGGAGGAAGGCCCGCTCGGTGTCGACGACACGGCGAGTGTCGGCATGTTGGATCGCACGCAGCACCGCGATCGTCTCGGTGTCGTCCGCACGGCACTCGATGGCGAGGGCGCCCTGGGCGACCTGCGGGAGCATGATCGCCGGGTCGAGCCGGTCGACCGGGATCGATAGGTCGAGCGCAAGACGGTCGATCGCCGCAGCCGCCATCACGATTCCGTCGAAGCCGCCAGACTCCAGCTTCTCCAGCCGAGTCTGAATGTTGCCGCGCAGCTCGGAGAAGACGAGGTCGGGTCGATGCCAGGCCAGCTGGGCCCGGCGACGAACCGAACCGGTGGCGATGTGTGCGCCGGGAGACAACGACGCCCAGGATGCGCCGACGAGCGCATCGCGTGCGTCGGCTCGGGCCGGGACGCAGACGAGCACGAGACCATCGGGCGTGACCGCCGGGAGGTCCTTCCCGGAGTGCACGGCGAAGTCGGCCCGACCGTCGAGCACGGCAGCCTGAACCTCCTTGACGAACACGCCCTTGCCACCCATCGAGTGGATCGGCACGTCGGTGTTGCGGTCGCCGACGGTCGAGACGACGACCTCGTCGATCTCACACTCGAGCAGCGACGCCACGTGCCGCGTCTGCCACAACGCCAACGCACTCCCGCGCGTGGCTGCTCGCACCTGCATCCCCACGAGCGCCGGCTCAGTCGAGGTCGAACAGATCGCGGAGCGAGTCGGCGAGGCGATCGCCCCGAGCGTGACCGGCGGCGTCCTTGAGCCGGATGGTGGGCTCGTGCAGCAACTTGTTCACGATGCCCCGAGCCATCGCCTCGACGGCCTCGCGCTGGGATGCATCGAGCTCCGAGAGCTTGCCGTTGAACCGGGTGAGCTCGATGTCGGCAATGTCGTTGCCCCGGGTGCGGAGCTGGGCGATGAGCGGCGCCACCTCGCGGGCGGAGGTGACGCTGCGATAGCGATCGACCTCTTCCCCGACGATCGTCTCGACATTGCCGACGACACGGGTGCGCGAGGCCATTTGCTGCTCGACGAACACACCGATGTCGTCCATGTCGAGGAGCGTGACGCCGGGCAGTTCGCCGGCGCGGGGGTCGACGTCGCGCGGGACGGCAACATCGACGATCACGAGTTCGCGACCATGACGACGCGAGAGGAAGCCGGCGATCTCACCGCTCTCGAGGATGAGCTGCTGCGCACCCGTGGTCGTGACGAGCATGTCGACGGCGACGAGAGCGTCGCCCACGGCGTCGAGACTCACGGCGGTGCCACCGCACGCCTCGGCGAGCGCCACGGCGTTATCCCAAGTGCGGTTGGCGACGAAGATGTCGGAGGTGCCGGCCGCAGCGAGCGACTTGACGGTTCCCTCGGCCATCTCGCCGGCACCGAGTACGAGCACGGTGCGACCGTCGAGGCCGCCGAGTTGCTCGGTGGCGAGGGCGACGGCAGCCTGGCTGACCGACGCGATGCCACGTCCGATCGCAGTATCGGTGCGGGCCCGCTTCCCCGTCTCGACCGCGTGACGGAAGAGCGGGCCGAGCGTGGAGCCGACCGTGCCGTGTTCGGCCGAGCGCTCCCAGGCGGTGCGAACCTGCCCGAGGATCTCGTGCTCGCCAATCACGGCGGAGTCGAGACCCGCAGTCACCGAGAACAGATGGCGGATCGCTTCGGTGTCGTGGAGTGCGTAGAGGTGGTCGTTGACGTCTTCGGGGGCGAGCCCGGCATGTCGGCCGAAGAACTCGCGGATGTCCTGATAGCCACCGTGGAACTTCTCGGCGTAGGCGTAGATCTCGACCCGGTTGCAGGTCGACAACACGACGACCTCACTCAGGTGATCGGCGGAGCCGAGATCGGCAAGGGCCTTGGGGATGTCGTCGGGCGCGATCGTCATCCGCTCGAGAATCGAGAGCGGGGTCGACCGGTGGTTACAACCGATGGCGACGATCGACACGGGACACGTACTCCAGGGGCAAAGCCGACGGCCCAGGGCTGCAGGGCCAACGCCTGAACGCTATCGGACATCCGCCCGAGAAACCGGATCGGGCGACGAGTGTCACGGCGGACATGCTCGCTCGCTTCGCCGCGGCGAGAACGGAGGAACCCGACCGCTGGGGTCAGGCGTCTCCGGCGATCCGATTGCGATGCAGATGGAAACCGAGGATCTGGAGTTCGGTGGCGAGATCGACCGACCTGATCTCGACCTCGTCGGGCGCGGAGAGCACGGTCGGGGCGAAGCTCATGATCGACGTGACACCTGCAGCCACCAGGGCATCAGCGGTGCCCTGGGCGGCTTCGGCCGGGGTTGAGATCACGCCGATGGCGACATCCAGGCGGCGGACGATGTCGCCGAGTTCGCCGGGCGCGTGCACCGAGACACCGTCGACGATCGTGCCGATCTTGTTCGGGTCGGAATCGGTGGCCGCCACCACGGGGAAGCCGCGGTCCGTGAAGCCGGTGTGGTTGGCAAGCGCCCGTCCGAGGTTGCCCATGCCGCACACGACCACGGGCCAGACGTTGGCGACGCCGAGCGCCTGACTGATCTGGAACCGAAGGAACGTGACGTCGTAGCCGACGCCCCGAGTGCCATAGGTGCCGAGGTGCGACAGGTCCTTGCGAACCTTGGCGGCGTTGACACCGGCGAGATCGGCGAGTTCGTCGGACGACACCGTTGCCGTCACCCCGACGGGGAACGCGTCGAGACCCCGGAGGTACAGCGGGAGTCGAGCCACGGTGGCTTCGGGGATCCGACCAAGGGGTGCCATCACCCCACGCTAGACACCTTGTGCATCAGTTCACAAGAGGCTTCACGAGTTCACAAGCGAGCGACGGCGATCCCCGATTCGCCCGCCACCGCGTAGAACAGCCACCAGGTCCCGTCACCGGGGTCACAGAACAGGCACGGATCGCGCAGCTGATTGACCGGCTCGTCGACGGCGCCACGGATCGACGGCACACACGGCTCGTCAGCTCCCTCGTAGGCATATTCGGGGCGCAGCACCTCGACCGGCTCGTCGATCTCGCACCAGCGCTCCCACGGCCCGGCGATCGACACGCGCGAGCGCAGGATGCGTTCGGGGGCGTCGCCGACCCGAGTCCAGAACACCTCGAGTTCGGCGCCGCTGGCTCCCTCGACGACCCGCACCGCACTGTGGCGCATGTCAGGCCCGAACAGTGTGGGCCCTTCCTCGAACCCGGTGCGGCCATTACGGGACCGAAAGAACCGGCCCGGCATGGCGAGGGCGTACCACCAGCCGTCGTGACGAAAGCATCGGAAGTACGACGGGCCGTGGGTCTCGGGAGTCGCCTGAAAGTGGATCCCGTCGGTCGACACCGCCGCTCGTGTTCGCTGATCACCGAGCGCCTCCAGGCCGTGCAGGTACATCACGATCTCGCGTCGGCCATCGTCGACGTGCACGTCAGGCGAGGCGATGTGGGCGGTGACGAGGTCATCGTGCAGCGAGGCCGGCACCTGGTCACCGAGCACCGCTCGATAGCGGGTGGTGATCCGCTCGAGCGTCTCGGCATCGATCACGAGATCCTCGACAAGGAAGCCGGAGTCGGACAGCCGCAGCGAGCCGGGCTGGTGGATGGTCCACGGCCCCTCGATTGCGTCGGCGTAGGCGAGCCGGATGAACGAGCCCTTGTGGTCGGCGAAGTAACAGAGGTACCGGCCGAGGGGATCCGCCAGCCACGCAGGCGCACGGATGACCGACGGGCCCTGAATATTGGTGCCGATGCTGGGATGACTGGCCGGCGTGATGATCGGGCCGTCGCCGACGCGCTCGACCCGGACACCGCCGTCGGTCACGCGCCGAGTTCTCGCCGGATGATCTTGCCGCCGAGCCCCCGAGGGATCTCGTCGACGAGGTCGATCTTGGTCGGGCACTTGTAACGGGCGAGTTCGGTGGCGCACCACTCGATCAGGTCGTCCTCTTCGAGAACTCGGCCCGGCTCGGCCACGATGAACGCCTTGACCGACTCGCCGGTGTGCGGGTGGGGCACACCGACAACACCCGATTCGACGACGCCCGGATGGGCGTTGAGCACCCGCTCGACCTCCGCGGGGAAGACGTTGAAGCCCGACACGATGATGAGGTCCTTGGCCCGGTCGACGATGTAGACGAACCCGTCGTCGTCGACCACGGCGATGTCACCGGTGTGCAACCAACCCTGAGGATCGATCGCCCGAGCGGTGGCCTCGGGGTCGTCGAGGTAGCCGACGAAGACATTGCCACCTCGAACGAGGATCTCGCCTTCGTCGCCGATGTAGACGTCGTCGCCTGCGGCGTCGACGATCCGGACTTCCATGCCGGCCATGGGGCGGCCGATCGACCCGATCGGGGTGTCGTCGTCGGTTGCGCGGGTGACACCCGGAGCAGCTTCGGTCAGGCCGTAACCCTCGAGGATCCGCACGCCGAAACGGCCCGCCACTTCCTCGACGACCCGGTTGGGCAGCGTGGCCGCCCCCGAAACGGCGATGCGGATGGTCTTCAGCGCATCGTCGGCGACGAGGTCGACCTGACTCAGCGCAGCCCACATCGTGGGCGGACCGACCAGCACCGAGATCTGTTCGTCGGCGATCATCTCGAAGACGGTCATCGGGTCGAAACGCTCCTGCAGCACCAGGGTGGCCCCGGCGTAGAGGCTCAGGTTCAGGATCGAGTTGAGCCCCATGATGTGGAAGAGCGGAAGGACACACAGACCGACGTCGTCGGGGCGGACGACCTTGCCGCTGGTCGCCATGTTCTGACGGAGATTGGCGGCCAGGTTGCCATGGGTGAGCATCGCGGCCTTCGGTGCGCCGGCGGTGCCGCTGGTGAACATCAGGCAGGCGAGATCGCCATCGGCGCGCTCGACCATCGGGGCGGGCTCGACGGTCTCTCGCAGCACGTCAAGGTCGACGGAGTCGGGCAGACCGACCCCCGATGGGCGCAACACGTGCTGGAGGGTCGGCACGACCGACCGATCGACCTGCTCGAGAACTCCGATACCGGCCGGACCGGCGATCACGGCTTTGGCCCCGACCTGAGCGAGTTCACGCTCGATCTCGGGAGCCGGGCTCTGCGGATTGAGCGGCACGGCGACCATCCCCGCACCGAGGATGCCGAACCAGGCGCGAACGAAACGAAAGTTGGTCGCGGACAAGATCGCGACCCGGTCACCCGGTTCAAGTCCGAGCGAGACGAGAACCCCGCGCGTCTTCTCGACCTCGGCGGACAATTGCCCGTAGGTGATGCGGTCGCCGCCGGTGACGATGGCGGTGCGTTCTGCGGGATGATCAGCGAAGAGGGTCGCGAGGTTCACAGCGGACCATCTTGGCAGGTTCGCGGCCCGATCCCCCTGACGATTCGGACCATTTTCGGTGCGGCCGACAAACCCGAAAACCGTCTCGTCGGGCCCGAGGTCGGTCTTCGTCTCAGTCGACCAGCAAGACGAACTGCAACGCCGCTGCGCCGAGGATGACGAGCAGCAGGATGCCGATCACCAGCGTGGTACTTGCGCGCATCAGAATCCTCCGGAGGGGCGGGGACCGAGCTGTACCGGCGTGCTGACGCCGGGACCCCGGTCGGACGGATCGAGATCACGGATCCGCAGCTCGATGCCCTCGCCGAGCTCGAGTTCGCGAGCCGCCGAGCCACGCGCGACCGCGATCGACAGCAAACCGCTGGAATCCACGACGAGACCGATGCGGCCCGCCGGGATCTGGTCGTAGGCGTCGACCCGAACACCGACACGCTCATCGGGCGTTGCCGAGCCTGCGCCGATCGTGACCATTACCTCACCGCCGGGCGAGTCGGTGATCGACAGCAGCTCGAGCGGATCGACGTTGAGTTGGCAGTTGCCGTAGTGATCGACCCACAGGACCTCGCACACGAGCTCCTGGCCGTGTTCGCCCGACTCGAAGCGCGAGATCGGCAACACGCCCGGCAGCAGCGTGGCGGGATCGATCTCCGGGCCGAGCTCGGTGATTGGCACGCCGTTGGCGAGATGCGCAGCAGCCGGGGCGAAGATGTCACGCCCATCGAAGGTCGCTCCTCCGGGACGCGGCAGTTGGTAGTCCTCGTTGGTGAGGTGAACCGCACGTGTGGCGCCACCCACCAGGCCGACCGCAGGGGCGAGCAGGCCATTGTCCGGCCCGATCAGCACCGACATGCCGTCGCCGACCTCGAGGGCAACCGGCCGCCGGTTGGTACCAACGCCGGGGTCGACCACTGCGACGACGATGCCGGGGTTGAGGTAATTCGCCGCCCGAGCAAGCGCAAGACCGCCGGCGCGGGTGTCGAACTTGGCGATGCCGTGGGTGACGTCGACGACACCGACCTGCGGCGCGATCGAACGGATCACGGAGTGGACCACGCCGACGAACTCGTCGGCGTGGCCGAAATCGGAAAGGAAGGAGATCGTGTCGTACTGACGACCGGGGGCGTTCACGACGCTGACGCTATCCGCCGCGTTCCCTAGCTCCCGAGTTCGGCAGACCTCGCGGTTGCCGCCGCCACGACCGCGTCGATCACCTCGGCGAAGCCACGCTCGTACATGACCTCAAGACCGGCCTGCGTCGTACCGTTGGGCGAGGTGACATTGATGCGCAGCTGGGCCGGATCCTCGCCGGAGTCGCTCAGCAGGGTCGCCGCACCGAGCAGGGTCTGGCGGGTGAGCGTGTCGGCGACCTCGGAGCTGAGACCCTGCGCGATCCCTGCCGCCGTCAGCGCCTCGGCCAGATGAAAGACGTAGGCAGGACCGGAGCCCGACACGCCGGTGACCGCATCGAGATCTGACTCGGCCACGGTGACGACCCTGCCGACGGCGGAAAGAATCGAGGTGGCCCACACGAGGTCGTCGTCGCCGGCATGGGCGCCGGGGGCGATCGCCGCCATGCCCTGCCCGACGAGCGCCGGCGTGTTCGGCATTGAGCGCACGACGACCGTGCCCTCCGGCAGCGCCGCTTCCATCGCCGCCGTCGTGATGCCAGCGGCGATGGACAACAGACGCGGCACGGACGCAGCGGCCAGACCGGGGAACACCTCGGGCGCGATCTGGGGCTTGACCGCCAGCACGGCATCGACGCCGACAACCGGCGCATCACCAATCGATAACGAGGGATACGCATCGCTGAGGATCGCTTGGCGCTCGGCCGACGGTTCGACCACATGGATTTCTTCTGCGGCCGCCCAACCCGTGGCGATCATGCCGCCGAGCAGGGCTTCGGCCATCTTGCCGCCGCCGATGAACTGGAGCTTCGGACTCGTCATGAAGCGCACCGTACCGGGCTGGTGCCGGCGGCGGAGAAGACCACACTTCCCCGAGCGGTGACTCCGCCGCCGGCGGGCGTCACACTACATGAAAAGATATGAAAAGCAACTAGCTCCCGAATCGGCTGGCGAAGCCGATGCGCAGGGCAGGACGGAACACCTTCTCGACATAGGCCCACATCGAGCCGAGGACCCGATCGAGTTCCGCATCGTTGACCGCCGCGATCGGCAGCGAGCCGGCGAGAAAAATCGCATGCTCGTCCCCGATCTCGAGATTCATGCCGGTGAGTTCACGGTTACGCATCAGCAAGTGCTCATAGAACGCCTGCTCGTTCTCCTCCGGCGCCGGCATCACGAATGTTTCGAACCGGAACATGCGTTGGTTGATCGTCCAGTACGCCGTCCAGACATCCTTCTCCTCGCCGAGCAGACGCACATACCAGAGACGCTGCTGATGGCCGACCTCGCGTTCACCCTTCTCGACCGCATCGATCATCGGATTGACGGCCTGCTCCGCTGCGAGCCAGGCATCGATCTGCGCCTCGAGCGCGTCGAGTTGCTCGGGAGTTGCAGCCGGTGCGAGATCCATCACCCGAGTCTTACAGCCCGGCATCACCTTCGACACGCCCGGCCAACACTCCCCGACCGCAGGCGGTCAGGCCCCAACACTTCCCGACCGCAGGCAGTCAGGCCCCAACACTTCCCGACCGCAGGCGGTCAGGCCCCAACACTTCCCGACCGCAGGCGGTCAGGCCCCAACACTTCCCGACCGCAGGCGGTCAGGCCATGCAATCGACAGGGACGCGTTCGCTCAGGTCGGCGTACACCCGCCGCAGGCGAGCCGCCATCGAGGTCCAGGTGTAGGCCGTTGCCGCCTCGGCAGCCCGCTCGGACAGTCGCCCGGCGAAGATCGGATCGCCGATGATGCGCTCGACCGCCTCGGCGAAGTCATCCGGATCGCGGCCCGGCACCCGAAGGCCGGTGCGGCCATGATCGACCAGCGTGCGCAAGCCACCCACGTCGGAAGCGACGACCGGTGTGCCGCACGCTGCGGACTCCAGCGCGACGAGACCGAACGACTCCGAGCGGCTCGGCACGATCGTGACGTCGGCCGCCCGGTAATAGGTGGAGAGCACATGGTGGGGCTGAGGCGGCACCATCGTGATGCGATCGTCGAGACCTCGATCGGTGATGAGATCGTGAACCTCGGCGGCATGATCATCGCCCTCGATCCCGCTCGAGCCCCCGACGATCAGCATGCGGGCCCGGGGATCACGCAGCTGCGACAACGCCTCTACGGCGACATCGACACCCTTCAACGGCTGGATGCGGCCGACGAAGAGCAGCACGGGTTCATCGCCGAGGCCGAGCGCCTGACGAGCACCGCGGCGGGAACCAGGTGAGAAGAAGGCGTGGTCGACGCCAGGCGGCACGATCTCGATGCGGCTCGGATCAGCGCCGTAATGACGCACGAGTTCGTGCAACTCGACCACGGAGTTCGCCGTGATGATGTCGCTGCACGCAATGACGTCGGACTCGGCATCGATGCGGTTCTGCGGCTCGACGTCACCTGTCTCGGCCTTCACGCGGGCGAGGGTGTGGAACGTCGACACCATCGGCAGATCGAGCTCGTGCTTGAGCCGATGACCAGCCACCCCGCTCAACCAGTAGTTGGCGTGCAGCACATCGGCCGGATCGATGGCGAGATGGGCGCGCACCCCGTCAGCGAACTCGTCGACGATACCGGGCAGCTGCTCCTTCGAGAGGTTGGGGTCGCCGGCGTCGATGTGCACGACCTCGAAGCCCGGCTCGACCGCCAGACGTTTCGGCAGATCATCTCGCCACCGACGGACATAGACCGTGGTGTCGGCTCCGCCATGGGCGAGCGCGGCCACGAGCTCGCGCACATAGACGTTCATGCCACCGGCGTCACCGCCGCCCGGCTGGACGAGCGGTGACGTGTGCAACGACAGCATTGCGAGACGGGTCACCGCATGCTCCAACTGACCACGACGCTCATGCATTCCTTCACGATCGGTTCCTACGAAACGAACTCAGCTCGGGGACGCAGACGACTCGCCCAACGCGATGCGACGGGCGAGTTCGGCATTGAGCACATCGATTGCACGATGAAGGCTGCGGCGAGTACTGGAGAGTTCTTCCTCGAAATCCTGGAGCGCCTGCCGCGCCGCCGAGAGTTCGTCGTCGTCCAACTCCGCTACTGCCATGATCACCGACGGGCCAACCCTGGCGTCGAGAACTGCGGTGAGCGGGCCGACGACGGCCTCCGGGGGATCGAGTTCCTGATCGAGGCGGCCCGAGCCAGCTGCGCGCACGCTCTCACTCATCAGGTCGGCGAGGCCGCTGACGAGTTCTCCGAGGTTGCCGCCGGCGCCGTCGGCCCGTCGCGTTGCTTCCTCGCCGAGCAGGTCGAGGCGGCCCTGAGCGAGCCGCCGAACGAAGGACGCCCCGTTCTCGAGTTCGGTGCACTCGGCACGCATCGCCCGAATCTGCTCGATCGGGGCGTCGGCGAGACCACCCACATAGGACGGCTCAAGGACGCGCTGCAGGTCGCGAATCACGGCGTCAATCCTACCGGTCGAAACTCAGCCGCCCGAGACCGGGGGGAGGACGGCGACCTCGTCGCCCTCGCCCACAGCGTCATCCCGGTCGGCCTGATCACCGTTGACCCACACATTGCAGGTACCGAGCACGCCTGCGAATTCCTCGCCGAACTCGGCCACCGCAGCATCGAGCACCTCGCCGACGGTGGCGCCGGCGAAGTCGGCCTTGGCCGTGCCGGCAGCTTCACGGGCGGAGGCGAACAAGCGGAGTCGAGCCATGCCTCCAGCATGCCCGGATTTCCACAGGGGGGCATCCCCCCACACCGTCAGGGGGCCTGGTTACGGTCAGCGCCACATGCTGAATCTCCTCCTCGCCCGGCATGGCCAATCGGAGTGGAACGCGGTCGGGCGCTGGCAGGGCCAGGCCGACCCACCGCTCTCCGAGCTCGGCCGTGCCCAAGCCCGCGGCGCTGCGAACCAGGCGGGCGCCTTCGATGCCATCTTCGCAAGCGACCTCGAGCGGGCGCTCCACACCGCCACGATCATCTCCGCCACACTCGGTGTCGGTCCCGTGATTGTCGACCCTCGCTTGAAAGAACGCGACGCCGGTGAGTTCTCCGGTCTCACGAGGGCGGAGATCGATACACAGTTCCCCGGCATGCTCGACCGAGGCGAATGGCCGCCCGGCTGGGAGGACGACGAAGCCGTGCTCACGCGAGTCCTGGCGGCGCTCGACGACATCCTCACCACCACCGGCGGCCACGGCGACGTCCTCGCCGTGAGCCACGGCGGCATCATCTACACCCTCGAAGGTCACTTCGGCCTCGCTCACGAACGCATCGCCAACCTCGGGGCTCGCTGGCTTCACCACGACGGATCAGCGTGGCGACTCGGCGAACGCCTGCTGCTCGCCCCTGACGACATCACCATCGACAACCAGGACATCGTCTGATGAGCAGCGCCGACGCTCACCGCCACGACCCAACCCACCCGGTGCACGCCCGGCGGCGTTCGTCGTCGCGCTACCCCGTCGAGGTCATCCGGTCCGACAAGCGCAACAAAACCGTCTCGGCCCGCATCGTCGACGGCGTGATCCGCGTCCGCATCCCGGCCTGGATGACCGCCGAGGACGAGGCCCGCTTCGTCAATGACGTCGTCGAACGCATCGAGCGCGAACGGCGCTCGAACGCCATCGATCTCGACGCCCGCAGCCGGACAATCTCCGACGAGTACGGCCTGCCGTACGCCACGTCGATCACCTGGTCGAAGGTGCAGCGACAGCGCTGGGGGTCATGCACCGTGGGCAGCGGCGATATCCGCATCTCCGACCGTCTCGTCGACGTACCGCCGTGGGTGCTCGACTCGGTGATCATTCACGAGCTCGCGCACCTGGTCGTGCCCCATCACGGGCCCGAGTTCGATCGCATCGTGCAGCGATACCCGCTGCACGAGCGGGCCACCGGCTATCTGATGGCAGTGAGCGACCGACTCAACGCCCTGCCCCCGAGCGAACTGGCCGACTAGCCCGCTTCGGCTGTCCACGCCGCAAGGCGAGCGTGGGTCTCGGCCGCATTACTCACGCCGCTTGCGACCCAGGCCGCTTCGGCCTCGCCCATCGGCGTCGACGGTTCGCCATCGGTCCAGACCCACAGCTCTTCGCTGATGCCACGCCAGTTGGCCGTCGGTTCGAGCTTGCCCATCAGCGAGAACAGTCCGAGGTTGATGCGCTGGATGAGCGCAAAGGTGGGCGGCACGTTGGCGTGCTTGAGGATCTCGTTCGTGCGGGCGTCGAAGGTCTTGTACAGGAGCTTGCCGCTGTACTCGGAGGTGACGGTGATCGGCTCGTCGGTCAGGATCAGTTCGTAGTACGCCGTGAACCACTCGTAGATCTCGTCGTCGGTGAACGGCGCGTTCGGGCGCAGCACGTCGACCTCTTCGGCGACACGACGGAACTCGCTGGCTTCACGATCGAGCATGGCCCGGATCAAGCGCGCGAACTGCTCGACTTCGTCGGCCTTGAAGTACTTCACCAGGCCGAAGTCGATGAAGGCGACCCGTCCGTCGTCGGCGAGCAGGTAGTTGCCAGGGTGAGGGTCGCCGTTGAACGCGTACTGCCGGTTGAGGCTGCGGAAAACAAAGCGGTAGAGCGTCTCGGCGACCCGGTCGCGTTCTTCTTGCGACCGCTCGTAGATCTTCTCGAAGCGTTCGCCGTGGACGAACTCGGTGGTGAGCACGTTGCCGCACGAGAGTCCGTCGACCACGTCGGGGATCCAGATCGTCGGGTGGCCTCGGTAGTAGTCAGCGAAGAGTCGGACGTTGGCCGCTTCGTTCTCGTAGTCGAGTTCCTCGTTGATGCGGGCTCGGAGCTCCTCGACCAGTTCGACCGGGTCGAGACCCGGGAAGATCATGCTGAGCATCGTCGCGAGTGTCTCGGAGTTGTCCATGTCGGCGGCGATGGCGTCGGCGATGCCGGGGTACTGGACCTTCACGGCGACATCGCGACCGTCGAGGGTGCGGGCCTTGTGGACTTGGCCAATCGATGCGGACGCGATCGGCTCTGCGTCGATGTGTTCGAACAGTTCGTGCAGCGGCTGCCCGAGACCGGCTTCGATTTCGCTCAGCGCGAGATCGCCGGTCATCGGTGGGGCGTCGCTGCGGAGCCCCGCCAGCGCTTCACGCATCGGCTCAGGCATGCCCTCGTCGAGGTAGCTCGCCATCTGGCCGAGCTTCATCATCCCGCCCTTCATGTACCCGAGGGCGTCGACGACGTCCTGGGCCTCGCGGCGTTCAAGTTCTGCCTGCATTTGACGCCGGCTCTCGTCGTCGGCGAGCCGCTGGCGAGCCTTGGTCCAGGTGCGGTCCGCAGCCCGGCGGGCAGCGAGGCCGGCCATGACGGCGCTGCGAGCGCCTCGTCCGGTCGAGGCGATCGGCGCGTCATCGAGCACAGGCGTGGTGCGGCGCCGGCGCACGGCGGCGACCGCGGTGAGCAGACCGCCCACGATCAGGATTCGAAAAAGTGAGCGCATCGGGCGCCGCATGTCAGGCCTCGCTGGATGACTCGGGTTCGGCGTCGTCGATGGTTACGGCGCTCGGGCCCCCCAGCGATGCAACGAGCGCTTCGGCCTGATCGAGATCGTCCGAATCCAGCGCCTTGAGCGCGGCGTCGACGGTGTCGAAGGCGTCGTTCAGCTCGTCGAGTTCGGCCTCGGCGGCACGCGCCGCCGGGTCGGCTTCGCGTGCGGCTGACTCGGTGTCGGCGACGTCGTCGACCGGCGTGGTGTCGAGTTCGTCGGTTTCCCCAGCCGGCTGATCGCTCTCGTGCATCGGTGGTGAGGGTAGCGGGCAGACCGGCGAGGCCGGTCAGCTCGCAGCCTCGGTGCGAAGCCAGGCGACGAGGGCGTCGGTCTCGACCGATCGCCGATCCTTCGGCCAGACGACGTAGTACGCACGCGCTGAGGTGACCTCAGGGCCGACGACGGTGAGGGCACCGCCGTCGACCAGTTCGTCGATGAGCCCGCGCCACCCGAGCGCAACGCCACGACCGGTCAAGGCCTGCTGGATAACCATCGGATAGTTCTGGAACAGGACCCGTCCGGGCTGGCGATGCAGCTCGACGCCTCCCGCCGCGAGCCAGTCGGCCCACGCCATCCAGGGTGCATCACCGTCGTCCATGTTGATGAACGGCACCTCGTGGATCTCCGCCGCGGTGCTCTCGGCATGGAGTCCGTGCTCAGCCGCGAACGACGGGGAGCACACCGGCACGACCCGTTCACGAAAGAGCAACTCGGCGTGGTGGTCGGGAAAGTTGCCATTGCCGACGCGGATGGCCACATCGAATCCGCCTGCCTCGATGTCGGCATTGCGCTCGAAGAACCACAGCCGCACGTCGAGCGGATGCAGGGCTGCGGTCAGCGACTTGAGTCGGGGAACGAGCCAAAGCTGGGCGACACCAGGATGCGTGGCGAGCACGAACGCACCACTGTCGTCGGTGAACTCACGAATACCGGCGTCGATCCGGTCGAGTCCGGCGGCGACATGGCTGTGGAGGGACTGACCGGCGTCGGTCAGCTCACTGCGATTCGCGGTACGGGTGAAAAGGTCCCGACCCAGACTGCGTTCGAGGGCCCGGATCTGTCGGGTGACCGCTGGTTGGGTCATGCCGAGTTCGCGGGCGGCCGCCGAGAAGCCGCCCAGGCGGGCGGCGGCATCGAACACGGCAAGGCGGTGGAGCCGGCCGACCTTCTGCGTCACCAAACGTGCCATGCCGTGAGGTTATGGCAGACTGACAGAAAAGGGGCTGTGGAAAGAGACGCACCCACGTCAGAGTCATGGCATGACGCTGCTTGATTCCTCCTCGTCGGCTTCCGTAGCGGCCGACGGCCACGTCGAGGCCCGCTTCGGCGCCCGAGCGACCCGCCTGCACCCCCAGTGGCTGCGGGAACAATCGACCGAGCCTGGCCAGATCGAGGCGACCAACCGCCAGCGGCTGTTCACCCCGCTCGACGTCGAGCCCGGGTTGGTGGCCCTCGACGCCGAACTCGACGGCGACACGCTCACGGTGGTGTTTTCCGACGGCCATCGCTGCCGGTTGTCGGTCGCCGCGCTCATGCAACGGCTCGGCTGGGTCGCCGACCCGGAGGCGCCACCCGCCCCCATCGCCTGGGAACCCGGCGCGGCTCCGTTTCCCACCGTCTCCTGGCCGGCGATCGCCGGAGGACTCGACGAACCCGGCGTCGCCGAGGCCACCGTCGGCTTCCTTGGGGACTTCGCCCGGCACGGCTTCGTCATCATTCGCAACACGCCGACGACCGAAGGCACGGTCGCCGAGGTTGCGAACCACATCGGCTACATCGCCGGCAACAACTTCGGTTGGGTGTTCGACGTCCGCAACGAACCGAAGCCGACCGATCTCGCCTACACCGCGATCGAACTGAAGCCCCACACCGACCAGCCCTACCGCAAGGTTCAGCCGGGCCTCCAGCTCCTCCATTGCCTTGCGAACGAGGCGGAGGGTGGCGATTCAGTACTCGTCGATGGTCTTGCGGCCACCGAGGCGATGCGCCGCGAACAGCCCGCCCTCCACGAGGCGCTCGCCACCATCGAGGTCGACTTCCGCTACGACATGGGCACCGACGTGGCGATCGACCGACGCCCGGTGGTCCAACTCGACTCGGCCGGCCGGTTCCGTCAGCTCCGCTTCAACACCAAGCTCGACTTCCCGGTACCGGCCGACGGTGCCGACCTTGATGCCTGGTACGCCGGTCGCCGGTGGTTGGCCGCCTGGATGGACGATCCCGCCCATCAGGCTGCCTTCCGTCTTGGTCGAGGCGATCTGATGTTCATGGACAACCATCGGGTGCTGCACGCACGCACGGCATTCGACCCGACCTCGGGTCACCGGCACCTGCAGGGCTGCTACATCGAGCACGACGGGCCCGACACCCGCTACCGCCTCGCGGTGCGTCACGTCGCCGACGCGCACTGACCAAGGCATCCGCTCCGCCGGGAGCGACTTGGTGACCCACCAGCAGCGACGCGAGCATCGTCGTCGTGAGCACACCTGACCTGTACGGCCGCACACCGATCACCGAGGACGACGAGACCATCGCCCGGCTCCTCGACGACGTGAGCGTGCCGACGCTGTTGTGCGCCATGGTGCACATCACCGGCGACCCGTCGTGGATCCGCGACGAGGCGATCAAGCCACAGGGCCTGTTCCTCAACATCTACGACGGCTTCATGTCGCCGGAGGCCCAGACCGAGGCCAGGGCTCGAGCTCTCCCCCACATCCTGGCCTTCCGCGATTCCGGCGGCGAGCTGCCACCCCCACCCTCAGCCGAGCTGGTGCAGGAGATGATGGCCTTCATCGGCTGCGCCGAGATCCCCGACGACACCGTGCCAATGATGCTCAGCGAGCTAAACCTCGCCGCCGAGGGAGTGCCGTCGCCTGAGGCACCACCGGTCGCCCACGGCGAGTTCCCTGTCGTGGTCATCGGATGCGGGCAGTCGGGCCTGCTCGCCGGCATTCGCCTCCGCGAGGCCGGGATCCCCTTCACGATCATCGACAAGAACGCCGGCCCCGGCGGCACCTGGTGGGAGAACTCGTACCCCGGCGCCCGCGTCGATGTGGGCAGTCACTTCTACTGCTACTCATTCGAACCGGCCGACCATTGGACCGAGTACTTCTCCCAGCACGCCGAGCTGCGCGACTACTTCGTCGGCGTGATGCACAAGTACGGCATCGACGAACACTGTCGGTTCGAGACCGAGGTCGAGGCTGCGACCTACGACGAGGCAGCGGGTACCTGGACGGTTCGTGTTCGAGCGGCCGATGGCACGGTCGACGAACTCCCAGCCCGTGCCGTCATCTCTGCGGTCGGCTCACTCAACCGACCGAAGCTTCCCGACATCCCCGGCATCGACGACTTCGACGGCCCGTCGTTCCATTCGATCCGGTGGGACCACTCGGTCGATGTCACCGGCACGAAGTTCGCGCTCGTCGGCGCCGGCGCCACCGGCTTCCAGATCGCCCCGACGATCGCCGATCAGGTCGAGCAGCTGAACGTTTTCCAGCGGACCGCGCAATGGATGTTCCCGAATCCGAACTACCACGAGCCGGTGCCCGACGGCATGAAGTGGGCGATCCGCCACCTCCCCTACTTCGGTCGCTGGTTCCGATTCCTGATCTTGTGGCCCGGCGCAGGCGTCGACCTCAGCGGCCCGCGCATCGATCCCGACTGGGACGACTCCGACGGTCTCGCCGTCAGCCAACGCAACAAGTCGACGCGCGACTTCTTCCTCGGCTTCATGGCCGAGCAGATCGGCGACGACCCCGACCTCCTTGCGAAGATCACGCCCGACTACCCCGCCACCGGCAAACGCACGCTCCAGGACAACGGCTCGTGGCTCGGCTGCCTCAAAAAGGACAATGTCGATTTGATCCGCACCGGGATCGAGCGCATCGAGGCCGGCGGTATCCGCACGACCGACGGGGTGCTCCACGAGGCCGACGTCATCTGTTACGCCACCGGGTTTCGCCACAACGACTTCCTGTGGCCGATGGAGATCACCGGGCGCAACGGCCGGACCTTGCGAGCGTTCTGGGGCGACGAACCGGCGGCCTACCTCGGCATCACCATGCCGGGGTTCCCGAATCTGTTCTGCATGTACGGCCCGGGCACGAACCTCGCCAGCGGCGGCTCACTGATCTTCCACAGTGAGTGCCAGATCACCTACATCATGCAGTGCATCGACAAGCTCATCGCCGACGACCTCACCTCGATCGAGCCGACCAGCGATGCCTACGACACCTACGTCGCCGAGTACCGAGACGAGATCGGCCAGATGGTGTGGAGCCACTGGGCGGTGAAGAACACCCACTACAAGAACGCCAAGGGGGACATCCACACCCTCAGCCCATGGCCATTGCACGTTTACCAGTCGTGGACGAGAGCTCCCGACTTCGAGAAGTTCGATCTGCGGTAATCGGCCGGTACTGGCCCGTCTGCGTCAGCGCAGCGCCTGGTAGACGGTGGCCTTCAGCTCTCGACGCAGCGGGTAGGAGCTACTCGGCATCAGCTGCGTCATGAACACACACGTGATCTCCTCGGCTGGGTCGACCCAGAACGCCGTACTGGCGGCACCGCCCCAGGCGAACTCACCGCCGGAGCTGACTGCACCGTTGCGGGCCGGGTCGACGAGGGTGGAGAAGCCGAGGCCGAAGCCCATTCCTTCCATCACGGCCTCGGAGAACAGCGACTGGCCGAGTTCGTTGAGCGTCTTGCCCTCGGGCAGGTGGTTGATCGTCATGTACTCAAGCGTCTTGCGCCCGATGATCCGCCGGCCGTCGAGTTCGCCGCCGTTGAGCAACATGTCGACGAAGCGCTGGTAATCGTCGACGGTGCCGACCAGGCCACCGCCGCCCGACAAGAAGACCGGCGGCGAGAGGTACGGACTGGCATCGAAGGAATCGACGATCAGCAACGGTTCGTCGGGGGTCAACGCATAGTTCGACGTGAACCGGTGTTTCTTGTCGGCCGGGACGTGGAAGGCTGTGTCGGCCATGCCGAGCGGGCCGGTGATGTGTTCGGCGAAGTACTCGTTGAGCCCCATCCCTGAGATCACCTCGACGAGTCGGCCGCACACGTCGGTCGACATCGAGTAGTTCCATGCCGTACCGGGATCGAAGGCGAGCGGTTTGGTGGCGAGGCGCCTCATGCCCTCTTCGAGCGTGTAGTCGGGCAGCTGGAAATCGCCGAGTCCGTCTTCTCGGTACATTGCGTCAAGGTTGTTCTGGAAGAAGAACCCGTAGGTCAGGCCTGATGCGTGGGTGAGCACGTCCTTCACCGTCATGACGGTCTGTGCCGGGCGGACCTTCGGCGCGGTCGGGGTGCCGCCGGTGAACACCTGCATCTCGGCGAACTCGGGGATGTACGCCGACACCGGATCCTCGAGCAGCACGCGTCCCTGCTCGTAGAGCTGCATCAGGGCGATCGAGGTGATCGGCTTGGTCATGGAATAGATGCGATAGATCGCGTCGTCGCCGAGCGGGCGATCCGACGCCACGTCAGCACGGCCCACCGTGTGGCGCAGCGCCACTTCACCCCGATGGGCGACCTGGACCTGCGCTCCGGCGAGCTTGCCCTCGGCGACATAGCGATCGACAAGTGCCGACACGCTGGCAAGGCGCTGGGAATCGAATCCGGCGGTGGTCATGTCATCTCCCGGGACGAGAGTGCGGATGCCCGGAGAGCATCGCGCACCGGCTCAGTTGTCGCTGTCGGATGCGTGGGTGCGCAACAACTCGAGCGGCACGACGTCGAGCGCCCGCTCGTGGGTTGCCGCCAGCCGCACCGGGCACGGATAGCCGGCCTCGGCCGCCTGCAGCCAGCGAGCGGCGCACACACACCACCCGTCGCCTGGCTTCAGCCCGACGAATCCGTATTCGGGTCGAGGTGTCGACAAGTCGTTCCCGGCTGCTTTCGAGTACTCGAGGAACTCGGCCGTGACGGTGGCGCACACGGTGTGCGAACCGAGATCGTCCGGCGACGTGTTGCAGCAACCGTCGCGGAAGAAGCCGGTGATCGGATCACGTCCGCACTCGGCCAGTTCGCCACCCAGCACATTTCGAACCATGTCCTCATCCAACCACGTAGATTCGGCCGGATGGACATCCGCCACGCGACCATCGACGACGCGGAGGAACTGCGCCGGATCTACAACCACGAAGTCGAAACCTCGACCTCGACGTTCGACCTCGTGCCGCGCACCGTCCAGGAGCAGCGGGCCTGGATCCGTGAACGTGAAGGCGCGCTCGGTGTCCTCGTCGCCGAGGTCGATGGGCGAATCGTCGGCTTCTCGTCGCTGTCGCCGTACCGAAACCGGCCGGCGTACAACACCACCGTCGAGAACAGTGTCTATGTCGACGCTGGAGCTCGTGGTCTCGGGGTCGGCAAGGCGCTCCTCAATGAGATCGTCGCGATGGCCAAGGCCCGCGGCTTCCACACCGTCATCGCCCACATCTCCGATAACGAGGGCGCATCGGTTGCCCTGCATCAAGCCTGCGGGTTCAAGGTCGTCGGGGTGCAGCAAGAGGTCGGCCGCAAATTCGGGCGCTGGCTCGACGTCACCGTCATGCAGCACATGCTCTGACCGGCCGACAGGCGTCGACGTCCGTCCAGGCCCGCCGCCACGCTCGACCGGAAAACGCAAACGACCCGGTGCCGAGACACCGGGTCGTTCGTCCATGGTGGGCCGGGAAGGATTCGAACCTTCGTAGGCGAAGCCGACGGGTTTACAGCCCGTTCCCTTTGGCCGCTCGGGCACCGACCCGTGGACGGGGCACAACTGTACCGGCCAGGGCCAGCTCTGCGACCTCGTTCCGGCGGGAAGCGAGAGCGCTGAGTCGACCGCGATGCCGTAGTACCGTCAGCGCCATGCCGACATTCGACGTGGTTTCAGAAGTTGACATGCAAGAAGTCCGCAACGCGGTCGACCAGGCGGCTCGTGAAGTCAGCCAGCGATTCGACTTCAAGGGCACCGACAGCTCGGTCGAGCTCGGCGATGACGAGATCAAGCTGGCGTCATCGTCGGAGGATCGCCTCGCTGCGCTCCGGGTCGTGCTCGAGGAGAAGTTCGCCAAGCGCAAGGTCTCGATGAAGGTGCTCGACTACGGCACGGTCGAACCGGCGTCCGGTGGGTCGGTTCGCCAGACGGTCAAGCTCCAGGCCGGCATCAACGCCGACAAGGCCAGGGAACTCAACAAGTTCATCAAGGAGCTCGGCCTCAAGGGCGTGCAGTCCTCAACCCAAGGAGAACAGCTCCGGGTGAGCGGAAAGAAGCGCGACGACCTTCAGGCCGCAATCGCGGCGTTGAAGGAGCAGGACTTCGGCATTCCGCTGCAGTTCAACAACTTCCGGGACTGACCCGACCGACTCCACCACACTGCCGACGAGCAAGGGGCCCCGCCCGTCCTCTCGGGATGGGGTCGCATCCGAGACGACTCAGAGGTTCAGACTCCGCAGCCGGGCGATCCGGTCGTCGGTCGACGGGTGGGTGCTGAAAAGCTTGCCGAAACCGCCACCCTGACCGCCGCGGGCCTGAGCCTTCAGAGGGTCGATGATGTAGTTGCTCGCCTGGTTGGGGTCGACGGCCGCCGGGATGCGGTTGGCGTAGGACTCGAGCTGCTGCAGCGCCTGGGCGAGGGGTTCGCCCGTGCCGAGCAGCCTTGCCGCCGACTCGTCGGCCTGGAACTCGCGGCTGCGACTCACAGCGGCCTGGATGAGCATCGCCGCGATCGGGGCGAGCAGCGCGAAAGCGAGCTCACCGATCGGGTTGCGATCACGGTTGTTGCCGCCGAGCAGCGCCCCCCACATCACCATGCGGGCCGCGAAGGTGATCCCCATGCCGATGGCGGCAGCCACCGACCCGATGAGGATGTCGCGATTGCGGATGTGGGCGAGTTCGTGGGCGAGAACGCCGCGTACCTGCTCCCAGTTCATCGCCTGGAGCAGCCCCTCGGTCACAGCGACGGCAGCGTTGTTGGGGTTACGGCCGGTGGCGAAGGCGTTCGGCTGCTGGCTGGGCGTGATGTACAGCCTCGGCATCGGCATGTTCGCCCGAGCGGTGAGATCTTCCATGATCTCGTAGTACTGCGGCAGTTGTTCCCGGGAGACGGGAACGGCGCGTGCTGACTTGATGGCCAGTTTGTCGCTGAACCAGTACGAGCCTCCGACCATCACGAGGCCGAGGATCAGGCCGATGGCGAGGCCGCCGGAGCCGCCGAGCACGCCGCCTGCGACGATGACAAGGCCGCCCATGGCGGCGAGAAGGGTGAAGGTCTTTGCGGTGTTGATCATGATCCCCCCGTTGAACGATTCAGACCGCCGCGAAATTCCACGTCGATTGGCCCTACAGCGGTGAAATAACGACCTTGCGACGGTGCTCGAAGATGAGCGACGTCGTCTCGTCGACCACCCCGTCGAGGCCCGCTACCTCGGCGACCACGACGTCGCGAAGGTGATCGGTATCTCGGACGGCGAGCTGCACCAAAATGTCGTCGACACCGCTCACGACGAAGATGCCGACGACCTCCTCTAGCCCCCACAGGTGCTCGGTGATCGCCTCAACCACGCTGGCCGTCTTGGGGTTGATCCGAACCGAGACGAAAGCCTGCAGTTCCCGACCGAGCGCCTTCAGGTTGACGTCGGCGTGATAGCCGGTAACGACGCCTCGCCGTTCGAGATCGCGTGTGCGGTCAAGCGCCGTGCTCGCAGCGAGGCCGACCGACTGAGCGATCGCTCGATTTGTCTGCCGGGCATCTGACTGAAGTTCAGCGATGATCTTCGCCTCGCCCCGTGATAATGACTGCTTTCGCGAACTTTACTCGTTCATTATTCGGATGAGTTGAGCCGAGCCCGCACTGATGCGACGCTCGTCGTATGGCGATCACCGAGTATCAGCTCTCCGACCGCTTCCTGAAGGACGACGGTCGCGTCTTCCTGACGGGTGTGCAGGCCCTGGCGCGACTGCCGATCGAGCAGATGCGCATCGACAAGCGCAACGGACTCAAGACCGCCGCGTTCGTCTCCGGCTACCCCGGCTCACCCCTCGGCGGCTACGACATGGAGCTCGAAAAAGCGCTGCGGGTGGCGACCGATGTCGACGTCGTGCTCCAACCTGCCGTCAACGAAGAACTCGGCGCAACCGCCGTGATGGGGAGCCAGCTCGCGACCGAACAGCCCGACGCGACCTACGAGGGGGTCCTGGGCATCTGGTACGGCAAAGGCCCTGGTATCGACCGGGCGGGCGACGCTCTCCGCCACGCGAACTTCACCGGCACCTCCTCGAAGGGCGGGGCGATCGCCCTTGTCGGCGACGATCCGGCGGCGAAGTCATCGACGATTCCGTCGTCGTCCGACGCCACGATCTACGACCTCCACATGCCGCTCTTCTATCCGGGCGACGTGCAGGAGGTCGTCGACCTCGGCCGTCACGCCGTGGCGCTCAGCCGCATGACCGGTCTCTGGACCTCGATGAAGATCGTCTCCCCCGTCGCCGACGGCTCGGGCACGGTCGATCTCGGCCTCGATCGGGTCGAGATCGTCACCCCCGATCTCTCGATCCCCGGCGACCCGAACGGCACGATCTACGAGCCGCGTCCCGAGGGGCGTCTCCTCACTCCGAAGACGCTCGAGCTCGAACGTGACTTCCGCACGATCCGGTTGATCCTCGCCCAGCGCTACGCAACGGTGAACAGGCTCAACCACGCCACCGCCGATCCAAGCGACGCATGGATCGGGCTTGTCGCCACCGGCTACACCTACCACGAGCTTCTCGAGGCCCTTCGCCGACTGGGGCTGCCGACAACGGCCGATATCGAGGCCGCCGGCATCCGGCTGCTCCACACGCAGATGCCGTTGTCGATCGACCCGAACAACATCCGCAACTTCGCTCGCGGGCTCGACGAGATCATCGTCGTGGAGGAGAAGAACCCGACGCTCGAGTGGCTCGTGAAGGACGCGCTCTACGGCGGCCCTCACCAGCCCCGTGTCGTCGGCAAACGCCACGAGGACGGCCGACCGCTGATGCCCGATCACGGCATCCTTGACGCCGGCGCGATGGTCACGGGCCTGCGGGAACGGCTCAGTGCCCGCATCGCCGACCGGCTCGCTCCACCGACACCACCGAAGCGAGAAAAGCAACTGCTGCCGCTCTCGGTCGATCGCTCGCCGTACTTCTGCTCAGGATGTCCCCACAACCGTTCGACCAAGGTCCCCGACGACACCCTGGTCGGGGCCGGCATCGGCTGCCACGGCATGGTCCTGCTCATGGACGACAGCAAGGTCGGCGACATCGCCGGCATCACCGCCATGGGAGCCGAGGGGTCCCAGTTCATCGGCATGGCCCCGTTCGTTGCACGTGAGCATTTCATCCAGAACATCGGCGACGGCACCTTCTTCCACTCCGGCCAACTCGCGATCCAGGCATCGGTCGCGGCGGGGATGAACACGACCTACAAACTCCTCTACAACGGCACGGTCGCCATGACCGGTGGCCAGGACGCTGTTGGCGGCCAGACCGTTCCCGAAATCGCCACTGCGCTGCTCGCTCACGGCGTCGCCGAGGTGCTCGTCACCACCGATGATGTGAGCGCCTATCGCAGCGCCGAGATGCCGGTCGGCCCGAAGGGCGCGGTGAAGGTCTGGGACCGCGAACGGGTGGTCGAGGCACAGGAGTACCTCGCCACCGTCCCTGGTGTCACCGTGATGATCCACGACCAGGCATGCGCGGCCCAGGCCCGCCGTCTCCGCAAGCGCGGCCTCGTCGAGACCCCGCCCTATCGAATTGCGATCAACCACCGCATCTGCGAAGCGTGCGGCGACTGCGGCACCGTGTCGAACTGTCTGTCAGTGCAGGCGATCGACACCCCGCTCGGCACCAAGACCACGATCGATCAGTCGAGCTGCAATCTCGACTACTCGTGCCTGGAAGGCGACTGCCCCAGTTTCATCCAGATCACGCCCAATCCGAAGGCCGAGAAAAAGGCGGGCTCGGGTGCCGTCAGCGGCGATCTCCCCGATCCCGACCTCATCGTTGCGCCCGGCTCACTCGACCTGCGAATGGTCGGCATCGGTGGCACCGGTGTCGTCACCGTCGCCCAGATCGTGGCCACGGCTGCGATGCTCGACGGCCTGCACGTGCGCGGGCTCGACCAGACCGGCCTCTCGCAGAAAGCCGGTCGTGTGAGCGGCGACCTCCGCATCACGACCGACGCGCCGGCGCCATCAAACCTGATCGGCGATGAGGGCGCCGACGTCATCATCGCCTTCGACCTGCTGGGCGCCGCCAGCCCCGCCTCGCTCTCGGCGGGCGACCCGACCCGCACGGTGCTGATCGGTTCGGCGAGCGAGACCCCCACCGGATCGATGATCGGCAAGCCCGAGGTTGCGTATCCAGAGCTCGACGAACTGCGGACCCAGGTCGCGGCGGCGACGCTGACCGAGCGCAACCGCTACGTCGACGCCGCAGGCATTACCGAGCAACTGCTCGGCTCGGCGGCTTCGGCCAACATCTTCCTCCTCGGTTTCGCCTACCAGCACGGCGTGTTGCCGATCGCCGGGACGGCGATCGAGGAGGCAATCCGCCTCAACGGTGTGGCGGTCGAGGCGAACCTGACCGCCTTCGCCGCTGGCCGGGCCGAGGCGGTCTCGGCCGACACCGTCGTCGCACACGCGGACGGCCCGCAGGTTCACGTGCCGGCACTACCGGGGAAGCTCGCCACTCGGGCCGACGAACTCGGTGCCGACATCGCACTCCGAGCCGCCGACCTGCTCGCCTACCAAAGTGCCGCACTCGCCGGGCGGTACCTCGACCTGGTCGAACGAGTCGCCGTACTGGGCGACGCGTCGTTCACCGAGGCGGTCGCCGTCAGCCATCACCTCCTCCTCGCCTACAAGGACGAGTACGAGGTCGCTCGCCTCCTGACCAGTCCCGAGGCGACCGCCGCCATCGCCGTCGCCGGTGGGCCCGGGGCCAAGGCCTCGTGGAAACTGCATCCACCGATCCTCAAGTCGCTCGGCATGAAGCGAAAGATCACCATCTCGACCCGAGTCGGCGTGCCGATCATGAAGGTGCTCGCCAGCGGCAAGCGCCTTCGAGGCACCGTCCTCGACCCCTTCGGCCGCACCCAGATGCGAAAGCTCGAGCGAGAACTAATCGATATCTTCGAATCGTCGATCGACGCCGTGCTGGCTCGCGTCGCTGAGGGAACCATGTCGGTCGACGAGGCGACCGACATCGCATCGTTGCCGCAAGCCGTTCGCGGTTACGAAGACCTCAAGATCGAGCGAGCCGGCATCTACCGTTCCAAGCTCGCCACGGCACTGGGCTGACCGATCCTTGGGCGCCAGCTCGGCGCCTTGCTCATCGGTACTCGACGGACGCCGAAGCGCGGTCGCCGTAGTAACCCGACGGGATGTAGAGCGTCGGGATCCCAAGGCCGCGCATCATTTCGACGTTGCGCGGGTCGTCATCGGCGCACAGTTGGATCTCCGCACCGGCCGACCGCAGCAGTTCGAGTTGGCCGGCTTTCCACTCGGTGCTGGGCGCACCCTGGCGAGGGCCGCGCAGGATCAACCAGTCATGACGGATGTTGTTCGTCGTGAGCCAGCCGATGGTGGCGTCGCGGATGTCATCGATACGGGCGGTGAGGATCACCAGGCAGACCGCAGGCGAGACCGATGCCGCGAGCGCCCGCCCGTGGGCGATGACGGTGTCGTCGACGCATGCGTGGAAGAAGCCGGTCCAGTCCTTGTCCTTCGACGCCTCGGCCGCGAGATAGTGCTGGCGATGGGTGGCATCGGAGATGACGCCGTCGAGATCGAGCACGACGGTCGGGCCGCCGATCGGTCGACCGGTGTTCGAGATCCAGTTGTCGGGATGATCCATGGGAACGCCCGGGCTCAGTCCTCGTCGTTGTCGGCGGCGCCTTCGGCGATCGCCGAAACGACGCCGGGATCGGCGAGGGTCGTGGTGTCGCCCAGGTCGCGGCCGTCGGCGACGTCGCGCAGCAAGCGGCGCATGATCTTGCCGGAACGGGTCTTCGGCAGGTCAGGCACGAGGAACACGGCCTTCGGTCGGGCGGTCGGGCCGAGCTTCTTCGCCACGTGCTGACGGATCTCTTCCCGGAGTTCGTCCGACGTTTCGGCCGATCCGAGCAGGATCACGTATCCGACGATCGCCTGACCCGTGACATCGTCAGTGGCCCCGACGACCGCCGCCTCGGCGACGGCCTCGTGGTCGACGAGCGCCGACTCGACCTCGGCGGTGGAGATGCGGTGACCCGAGACGTTCATGACGTCGTCGACACGACCGAGCAGCCAGAGGTACCCGTCGGCATCGATTCGGCATCCGTCGCCCGCGAAGTACCGGCCTTCGTACTCGGACCAGTAGGTGTCCTTGTAGCGCTCGGGATCGCCCCAGATACCGCGAAGCATGCCGGGCCACGGGCGGGTGAGCGTGAGGTAGCCACCACCCTCCTCGACCGTGTTGCCCTGGTCGTCGACGACCTCGGCGAACACGCCCGGAATGGTCTGGGTGGCCGAGCCCGGTTTGGTCGTGGTGACGCCAGGAAGCGGCGTGATCATGTTGCCGCCGGTCTCGGTCTGCCACCAGGTGTCGACAATCGGACACGACTCGGCACCGATGTGTTCGTGGTACCACATCCACGCTTCGGGATTGATCGGCTCACCGACGGTGCCGAGCACCCGCAGGGTCGAGAGATCACGACCAGCTGGCCACTCCGGACCCCACTTCATGAAGGTCCGAATGGCGGTCGGGGCGGTGTAGAGCTGGGTTACTCCGTAGCGCTCGATGATGTCCCAGAGACGATCTTTCTTCCACGCGGCCCGGTCGCCTTCTCGCTCTTCGGGGCGGGGCGTGTCCGGGGTGCCCTCGTACATGACCGACGTGGCCCCGTTCGTGAGCGGGCCGTAGACGATGTAGCTGTGGCCGGTGACCCAGCCGATGTCGGCGGCACACCAGTACACGTCGGTGTCGGGCTTGAGATCGAAGACGTACTTGTGGGTGAACGCCACCTGGGTGAGGTACCCGCCGGTGGTGTGCATGATGCCTTTGGGCTTCGCCGTGGTGCCCGAGGTGTAGAGGATGTAGAGGAGCTGCTCGGAGTCCATCGGCTCGGCGGGGCAGTCGGCCGAGGCGTGGGCCATGAGGTCGTGCCACCAGTGATCGCGGCCGTCGACCATCTCGGGTCCGGTGTTGCAGCGGTTGACGACGACGACGTTTTCGACGGTCGGTGCACCGGCATCCAAGGCTGCATCGACGTTGGGTTTGAGGGCGGACGGCTCACCGCGGCGATAGCCGGCGTCAGCGGTGATGACGAGCTTGGCTTCGGCGTCTTCGCAACGATCGGTGATGGCATCGGGCGAAAAGCCGCCAAAGATCACTGAGTGGGCAACCCCGATGCGGGTGCAGGCGAGCATTGCGATCGGGAGCTCGAGCACCATCGGCATGTAGATGGCGACGCGGTCGCCCTTTTCCAGGCCCAAGCCCTTGAGCACGTTGGCGAACTTCTGCACTTCGGTGAGCAGTTCGGCGTAGGTCATCGTGATCGTGTCGCCGGGCTCACCCTCCCAGTGGAACGCGACCTTGTCGCCTTTGCCGGCCTCGACGTGGCGGTCGAGACAGTTGTACGAAAGGTTGAGCTCGCCACCGACGAACCATTTCGAGAACGGCAACTCCCACTCGAGCACCGTGTCGAAATCCTTGTGCCACGTGAGCAACTCACGGGCCTGGCGGGCCCAGAAGGCCTCATAGTCGGCCTCGGCCTCGTCCCACATCGAGCGGTCGTTGGCGTTCGCCTGCGCCACGAACGCTGCGGATGGCGGGAACCGTCGGTCCTCGCTCTCGTAGATCTCGATCGAACCTTTGGCCACGGTGGCTCCCCCTGGATGAACGGCGCTGGGCTGAAGGCCAGACAGTACCCGAGCTGTTCCGGTGGCACCGCAGAGGTCTGCGTCGAAGGACCAGTCGACGCGTCAACTCGTGGGAACCGGCGACACCTCCGACTCAGCACGAGGCCCTCCCTCGATCACGACCCCGCCCGAGGCCGATGCAGCGACGATGTCGGGTTGGAGCATCGCCGTGACGAGTTCGTTGGCGAGGGCGGCTGATGTGGCTGCGAACCACATCGGCACCAGCAACGGGTAGCGATCTCGGTCGTCAGGGGCGATGCATGGTGCGCCGCCACTAATCGCAACACAGCGCGCAGGGAGACCGACATCGTCGGGGGTGAGCGCCGAGTAGGCAATCGTGTTGCCGGACGCGACCGCCGCTCGGATGGCATCCGAGCCCAGGGCGAGGACCACTCGGTCCGGCGGTGGAGATTCGTTCGACAGGAGCTCGTGGAGTACCCACTCCCACTCGGCCCGATCCGTACCCACGGCCGTGTGGGGAGGTCGGCCAATGTCGACGAACACGGCGCGGAGAAGGTCGAGATCCAGGGGTGGAACGTCGTGCGACGCGTAGAGGTACACCGCTCGGGTGCCGATCGCGTGCGCCTCGAGCGCACACGGCACGATCGGGGCGGCCAGCGCGAGGTCGAACAACGCGCCGCCGACACCCTGGTCGAGTGCGTCGCACAGTCCTCGTCCACCGCCCGGACGGACGTCCCATCGCCCGTCACTCGCAGCTGCCATCGCCTCGAGTGACGCCTCCATCCCGAACGGGAAACCGAAGAAGGTCACGTCGACGGTCGGATCGATCGGCGCGAGTTCGACCTCGGTCGTCGTCGGGGTAACGACCTGCGGAGGCGCCGAGAGGGTCGGACGTTCGCCGGATCCGCAGGATGCGGCGAACGTCAACGCAACGAGGAACGGGGCGAAGCGCATGGACGGCACAGATGGAGTGTGACGCTCATGCCGTTCCTACGAGAAGGCGGTCACGGCGCAACAACCGGGAGGTACACGGTCATCGTCGTGCCCTCACCCTCTCGGGTGGCAACACCGATATCACCGCCCCATCCGCGCACGATGCGGTGGCTGGTGGCAAGCCCAAGGCCGTTGCCGTTGCGCTTGGTCGTGACGTACGGCTCGAACATTCGGTCCAACACCGCCTCGGGGATACCGCATCCATTGTCGGCCACCGTGATCGCCAGAGACGCGCCTCCATCGCGTTCGAGTGGGTCGACCCGGACGGCGATCTCGCCACCGGGTTCGACGGCATCTCGGGCATTTACCACCAGGTTGGTGACCACCCGCTCCAGCCCGATGCGGCCGGCCATGACCATCTGGCCGGTGGTGTTGTCGACATACGTGAGGTCGGCTCGGTGCTCGATGAGGACACGGAGCATGTCCGTGAGTCGGGCGATGAGGGCTCCGACCGCGACCGGACCTCGCTCGCTGGGCACCGGGCGGGCGATCGCCATCAAACGCTCGGTGATCTCGCACGCTCGATCGATCGCGTCCTGCGCCGCAGTGATCCGGTCGACATCCTCCTCCAACGGATCAAGCAAGTCGAGTTGAAAACCGACTGAGGCGAGGAGGTTGTGGAGGTCATGGGCAACCGAACCGAGGTTCAGGCCTTCGATGCTGGCCCGCCGGGGCATGCTGGTCGGCATCACGCTCATGTCAATCAGTCGGCGGAATCTGTCGGCGGTTGAGCACTGCGTGGCATCACGAGACGTTTCGCCTTCAACCTTCGACTCGAACCGCCGACAGGACCTCTGCCGAAACCCACCGGGGCTTCGAGATGAGGTGAGAAAGATGGCGATCACAGTGTTCGTGCTCGACGATCACGAAATGGTGCGCCGAGGTCTTCGAGACATCCTTGCGACCGAGGACGACATCGACGTGATCGGCGAGGCGGGCACGGTCGACGAGGGTGCCCGCGGCATCGTCGGGATGCGTCCCGACGTGGCGCTCGTCGACATCGTCCTGCCCGACGGCAACGGCGTGGAGGTTTGTGAGGCCCTTCGTACGTATGCCCCCGACGTCCGCACCCTGGTGCTGACCTCGTTCTGCGACGACGACACACTCTTCGCAGCAATCGATGCTGGCGCTGCAGGCTTCGTCCTCAAGCGCCTCGATGGCGACGAGCTGATCGATTCGGTGCGATGCGTCCACGAGGGCACCTCCATCATCGATCCCCGTCTCACCGACCGCATGTTCAACCGCCTGCGCGCTCGAGAGAGCACCGACGAGGAGCGCTTGGCCGAACTCAACGACCGCGAGCATCAACTGCTCGAGTTGGTCGCCGAGGGGCTGACCAATCGTCAGATCGGCGCTCGTCTCTACCTGTCGGAGAAAACGGTGAAGAACTATGTGAGCGCGATGCTGCAGAAGCTCAACATGCGAACCCGGACCGAAGCGGCCGTCTTCGCCACCCGACTCGCCGCTCGTCGCCAGGCCGAGACGACACCGCAGCGAAGCGGCTGAGCTGACCGGCTTCTGGGTGTCAGTCGGCGAAGAACGCCTGCCAGCTGGCGAGGGCCTGAGGATGCGTGCCTCGGCCGGTCTGGCTGGCAGGCCAGTCGGCATCGGGTTGGTCGAGCGGGTTGTGCTCGAGCTCTGCGCCGTAGACGAGGAAATGTTTGCGGTTGGCGCCGAAGTACCAACGCCCATCACGTCGTTCGTAGAGGTCGTGGTACTGGATGGCGTGGTTGATCCACCGCTCGCTGTCGGGACCGCCGTCTTGGATCTCGGCCTTGCAGTACACGACACCGGTGGCCGATTCGCCGTCGTCGGCCAGCACGATGTGGTGGGTGCCGATGTTCAGAAAGGTGACGCCCACCGTGCGGAGTGCATCGGTCATCAGCTGGTGAAGTTGATCGCGACCAGAGAGCGTCGAACTGATGCGGACATCGGGCACATAGAGCTCCACCAGCGCGTCGATGTCCTTCGCATCAGTGAAGAAGGCGTAGGCGGCGGCGAGTTGACGGATCTCGGCGTATGCCAATGCTCGTTCGGCGGCGTCCATCTTGCGGATGGTACGGCGCTGCGGGGAGCATCGCTGGATGCGCACTCGTTTCGTCCTGGCCGCCCTCGCACTCATCGCCGCCGGTTGCGGGGGTGGGAACACCGACGAGACCGCCGCCACGACAACGACAGCAGCACCGACGACCACAATGGCGGCCCCCACCACGACCGATGCCGCCGTCCCAACGACCGACGCACCGACGACCACGACCACGACCACGACCATTGCGCCTGAACCCGTGATGTTCACCGAACGCGGGCCGTACGGCGTCGGCATCGCAACCCTCGATCTCGGCGACCGTCTCGCCGACGTCTACTACCCGGCAATTCCCGAGCTCGACGCCCAGACGGAGATCTTCGATTCGCTCTCGGTCTTTCCTGAGGAACTCCAGGTGTTCATTCCCGACGAACTCACCGGCGAGTTCGACACCACGGCGTATCGGGATGCACTGGTCGTCAACGACGAGCAGGCGTTTCCGGTGCTGGTGTTCAGCCACGGCTTCGGAGGGTTCCGTCAGACGTCGACGTTCCACCTCAGCCATGTCGCCTCGTGGGGGTTCGTTGCGATCACCACCGACCATCTCGAGCGCGGCATCGCCGCTCAGGCCACGGGCACGCTCGGCGGTGGAGCGGAGAACCAAGATGTCCTCGACGTCCTCAACAGTCTTGATGCGCTCGCTGCCCATCCCGAGCTCGGCCCGGTGAGTGACCTCGACGGGGTTGCGATCACCGGGCACTCGGCCGGTGGTGGCACGTCGGGCCGTGCCGCGGCAGAAGATGTCATCGACGCCTACATCACGATCGCTGCGGGCACGCCGCAGACAGTGATTCAGAAGCCGGCGATCGTGTTCATCGCCGAGAACGACGAGACCGTCGCACCGGAACGGAGCTACGGCCTGTTCGAGCAGCTCGAGGACGCACTCCTCGTGAACATTGCCAATGCGGGCCACAACAGCTTCACCGACTCCTGCGCGGGCATCTACGACCTGGGCGGTCTCGGCATGCTCGAGGCACTCATCGGCGCCGAACAGGTGGCCAGGGCCGAGGATGGCTGCAAGGCGCCGGCGATCCGGCCCGAACTCGCGTACGACGTGCTCAACCACTACACCGTGCAGTTCCTGACCGCGCAGTTCATCGATCCCGCGGCCGCCGGCCCCCTCGTCGATCTCAGCGAGACCGTCACCCCGCTGATCGACTTCCAGGTCACGGGCGATCCGCTCACGGCGTCCTGATCGTCAAGGTGTCGCTGATCGCTCGCTGCGACGCCGTCCCGCATCAGGGTTGACAATGTCTTCGCAAGGCGCGTGGGCGACGGTGGTGACATGTTGTTTCACGTTCACCACCACCATGATGAGAAAACCTGCCCTGCACACAACGCTGAGGCGGTTGGTGCCTCATTCGGAGCCGTGCTGCCAGCGCTCGCGGAGAACGGCGTGAACGTCGTCGGCGCGTGGGTTGATCCGCCGGGCCATGACTTCTTCTTCGTGCTGGAGACCGACGACTACGACGCCCTCGTGGAGGGCCTCCGACCGATCATTCCGTCGGGTACGGCGACCATCCAGCCGGTCGGGGACATGGGGGCAACGGTCGCGAAGCGGATTGCCGAAGAGAGCTGAACCAGCACGAATTGGGAGATTCCACATGTTCATGTTCAACCGCCACCTTCAGGTGAAGCCGGGGCACTCTGCTGAAGCTGCCCCCGAGTTGATCGATCTGATCTCGCGGGCCAACTCGATCACCGGCAGAAGCGCCACGGTGTACTCGGTCGTTCTCGGCCGGTTCGGCCGGATGTGGATCGCTGACATGTTCTCGACTCACGGCGAACTGATGGCGATGAACGCCCAGCTCGTCGGTGATGCCGATTTCATGGCGGCACAGCGATCCTTCGCTGAGCACCTCGATGGGCCGGCTGAGGACTTCATGGCACGGGTAACGCATGTCGCCGGCCCCCTGCGGGAGCCGCCCGGGGCGGTCGCAGTCACGAACTGGCAGGTCGACCCTCGTCAGTGGGGTGCGTCAGTCGCCTGGACCCATCAGATGGCCGACGCGCAGCATGCATCATCAGGCATCACGCAGACGGTCTTCACCTTGGCTGAGCCAAACCCGTTCAGCATCGGCCTGTGTTCGAACGCAAGCTCGATCGACGACATCGACGCAGCCCGATCTGGCACTCCCGACGCGGCCGTTCTTCAACTGCTCGAGTCGGCTCCCGGGGAGCCGACGGCAGGAAGCATGGAGGGTCTGGTCGCCATTCGGATCGCCTGAGGCACCCACGTTCTCGCCGACCGGCGAGTCAAACCACCCATGGAGGTACAGAAGACAATGGATGAGAAGACCTGGACAAGGGTCATTGAGACCCGTGCGGCAGATGGCCGTGCGATCATCTTTCCTTACACGGCCGCTGTCTCGGCCACGCTTGCGATGCTCGTTTTCGGGGACGTGTCGGCGCTGAGCGACAGCATCAAGTTGGCCTTGGCCACCTTCGTGGTCCTCGGTTCGCTCTGGGTGATCATCTGGTGGGATGGCATCTTCCAAGACTTCGCCGCACTGCAGAAGTCGATGCCAGCAGGGGTGGCGTCCACGCCGTTCGGCGCGGTGATGGCGAAAGCACCAATCGTTGTGTTCAGGGTGGTGAACCTGCTCGTCATCGGCCTGATCACACTCGCCCAGGTCCTGGCGATCTACGACTGACCAACACGTGTCATGAGCGAAGGGGAGGGGCCTTTCGGCCCCTCCCCTTCGCGTTCACGAATCGTTCGAGCATCCAGGTTCTCCGCTTGCACTCGCATTGCGGAAACCCCAAACAACATCGTCTACGAGGCGGTCCCGTAGGCGGGACACCTCACGGGTTCAGATGGTGATGTCGGTGATGACGTCGACGTCGGTGAACTGAATTTCGAGGGCACGGGCAGCGAACTCCTCGCCACCGCGTTGGGTGATCTCGAGTTCGTTGTTCAACTCGGCCTCCTCTGCGGAGTCGAAGAAGATGATCTGGATGATCGTGCCGGGACGGTTGCGGTCGTGCCCGAGAATGGCGCGACGAGCGTACGAGACGCCCTTGCCCTCCTCGGCGTACTCCTCCAGGAGACGCACGGCCTCAACCGATTCCATCTCGAATTCCATGATTTGAACGAATGCCATCGGCTGCTTTCCTTGCTGTCAGTGGTTGATGCTGTTCGTGGTTGATCGAAATTGACCGACTCACGGGTCGGAGTTGTGCGGTGATGAGGCAACCCGCAACGCTCAGTCCTCGGAGTTGTTGGCCATGGCCAGAACATCGGTGCGGGAGAGGTCCATGTCGTGGACCGACGACGCATGGGCCGAAACCTGCGCGACGAGTTCGTCTTCGCTGGCGGTCTGGACGACTGCGCCGCAGAAGCACTTGACCGTGAGTGTCATGTCCATGTCCTTTCGAACGGTGGGTTGGCGTTCCAATCCTGGTTGGTTACTCAACGCTGTCAGCCCAATGTTGTCATTGTCTTGTGGCGCTCCGCGTGTGAACGGCCGATGAACACTCTCCACTCCGATCGATCGCTGCGCCCTGCTCGCCTAATCTCCGACCCGTGGAGTTTGAGGTTCGGCTGTTGGGAGACATTCGTGTCGTCGCCGGCGCGTCGACCGTGACGGGCGCCGACCTACCTGGACCGATCGGCCGCCATCTCCTCACTCGCCTGGTCATCGACCCCTTCCCGATCAGCCGGGCGCGGCTCATCGATGACATCTGGGGCGGCAAAGCACCCCGCTCGGTCGACTCGGTGCTCAACGCCACGTTGTCACGCCTCCGGTCTGCACTGGACAAACTGGAACTCGACGGCCGCGAACTGATCTCCTCCTCAGGCGGCAGCGTGAACTTCAATCGTCCGACGGACACCATCGTCGACGTCGAGCTTGCGCACCATCACATCGATTTCGCCCTGCGCGACCTGCGAGCCGGTGACCGCCGAGAGGCGGCTCGGCGCGCGTCGATTTCCTACGCCATCTCGCGTCGCCCACTGCTCATTGGCATCGAACGCGAATGGCTCGACATCGAGCGAGACCGCATGCACCACGTAGAGCGGCGTTCGCTCACGCTCCTCGCCGACATCTCATTGTCCTCCAGCGACTTCGACATGGCCGTACAGCTGGGGCGAGAACTGGTGAGGATCGCGCCGTACGACGAGCGCGCTCACCGCAATCTCATGAACGCGCTCCGGGCATCCGGTAACCCCAGTGGAGCCGCGAAGGTGGAACGCGACTTCACCGAGCGCCTCGATACCGATCTTGGTGTGGCACCGAGTCCCGACTTCTTCGTTCCCCTCACGTCGTCTTCGTGACCGCATCGACCTGCCGATCGAGCAGCAACCAGACCATCGCCATTGCCACACCCCCGCGCGCGGTCCACAACAACGTCCGCACGAGGTTCGATGCCATGAGGGTGTCGTGCTGTTCAGGGTCGAACCCGTCGAGGAGTTCGCCGTGCACAGGCGCTGCCCAGATCATCGTCACGAGCAGGATCAGGCCCATCAAGGCAGCCCCGACGACGGCGAGCACCCGCATCGTCCGCTCTCGTGCAAGCACGAGCAAGGCGACGATCGACAGGCCTTCCAGCCCCCACGGCACGGCGAGCACGGCACCGATGCGATCGATGTGGCGGCTCTGATAGTTCGGATACGCCTCTGCACCGACGCTCTCGAAGAGCGGATAGTGCACGATCTGCACCGTCCAAATCAGACCCACCATCGCCATCGTCGCCGCTGCGTGCACGGCGACGGTCGCGGCGAGGGTTCGGTCGTTGGTGACGCGCTCGAGCGCGGGGATGGCCATGGGATGACGGTACGGCGCACACGTGGGCTCTGCCGAGCTGTGCAGAGAAGGAGACAGCCGGGACTCGATGAGCGGATGGGCCGTGTGTCCCAGCCGTTGCAGGAACTCCGGCTGCTTTCGGGTTACGCGCTGCGTTTCGCGCCGTCGGCGGTCAAACGAGACGCTCGACGGAACCACATGATCAGAGCGGCGACGGCGTTGGCACCGCTCCCGACCACGAAGGCGTAGGCCGCCCAGCCAACCCGCACATCGGGATCGAATGCGTCCCAGCCCGAGGGCACCAGCAATCCAATCGCCACCGAAGCGACGAGAAGAAGGCCGATCGTCGCCACTCCGAGAAGTCCCGCAACGGTAGAGAGAAACCCCGACACCAACAGCCAGCCAGATCGCTTCGTCCGCAACGCGAGCCCGAGCCCTGCAGCCGCACCGAGCCAAGCCAGGATCAGCACAACACCCACACCGGGCAGTTCCCAGGCCCCCACGCCGCGATCCACAGCGAGCAGCAAGGCATCAGGCACCTGGTCGGGTACCAGACTCCACGAATCGTCGAGATCGACGATCAGCCAGCCAGGGAGCAGCAACAACCCAACGACGACATGGCCGGTGCCGAGGAGCATTCTCATCGTTCTCTTCACGAAAAGAGACCTCCTAGTCGTCTGCGGAGCACGCGTCGGAGTGAACGCGCTGCAGCATCTCTGCGTCGACGACCACCTAGACGCCGACGATGCTCACACCGGCCTCCCGGGACGGATGTACGCCGTGCGGGTTCGGGTGAAGAAATCGACTGCGGTATCGCCTTGTTCGCGGGCGGCGTGGCCGGACGACGCCTTGTCCCCGCCGAACGGCGCATGAAGTTCGGTGCCGGTGGTCGGCGCGTTGATCTTGATCACGCCTGCCTGGAGCTCGTGCAAGGCCCGGTCGATTCGCCAGAGGTCGTTGGTGAAGACGGAAGCCGACAAACCAAACTCGGTGTCGTTGGCCATGGCGAACGCCTCGTCGTCGGAGTCAGCAGCGATCACCAACGAGAGCGGACCGAACACTTCGTCGCGGCCGAGCGAGAGGTCGGGCGAACCGGCGAACAGGGTCGGGGCGAAGAAGCAGTCACCAGCGGGTGCCTCGGCCGCGGCGAGGATCTCTGCGCCCTCCGCCACCGCTGCGTCGTAGGCCTCGGCCACCTCGGCTCGGGCACCGGGCGAGACGAGCGGGCCGATGCCGATGCCGGCGTGCATGCCGTCGCCGACCTGCAACGCCGATACCGCCGAGATCAGCCGGTCGGTGAGTTCATCGCGAATCCCGGGGGTTGCGATGATGCGCCGCGTCGCCGTGCACTTCTGGCCGGTGGCCCCCATCGCCCCTGCGACGATGGCGGGTACGGCGAGATCAAGGTCGGCGTCGTCGCACACAATCGCCGGGTTGTGGCCTCCCAGTTCGAGCTGCACTCGCCCGTTGCGGGCCGTGACCGCATCACGAATCCCGACCCCGACCGGAACCGAACCGGTGAACGTGATGCCGTGCACCCGCTCGTCATCGACGATGGCCTGACCCATCGATCCGGGCCCGAGCACGAGGTTGACGACACCGGGCGGGAAACCCGCCTCGTGCAGGATGCGCGCGAGCGCCACCGCAAGCAGCGGCGTGTTGCTCGCCGGCTTCCACACGACCGTGTTGCCTGCGGCGAGGGCGGGGGCGATCTTCCACGCCGGGATCTGGATCGGGAAGTTCCACGGTGTGATCACGCCGACAACGCCGAGC
The DNA here is from genome assembly GCA_022425325.1 of Acidimicrobiales bacterium. Classification (GTDB taxonomy): domain Bacteria; phylum Actinomycetota; class Acidimicrobiia; order Acidimicrobiales; family Aldehydirespiratoraceae; genus UBA11606. The sequence goes on along the minus strand of JAKMFW010000093.1, from coordinate 1,985 downwards.
GGGCTGCGGACGGTGCGGATCGTCTCGCCCGGGGTGGGCGACGGAAAGATGCGCTCGGTGGAGGTCTTCGCCATGCCGGCGTGAAACCGGAACGTCTCGGCCGCCAGCGCGACCTCACCGCGCGACTCGGGCAACGTCTTGCCTTCCTCGAGGGTGCAGAGCGTGGCGAGTTCCTCGATCCGGCTCTCGATCAGGACTGCGGTCTGCTCCATGAGCTTGGCGCGGGTCCCGAACGAGGTTTTCGCCCAGTCGCCGAGGGCCGCCGTCGCCGCGCCGACAGCACCGGCAACCGTGCTGCCATCGCCCAGCGGGTACTCACCCACGGGTTCGTCGGGGCGGGCTGGATTCATGCTGATCCCGGTGGCGGAGCTGGTAACCCACTCGCCGTCGATCAGATGAGCGCCGGTTTCGCTCGTGGTCACGAAGATCCCCTCTCGGTGCGTGCAGCCCTTGCGAACAACTCACTGGCGTCGCTGCGTTGCGGGCGCAGCGCAGACTAGCGCTGTAACATCACCGCTTGCGGAGAGACGGCGGCATACTTGGCGGTCGTGCGCCGAGTGTCCGCTCTTGTAGTCGTGATCGTGATCGTGGCTGTGGTCGTCATGCTCAACCAGGCGATCTCGGCGAGCGATGTGGAGGCCTTCCTTGTTGAGCGGGGTTGGCTGGGCCCGCTTGTCTTCGTGGTGACGATGTGGATCCTGCAACCTCTTCTGCTCCCGGGGCCTGTGTTCATGGTTCCGGCGTCGCTGGTCTGGTCGGCGCCGGCGGCGATCGCCTTGTCGTGGATCGGCAACATGGGGGCGAGCTTCATTGCGTTCGCGTTCGCCCGGTGGGTCGCCCAGGACTGGGCCCAACAGCGGCTGACCGATCGGCTCCGGGCCTGGGACGATCGCGTCGCTCAGGGCGGTGTGCGGGAGGTGGCGGTGCTTCGACTGTTCACCGGCCAGATAACTCCGGCTGACTGGCTGCTCGGGGCCAGTTCGGTCCGGCTCACGCCGTTCTTCCTCGGCACGGCGATCGGGATCATCCCGAGTGTCGTGCTGGTGGTGCTCGTCGGCGCATCGGTCGGTGACTGGCTCTTTGCCGAGCCCTCTCGCTGGGGAGGGGCCCTTGTGGCAATCGCGATCGTCGGCACGCTCAGACGAATACGGCGCCGAGGGAACCCCACCACCGCAGCCCACAGCGCGCCCTGAAGCACGCCGATAGCCTCAGCCCCACATGGGGACGGACCCAGCAGCGCAGTTTCGCGCCGCGTTTCGCGCCATCCCCGCCCCCGTAGCTCAGTGGATAGAGCGTCGGTTTCCTAAACCGTGCGTCGCAGGTTCGATTCCTGCCGGGGGCGCCCTCCGAACGCATTGCCGCTCTCCGCGCCGTTGCCACGGCGCAGTGAGGAACGCATGACCTCCACCTCAGGTGGCTACCGTGGCCGACGTGCAGCTCTTCGACACGGCCCGCGGGGAGGTCGTCCCGTTCGAACCGGGACACGAGGTGAAGATGTACGTCTGCGGTATCACCCCGTACGACTCCACCCACCTCGGCCATGCGAACACCTATCTCACCTATGACCTCCTGATTCGCCGGCTCGAGGATCTCGGCCATGAGGTGAAGCTGGTGCGCAACATCACCGACGTCGACGACTCCATCCTCCCCAAGGCCAGGGAACTCGGTGTTGACTTCCTCGAGCTCGCCGCCGAGGAAACCGCCCGATTCCACGGCGACATGATCGCCCTCAACACCCGTCCAGTCTTCGCCGAGCCTCACGCCACGAAATGGGTGGCCGAGATGGTCGAGCTCGTCGAGACGTTGGAGGTAAAGGGCCACACCTATGTGGTCGACGGCACGGTCTTCTTCGACGTGCGTACCTTTGACTCGTTCGGCGCGATGTCGGGCTACGACGAATCGACCATGGTCGAGTACGCCGCCGAACGAGGGGGCCGCCCCGACGATCCTCGCCAGCGCAACCCGCTCGACTTCATCCTCTGGCA
>JAKMFW010000084.1 GCA_022425325.1 Acidimicrobiales bacterium | reverse complement strand
GGCGTCGGCGCCGGTCGTGGCCCGGCAATCGGACATCAGGATGGTGACCCGCCGCTTGGCACGCGACCGATCGAGTTGGCGAGCGGCCGCCGTGAGCGCGCCGGCCAGATCGGTGGTGCCCTGGCCTCGAAGCCGCAACAGGTCGTCGACGACGGCCAGCGATGACCGCGAGTCGTCTTGACTCTTGACGGCGATGACCCGGTCGGCGAACGCCAGAACCGACCAGTCAACCGGGGCCCGGTGGGCGCACGCCGCAGCGGCGACCGCGGCCGTGGCGAGCCGCTTCCCGCTCATCGAGCCGCTGCGATCGATGACGAGCGCGAGGGCCGTCGCCGGCTGGGTCCAGTGCCGAACCCGGAGATCGCCGGCATCGATGAGCTCACCGGTGGCCCGTGCGTGGACGAGGCCGTCGAGGCTCGCGTCGAGGTCGAGGTCGCCATCGACTCGGTCCGCCGGGGACGACGCCATTGCGCCCACGCCACGGGCCTGAACCGGGCCCGCCTTGGCCACGTCGAGCACAAGCCGACCGGCGAGGCGGGCCGCCAGGGCGGCAAGCTTCTGATCGGTGGCCCCTCGCATCTGGGCGAGCAACGACATTGCGTGGTCGGGATCTTCGTCGACGAGATCGGCAAGGGCGTCGTCGTCGATCTCTCCCACCTCGGGGCTGATCTCTTCGAACTTCGGATCGCGAGCGAGTTGGGGTCGTGGGGTCGTTCGACGGTTGTCGTCCTGGATGGCCTGGCGGGCGTCGTCGCCCTCCAAGGTCAGGGGGACGCCGGAGTCGCCCCGTCCGGGGCGGTCGCTTTTCCCGACGACGAGTCGTCGTCGTCACGGGGGTGCTCCTGTGCGAGCACCGCGCCCCACAGGTCGGTGATGACCGACTCGGGCGTGGAACTCCCGCCCTCGTGCAGGCGGATACGTCCCGACAGTGCGGTGAGTGCTGCGTCAAGGCCGACGCTGGGGTCGGTCACCTGGGCGCTGCGCATCGACGCGAGTGCGTGGCCCACCTCGACCAGATCGATCGCCCCGCGCACGGATGAACCGACGCGCACATCGGGGTGGTTGCGAGTACCGCGTGTGACGGCGACGGCCCGGCGCCGCAGGACTCGATCGTCTTCGGAAGTGTTGCGCACGACAATGTCGGATTCGTCGTCGAGGGATTGGTATCCCATCGCAATGCGACACATGCGGTCATAGACCGCACCGGAGACCCGAGCGGTGCCGATGTTGTCGAAAGGATTCATCGCTGCGACCAGACGGAAGCCGTCGGCTGCCGGGATCGTGCCGAGACGGGGCAGGGTGAGTTCGCCCTCCGACATCACGGTGATGAGGAGGTTGACCGTCTCCTCCGGCACCCGGTTGAGCTCCTCGACATAGAGCAGCGACCCATGGCGTAGCGCCTCGACGAGCGGACCATCGACGAAAACATCGGGGGTGTAGCCGTCCTCGAGCACACGAGACGGGTCGAACTGGCCGGCGAGACGCGCCGGGGTGAGTTCGGCGTTGCCTTCGACGAACACGAATCCGGTGCCGGCCGCTGCGGCGACCTCGCGCAGGATCGTCGACTTGCCGGTACCGGGCGGCCCCTCGAGCAGCACGTGGCGTTCGGCGGCGAGCGCGGCGACGAGCACCTCGAGTTCGCGTCGTCGACCGACGACACGCGCACTGAGGGCGTCGACGGTGTCGGGTGCGGAGAGGCTCGTCATGGAATCAGTCTGGCGCTGATCGGCCGCCGCGGGTCAGTCGAAGGTGATGACGCCGCGGATGTTCTTGTTCGCCATCATGTCGGCGTAGCCCTCGTTGACCTGGTCGAGGGTGTACGTGTTGGTGATCATCTCATCGAGCTTGAGCTGACCGGCCTGGTACATCGACAACAGGTGCGGGATCTCCTTGCGCGGGGCGGTGGAGCCGAACAGGCAGCCCTTCAGCTCCTGATTCATCATCGAGAACATGAAGAGGTTGAGCTGAACGTCCATCTGCGCAGCCGGGGCAACCGCCGTGGCGACCACCGTGCCGCCCTTGCGGGTCAGGAACTGCGCCGGAGCGATGAGATCACCGGTGAGCACCGACGGCGTGAGGATGACCGAGTCGGCCTGCACGCCCTCGGTGAGGCCGCCGACCAGCTCCATGGCCTCCTCCATCGACGGGGCCGTGTGGGTGGCGCCGAATTCCATGGCGCTCTCGCGCTTGAACTCGCTCGGGTCGATGGCGACGATGTTCTTTGCGCCGGCGACCTTGGCGCCCTGGATCGCAGCGGTGCCGAGACCGCCACAGCCGACCACCACGACGGTGTCGCCGGCGGTGACCTCGGCACGGTTCACGGCTGAGCCGTAGCCGGTGGTGACGCCACAGCTGACGAGCGCGGCAGGACCAGCGGGAACGTCTTTCTGGACCTTGATGGCCGAGTCGACGCTCAGGACCATGTGTTCGGCGAAGGTGCCGAGCTTCAACAACGGTGTGAGCGTGGTGCCGTCGGAGGTGTGGTGACGGAAGGTGCCGTCGATCATCCCGGGCTCCATCAGGTGGGCGCCGAGGTCACACAGATTCTGCTGGCCGCGAGCGCACCAGGTGCACTTGCCACACGACGGGATGAACGAGCACGAGATGTGATCACCCACCTCGAACTCGGTAACGCCCGGGCCGAGCCCGATCACCACACCGGCCCCTTCGTGCCCGCCGATGATCGGCAGCGGCACCGGCATCGTGCCGTCATGGGCGTGCTCATCGGAGTGGCACATGCCGGCAGCGGTGGTCTTGACCAGGATCTCGCCAGCCTTGGGTTCGTCGAGTTCGATTTCCTCGACGCTCCAGTCGGCGCCGATCTCTCGCAGGACGGCAGCACGGGTCTTCATCGGATCTCCTCACGGCAGGGTGAACGCGGAGAAGGTACCAGCGGCCCCACGTGTGGTCACGTTGAGGTCGCAATTCAGGTGTAGCTCAGTTCGCCATCCAGTCGACCATCGCTGCAGCGATCGCCTCGCCCTGGTCGTCTTGGAGGAAGTGTCCGCCGGGCGTGAACTCCTGATGGGGCTGATCTTCCGCACCGGGTACCCGCTCGATGAACTCGTGATGCAGTTGGCCGAGCACGGGGTCCTCCGGGCACCACAGCGTGAGGAAGGGACGGTCGAACATCTCGAGCCCCTGCCATGCCTGGAGGTTCTCGTCGATGCCGTCGTGCTCGGGGGTGATGGGCACGAGGGTCGGGAAGACGACGGCGCCGACCTTGTGATCGGCGGTGGGGAACGGTGCGTCGTAGGCGGCCTTCTCGTGATCGGTGAGTTCTCGACCCGTGACCGCTCGACCGAACAGGGCGCCGATGTCGTCGAGTTGGGATTCCTGGCTGTATGCCAGCCAGAAGTCGAAGCCGGGTCCGATCGATTCGCCGACCGGCAGGCCCGTGTTGCCGATGGCGACCCGAGCGAACCGCTCGGGCTGCAGTCCGACCAGTCGCAGGCCGGTGAGGCCACCCCAGTCCTGGGCGAAGAGGGTGCAGGGATCGTGGACGTTCGCGTCGAGAAAGAACTCGATATTCGCGACGTGTTGGGCGTAGGTGTAGTACCCCGGGTCGGTCGGTTTGTCCGAGCGACCGAAGCCGATCAGATCCGGAGCGAGCACCCGATACCCCGCGTCGAGCAGGGTCGGGATCATCCGACGGTAGAGATAGCTCCAGGACGGCTCACCGTGAAGCAGCACCACCGGATGGGCATCCTCGGGCCCCTCGTCGATGTAGGCCATCCGCAGGCCGTCGACCGACCCGTATTTTGGCTCGTACGGGAAGTCGTCAAGGCCGACGAAGCGTTCGTTTGGGGTTCGGACGTAGGCGATCCCGTCCGGTGTGGTGTGGTGCGTCATGGGACAACGGTAGGCACGGCCTTTCGACGTAGACCAAGAACCGTCGCTACCGTGCGGCCATGAGCGATGAGATGAACGTCGTCAAGACCTCGCGAACTCCCGAGGAGTTGCGCGGCCGACTGCAGGCGTGGCTGGTCGCCACGACCGACGACCCCGACGCGGTGATCGGACCAGTGTCGTCACCGGAGTCGAACGGCATGTCGAGCGAATCGCTTTTCTTCGACGCCACGTGGAGGGAGGGCAGCGGCTCGTTCGTGGCTCGGGTCGCTCCCGCGGCAAGCGATGTCCCGGTCTTCCCGACGTACGACCTCCAGAAGCAGTACGACCTGATCGATCTCGTCGCCAAACAGAGCAGCGTGCCGGTACCGGCGCTCGCCTGGATGGAGACCGATCCGTCGCACCTCGACCAGCCGTTCTTCGTGATGCACAAGGTCGCCGGGCGGGTGCCGCCCGATATCCCGCCCTACCCGATGGGTGGCTGGGTCCGCGATCTCGAACCGGCCGACCAGGTGGCGCTTCAGAAGGCGAGCGTCGCCACGATGGCAGGTATCCACGGCATCGACATCACCGACGGGAAGGCCGACTTCCTGGAGTACGACTCCGCCCTTGGCGAGACCCCGCTACGCCGCCATTTCGCCGTCGAGAAGGCCTACTACGAGTGGACCTGCGAGGGCGCAGAGCGGCGCTTCCCCACGATTGAGCGAGCGTTCGAGTGGGTGGAGGCCAACTGGCCGGCCGAGGAGCCCGAGTCGCGGATCTCCTGGGGCGACAGCCGCATCGGCAACATGATGTACGAGTCCGACGGGGTGCATCCGGTGGCCGTGCTCGACTGGGAGATGGCCTGCATCGCCCCGCGTGGCCTCGACGTTGGCTGGATGTGTTTCATGCACACGTTCTTCGAGTTCGTGCTGCAGAAGTACGGGGTCGACACGATGCCGTCGATGCTGCGCCCCGAGGACGTGCGTGAGCAGTACGGCGAGGCCAGCGGTGTCGACGTCGGCGACCTGCGCTTCGAGATGGTCTACAACGCCGTTCGTCACGCCTCGATCATGAGCCGGGTGCACCACCGCTCGGTCCACTTCGGAACCGAGACATGGAGTGACGATCCCGACGATGCGTTCCGCTTTAAGGAGCTGCTCGAGGAGATGATCGCCGACTGAGCCTCAGGGGGTGGCGGTCATGCCACCGTCGACGGGAAGCACGGCACCGGTGATCGCCGACGATGCCGGGCTGCACAGCCAGGCGATCGCAGCGGCGATCTCGGCCGGGGCGATCAGTCGACCGAGTGGCTCTTGATGGCGGATAAACGCCTCGGCGGACTCAAGGCCGTAGATGCGGGCCGACTCGTCGAGCCCGGCGGTAGTCGTCGAGCCGGGCGAGACGGCGTTGGCGGTGACGCCCGTGCCGGCGAGATCGGCCGCAAGCGATCGGGTGAAGCCGATGACACCGTGTTTGGCGGCGGCGTAGTGGCTCATATGGCGCAGTCCCAGCGAGCCGGCGGCCGACGCAACGGTGACGATGCGGCCGTGCGGCGAGGCGAGGAGCGCAGGCACGGCGGCTCGGGCGGTGGCGAAAACGCCGGTCAGGTCGGTTCCGATGACGGCGTCCCACTCGCTGTCATCGATCTCCCAGGCAGGTGACCCACCGGCGACGACCCCCGCTGCGCAGACGACGGCGTCGAGGCGACTGCGTGCGTCGGTGACCGAGGCGACAACCTCCGCCATTTCGGCGCCGACCGATACGTCGGCTTCGAAGGCGGCGGCGTTCCCGTCGGCTGCCGTCACGACGTCGGCGAGGTCGTCCGTGGAGGCCATCGGATAGGCGATCACCGGGTGAGGCGAGCATCGGTCGACGGCGGCGACCCACCAGCCGTCGGCGACGAGGGCGGCAACGGTGGCCGCACCGATCCCTCGTCCGGCTCCGGTGACGATCGCGACGGGCTGACTCATGCCTTCATGATTCCAGAAGGGCGACGACCTCGTGGAACCACTCGGCGAGGATCTCCTCACCTCGGGCCGGCGTGGCGTCAGTCGGGTCACCGAGCACGCCGTTGGGCGAGACCGCGGCGACGCCGCCGGTGCGGAGGTCGTCGAGGATCTCGCGCAGCGGTGCGGTGTTGCCGGGCTCGGCTCGGCCGAGCCGGACCCGCTGCGGGTCGATGGCGAGCATGACCGACGTCTCGATGGAGCCGGCATGGGCGTCGGCGTCGTCGAGACGGGCGTGCCACACGCTGATCGGTCGACCTTCGTGCTCGCAGGTGGAGGCGGCAGAACGTACGGCGTCGAGATTGCCGCCGTGGGCGTTGACGATGACGACCCGGTCGAACTCGGGACCGGCGGTGCGGACGATCTCCACGATCATCGCCGCCAACACCTCGGTGCCGATCGAGAGCGTTCCCGCGAAACCGGCGTGCTCGCCCGACGCTCCGATCGCAATCACCGGAGCGACAACGGCGGCGGTGACTCGACCGGCCGCCGACTCAGCAACCGTGCGAGCGATGACCGCGTCGGTATCGAGCGGCAGGTGCGGGCCGTGTTGCTCCGTGGCGCCAAGCGGCAGCACGAGGACGCGCCCCTCTCCTACGTCGGGGTTCGTGAGATCGCCGAGCCTGGCCACCGGGCGAGCGTAGGCGGGATGTGTTCCGGCGTGATACCGAGCCGCAGACGGCGGCGCCGTGAACGTCAGCTGATCCGCGGCGGCGAAAAGCCGTCCGGCACGATGACGTGATCGGCCGTGAGGTCGTGGATCGAGCCGACCCCGATGCCGCGCATCGTGGCGTCGATGCCGCCTCGAATGACATCGAGCACGTTCTCAACGCCGGCGGTGCCGTTGGCGGCGAGGCCCCACAGGTACGCGCGGCCGATGAGGACTGCGTCGGCGCCGAGGCATAGGGCCTTCACGACGTCGGAACCACGGCGGATACCACCGTCCATCACGACCTGGATGTCGTGGCCGACCGCTGCGGCGATCTCGGGCAGCACCCGGATCGAGGCGGGGGCAGAGTCGACATTGTTTCCGCCGTGGTTGGAAACCGAGATGGCGGTGACGCCGGCGTCGACAGCCCGCCGGGCTTCGTCGGCTCGGACGACGCCCTTGACCATGAACTCGCCGTCCCACTGCGAGCGCAACCAGGCCACGTCCTCCCAGGTCGGCGGAGGTGTCATCATCCAGGCGCCATAGGCCTCGAAGAAGACCGGCGGCTTCGAGCCGTCGGTCACGAAGTTCGGCACGCCGAGTTTCGGGATGCTCCCGGATTTGATCCAGGACCACATGAACCTCGGCTTGCGGATCACCGCCGGGACCTGCGGAAGGAGTTCCTTGATCGTGAACGACTGCGGGATCTGGGGGCTGCCCCAGTCTCGGCCGTGGCTGAACGACCAGTCGAGGGTGAGGATCATGCCGACGGCACCGGAAGCCTTCGCCCGCTCCATGCGAGCGACCATCGAGTCCTTGTCGCCAGCCCAGTAGATCTGGAAGAAGGTCTGGCCGTTGACCTCGATGACGTCCTCAATCGGCATCGACGCGAACGACGACAGGCCCATCGGGATGCCCCGGTTGGCAGCGGCTCGGGCCACGCCGACCTCGCCGTCAGGGTGCATGGCCTGAGCGCCGGTGGGCGAGATCATGACCGGCATCGACGACGGTTGACCCATGATCGTCGTGTCCATCTGCCGCTCGGCGGGCTGGCCGGCGGTGACAGGACGGAAGCCGAGCTCGTCGAAGGCGGAGGTGTTGTCGCGCATCGTGACGCCGGCCTCGGCCCCTGCGACGATCGCGCCATAGGACGATGCGGGCAGACGCTTCTTCGCCCGTTGCTGGGCGATGGCGACAGTCTCGAACCACTGGTTGGCCACGGGGGAACCTCCGACGAATCAGTTGCCGAGGCTAACGGGCGGCCTCGACGGCCCCGCAATCCGGCGCACTCGCCGCCTCCACCTCACGCTTCGGCGGCTCCGAACGGACCGACGTGCCGGAGATCGGTAGGGTGTTCCCGATCCCAACCGTTCCTGAAGGAGCACCCCCAGCATGTCGTACAGCGACGTCGATCTTCGTCCGGCCATCCAGCTCGACGAAACCACCCGCGGCGATTTCGTCGTTCGCGTCTACCAGCACCTTCTCGGTGCCATCGTTGCCTTTGTCGGCATCGAAGCCATCCTGCTCAACACTCCTTTCGCCGAAGGCATCTACAACTTCGTGCGTGGCAGCGGCTTCTCGTGGCTGCTCATTCTCGGCGGCTTCATGGTGGGCCAGTGGATCGTCACCAACGCTGCCGCCGACCTGCTCAACCCGCAGCGTCAGTACGCCGCCCTGTTCGGCTCGGCCGGGCTCTACGCCATCCTCTTCGCGCCGATGCTGCACTACTTCTTCCGAGTCGCCGATGACGGCGCCACCTCGGTCGCCGCCGCCGGCCTGATCACGGCGGTCGCCTTCGCCGGCCTCACGATCGTCGCCGTCGTCACCCGCAAGGATCTCTCGTTCCTTCGACCGATCGTGATGTACGGCTTCGTCGCCGCGCTCGCCCTGATCGTCGGTGCAATCGTCTTCGGTCTTAGCCTCGGCGTGTGGTTCTCGGTCGGCATGGTTGCGCTCACGGGCGCGGCGATCCTCTACCAGACCCAGACGATCATCCGGGAGTTCCCGGTTGCGGCCCACGTCGCCGGCGCCCTGGCGCTCTTCAGCTCGGTGATGACGCTCTTCTGGTACATCCTTCAGCTCGTCGGCGTCGCCCGCGACTGACCCCGGAAACGTCACACCAATGAGCACCGGAGCACTCCTGGCGATCGACCTCGTCGCCGTCTTACTGCTGGCCTTCGGGCTGTACTTCCCCCGCTACCAGCGGCGCGACATGGTCGTGGCGCTGCTGGGTATCAACATCGGTGTGATGGCGGTGGCTACCGCACTCGCGAACGCCGAGGTCAGCGCCGGTGTCGGGCTCGGCCTCTTCGGCGTGTTGTCGATCATCCGGATCCGCTCCGAGGAGCTCACCCAGCCCGAGGTGGTCTTCTACTTCGCTGCGATCGCCATGGGGGTCCTCGGTGGCATTCCCATCGAGCCGGCCTGGTACACCCCGGCCTTGATGACCGCATTGCTCGTGGCCCTCTTCATCGGTGATCATCCGGCGCTGTTTCGCGGTTTCGAGCAGCACCGGATGACGCTCGACGAGGTCTACACCGACCGGGCGGCGCTCGAGACCCGACTGAGTACCGAACTCGACGGTTCGGTCAAGCGAATCGAGATCAAGAAGGTCGATCAGGTCCGCGGCACCACCACCGTGGACGTCCGCTACCGGCGTGGCTGATCGCCGTCGGCGGAGCCGGGCGCTGCTGCTCGCGGTTGCCCTCACCGCCGTTGCGTGCTCGTCCGACGAGGCAGCGGAACCGGCCGACGAAGCGCCTGCAGCATCCGCAGC
>JAKMFW010000079.1 GCA_022425325.1 Acidimicrobiales bacterium | reverse complement strand
GCGTGGGACCATCCGAACATGCCGTGGGATGCCACCCGCCTGCTCGTCGCACCCTTCGCCGACGGCGCCCTCGGCGACATCGAGCTCGAGTTTGGCAATGGTGCCGAAGCCTGGGTCGAACCCGGCTGGGGTCCCGACGGCACGCTCTACGCCTGCAGCGATCGGCACGAGTGGTGGAATCTCGGTTCGGTGTCGGCCGACACCGGGTTCGCCCCGGTGATCGCCGGCCCGTTCGAGATTCCGACACCGAGCTGGGTGTTCGGTATGCAGCGCTGGGCGATCACACCCGAGCACACGGTCGCCGCCGTCGGGTTGCCGACCGGCGACGAGTTGGTGATCGACGGCCGCACCGTCTCGATGCCCGATGCCACCGTCTCCTCGATGCAACCTGCCGCTGACGGCGTCGTCTATGTCGGTGCCGGCTACGGCCACGAAGCGCAGGTCGTCAAGGTCGTGCTCGACGGCCCGAAGGTCACCCGCGAGGTCGTGCATGCCGGACGCGAGTTGCCCGTCGACATCGGTTACCTGATCGAGCCCGAGTCGATCACCTTCCCGACCGGTGATGGTGATGCGGTGGCTCATGCCCTCTATTACCCGCCGACCAATCCCAATCATGTCGGCGTGGAGGGGACCGCGCCGCCGCTGCTGGTTCTCGCCCACGGCGGCCCGACCGCCCAGGCCCGCCGCCAACTCCAGCTCGGCATTCTCTATTGGACCAGCAGGGGAATCGCTGTCGTCGACGTCGACTACCGCGGCTCCACCGGGTACGGCCGTTCGTATCGCCAGGCGCTGAACGGCTCCTGGGGTGTCGCCGACGTGGAGGACTGTGTCGCGGCCGCCCGCTACCTCGCCGAACGAGGCGACGTCGACCCCGAACGTCTCATGATCCGCGGCGGTTCCGCCGGTGGGTTCACCGTGCTGTCCGCACTCGCGTTCCACGACGTCTTCGCTGTCGGGGCGTCCCGGTACGGCGTCGCCGACCTCGAGGCGCTTGCGACCGACACTCACAAGTTCGAGTCGCGCTACCTCGACACCCTTGTCGGTCCCTGGCCTGAGGCGAAGGCGATCTACGACGAGCGGTCGCCGGTCAACCATGTCGAGAAGTTCTCCGCGCCGATGATCGTGCTCCAGGGCGACGAGGACGCCATCGTCCCGCCGAACCAGAGTGAGATGATCGTGGCGGCGCTCGAACAGCAGGGCATCCCGGTCAGCTATCTGCTCTTCGAGGGAGAGCAGCACGGATTCCGGAAGGCGGAGAACGTGATCACCGCACTGGAAGCCGAACTCGTGTTCTTCGGCGACATGCTGGGCTTCACGCCCGCCGGCGACGTTCCGGACATCGACATCCGTCGGTGACCTGCCGAACCCTGGCGGAAGACGTCACAGAGCGTTCACACGAATTCCGGAGGCTGGCCGACGGCCAACCGCCAAGATGATCGGGTGCATCGTGTCCTCGTCGCTGAAAAGATCGCCGATCCCGGTCTGGACGCCCTGCGGGCGGCCGGCCACGAGGTGGATGTCCGCACCGGACTGTCGCCTGAGGAACTACGGGAGGCCATCGCCGGAGCGTCAGGGCTCATTGTGCGCTCGGCCACGGAGGTCGACGCCGAGCTGATCGCTGCGGCAGGGCCATCGCTGGCGGTCGTCGGTCGCGCCGGTGTCGGCCTCGACAATGTCGACACGGCCGCCGCCACCGCCAACGGCGTCATGGTGGTCAATGCCCCCGAGTCGAACATCACCTCAGCCGCGGAGCACACGATGGCACTCCTGCTGGCGCAGGCCCGCAACGTGCCGCAGGCGCACAGCGCTCTGGTCGCCGGCCGCTGGGAACGCTCCAAGTGGGAAGGCGTCGAACTCGAAGACAAGACGCTCGGCGTTGTCGGCTTCGGTCGCATCGGCCGCCTCGTCGCTCATCGCGCCGCTGCGTTCGGCATGAAGATCGTTGCCCACGATCCGTTCGTCCCAGCCGAAGCGGCCAAACACCTCGACGTCGAGTTCCTCGAACTCAACGACCTCATGGCGAGGGCCGACTTTCTCACCCTCCATGTGGCGAAGACACGCGAGACCATCGGGCTGATCAACAAGGAACGGCTCGGGCTCGCCAAGCCGCATCTGCGGATCGTCAACGTCGCCCGCGGCGGCATCATCGACGAACTCGCGCTTGCCGAGGCAGTCGCTTCCGGTCAGATCGCCGGTGCTGCCATCGACGTGTTCGAAGACGAACCCACCACCGAGTCCCCCCTCATCGGTGTGCCCGGCATCATCACGACCCCTCACCTCGGTGCCTCGACCCGCGAGGCGCAGGATCGAGCCGGCGAGACGATCGCCGAACAGGTGATCAAGGCCCTCGCCGGCGACTTCGTCCCTTTCGCCGTCAACGTCGAAGCCGGCGCTGCCAGCGGTGCGCTCCGGGATCACCTGCCGTTGTGCGAGCAACTCGGCTCGATGTTCGCCGGTCTCGCAGAGGGTCTGCCGGCCACGATGGACCTCGAACTTCAGGGTGAGATCGGCGAATCGGATCCCTCGCTGGCCAAGCTCTCGTTCCTCAAAGGGCTGCTCGGCAACATCGGTGGTGATCCCGTCAGCTACGTCAACGCCGCCCGCCTCGCCGAGCAGCGCAGCCTCGACGTCCGAGTGATCACCACGCCCGGCGAGAAAGGTCGCAGCAACCTGATCCGGGTCACCGGTGATGTCCACTCGCTCGCCGGCTCGCTCTCACCGATCGACGGCAACCCCCGACTCAACGAGGTCGACGGCCATCGGCTCGACATTCGCCCCTCTGACGACATGTTGATCGTGCGCAACCACGACATCCCCGGCATGGTCGGCATCGTCGGCACGATGGTCGGCGACGCCGGAGTCAACATCTCCAACATGTACATCGGTGAAGACGCCGATGGGGTCGCGGCGATGATGGTCATCTCGACCGATGGCCTTGTCCCCAACAATGTGCAGCAGGCGATCCGCGCCGTCGACGGCGTCCAGAGTGTTCGCGCCGTCCGCCTCGGCTAGCGCTTCGCGGTCTCGTTGGCTTCGCGGCTAGCGCTTCGCCTTGCGGTAGCCATCGGCTTCGGCCGCTGGCTCGTCGCAATAGCAACGCTCGGCGTTGGTGCGCTCATAGGACATGCCGCCGGGCACGTGGAAGATCTTGCTCTGGGTGTTGCCCTTGACCGGGTGTGAACCCGGACAGCCGCCATCGGCATCGGGCTCGACCCAGCCAGGGTGCTCGCTGGATGTTGCGGTAGCCGCGAACTGCACCGGGCCTGATCGTGACGGCGTCGGCGCCTCCTCGACGAGTGGTTCCCAGCTGGCCACACCCGTCGTTGTCGGAGTCGGCTGACGACGGGCGGAGCGAACGAGTCCAACGATCAACGAGGCGAGCACGCTGAGTGCGACAAGACGGGTGATGCGGAGAGAGGATCCCGGCATGGCCACGACGGTAGCCGAGGTCGGGTCGGCAGCCGACCCGACCTCGAGGAACCGCAGCGTTCGTGCCGGTGGAGTCAGCCGATCTGGACTCGGCCGATGCGCTCGAACGAACCAAGGTCGTTGACCTGGAGCGTTGCCGGCGCCTCGGGGGAGTTCCAGCCCCATTCGGAGCTCAGGGACCAGAGTTCGTCTCCGTCGATCACCATCGTGCGGCTGATGACCGGAGCCATGTTGCCGTTGTCCCAGCAGTAGCCAAGGGTTGCGTCGTCAGGAATGGCGACACCGATCTGCTCGGCCTCGTCAAGCATCCAGGGCTCCTCGTAGCACTGGAAGCCCGAGACCGAGAGGGGCTCGCCCGGCTCGCAGAGAATGATGCGGCTGTAGCCGTCGGTGACGATCCACTCGAGTTCGGTCTCGAACGAGGTTTCGTCGCCGTTCGAAGGCAGATCATCGGAGGTGAGCACGTCGCACTCCGTGCGGCCACGTTCAACGTCTTCATCGATGTGATCGATGCGGCCGACCTCTTCGATGGTGGTGCCGTCGACCTTCAACACGACCGCGCCGGCCCAGTTCTCACCGTTGTTCCAGACATTGACTGGAATCACGGCGAGCTGTTCGGGACCCCACCACAGGAAGCTGCGGTGCTCCCACCCGATGTCGTTCCAGCCACCCGGGGCGGACCAGACGGCGACTTCCTGGGGATCGGCGGGTTCGCTCACGTCGAAGATCGAAACCTTCGAACCGGTGACCCGGCCGTCGAGATCAGCATCGGAACCGACCCCGAGCACCCGGCCGTCACCGATCGGGTGGAGGTAGCTGGAGAAGCCGGGAATCTTGAGTTCGCCGACGACGCGTGGGTTCTCGGGATCTCGGAGATCGAGGGTATAGAAGGGGTCGATCTGGCGGAAGGTGACGACATAGCCGACGTCGCCGACGAAGCGAACGGATTGGACAGCCTCGCCGTTGCCCATGTCGCCGACGCTGCCGACCTCGACCAGTTCGCCGTCGGTCTCGCGCAGAACCCGGACGAACGACTCAGAGCTCCCATCCCAGGTGTCGCCGCTCGTGGTGACGACCCGGAGGTGGCCTTCGTGCTCGCTGAGCGAGAACTGGTTGCGCAGGTCGCCGGGCACGGAACCCGACGCGGTGTAGGCAGCGCCGGTGTCGCTCAGGGCGAATCGATGGATCGAGGTGTGGCGGGCATCCCAAGCCTTCTCCCAGGCGTCCGCGTCGTCTTCGAGGATGGCGATGTCGGGCCACGTCTGGGTGGCGACGAAGACCGAGTCGGTCGAGGCGTAGATGGTGTTGCCAGGGGCGAGGACACTGGTGGTCTCGGGGGCGTCGAGCGCGCCGGTGACCGGAACGCTCACGACCGAGAGCACACCGAAGCCGGCGAACTCGGTGGGTGCGTGCACCGACGAGCAGTCGGGGAAGATGCCCTGGCTCACGATGTCGCCCGAGTCGTCGACCGTGCCCCATGCGGGGAGCCAGGTGTCGAGGTCGGAGTTGCGCACAGCGGCCCGGTTGGCCTCGGTGGCGATGTCCTCACCGGCCGGGCCGGCCGGGTACACGAAGGGGAAGTTCTGCTGTGGGTTGCTGCGGATCACGACCCGGGCGACACCGTCGACCGAGCGGGCCGACACATAGTCCCCTTCGATGACGATCGACTCGATCAACTCGGCGTCGGCACCGGCCACGGAGATGCGGGTGAGGCGAACGATGCTCGTGCTGTACCAGGACTCCTCGATGGCCATGCCGTCGTCCGCATCCGTGGCGAAGCCGCGATCGAGCCAGGTGGAACCGATGACGAGGATCTCGTCGCCGGCCAGGAACATCTCGGCCTGGTACGCCTGCGGGAGTTCGATCGAGGAGAGCTCGGTGCGGGTCTCGGCATCGATCACGGTGAGCCGGTTGGCGGCGAGCACATAGACCCGTTCACCGTCGGTCTTGACGATGTCGGCCTCGTCGACACCGAGTTCCTGCACATTGGTGCCGGAGAAGTCGACTCCCTCGGTCGGGCCGGCCGAGTCGTCGCCGTCGAACGCAACGCTCCCAGCGCTTTCCTCGGCGGTGGCAAAGTCGGCGGTATCGGCAGCCATGTCGTCGACTGCCATCTCGTCGCCCTCGATACCGCGACCCCAGCTTGGTCCGCCGTACCAGCCGCCGGAATCGAAGCCGTACGGGCCGACCCGCTCAGCCGCCTCGGCACGAAGGTGCGTGAGCAGGGTGTCGCAGTCGGTGAAGCCGGAGAGGCCGGAGGTCAAGACGACCTCGTCGCCGTCGATGTCGACAACGACCTCACCGTCGTCGTTGCGCTGGACCGACGCATCGGGGTCGGTGTCACCAGCGTTCGAGGCACTGTCGTCGCTGCAGGCGGTGGCCAGCAGGGTGCAGCTGAGGAAGAGAAACAGAAGTCTGCGCACGATCATCTCCGGTTCGCAGGGGTGTTGGTGATGTTTTGACGCACCGATCGACGGGTTGGTTCCCGAAGAGTGACATTTTCTCAGATTCCCGCCTGTTCGGGTGGTTGGGACGCCAGCGCTCCGGCAGGAGGGGAGTTCAGGGAGGACGTCGTTGACACTTCGGTGCTGAAGTGTCAGATTACCCTGACACTTTTCATAGCAAATGTCAGGAGTCCTCCATGTCTGATCGCATGTCCGTTCACGGTCGCACCGTCTGCATCACTGGATCGTCGAGCGGCATGGGCCGCGCGATTGCTGAACACCTCGGCGCGCTTGGCGCGACCGTCTACCTGATGGGCCGCAACGCCGAGCCCATGGAGGAGTCCAAGGCACGGATCGAGGCAGCGGGTGGCAAGGCCGACCTGGCGACGTTCGATGTCGCCGACACGGCTGCCTTGCAGGCGTGGATCCAGCGAGCGGCCGATGAGACGGGTCGTCTCGACGTGATGATCAACAACGCCGGCTTCGGTGATTTCGGCACATCGTTCCTCAGCGGCGATCCCGACGTCTGGAAGGGCATGCTCGACGTCAACGTCCTCGCCCTCGCCGTCGGCAGCCAGGCCGCCGTCGCCGCAATGCGGTCCACCGAGTCGCAGGGCAACATCATCAACATCAGTTCGGTCGCCGCGATTCGGCGCGATTCCGGGATGTACGGAGCCACCAAGCACGCCGTCAACTGCATCAACGCAAGCCTGCGAAGTGAACTCGAGGACGACACGATCCGTGTCACGTCGATCATGCCCGGCGTCTTCGCCACCAACTTCAGCCGCAATGTCGGCGACGACATGATGGGCATGATTGCAGGCATGGCCGGTGTCGAGAATGTCGAACGCGATGCCAAAGGACGGGTGTCGCGCGAGATGCTCGCTCAGCTTGCGGCGAACATGTCGACGACCTTCGGGGATGTCGAGGACATCGCTCGCACGGTCGAGTTCGTGATCACGCAGCCGATCCACCTGAACATCGAGGAGCTCGTGATCCGACCGGCGAAGAGCTTCATCTGACGATGTTGCCGCCCGGCTGACGGGCTTCAGGCCTGAGCGGGCATCCAGGGCTTGCGGGTGGTCTCGTACTCGTCGATGTCGGTGGCGAACCGCATGGTGAGGCCGATGTCATCGAGACCTTCGAGGTAGCGTTCCTGGATCGCCTCGCTCAGTGGGAACGTCGTCTCCAGCCCGATGGCCGGCGCCTCGACGGTAAGGCGCTCGACGTCGATCGTGATCTCCAGCGTGGGGTCGGCCTCGACAGCCCGCATCAACTGCTCATTGACCTCGTCGGACACCGTCACCGGCACGAGACCGTTCTTGGTGCAGTTGTTGCGGAAGATGTCGGCGAACCGCGGCGAGATGACGGCATCAAAGCCGTACTGCTGAATCGCCCACACGGCGTGTTCACGGCTCGAACCGGTCCCAAAGTTCAGGCCCCCGATGAGGATGTTGGCGCCGGAGTACTGCTCCTGATTGAGCACGAAGTCCCGGTCGTCGCGCCACTCCGAGAAGAGACCCTTCTCGAAACCGGTGCGCTCGACACGCTTGAGCCAGTCGGACGGGATGATCTGATCGGTGTCGACGTCGGTGCGGTCGAGTGGCACGGCGGTGCCTTGGACGATGCGGACGGCTTTCATTGTGGTGCTCCCGGCATGGTGCGTTCGTTGTCGTGTTCTCGTGTTCAGGCCAAATCGTCGGGCGACGCAAAGTGCCCGGCGATGGCGGTGGCGGCGGCGATGGCGGGGGAGACGAGGTGGGTGCGGCCCCCTCGACCCTGACGTCCTTCGAAGTTGCGGTTGCTGGTGCTGGCGCAACGCTCACCCGGCTGGAGCTTGTCGGGATTCATGGCGAGGCACATCGAGCACCCCGGCTCCCGCCAGTCAAAGCCGGCTTCGCGGAAGATCTCCGGCAGGCCCTCGGCTTCGGCCTGCTGCTTGACCAGGCCGGAGCCCGGCACGACGAGGGTGCGCATGTCGTCGGCGACCTTGCGGCCCTTGGCGACGGCGGCTGCCGCTCGCAGGTCCTCGATGCGGCTGTTTGTGCAGCTGCCGATGAAGACGGTGTCGACCTTGATGTCCTTGATCGGGGTTCCGGCCTCGAAATCCATGTACTCGAGGGCTCGAGCCGCGGTGTTGGCGAGGTTCGGATCGTCGAAGTCGTCGGGGCCGGGGATCACGCCATCGATCGGCATGACTTGGGCCGGGTTGGTCCCCCAGCTGACCTGCGGCGCGATGTCGGCTGCATCGATGATCACCTCTTCGTCGAAGACGGCGCCGTCATCGGTTGCGAGCGTCTTCCAATCCTCGATGGCGGCCTCGAGCTCGGCCCCAACGGGCGAGTTGGGGCGGCCAGCCATGTACTCGAACGTGGTCTCGTCCGGGGCGATGAGGCCAGCTTTGGCACCGCCTTCGATCGACATGTTGCAGACCGTCATGCGGCCTTCCATCGACATGTTCTCGAAGACGTCGCCGCGGTACTCGATGATCTTGCCGATACCGCCACCGGTGCCGATCACGCCGATCACGTGAAGGATCACGTCCTTCGGGGTGACCCCCGGTCGCAGTTCGCCGTTGACCGTGATCGCCATCGTGCCGGGTCGGGCCTGGGGCAGCGTCTGGGTAGCGAGCACGTGCTCGACCTCGCTGGTACCGATGCCGAACGCGATCGATCCGAACGCGCCGTGGGTGGCCGTGTGAGAGTCGCCACACACGATGGTCATGCCCGGCTGCGTAAGGCCCTGCTCGGGGCCCATGACGTGCACGATCCCGTTGTTCTCGTGGCCCATCGGGTAGTGGACGATGCCGAATTCTTTCGTGTTCGTGCGGAGCGTCTCGATCTGGGTGGCACTGATCTCGTCGGCGATCGGCTTGTCCTGATCCTCCGTCGGTGTGTTGTGGTCTTCGGTGGCCACGGTGAGATCGGGGCGGCGGACCGGTCGGCCATCCATGCGAAGACCGTCGAAGGCCTGCGGCGAGGTGACCTCGTGGATGAGGTGGAGGTCGATGTAGAGCAGGTCGGGGGCGCCGCCCACGCCGGGTGTGACGACGTGGCGGTCCCAGATCTTCTGGCTCAGGGTGCGGGGTTGCGACATAGTGATCACCAAGTTGGCATCTCACATTGTGAGAAGTACGTTTTGCAATGTGGAATTGAGTGTAAGCGGTGTCGGCGTCATCGACAAAGCCGCCTTGGTCCTCGGTGCGGTCGAGGAGGGCGGTGCGTCGCTCAACGAACTCGTCGAACGCACCGGTCTGAGTCGGGCCACTGCACACCGCCTCGCCTCGGCACTCGAAGTCCATGGCCTGCTGCGTCGTAGTCACGACGCTCGGTTCGCGCTGGGTCCCCGACTCGTCACGCTCGGTGAGACCGCAGCCGCAGGGTGGCCACTCGCCGAGGCGGCTCGCCCCGCCCTCTCGGCGCTTCGTGACACCACCGGCGAATCCGCGCAGCTTTTCGTGCGGCAAGGCGATGCCCGCGTCTGTCTTGCCTCCCTGCAGTCGCCCCACGGGCTGCGCACGATCGTTGCCGCCGGCGCGATCCTGCCGCTCGATCAGGGGTCGGGCGGCCGGGTCCTACTCGGCACCGACGGCGGGGCATGGGTCGCCACAGTCGAAGAACGCGAGGCGGGCGTTGCCTCGGTGAGTGCACCGGTGCACGACCGCCACGGGACGGTTGTCGCAGCGGTCTCGGTGAGTGGGCCGATCGAGCGGCTCACTCGCGATCCCGGGTCGGTGTTTGGCCCGGCGGTCGTCGAGGCAGCCCGTCGGGTTGCCCAGGAGGCAGGCTTGCAGTGAGCGAACGGCCGAACTCCGACACCGAACCCGCCGCTGCTGAAGCGGAGGTCAGCCGTTTCTCGCTCTGGTTCCTGCGCGGAGTTCTCGTCGTCGCCACGGCAGTCGTGCTTGCGTTCGCCGTGCAGGCGATCGTCAGCCTGCTCGATGACGACGGGCTCGCTGACCTGCCTGCGACCACGCCCACGACGGACCTCGGCATCGACGAAGCCACCGATTCGGTCGAGCCAGGAGCATCGGATACCCCCGCTGACGAGCAGGCCGAGCTCGACGCATTCGTCGACGAAGCGATTGCGTTCATCGAAAAGGCTCGCCGGCGTGACTTCCTCGAACGCCCCGATGTCGAACTGGTCGACGTCGACACGATGACTCGCATCGTCCTCGACGATCTCGAGTCCGAGTTGGCCGCCGATCCTGCGGGGTCGGCGGCGAGTCTCGCGTTCGCTCGGTCGGTCGGCTTCTTGGGGCCGGACGACGACATGCTCGACGTGTACGAGGTGTTCGTGTCCGGAGGAGTGCTCGGCGTGTACTTCCCCTCCTCTGACCGTCTGCTCGTCCGCTCGAACGGCGAACTCACGCTGTCGGCCAAGGCCACGGTCGTCCATGAACTCGTCCACGCCTTTGACGATCAGCATTTCGACCTCGACCGCCCCGAACTCAGCGGCGACGGCGACGCCGCCTGGGCGTTCACCGCTGCCGTCGAGGGCAGCGCCACCGTGATCGAGGAACTCTGGCGCGACTCGCTCTCCGCTACCGAGCAAACCCAACTCGCCGCTGAGGAAGCCGCCTTCGAGGTCGGCGACATCTTCTCGCTCGACGTCGGCTTTCTGCTGTACCAGACCGCCGTCTACGACTACGGCAACACCTGGCTCAACCGGCGCATTGCCGAAGAGGGGATCTCCGCCATCGACGATGCCGTCGCCAACCCGGCTTCCAGCAGCGAAGCGGTGATCGAGGCGCCGGGGACGGTCGACCTCGCGATCGTGGACGTGCCGGTCCCCGATGTTGACGGTGAGGTTCTGTGGCAGGGAACTGGTGGCCAGGCGCTGCTCGAAGCGATCACGGTCGCGGTCGGCGGCACACCCGACACAGCGTCGGGCTGGGGCGGCGATGCGCTCTCCGTCTACCGCGATTCCGGTGGCCGAGAGTGCCTACGATGGATCATTGCCATGGACACTCCACGCGATCGCAAGGAATTGCGCGCCGGCCTCGACCAGTGGGCTGCAGGGGTGGGTGCCGGTATCAGTGACGTCGGCGATTGGTTCCGAATCGATCGCTGCGCCTAGCGGCTCGCGACGAATCGAAGCAGCGCAGCTCGATCCTCGGCGCTGAGCGCCATGAAGGCATCGGTGACGTGCTGAGCCTCTCCGCCGTGCCACAGGATCGCCTCTTCGATCGACTGGGCTCGGCCGTCGTGCAGGAGCGACACGTGGCCGTTGACGGTGTCGAGCAGGCCGATGCCCCACAGCGGTGCGGTCCGCCATTCGCTGCCCGACGCGCCGAAGACGCTCCGGCCGTCGTCGAGCCCTGGTCCCATGTCGTGGAGCAGCAGGTCGGTGAAGGGGATGAGCAACAGGTTGTCGAGTTCGGCGTACTGGGTCGTGCCGGTTCGTTGTGTCGGCGTGTGGCAGTCGGCGCAGCCGATTGCGGTGAAGAGGTTGGCACCACGGACGACGTCGGGATTATCGACGTCCCGTCCGGCAGGAATCGCAAGGGCCTCGACGTAAAACGCGAGATCGGCGAGCTCCTCGTCGGACAACTCGATCGCGCCGTTGACCGGGATGAGCGAGGTGCCGACACCGATGTCCTCGGCGAGTGCGTTCGCCGACTGGTGGACGAGATCGGGCGTGTCGGCCTTCCAGCCGTGGCGGCCGATGCGACCGTCGCCGACATAGTTAACCGTGCCGGAGATGCCGTCGCCGTCGGCATCATCGGGATCAGCTGCAGCCACGATGTCCTCCGCCGGTACGTATTCGAGCAGGCCCGGACCCGCCACCTGCTGTGGGATGCGAAGCGACAGTTGTGCATCGACAGGAAGATCACCGTCGAGACCGACGGCCGAGACGACGGGGCGACGAAGCTCGTAGGACGTGCCGTCGGGATAGATGCCCTCGATCGTCTCCCACGTCACCTCGACCCGGGCTTCGGGTTGGCTGCCGTCGACGGTGGCGGTCTGCAGGCGGGTGCCGAATCCGGGGAGATCGAACGGTGCCTCGTCGACTGCGGCCCCCGGAGTGGACACGTGGACGACCGGACCGATGCCCACCGAGCCGGTCTCGACCGGGAACTGTTGCCGGCCATTGTTGACGTGGCACGACGTGCAACTGTTGGCGTTGAAGTCGGGGCCGAGGCCCATCTCGGTATCGAAGAAGGCTTCGAAGACCTCGTCGCCATCCGCAAAACGAATCCGTGCGGGAAGACCGACGTTGCGGGCCGAGAGGTTATAGGAGCGCTCGCTCACCTCGAAGGTCGTCGTTGCGTCGCCGGCTCGCTCGATCAACCAGTCCGGCGCAGTCGCCGGAACGACGAGCGCGTCGGAATCGGCGCCGGTGCTGCCGCCACACGCCGCCACGAGGACGGCGAGGGCGCCGAGCAGGACGCCGATTCGACGAGTTGGTTCTTCAGGTACCGCTCGGGACGGTGATCGCATCCAGATCGAAACCGTCGAACTCGGGCAGGACGTCGGCAGGCGACGCCGGAGTGGTCAACGCATCGGGCATTGACGGCTGATCGGCAGCGCTCGGCGAGGCGACATCGGCGTACGGCACGTTTTGGTCTGCGCCTGGCGGGGCGAAGAAGTCGATGCCGATCATGTCGCTGAGGTCCCCTTCGGGTCCGTCGCAGGGCAGGACCGTTTCGATATCGGCCGGGCGGGAGGTCTCGAAGGTGTTGCCGCTGAAGCAGTTGCCGAGGCCTGCCTGGCCGCCCTGGTCGACCATGACAGCGTCGATGCCGTTGCCACGGAACACGTTGTCGGTGATCGTGTTGTTCTCGGCTAGCCAGAGCGTGTCGCCGTCGGGCATGAACGAGATCGCCACGCCGCCGTTGCGGTTGTTCTCGATCAGGTTTCGGCTGACGAGGTTGTTGTTGGCCCCCGGCAGGACCATGCCCACGCCATAGGCGAGCTCCCAGACGTCGCCGCCTTTGGGGGTGTCGGGGTTGCCGTTGCTGTGGATCCAGTTGCCGGCGAAGGTCGCGCCGCGCTGCGGGGCGAGTTCTTCGGAGTTGAGTGTGTTGGGGGTGACGCCGATGCGGTTCATTCGGAACTCGTTGTTCACGACGAAGAGGTCGCCGCCGGCGTTCGTGCCCGAGTAGGCGAGCGTGTTGTACTCCGAAAGGTTGTTCGACAACACGGCGTTGCACGGCTGGCACTGGCCGATGTAGTAGCCCGAGTCGGTGTGTCCGGCGGCGTAGGTGTTGTCGAACATGCCGTACTCGGCGTTGAAGGCGTAGATGCCGTAGACCCGGTTGTTGAGAGCGTTGACGTAGCTCACTCGGTAGCCCCGGAGGATGAAGTCCGAGTTGTAGTCGCCGGTGAAGAACACGCCGTTCGAGAAGTAGTTTTTCACGGTGAGGTTCTCGACGGCGACGCCGTTGGAGAACACGATGATGCCGTTCGCCATCTCCTCGGAGTGCTCGCCATCGAGCACGACGGTCTGGCGGTCGACACCACGAATGACGATGTTGTCGGTCTCAACGACGACCGACTCGTTGTAGACGCCTTCGTCGATCAGCACGAGGTCGCCCGGTTCGGCGGCATCGACAGCTTCTTGAATGGTGGCGAAATCCTGCGGCACCCGGAGCGCGTCGAGCGGGTTGTCGTCGGCGGGCTCCTCGGGCTCTGGCTCAGGTTCGGCCTCGGCGTCGTCTTCTGGTGCGGGCTCCGGCTCGGCCGTCTCCTCCTCGGACTCGGCGGCCGAATCGGACTCGCCTGTCGTGTCCGCGGCGGTGTCGGTGCTGTCGCTCCCTCCTCCACAGGCGGACGCGATGAACGCGAAGACAGACAGCAGAATCAACAGGCGACGCATGGTTCCCCCTCAGAAAAGCGACACGCGGAACCCTAGTCCCGTTGGTCGGGATGCAAGAAACCCGAGCGACTCAGGGAACGACGATCACGCGGCCTGTCTGGCCGTTGGTCGCCGTGCCGTGGAGGCTGCAGAAGTACGGGAAGTCGCCGGGGGTCTCGAAAACGAGCGAGGCGCTGTCTCCCTTTTCGGCGAGATCGAGCGTCGAGATCGGTTCGAACGCCCCCTCGACGGCGGGCCGGACGTTGTGCTCGTTACGTCCCTGGTTGGTCCAGGTGATCTCGGTTCCGGCACTCACGACGACGACCCGCTGGGTGAACGCGTTGTCCTGGATGTCGAGCGCAACCTGGCTCATGTCGCTGAGGTCGAGGGCGTCGTCGGGGATCTCGATCGGCGCCGGTTCGTCAACCACGGCTTCGGTGTCGGCGGCAGCTTCCTCGAGCGCATCGATATCGACGTCGAGTGCTTCGGTCTCGATAACGATCTCAGACTCGACCTCGACAAACGCGTCGAGCGAGTCGTCGTCGGAACACGACGACACGAGAAGAGCGGCAAGGACGAGGGTCAGGCGCAGGCGCATGGCGAGGACCGTAGCGGGCTTGGAGTTCGCGACCCGTGTCGCGCTCACGTCGTGGAAGCGCAGCGCCATCGTCGCGCTGGAAGGCTTCACAACGGGGATCTACGCGATCGCGAGGACCTTGACCTTCAAGACGGCACCGGTCGGTGCCTCGTACTCGACCTCGTCGCCGACGGCGGCACCGAGCAAGGCGGCGCCCATCGGTGAGCCGGGCGACACGACGGTGACGTCGTCAGCCTGTTCCTCGATCGAACCCACGAGGTAGCGCTCAGCGTCGTCCTCGTCGTCATCGTCAAAGACGATCGTAACGATGGCCCCCGCCATGACGGAATCGCCGCCGACCTCGGCCTCGACAATCACGGCATTTTCGATCATGCGCCCGAGGTGCATGATGCGGCCTTCCATCTTGCCCTGCTCCTCCTTGGCGGCGTGGTAGTCGCCGTTCTCGGAGAGATCGCCGAGCTCACGAGCGGCCTCGATCTTGCGGGCGATGTCGATGCGCCCGCGCGTGGTGAGGTCGTCGTACTCGGCCTTGAGCCGGTCGAAGGCGGCTTGGGAGAGCTGCTGTGCATCTGCCATGCGGACGAGGCTAGCGGTCTGGTCGGTTCGCTCAGCCGTACAGCCCATGAGTTACGTCGACGACTGATTGAGTCGAAGAAGGGCGCCCGGTAGGCTGGTGGCCGTGATGGCCAGCTTGATCATCATCAGCATTTCGTAGCGCACGCCGGGCTTTCGGCGTGCGCCTCCGGCCGTCCACTTCGGTGGGCGGTTTTTCATGTTCCAGGAAGGTTCCAACGTGACGCACCGCATCGGCATCATGGGTGGCGACGGCATCGGCCCCGAGGTCGTGGCCGAAGGCCTCAAGGTCATCGACGCCCTCGGCATCGAGTACGAGCGCATCGACTACGACCTTGGCGGTGAGCGGTACCTCAAGGACGGCACCGTCCTGCCCCAGGAGATCATCGACGAGTGGCGCGGGATCGATGCCCTCTACGCAGGTGCGGTCGGCACGCCCGACGTGCCGCCCGGGCTCATCGAACGAGGCCTGTTGCTCAAGATGCGGTTCGAGCTCGACCTCTACATCAACTACCGGCCGTTCCTCGGGGCGCGCACCGACGACGGCGGGGTCAGCCACGACTTCGTCGTCATCCGAGAGAACACCGAAGGTACCTACGCCGGAGAGGGCGGGCTGCTGCGGGCCAACACCCCGCACGAGATCGCCACCCAGGGTTCGGTCAACACCCGGATGGGCGTCGAGCGCTGCGTCCGCTACGCCTTCGACCTTGCGATGAAGCGCAGCAAGCACGTGACGCTCGTGCACAAGACCAATGTCCTCACCTTCTCGGGCGATCTCTGGGAGCGCACCTTCAACGAGGTCGCCGCCGAGTACCCCGAGGTCGAGACGGCGTACAACCATGTCGACGCCGCCTGCATCTACTTCGTGCAGGACCCTCAGCGGTACGACGTGATCGTCACCGACAACCTCTTCGGCGACATCCTCACCGACCTCGGTGGTGCGGTGTCGGGCGGTATCGGCCTGGCTCCCACCGCCAACCTGAACCCGAACGGCATGTCGATGTTCGAGCCGGTCCACGGCTCGGCGCCCGACATCGTCGGCACCGGCAAGGCAAACCCCATCGCCGCCATCCTGAGTGGTGCGATGATGTTGGACCACCTCGGCGAGTCCGAGGCGGCCGACCGCATCCGTGCGGCCTGCACCGAGCCCGAAACCCTGACCGGAACCACCAGCGAGATCGGCGACGCGGTCGTCGCTCGCCTCTGAAACCCACCATCAACCACCGATCGCCCTCTGGGCGTTCAGCGAATGCAGCGAAGGTAACGACATGCCCATCACCCCGACACCCCACATCTGGATGAACGGCGAGATGGTGCCGTGGGAGGACGCCAAGATCCATGTCCTCACCCACACGCTCCATTACGGCACCGGCGTCTTCGAAGGCATCCGTGCCTACGAGACCGAGCAGGGTCCGGCCATCTTCCGGCTGACCGAGCACATCGAGCGCCTCTACAACTCGGCGAAGATCCTCGGCATGCCGATGCCGTACGACGTGCCGACCATCGTGCAGGCCTGCAAGGACGTCGTTGCCGACTCCGGACTCGACGCCTGCTACCTCCGCCCGATCGCCTACTACGGCTATGGGGAGATGGGACTCGCCACCGGCGCCTGCACGACCGACATCGCCATCGCTGCGTGGCCGTGGGGTGCCTACCTGGGCGACGACGCCGTCACCAAGGGCGTGCGCATGAAGATCAGCTCGTGGACCCGCCACGACCACAACATCATGCCGCCGGCCGCAAAGACCACCGGCAACTACGCCAACAGCACCCTCGCCAAGATGGAAGCCCTCAACGCGGGCTACGACGAGGCGATCATGCTCAACGGTGCCGGTCTCGTGTCGGAATGCTCTGGCGAGAACATCTTCGTGGCCAAGGGTGATGTCATCCTCACCCCGCCCACCTCGTCGGGAGCGCTCCCCGGCATCACCCAACACACGGTGATGACCCTCGCCGCCGATCACGGCATCGACATCCAGGTCGGCGACCTGGCTCGCAGCGATCTCTACACCGCCGATGAAATCTTCGTCGTCGGCACCGCCGCCGAGGTCTCTGCCGTCAACTCCGTCGACGATCGTCCGGTGCCGTGCCCCGGCCCCGCCACCAAAGTGCTGGCCGACGCCTATGCCGATCTCGTGCGGGGCAGGAACGAGACGTATCGGGCCTGGAACGAACTGGCGTCATGACCGTCATCGACCGCAGCGCTGTCCACGATCCGTCCTGGCCCACCCAGGTCGACATCTACGACACGACCCTCCGCGACGGAAGTCAGCTGGAGGGCATTTCGCTGACGGTCGACGACAAGCTGCGCATCGCCGAGCAGCTCGACCGCCTCGGTGTTGCGTTCATCGAGGGTGGTTGGCCGGGCGCCAACCCGAAGGACGACGAGTTCTTCGAGCGGGCCAAGACCGAACTCGACCTGTCGACGTCGACCTTTGTGGCGTTTGGTTCCACTCGTCGAGCGAAGGGCAAGGTCGACAGTGATCCGACCCTCACGAACCTCGTCGCCGCCGGCACCGAGGTTGTCTGCATCGTCGGGAAGTGCTGGGACTACCACGTCACCGAGGCGCTGAAGACCACCCTCGACGAGGGTGTGGCGATGGTGGCCGATTCGGTCGAGTACCTGGTCGCCCAGGGCAAGCGGGTGTTCTTCGATGCCGAACACTTCTTCGACGGCTTCAAACGCAACCCCGAGTTCAGCCTTCGCGTCGTGGAAGCGGCGGCGATGGCCGGTGCCGAGGCCGTCGTGCTGTGCGACACCAACGGCGGGTCGCTTCCCCCTGATGTCGAAGCCGCGGTCGGTGCGGTCGTCGATCATGTCGACTGCCAGGTCGGCATCCATCTCCACAACGACACCGGCTGTGGCGTCGCCAACGCCCTCGCCGCCGTGCGGGCGGGTGCCACCCAGGTGCAGGGCACGATCAACGGCTATGGCGAACGGGTCGGTAACTGCGACCTCGTGCCGATCATGGCCAACCTCGAACTGAAGATGGGTATCCAGTGTCTGCCGGAGGGGCGTCTCGCCAACCTCACCTCGGTTGCCCACCATGTGGCCGAGCTCGTGAACTTCTCGGTCGACCCGCAGCAGCCGTACGTGGGCTCGACGGCGTTCGCGCACAAGGCAGGCCTGCACACCTCGGCGCTGAGCCGGGCGAGCGACGCCTACGAGCACGTCGATCCGGAGGCGGTCGGCAACGGCACCCGCGTGCTCGTGTCGGAGATGGCCGGCCGTTCGACGCTCGAGATGAAAGCCGAGGCGCTCGGCATCGAGCTTGACGGCAAGACGGTCGGCGATGTCATCGACACGCTCAAGAAGCTCGAGCACGAGGGCTACCACTTCGAGGCGGCCGATGCGTCGCTCGAGTTGCTCATGCGTGGCGCTGCCGGATGGGAGCAGCCGTTCTTCCGACTCGAATCGTTCTCGGTCGACACCGATCACCGGTCCGGCACCAACGCCCGCCTGTGGAACGACGTCGCGGTCGATGTCGAGACCTCGGCCACCGTGAAGGTCTGGGTTGACGACACCCGTCACCTCGCGGTGGGCGAAGGCAATGGTCCGGTCAACGCGCTCGACGCCGCCCTGCGCAACGCACTCGGCGACATCTACCCGGCGCTCGACCGCATCAGCCTCACCGACTTCAAGGTGCGTGTTCTCGATACGGGCAAGGGCACCGGTGCGATCACGCGTGTCCTGCTCGACTCGACCGACGGCTCCCGTGAGTGGACCACGATCGGGGTGAGCGAGAACATCATCGAGGCCTCATGGCAGGCCCTCGTCGATTCGCTGGTCTACGGCCTGCTTCACGCCGCTGACTGAGCCACCGGGCCCTAGGTGAGGGCACCGGTTTCGGCGAGACGGTCCAGCTCGGCGTCGTCGAGTCCGAGCCACTCGGCGAGGATCCGTCGGGTGTCGGCACCCAGACAGGGAGCCGGCCCTGCAGTGCGGGTCGGTGTGCGCGAAAAGCGGGTCGGGTTGGCGATGTGATGCTCGGTGCCGCCGACGGGATGTTCGACTTCGTCGAATGCCGCTCGACTCAGGAGATGCGGGTCGGCGAGGTGGTCGAGCGGCCCCATCACCGGCATTGCCGACACGCCGGCCTGCTGGAGGTCGGCAGCGGCGGCGTTCTTGTCGCGATCTCGGGTCCAGGCGGCGAGGCGTTCGTCGACCTCGTCGACCCTCGCCAGGCGTGCCTCGGTGGTGGCCATGCTCGGGTCGGTCTCCCAACCACAGGCGGCCTCCAGCCGCCGCCACGCGTCGTCGTCGGGGATGGCGATCGCAATCCATGCGTCGTCACCATCGGCCGGGTAGACGCCATGGGGCGCTTGGCTCGGGTGTCGATTCCCGAGATTGACCGGATCGATGCCCGACTCAATCGCAGCGAGGTACTGCTCACCCAGGAGATAGACCGCCGCTTCCGCCTGGGACAGTTCGACAAACTGGCCTTCGCCAGTGCGTTGTCGATGGTCGAGGGCGGCGAGCACGGCGGTGGCGAGCATCTTGCCGGCGATGTGATCGGGATGGTTCATGGCCGTGCCGGACGGGTACGGACCATCGGGGTGGCTCCACAGCAGGTGGATGCCGGCAAAAGCGGCGTTGAGTGGGCCGTAGGCCTTCTTATCGCCCATCGGGCCGCCGCGCCCGTAGCCCTGCGACGCGGCGTAGATCAGCTCGGGCTTCTCTGTGCGTAGTTGGTCGTGATCGAGGCCGAGCTTGGCCATCATCCCGCCGCGATTGTTCTCGGCGACGACGTCGGCGGCGAGGCACAGCTCCCGGGCAAGACGGCGTCCCTCCTCGAGCGTGAGGTCGAGCGTGACGCCGGCCCGCCCCCGCGCCTCGGTGTTGAAGGCGAACCCCTTGTTGGGATCGCCCAGGCCGGTGAAGCGGAGGTTGTCCATCTTTCCGGTGGACTCGATCTTGATCACCTCTGCGCCGAGTTCGCTCAGCATCCAGACGCACTCCGGCACAACGGCGGCGACACCGAACTCGACGACCCGTATCCCGGCGAGTGGGAGCGACGCCGCAGCACCGCTGGGGGCGGGGAACGACCGGCGGTGGTGACCGCCCGACGCGTCAAGGTGAGGCGACGGAGTGGCCGAGAAGTTCCAGACCGACGAGGCGATGCCGTCGACGAATGGAGCGCGGGCGACCGTCTGGGGGTGAGCCACGTACTCGAGGGGGGTCTGCACCATCCCGAGCGGCATTCCCAGGGGTTCGGCAGCGGCGTACAGATCGGCGCGGGTGCGGTCGGCGAGCTGTCGTGCGGCGACCTCGCGGATCATCGGGGTGTTCATCCCACGGTGGGCGAGATCCTTCCACTCGGGCCCCTCGAGCTCGTCGGGCGCGCCGAGAAGTTCGAGGAAGAGGTCCCAGTCCCGTCCGGAAGTGAGCACGACTCGGACGTAGCCGTCCGCGCATGGCAGCACGTAGTAGAGCCCGTCAGCCGAGCGGGTGCCCTCGACGGGAAGGAATGGATTGACGTCGAGATAATCCGGGACGATCACGGTCCATGGCACGAGGCCGCCGAGTGCCGCCTCTTGCGAGCTGACTTCGATGCGCTGCCCGTGACCGGTTCGGCTGCGCTCGAGGATCGCGGCGGCCGCGCCGAGCGCGCCGTGCACCGACGCACAGTCGTGAGCGAGATAGCCGGGAAGACTCGTCGGCGGCAGATGACGAAAACCCGCTGCGTGGAGTCCGCCCGACGCGGCGAGGGCGGGGAGGGGCTCGAGATGCCAATGGGCTCGTTCGCCGGTGAGCCCCAGGTCGGTGAGCGCCACGTGGATCAGCCCGGGATGCGTGTCGGCGATCGCGTCGCGGTCGAGCGCTGCGGCCGGACCGTGATTTTCGACATAGATGTCGATACCGGTCAGGCCGAACTGGTCTGCTGCGACCGGCCGCTTCCGGGCATTGCGAAAGCGGTCGGCAGGGGAGCCATCGTCGTCGGCATGGCGGACCCGTCGGACGTCGGCACCGAGGTCGGCGAGCAAGCGGGCGCAGAGCGCGCCACGCAGATCGGTGTCGTCGAGAACGACCACGCCGGCGAGTGGGGCAGGGCTGGGCATGTTCGGAGTCTCGCGTGTCTCGCTGACGCAGGCGATCTCGCTACGATTCCCGACATGGCAGCTCCGTCTCGTGTCCCCACCTCGCCCACGGCCCCGAAGCACTACGCCTCGCCGCCTCGCCGGGGTGATTCATGGCGCGCCGAGCGTCCGGGCGAGACCATCGGCGCCCCTCACCCGACCGGTGGTGCACTCGGCAACCAGGGCCCCGATCAGGGATACGCCATCAAACTCGCCAAGGCCTTCGCCGGCGATCTCATCCTCGCGCCCGGCGAGCATGATGCCGACGCGCTCGATGGCGCTGTGGCCGTTGGTCTGCGCCGGGCGTCGATGTTCGGTCGTGCCCCGGTCCGTGACGACATCGAGTTGGGCCTGCTCGCCTACGGCTTCCTCGGTGACGCGCCGGCGGCGCTGATCGAGCTGCGCAAAGCGCTGTTCTCCGAGGTTCATCACACGACGATCCACTACTTCTCGGCCCGCGAGATCGCCGACCGGGTCGACGGCGACTGGCTCCGCCAACCGATCGCTTCGGCTCGTGTCGCCATCCAGGCCGACTGGAAGGCCGCGCTGGTCGACGGCGAGTCCTGACCACACCCCTGCCCGACGCGCACCTGCTCCTCGTCGGAAAGTGACGACCGTTCCGCCGGTAGCCTCGGTCGAGTGACCAGCCCTCGCGTTCGTTTCGCCCCTGCCCCCACCGGGTTCCTGCATGTCGGCAGCGCCCGGTCGGCCCTTTTCAACTGGCTCTATGCCCGCAACACCGGCGGCACGTTCGTTTTGCGGGTCGAGGACACCAACGCCGAGAAGACCACCCAGGAGTTCGTCGACGCCATCACCGAGCCGCTTGCATGGCTTGGTCTCGACTGGGATGAAGGCCCGTACTTCCAGTCCGAGCGCCTCGAGCTGCACATGGCGGCGGTGCAGCAGTTGCTCAACACGGGCCATGCCTATTACTGCGACCTGTCGCAGGAAGAGATCGAGGCCAAGAACGACGAAGCGGGCCTCAAGGGCGGCTATCACGGCTGGTCGCGAGATCGCGACGTCGGGGATGGGCCCGGTGTCGTCGTGCGCTTCCGGGCTCCCGACGATGGCGTCACTGTCATCGACGACATCGTTCGGGGTCGAGTCGAGATCGCCCACGAGACGATCGAGGATTTCGTGATCCGTCGTGGCGACGGCAGCCCGGTCTTCCTCATCGCCAACGCCGTCGACGACCACGACATGGGCATCACCCATGTCATCCGCGGCGAGGATCTCCTCAACACGGCGCCGAAGGTCATGTTGCTGTGGGACGCGCTCGGTTACGGCGAGAAGCCGGTGTACGCCCACTTGCCGTTGCTCGTGAACGAGCAGCGGAAGAAGTTGTCGAAGCGGCGCGATTCGGTGGCGTTGGCCGCCTTCCGCGACGAGGGATACCTGCCCGATGCCATGGCGAATGCCCTCGCTCTGCTGGGCTGGGGTCCGCCCGACGAGGTCGAGATTCGTCCGATGGCCGAGATCGTCGAGCTGTTCTCGCTGGAGACGGTCAACAAGGCGGCGGCCATGTTCGACGTGCAGAAACTCGGCCACATCAACGCCGAGTACATCAAAGGCCTCAGCGCGGCCGAGTTCACGGCCGCCGCCGAACCCTGGCTCACCAGCGACGAGGCGCCGTGGCCGGCCGATGCCTACGACTCGGCGGTGGTCGAGGCCCTCGCCCCTGAGATCCAGCAGCGCATTTCAAAGCTCGACGAGGCCGCCGGCTGGTTGACCTGGCTGTTCGTGCGTCCG
Organism: Acidimicrobiales bacterium; assembly: GCA_022425325.1. Taxonomy (GTDB): domain Bacteria; phylum Actinomycetota; class Acidimicrobiia; order Acidimicrobiales; family Aldehydirespiratoraceae; genus UBA11606. The sequence continues at coordinate 36,124 of JAKMFW010000079.1, read as the reverse complement.
ACCGAGTTCGACGAGAAGTCGTGGTCCAAGGCCATGGTGAAGGGCCGGGCTGCCGATCGCGTGCTCGACGAGGTGATCGCCGCCCTCGATGGTGACGACTTCTCCGACGCCGGGCGCATCGAGCAGATCGTTCTCGGGGTCGGCGATGCGCTCACCGAGGCGCTCGATGCCCGGGTGATGTCCCAGGCGCCCGTGCGGGTCGCGCTGACGGGCGGGGGAGCGGGTATTCCGCTGTGGCAGGCGATGACCCTTCTCGGTCGCGACGAGTGCCTGGCCCGCCTTCGAGCAGCCCGAGCGCAGTTCGGTTGATCATGGCGTCGCCGCTGCAGCAGCTTCGCGAGCGGTTCTCATGGCGACGGATCGTGGCGGTCGGGGGTGTCCTCGGCGTGCTCTACGTCGGTGTCACGTTCTTCCAGGTGCTGCTCGCCGCAGGGACTGACGATCGTGTCGAGGCTGATGCGATCGTCGTGCTCGGCGCTGCACAGTACGACGGCGAGCCGTCACCGGTGCTCGCCGGCCGACTCGACCATGCGGAGAAACTCTGGCGTGAGGGGGTGGCGCCGATCGTCGTCACCACCGGATCGAATCTGCCCGGTGATCGTTTCACCGAGGGCTTCGCCGGCTACGAGTACCTGCGCTTCGCCGGCATTCCCGATGCGGATCTCCTCGTGATCACCGATGGCGCATCGACGTGGGAGCAACTCGCCGCAACGGCGCTACAGCTTCGTCTGCGCGACCTCGATTCGGTCGTGCTGGTGTCGGATCCGTACCACTCGCTTCGGCTCACCCAGATCGCCGACGAGGTAGGGCTCGAGGCCTCGGTGTCGTCGACTGATGGGGCGTCATCGATTCGCCAACTGTTGCGCGAGACCGCCGCCGTGAGCCTCGGGAGGATCGTCGGGTATCGACGGGTCGACAACTGGCTTGACGGGGTCGGCTGACCGCCGACTTCCCGCTACCCTTCGCACTGCCCAAGCGGGCCATCCTTCGGGGATGGTGTAATCGGTAACACAACTGGTTCTGGTCCAGTTATTGGGGGTTCAAGTCCTCCTCCCCGAGCCAACGAAACGGCGCCCTCCGGGGCGCCGTTTGTGGTTTTCGGTCGGATCCTCACGAAACGCTCACGTTCCGCTCGCGAGACGCTCACCTGCGTTCATGAGGCTCATCGGCATGCGACACGTCCCCCGATGCCTCCCTGTTCTCGCCTTCGCCGTGCTTGCCGCGGCCTGCGGCGGTTTCGATCGATCGATCGAAACCGCAATGGCCGAAGATGAACCGCTCGTCGTGATCGACGTGACCGAACCGTCCGAATTATCGAGCACGATGTCCCCGCTCCCGGTCGTGACGCAGGAGCCGGTCGTGTCGACCACGACGATGGCTCCTCCGGTCGACGATCGGCCCCTGTCGCAGGGGCAGGGCGCCGCCCGAGCTGCGAGTGGCCGCATCGCACGTGATGGCAACCCGACCTTCGACGGTGACTTCGCCGACCCGTTCTTGCTTCCCCACGAAGACGACTTCTATGCCTACGCAACCAACACGCTGTTCATGAACGTTCCGGTGCTGGCGTCGTACCGCGACGGTTCCGGCGAGATGGTCGGCGACGCCTTGCCGGAGCTTCCCGCATGGTCCGAACCGCACCATGTCTGGGCCCCGTCGGTCAGCGAGGTCGACGGCACCTACGTCCTCCACTACACGACCCGGCACACCGCGTCGGGCCGGCAGTGCATTTCTGTCGCTGTCGCCGATCATCCGGCCGGCCCCTTCGTCGGTGCCTCAACCGAACCGCTCGTGTGCACCCTCGACCTGGGTGGTTCGATCGACCCGAGCACGGTGGCCGACGACGACGGATCGCTGTGGCTGCTGTGGAAGTCCGACGGCAACTGCTGTGGCATCCCGACCATGATCTTCGCCCAGCCCCTGTCCGCCGACGGCACCGAACTCGCCGGACCGGCTGTCGAACTCCTTCGCAACGATCAGTCCTGGGAGCGCGACGTGGTGGAGGCTCCGTCGATGATCGAGGTCGACGGCGAGTACCACCTCTTCTATTCCGCCAACCGGTGGGACACCGAGGCCTACGCCGTCGGCCATGCCGTCTGTGAGAGCGTCGCCGGACCCTGCGTGAAGGATCCCGAGCCGTGGCTCGCCGATACCGAGGCGACGTCAGGGCCCGGCGGGCTGGAGGTCGTTGCAGCGCCGTCCCTCGGCACTGATCTGGTCGTCTATCACGGGTGGACCGGTGATCTTGTCGGCTACGGCGACGGCGGTGTGCGTTCGCTGTACGCACGTCCGATTCGCTGGGTTGACGGCGAGCCGGTCCTGGTCGAGCGCAACGCTGCATAGCCATCGGCACGCCGATACCGTCGACCTCATGCCATCCCCCAACGTCAATCCGCACATGGAGTACCGACGCCTCGGTGCGTCCGGTCTGCGCGTGAGCGTCCTGTCCTTCGGCAGCTGGGTCACCTTCGGTAACCAACTCGACACCGGTCTCGCACGCGACTGCATCGACGCTGCCGGCGAGGCGGGCTGCAATTTTTTCGACAACGCTGAGGTGTACGCCGGCGGCGAATCCGAGACGATCATGGGCCGCGTCTTTCAGGAACTCGGTTGGCCCCGCTGGTCATACGTGCTCACCACGAAGGCGTTCTGGGGCATCCATCGCGACGTCCCGAACATGAACAACACGCTCAATCGCAAGTACCTCATGCAGTCGATCGACGGTTCGCTCGAGCGGCTCCAAACGGACTTCGTCGACGTCTTCTACGCGCACCGGGCCGATCCGGAGACGCCGATGGAAGAGGTCGTTTTCGCGATGAGTGAGATCGTCTCCGCCGGCAAGGCCCATTACTGGGGCACCAGCGAGTGGACCGCCGAACAGGTACGTGAGGCGATGGGTATCGCCGAGAAGCACGGCCTGCACAAGCCTGTCACCGAGCAGAGTCAGTACAACCTGCTCGAGCGTCGTATCGACACCGAGTTCGCTCGCCTCACTGCGGAGACCGGGTACGGCAACACGATCTGGAGCCCGCTCGCTTCGGGGCTCCTCACCGGCAAGTACCGCGACGGCGTACCTGAGGACTCACGCGCAGCGCTCGACGGCTACGAGTGGCTCGGTGAACGAATGACCAACGCTGCCGCCATCACCAGGGTCGAAGGTCTACGCCCGATCACCGAGCGTCTCGAGTGCACGATGGCGCAGCTCGCGCTCGCCTGGTGCACCCTCAGCCCCAACGTCTCCAGCGTTATCACCGGCGCGTCCCGTGTCGAGCAGGTCGTTGCGAACTTCGGTGCGCTTGACGTGATCTCGAAGATCACACCCGAGGTGAAGGTGGAGATCGAAGCGGCTGTCGCCTGACGGTTTCGGTTGGGGGCACCTCGCCCGATCGCTACACTCGGCGAGCCGACCACTTCGGTGGATCGAACCTGCCCCGTTCGTCTAGCGGCCTAGGACGCCACCCTCTCAAGGTGGTAGCACGGGTTCAAATCCCGTACGGGGTACCACACCGGCTTGGCCCGCTTGTGGACAGCGACAATTACGCCCATTGCGAGCTGCGCAAAGGGTTACTACTCGGGCCTTCTTGCCAGATTCGATCTGCCTTGATCGTCAATTGCAGCTTGCATCGTGCGGCTTCCTGCAATGACAGACCCGACAACTGTCACGGCGAAGATCACAATGCCAACGATGAAGATTCCAAGGTCATCCATTGGGCACCGCCTCCTCTTGCGCTTCGTTGGTGACGCTCACAGGCGTAAGCAGCAAAGTTCCGAGCGAATGAATTGAGGGGACCCAAAGTCCAACGAAAATCCCTGCCATTTCTTGGTCCTGGATGAAGTAGAGCCAAACCGAGAAAAGGAACGATGCAAAACCGGAGATGATGAATGGAAGTTTTAGTTTGAGAGAGTTCGGAATGGATCGCATTCCCGAACCGTAACAGCCATCAGGACTGTTATCCGCAGTTTCGGTTCCCTCGTCGGTCATGCTGCGACGCCCTCCATCTCAGCTTCACGGTCCACTGACGTGCGCCCATGCCGGAACGTGGAAGCAGCCACCCTTGACTGTGGGGGTGCCCTCGGCGTTCAGCTCCTCCCGAGACCGGGGGTGAAATCGATGAACTAGGAAACGGATCGCTAGCTACCTGATGACCGATTCGAGGAGAGGCCTTGATTTCTCGATGTTCTCGAGCCACGACCAGATCTGGTTCCAACTACGAGTGCTTAGGGGTACGCACCAGCGCCGCTCTTCGGAGCGGCGTTCGTCGTTTTCCGACCGTCGGTAGCTGCCGTCGGCGACGGTCAGCTCGCCGTCGGCCGGGTTCGGACCAGTGCGCTGTGCCCGTGTCGCCCTCAGCCGCCGAGGAAGAGTTGATAGGCGGGGTTCGAAGTCTCGTCCCAGTGGCGGTAGCCCAACTCGCCGAGGAACTCGCCGAATGCGGCCTGGTCGTCAGAAGGCACCTGCATGCCCACGAGCACTCGCCCGTAATCGGCACCGTGGTTGCGGTAGTGGAACAGCGAGATGTTCCAGTCAGGCCGCATGTTGGCGAGGAAACGCATGAGTGCGCCCGGCCGTTCGGGGAATTCGAAGCGGTACAGGACCTCGTCGCCGGCGAGCGGGGACTTTCCGCCGACGAGGTGGCGAAGGTGGACTTTGGCGAGTTCATCACCGGTGAGATCAAGCGTCGTGAAGCCGGCCCCTTCCAGCTGGTCGGAGATCTCGGCGGCTTCGTTCCGGTGCTGGGTCTCGATGCCGACGAACACATGGGCTTCCGCAGCGCCGCTGATCCGGTAGTTGAACTCCGTCACCGACCGGTCACCGATCTCGGCGCAGAACCGACGGAACGAGCCGCGCTCCTCCGGGATGGTCACGGCAAAGACGGCCTCCCGCCGTTCGCCGATCTCGGCGCGCTCCGACACGAAGCGGAGGCGGTCGAAGTTCATGTTCGCTCCGCAGGCGATCGCAACAAACGTCTGCCCGGTTGCGCCCGTCTGCTCGGCGTAGTGCTTCAGGCCGGCGATGGCGAGCGCTCCAGCGGGCTCGAGGATGGCCCGGGTGTCGCCGAACACATCCTTGATCGCCGCACACGCGGCGTCGGTGTCGACCCGCAGGATCTTGTCGACGTGGCGCTGCACGAGTCGGAACGTCTCGTCTCCGACCCGCCGCACGGCGGTGCCGTCGCTGAATAACCCGACGTCGTCGAGTTCGATGATCTCACCTGCGTCGACACTTCGGGCCATTGCGTCAGAGTCCTCGGTCTGCACGCCGATGATCCGGATGTCGGGCCTGAGCGCCTTGAGGTAGGTGGCGATGCCCGAAATGAGCCCACCGCCCCCGATGGCGACGAAAACGGCGTCGATCGGGCCAGGGTGCTGACGGAGTAGTTCCATCGCAACCGTGCCCTGGCCGGCGATCACGTCGGGATCATCGAACGGATGCACGAACTCGAGGCCCTGCTCGGCCATCAGGCGATGGGCTTCGGTCTCGGCGTCGCTGTAGGACTCGCCGTGCAACACGACCTCCGCCCCGCGGGCACGAACGGCGTCGACCTTGAGCGCTGGTGTGGTGACCGGCATGACGATCACTGCTCGGCAGCCGAGCTCGGCGGCGGCGAGGGCGACCCCTTGTGCGTGGTTTCCGGCTGAGGAGCAGATGACTCCGCGAGCCCGCTGCTCCGGGCTGAGCTTGGCCATTTTGTTGTAGGCACCGCGCACCTTGAACGAGAAGACCGGTTGGAGGTCCTCGCGTTTCAGCAGCACCCGATTGCCGGTGCGCGCCGAAAGCGACGGGGCATCGTCAAGCGGTGTCTCGACCGCAATGTCGTAGACATCGGCGGTCAGGATCCGACGCAGGTAGTCGTTGTCATCGAGGCCGGTCACTCCATCAGTCAACCAGCGAACCAGGGCCTGCGTGTTCGACCCTCGTCCCGGTCGTCAGCGAGGCGAACGTCTCGCCGTCGACCAGCAACACGGGGCAGTCAACCCCATAGAGCGATTCGGCGACCATCGCCCCGGCCACGAGGTTGATGTCGGCCTTCGTGACGATCAACGCCGCCGGCCCCGCGCCGGTACGCAGCGCTTCGCCCAGAACCCCGGGAGTGCCTGACGATCCGCGCGAACCGGGCATGGCCACGACAGCGCCCGCCATCGATGCGCCGGCCTGGGGGTGGGCTTGGTCGATGATCTCTCCCGTGCTGGGGTCAAGGCCGCCCCAGAAGCTGAGCGGTTCATCAAGGCGCAGGACCTCCCCCGAGATCGATTCGCCGTGCAGCCAGCGTCCGGTGATTTTCACGCCGAACCTCCAATCTGTCCGGTGACCGCAGCGTCGGCGCAGGCCTGGAGCCCACCGAAAACGACATTGATCGGCAGCATGCCTGGCGCGTAGTAGGCCCACTTCGCCGAGTTGGTCATGACCGTGCCGCGAACGCCCGAGGGTTGCGGCGGGTAGTAGGTGCAGGTGTCGAGGACGACCTCAACACCGAGCTCGTCGAGTTCGGCCCGCCAGCCGCGCAGGCCGAGTTCGTGGGCGATCGCCCGGCTGGTGGTGACGACGAGACAAACGTCGTCGTGAACGCGGCGCCCGGCGAGCGCTTTCCGCAGGGCCCCGAATTCGTCGATCGAGAAATGCGGCGTGCCGAGGCACACACTGTCGATATGTTCGCTGTCGGTGGTGGTGAGCAGCATCCGCGCCTCGGCGAGTGCCTCCCGGTCGACGACGGTGACCCGGTCGACGGGGCGTCCGCCGGTGGCGTCGGAAAAGGTCGGGGCTTCAGGCGTGACGCCGACGACGTGGAACATCTCCACGGCGCCGGAGGTGGCAGCCGCAGCGGCGATGGCTTTGAGCTCGTCCTCCGTGGCGCTCGGCAGACCGGTGAGGACCGGAACAGCGGTGCCGACGGCACGGCCCATGATGATCCCGAGCAGATGGGGGAGCGACGAGTCGGCCAGCTCGGCATCGGTGAGCTCCAGCCGGAGTTCGTGGGTGGCGAGGCGTCCCTCGTCGGTGTGCAACCCGGCCAGAGGCACCTTGCCGATGATCGCTGCACACACATCGAGCAGATCGCCGTACTTGTTGGTGCGGGCACCGAGCACCGAGTTGAAGAAGGAGACGGCGTTCGACTCCGAGCCGACGATCTGCGTGCCGACCGTTGGACGGGTTCGGGCCTCGTGATACGGCGCACACGACCACATCGCCGTGCATCCCAAGGCTTCGTAGATCTCCATCAGCCGAGCCGCACCCCGAACCGCTTCGGGAGTCGCAGCCTCCGGTCGCATCGCAGGCTGATGAATGTCGATCAGGCTCGCATTCGTGTGTGTGGGCACGGCGAGCGTTGCGCCCTCGGCGAGGAGGAACTCGGCGTAGTCGAGCGCAAGCCGGCCGGTGTAGTGGCAGGACCCGATGTGAGCGAACTCGATCGGAACGAACTCGGTGGCCCCCGACGTTTCGGCCGCAGCGACGAGCATGCGCATCGCCAGCTGTTCGGCCTTGCCGCGGGTGCCGGCGAGTCGCTCTCGATCGAGGTCGTCGAGCTCGATGCTCGTCACGGACTCAGCTGCGCGGGTAGAGGGTCTCGGTGTTGCCGTCGACACCGATGATCTGGCCCGAGATGTGGCGGCCATAGTCCGAGACGAGGAACATGATCAGATCACTGATCTCTTGTGGATCGACATAGCACTGCATCGATGTGCCGATGGCGTACATGTGCCGCACGGCCTCAGGATCAAGGCCCTCGGCGCCGGCGTGCGCGGCGATGACGCGCTCCATGCGGTCGCCGTTGACATTGCCCGGAACGATGCCGTTGACCCGAATGTTGTCGGGTCCAAGCTCCATCGCGAGCGTCTCGGTGAAGCCCGCGGCCGCCCACTTGGCAGCGGCATACGGAGACCGGCCTGGGAAGCCCATGATGCCGGCACCCGAGATCATGTTGATGATGACGCCGCTCTGCTGGGCCTTGAAGACCGGGGCCACGCGGCGGGCGCAGTAAAACTGCGCGTCGATGCAGATGCTCATGCAGTGATCCCACTCCTCGTCGGTGACGTCCTCAACCAGCTTGGTAGGTCCGCCGACACCAGCGTTGTTGATCATGATGTCGAGCCCGCCGGGCAGGATCTCGTCAAAGATCGCGTTGAGTGCCGATGAGTCGCTGACATCGCATTCCCACGTGGTGATCCCGTCAGGAAGGGTGGCCAGTCCACGTGGATCGATGTCGCAGGTGAACACCTCGGCACCGAGCTCGTGCATGGTGATCGCTGTGGTGCGGCCCATACCGTCGCCGCCGGCGGTGACGAAGGCGCGCTTGCCCTCGAGCGAGATCTGCATGTTGTGACTCCTGGTTTGATCCTGCGAGGCGGTCGGATGGTAGGCCTCGACTGAACGATCGTCCAGCGATGGTCAGACTCGCGTAGCGAGCGCTGCGACGTCGGCGCTCGATCCCAGCACGACGAGGACCGTTCCTGCAGGTACCGGTGTCGATGATGACGGATTTGCGACATAGCCGTGGTCGGCGTCGCGCAGGGCGATGACGAGCGGCTGCCCACCGGGCCCGACAAGATCGCCAAGCGGTTTCCCGACAGCGGGCGACGTCGGCGGGACCTCGATCTCGTCGACGGCCACGCCGTGGCTGTCGTCGTGCAGCACCTCATCGAGGAACTCGGCCAACGTTGGGTGTAGAGCGAGGGCTCCCATGCGGCTGCCGCCGATCTCGTAGGGATTGACCACCCGATCAGCGCCTGCCTGGAAGAACTTGGCCTCGTTGTGCTGGTGGTCGGTGCGGGCGACGATATGAAGCGCCGGGTTGAGCGCTCGAGCCGAAAGCGTGACGTACACATTGTCGGCATCGGAGTCGAGCGCTGCGATGAGGGTGGTTGCCCGCTCGATACCGGCGCTGCGCAGGGTCTCGTCCTCGGTGGCTTCACCGATGACGACAGGCCAGTCGCTGTCGGGTTGCGGCTCGCGGTCGACCAGCACGACCTCGGCACCGTGTCGGCCGACATAGTGGACGATGGCCTGTCCGACGCGGCCGTTGCCCACGACGATGATGTGATTCGACTTCTTGTCGATCATGCGGAGTCCTCTCCGGATCTGGAATCCGTCGTTGATGGAACCCTCGACGAGCGCCTCGAACGAGACACCAAGGGTGTAGAGCGCGGTGCCGACGCCGAAGAGCGCAAGCAGCAGCGTGAAGGCCTGGTAGGCGGCTGTGATCTCCTCGGGAGCACCGATCTCGGAGAAGCCGACCGTCGTGATCGTGATCACGGTCATGTAGATCGCGTCGAAGGCACTGAGCCCGAGCAGCAGATAACCGATGAACCCGATCACGGTGACGCCCGAGAGCATGCTCACCCCGACGCGCACGCGGCGCCACGGGTCGTTCTCGACACGACGGCGTCGGTCTCGAGCCGGAAAGGCCTTCACGGCGCGCCCCAGAGTTCGTTGCTCACCATGCGAAGTCGCTCTGGCGCATCGTCCAGGACTCGGCGAGTTTGCCGTCGACGAGCCGGTAGTGGCCGATCCAGGCGATCGCGATCGTGCCGCCGGTCGTGACGTTGACGCCTCGCATCGTGAAGCGGGCGTACAGCATGTCACCGACCTCGTGCAGGTGGTTGACATCGATCGAGGTGCCGCGCAGGTCGCTAGTGACCTTGCTGACATGAGCGACGTACGCCTCCGGGCTCATCGTCGGCGGCCCGTCGACGCCGTGACGAACGTAAGGGTCATGCAGACAGCCGAGCGCGGTGTCGGTGTCGCCGTCGATCCAGAGAGCCTGCCAGCAGCGGACCAGGACGTTGTTCGATGTCGTCGTCGGGTCGGACATGGGATTCCTCAGAGTGACTCGAGCGGGTCGGGAGTGCGGGCGGCGACGATGCGGCGCCGCCACCATGTGCTGTGGGCGGCGGTGAGGATCACGGCGATCCCCATACCGACCATCGTCTCACGAAGCCCGACCCGGTCGGCGATGACACCGAAGGGCAGGGCGGCAAGACCGAAGGCCGAGAAGCTCAACATGATGAGCGACTGCACGCGTCCGTGGTACTCCATGTCGGCGCTCGACAAGATCAGCGATCCGTTGAGCGACTGGAAGGCCGACATGCCGCAGCCGACGAGGAACATGGCGCCGAGCGCGAGCCCGAAGTTCGGCATCACTGCGAACAAGACGATCGCTCCACCGAACATGTACGCCGCGGTGTCCTGCCGACGACGGAGCTGTTCTCTCGGCGTGTTGGCCAACGCCACCGAGGTGATCACGGCACCGACAGCGGCGACGGTCGTGAGCAAGCCGAGGCTGCCCGCACTGCGGCCGAACAGGTCGGCGACGACCGTCGGGAGAAAGGCTTGGTGCGCGAAGCCGAACATCACGACACCGAGTGACATCACCAGGAGCCGCACCAGCTCGGGCTTCGATCGGGTGTAGCGGATGCCTTCCTTCAGATCCTCGAGCGGGCCGGTGTCGCGGGCGAATCGGGGAGCGCCCTCAGGGAGCGTGATCGACAAGCCCACCGCGATGAGCGAAAGCACGGCCGAAACCCAGTACACGCCGGCGACCCCGATGACCGAAATGCCGATCATCACACCGGCGGCTGCGGGGCCGACCACGCGGGTGACCTGAGCGCTCATGGTGCCGAGCATGATTGCGTTCGTGAGTCCGTCCCGGCTGACGATCTCCGCCGACAGTGCCATCCGAGCCGGCGCCAGGATCGAGATCGTGGAGCCGCCGACGACCGAGGCTGCCACGATCATCCAGTAGGCGATCACGTCGGTTTCGATCGCAACCGCAATCAGCACCGCCGTCACGGTGTTAACCAGCTGGGTGGTGACGAGGATGGTGCGCTTCGTGAACCGGTCGGCGAGAACGCCACCGGTCGGGATCGCGACTAGTCCGGCAACACCAAAGCCGATCAGCACACCGCCGAGCGCCGTGTTGGTGCCGGTGAGTTCGTAGGCCAGCCAGCTCCGGGCGATCTGCTGGGTCTGCATCGCGAGGAAGACGAAGACGCCGCCCCACCAGAGACGACGGAACTCGGGGATCGCCAGGGAGGCGAAGCGTCCCGTGGGTTCCGGCGTATCCGTCATCAACGTCGACCGTAGCGGGCGTCGTTGCGCCGACCCAGATCCGATGCGAGCATCTCGCCGACACCGGAGGAGAACACGTGGCCGACAACGACAAAGCAAAGCTGCTTGCCGAGCGGGCCTCACTGCTCAGAACGGTTGAGCAACTCGATCCACGCGACTGGGATACGCCCTCGTTGGCGGTCGGTTGGCGGGCGCGCGATGTCGTCGCTCACGTGAACTTCAACGTCACCCTCGGTCTCGGCACTGCGATCGTGGGGATGCTCAAGGCTCGGGGTGACATCCACCGTTTCATGGCGACCCATGCTCGCAAGGTCGGCGAACGGCCGATCGCCGAGCACCTCGAGGCGTTGCGCCGGGTGGCGGTCTCGGATGCGGTCGCCCCGACCACCAAGTCCTCCGATGGGGGGATCGATGCCTTCGTCCATCACCACGACATCGCCCTGGCTGTGGGCCGGGAGGTGCCGACCGATGAGGCCCGGCTCCGCTGGCTTGCGGACGGCATCCCGCAGGCAACCCGATTCATCGGATGTGCCGAACGGGTGCGCGACGTGCGGATGATCGCCACCGACATCGACTGGCACTACGGCACCGGCCCCGAAGTTCGCGGGCCGGCAGCAGCAATCATCCTCGCTGCCTGCGGCCGGTCCGTGTGGCTCGACCGACTCGACGGCCCCGGCCGCAACGTGCTGGCACAGCGCTGATGAGCACCCTGCTCTCCGACCTTCGCGTCATCGACCTGACCGATGATTTCGGTGAGGCGGCGGGCCGCGTTCTCGCTGATCTCGGTGCCGAGGTGATCAAGGTCGAACCGCCGTCCGGGTGTGCATCGCGACACCGCGGCGCGGGCGACGCCGACGGTACGAGCTTTCACTGGCGGGTGTGGGGTCGCGGCAAGCGCAGTGTCGTGCTCGATCTTCAGACCGCGGACGGCATCGACGCGCTGCACCGTCTGCTGGCGAGTGCCGACATCCTGCTCGAGACGGCGACCTCCGCCGAGCGGACCGCCTGGGGCGTCAGCATCGATGATGTCGCCGACGCATACCCCCGCTTGGTCCACGTCAGCATCACTCCGTTCGGTGCCACCGGTCCACTGGCCGATGCGCCTGCGACGGACATGACCCTGTCGGCTGCGGGCGGATTCTTGAACCACCAGGGTGATCGTGATCGCCCACCGTTGCCGATCGGGTTTCCGGAGATGGCCAATCACGGTGCCGTTCAGGCGGCCGCCGATGCCATCACGGCGATCTACGAGCGCGAGCGATCCGGTCTCGGCCAACACCTCGACACCTCCACGCAGGCCGCCGTGGTCGGAACCCTGCTGTGGACGGCGAGCTACGCGGCCGTCGACCGCAACCCGACCTTCTCGGGTGACGATCGCGCCGATGGACCCTCCGATCGTGGTGGAGAGGTCGTGCCCGGCGTGCGAAACCCGGTCGTCGAGCCGTGTGCCGACGGGTTCGTCGTGATGACCTTCGTGCTGGGTGCGCAGGGCAATGCGGCGTTTGCCGCCGCCATCCGGTGGCTCGAGAACGAGGGCGTTCTCGATGAGGATCTCTGCGGTCGTGATTGGGAACCGTGGATCGACGAGATGAAGACGGGGGAGTTGCCCGTCGAGATGGGCGCCCGGGCCATGCGCGCCGTGCTCGATTTCCTGAAGACGAAGACCAAGGCCGAGATCCATGCCCGCTCAGTCACCGACAAACTGCTGATCGCGCCGGCGAACAATGCCAAGGATCTGCTCGCCGATCCGCAATTGCTCGCCCGTGACTTCTGGGTCGACGTGGACGGGCTTCCACTGCCCGGTCCGTTTGCCGTGCTGAGCGAAACGCCGATTGTCTACGAGGGTGGTGCGCCCGTCCTCGGCGCCGACCAGATGTTGCTCGAGTCGATCCCGGAACCGGTGCAGCCGGCACCCGCCGCGATTCACACCGAACCTCGATCAGGCGTCTTCGCTGGACTCAAGGTTGCCGACCTCACGTGGATGGCCGCCGGCCCGCTTATCACGCGCGAACTCGCGAACCACGGCGCCACGGTCGTGCATGCCGAGACCATGACCCGCGTCGACACGATGCGATGGTTGCCGCCGTACTTCGGCGATCAGTTCACGCCGGAGACGGGCCTGCCCGCCGCGAACGCCAACCAAAGCAAGCTCGGTCTGGCCTGCAACTTCGCCAAGCCCGAAGCCCGGGCCGTGATCGATCGGCTGATCGATTGGGCCGATGTCGTCGTCGAGAACTTCCGGCCCGGTATGGCCGCCCGCCACGGCTTCGGGTGGGAGCAGGTCCACGCCCGGAATCCTCGGGCGGTGATGCTGTCGACCTCCATGCGAGGCCAGACCGGACCCGAAGCGACGATGATCGGTTTCGGTCTCCAGGGTGGGGCCATGGCCGGTTACGTCGACGTCACCGGCTGGCCTGATCGTTCGCCGATCGCCCCGTGGGGGGCCTACACCGACTTCGTGTCGCCTCGCTTTGCGCTCGCCGCGCTCGTCGCAGCGTTACGCCACCGCGACCGGGTTGGCATCGGGCAGTACATCGACGTCTCACAGAACGAGGCGGGCGTGCACCATCTTGGTCCGTTGGTGAGCGAGTACGCCGCCACGGGCAACCTGCTCGAACGGCCGGGCACGGCAGCGGAGGCCGGTGCCCCGAGCGGCGTGTTCCGTGCTGCCGGGAGCGAGCGGTACCTCGTCGTGTCGGTGATCTCCGATGCGCACTGGGCCGGTCTCGTTTCCGTCGCCGAGCCGATGCGGGCGTTCGGTCATCTGGACCGAGCGGCCCGACTCGCTGCGCGCGCCGAGATCGAGGCTGGATTCGCTGCGTGGCTCGCCGATCAGGATCCGTTCGATACCCAGTCCGCCCTGCTCGCCGCCGGGTGCCCTGCCTACGTCTCGCTGAGAGCCACGGACCTCATCCGCGATCCACAGCTCACCCACCGTGGATTCTTCACGGCGCTCGGGCATCGGGCGATCGAGTCCCGCTTCGATGGGCCGGTCAGCCATTTCTCGGCGACGCCCCACGCCCCGTGGCGAGCCGGGCCGACGATCGGCGAGCACAACGAGCAGATTCTGAAGGATCTCCTCGGTTTCACCGACGATGAGATCACCGACCTTGCGATCGCCGACGTCCTGACCTGATCGGCAGCCGCCGCAAGAACGGCCTCGCGCGACACGACTAATGTCCCGGAGATGAGTGATCTGCCGCCTGACGCTGCTGACCAGCCCTCGCCTGCTCCGTTGTCGCCAGGAGGCCCCCGGCGAGTTGTCGTCGGTGTTGTCGTTCTTCTTGTTGCGATCGTCGGTGGTTTCTTCGCCTCGCGAGCATTGTCAGACGGTGATGATGGCGGTGACGATGATGTGACCGTGCTGTCGCCCCGAGAGGACTTCCTCTTTCAGCCGGCTGACGCTCCCGGACCCGACCCGTTCACCCGCTCTGTTGCCAACGTTCTTGTTGACGTCGAAGACGAGGGGCTCCGGAGCGGGGTCGTTGTCGCCGGTCCAGGCCTCTATGGCGGCACGAACGAGAACGTCTGCGACGTTGATCAGTTGATCCAATTCCTGCGGGAGAACCCGGACATGGCCCGCGCGTGGGCCGAGGTGCAGGGACTGACTGTGGCCGAGCTCGAGGACTACCTGCGGAGCCTCGAGCCGGCGATCCTGCTGGAAAACACGCTGGTGACCAACCACGGGTACCGCGACGGAAGAGCGACCCCGTTCCAGGCGGTTCTCGAGGCCGGCACTGCTGTGCTGGTGGATGAAGACGGCATTCCGCGAGCTCGCTGCGCCTGTGGGAACCCGTTGATCCCGCCGGACACACCAGGCGAGGAACCTCCGACGACCACGATCCCCGATGTGCCGACGACCACGGTCCCCGAATGCCCTCCGACCCCTCCCTACGGCTTTCAGGAGAACGACGGCGGCTGGATCCTCGAAACCGAGGAAGGGGTGTACCGCTGGTACGAAGAGTCTCGAACGTGGGTCGCGACCGACGGCAGTGAAGCGACCTACGAGGACGAGACGCTGGTACCCGGCTACCGCGAAGAGTGTTACCCATGTCCCGGTGACTCGTCGGGCTCGTCGTCGTACGAGTATCGCGACGGGACCTATCGCACACCCGACGATGTGGCGGAAGCTGAGGGTGAACAGCGCATCACGACCTATGTCGTCATCACGCCGGGGGAGCGCGAGATCGAAGAGATCGCGAGCTCGGTCACGTATGACTACGACGAGGGTTATGACTTCGACGAGTGCTTCCCGCCATGCCCGGAGGATGGTTCGTGGGGTTGGGTGTTTGGCGAGTCAGACCTCTACACCGGATGGGTATGGGTCGAGCAGGACGGCAACGCATGGGTGTGGTCGGCCGCCGATGGAGGTTGGCGACAGCTCCTGACCGACCCGATTGACGACATTGTGATTCCCGATTTCGCCGATCTGCCCGGCTGGACTTCGGAGTGCTTCGAATGCCCGCCGTGGGGTTGGACGACGGGCCCGAATGGCGGGTACGTCTGGCAAGACCCGACCGGCAACATCTGGTACCCCTACTCCGAAGGTGGTTGGGTGCCGCAAGATCAGCCCGTTGGCGTCGCCTACACCGAGTACCAGGTACCGACCGAAGATCTTCCCGGCTACGACGAAGATTGCCACTGCGACACGTCGTTGTGGGGCTGGATCGAAACCGGTGACAGTCTGACGCTTTGGGAAGGCCCGAACGGGACCCTTTGGCGCTTCATCGATGGGCTTTGGACTCCGGTTGATGCCGCTGGCGAGCCGGTTGGTTTCGCCTATGGCATTGAGAGCCACCGTGGTCTTCCCGGGTGGGCGCCTTGCTTTGGCGACCCAGTCATAACGCAGACTGATCCTGATCCTGATCCTGATCCTGATCCTGATCCTGATCCTGATCCTGATCCTGATCCTGATCCTGATCCTGATCCTGATCCTGATCCTGACCCGGATCCGAACCGGATTGCTGATGTGTCTCTGAGCGGGCAATGCGATGTGGAGCAGAATTCGTTTACGGTTCGCTGGTTCACCCGAGCCGAAGATCCACTTCCCGACAGTTGGACGCTTACGGTGACGGTCGACTCCGCCGACTACGGGCTTCTTACCTACTCGGCTTCGACACCGGCGACTCCTGGTCAGACTGAATGGGTGGCCTCGTTGCAGCCGCAAGATCTTGCGCCGAGCGGATTCCCGTCCTACATCTGGCCGGACAATGCTGGCTTCGTAACCTTTGATGTCTCGATCGCGAGCATCGGCGGCGCTCCCTACGAGACGCTCACCGACAGCTACCGCAAGGCCTGCCCGCTCGAACTCTATTCATCGCAGATGGTGGTCGACTGCCTCGAAGATCGCCCGTGGGCTGACGTTTCCTGGTCCGTCGGACCAGGTGACCCCCTTCCCGATTCGTGGCGGGTGACAGTGACCTTCGACGGCTATCCGCCGCTCACCAAAACGGTGAGCGGTGAGACCTTTGCGATCCGTTTCTGGTCGGATGAGTTTGGGTTCCCCACGACGTACTGGCCGGCAACCCTGAGAGAGCGGCTCGACTTCTACGGCGAGATTGAAGCGGTCGGGGGACCGGTCCCCTATGACACGACGTATCACTACGAGGCGATCGACGCCGGCTCCCCGGTCGCTGGCCAGCCCGGCTGCCCCGTTTACTTCGATGACTGAAGCCCTCTCGCAGGGAACGGGTTCCGTGCGAGAGCAAGCATCGCCGACGCATCACTTGGGTGCCCCAGCGCCGTGTTTCGCTCTTCATTCGAAGCATTTCTCAAGATTTTGTAGGACGGGCTCATTCGCTAGGTGAGCCATGTTTGGTCGTTGGTTTCGATGGCGGCATGGCGTCTGCGTCGAGCGGTCGGCTGGCTGCGAACCGTCGATCACCGTCCGGGGTGAGTTGTTCATACAGTTCCGGCATGAGATGGTTCGCCCGGTTGGCCGCGACGTTGAGGGAACGATGAGAACGGCAGGCCAGGGCGCGAGGTATCTGAACGATTTCTTTCCCGATGCCTTGATCTTCGCGTGGTTCTGCAGGACCATCCGATCAGAAGTCAGCCGTTCGCTGCCACGAAAGTTGTGTGGACGGCCCAACGATGGGGAGTCCAAATGCCGTTCATCTATTCAGTCGCTGCGCAGTTGTCCGACTCGAAGCTTTTCGCCGAAGCTGGTGCCGGGTGGGCTGGCGATCGCATGCGTTCGCTTGGTGCGAACAGTGTGACGGCAAACGAGGTCGTCATGGGTGGCGAAATGGCTGGGCAGGTCTTGGTTGCGTTTGAGGTCGACACCGCAGATTCGGCAATGGCGCTGAACGCCGCCATCTACGGCGACGGCGATCTTGTGGGGCTGTTGCGGGATGCCGGAGTGCAGGTTGAGCGCCGAAGCTTGATGCGAATCCAGGCGGAATTTGGAACTCGCGACGCAAGCCACGCGACGGTTCTCTACGTTGCTGGTCAGCCTGTTGATGACGAGACGGCCGAATCGAACTTCACCCGGAATTGGAATCACATCAGTGCAGGCGCAGCGGGTATGACAGCGATGCAAGTCATTGCGTCCGGGCCTGCACCATTCAATGGAGTTGTCGTGACCTGGGCAGACTCCATGGATGCGCTGCTCGCAGCGTCTACCGCGAACTTTGCCGACCCAGCAGTTCAGGAAACGATGGCGGCGACAAAATCAACGATCCTCGGTCGTTTGATGACGCGTCGCCTGTTCTAGGCGTTCCCTCAAGGGCAGACCCGCTACGTGTGCGGGACGAGTGCCCCACGTTCTGTCGGCGCGCCTGAGTTTCCTCGCGTTCTTCGTCGGGACGGCGGGATTTGAACCCACGACCCCCTGCTCCCAAAGCAGGTGCGCTACCGAGCTGCGCCACGTCCCGTGTGGGGGCTGAGGGTACCGGGAATGCGCTCGTGCGAAGGCGAAAACTGTGATCTGACGCTCGCCTACGCCACACTTGCTCCATGGCCGACATTCGCAGCGTCACGATTGAGGACGTCGCCGTCGCAGCGAGCGTCTCGGTGGCGACCGTCAGCCGCGCGCTGCGAGGGCTCGACAATGTCGCGCACAGCACTCGCCAGAAGGTCGAGTTGGCCGCCGCCGAGCTCGGGTATGTCGCCAATCCTGCAGCGGCGAAGCTGGCGGCGGGCAGCTCGAAGACGATCGTGGTCGCCGTGTCCAATATCGCCGGCTGGTTCTCAGCCCAGGTCGTCGGCGGGGTCGAGGCAGTGCTGTCAGAGGCCGGCTACGACACGCAGGTGATGGGTGTCGCTGGTCCCGAAGCACGACGCCACTTCGTCGCATCCGCGCTCCAGATGCACCGGCGGGTCGACGGGCTTGTCATGGTCG
The DNA here is from genome assembly GCA_022425325.1 of Acidimicrobiales bacterium. Lineage (GTDB taxonomy): Bacteria > Actinomycetota > Acidimicrobiia > Acidimicrobiales > Aldehydirespiratoraceae > UBA11606. The sequence goes on along the minus strand of JAKMFW010000079.1, from coordinate 17,720 downwards.
ACATTCGTCTCGAACCTGATGAGGTCGACGCGCTGCGGGACACCGACATCCGCACCGTCACTATCGGCAACAGCTATCCGGGTCTGTCGTCGGTGCGCCCCGATGACATCTCGGCCGCTCGTCTCGCCGTCGACCACCTGCTGCAGCTCGGACACCGACGGATCGGCCTCATCGAGGGCATGCCCGACGATCCCATGCGAACCGAGGTCTCGTGGCGTCGCCGTGAAGGGTACGAACAGGCGCTCACCCGAGCGGGGATCGTCGTCGATCCCGACCTGCTCCACACCGGCAACTTCTCGATCGAGGGAGGGCAGGACGCCATGGCCCGCCTGCTGGCCTTGTCCAAGCCGCCCACCGCAGTGTTTGCGATCTCCGACGAGATGGCGATGGGAGCCAGGGGAGTGGCTGTCGAACAGGGCCTTCGGATTCCCGAGGACATGTCGGTGGTCGGTTTCGATGATCATCCACTCGCCCAGACGGTTGCGCTCACCACGATCCGGCAGGACCCGACAGCGAGCGGCGCCCATGCTGCTCGCTGGATCGTCGAGGATCTCCGCAACGACGCGTGCAACCTTCACACCCACGAAGTCGACGTCGAGCTGGTGGTGCGGCGCACTTCGGCGCCGCCCTGCTGATCACCGGACGGTTCGGGTTCAGCGAAGGAACTCGCTCAGCTCGACCGGGCGCCCTTCGTCAATCGAGCGGTGCGCGGCGGCGCCGATCGCAACCGAGAGCAGACCGTCGAAGAGACTCACCTCGGCGGGAGCGACGCCGAGCACGGCGTCGCGGAACTTCTGGTGCTCGACCCAGCTCGAACCCGAGTGGTGGCCCTCGTAGGGGATTTCGTCGTTTGTGACCGGGTGAACGTTGACGCCGCCGATCCAGTGTTCGCCGCGGCGGCCGATGCGCACGATGTCTTCGGGAATGAGTGCCTCGACCTTGCCTAGCGGGCCGACCACGCTGAGTTCCTCTTGGTTGTGGGTCGCTTCGGCGAACATGCAGAGGTCGAGGAGGCCGCGAGTGCCGTCATCGAAATCGACGATGACGAAGGCATTGTCGAGAATGTCGGGGACTCGGCCGTCGTAGACCTCGTCCAAATGGTTGACGTCTTGCGCACCGGAGGCCATCACGCGAACCGGGCGGCCCGGCATGATCTGCACCATCAGGTCGAAGAAGTGGCAGCACTTCTCGACGAGCGTTCCACCCGTGTTCTCCGAGAAGCGATTCCAGTCTCCGACCTTCTCGAGGAAGGGGAAGCGGTGCTCGCGGATCGAGATCATCTTCGGGACGCCGACGGCACCCGCCGCAACCTCGTCGATCAGGCGGGCGATTGGCGGCATGTACCGGTACTCGAGGCCGACCCAGGTGATCGCGTTCCGGCCCTCGGCGAGCTCGAGGATCGTGTAACAGTCGTCGACGGTGGTGCAGAGCGGCTTCTCGACCAGCACATGGAGGTCGGTCGCCAGGAGGTCACGCAGCACATCGACGTGGGTGAAATTCGGTGAGGCGACGACCACGGCGTCGCAGACGTTGTCGGCGATCAGCGCTTCATGGTTCGTGTAGTGCAGCGCATCAGGGACGAGCGCACCCGCGAACTCTCGGCTTCCGGGGTCGGGGTCGGCGATCGCCGTGACTTCGACACCCTCGGTGTGCGAGAGATTCTCGATGTGCTCCACACCCATCATGCCGCTGCCGATGATGCCGTATCTGAGCGTGGTCACAGTGCCCCCGAAATGGTGATTCTGTTGGAATGTAAGCGTTTACATCCGCGGGCTAGCCTACGCACATGACCCACTCTCTGGTCCAGATCAGGCCACGTTCTCTGCCCGCCAGCCTCGACCCGATCGGCCCCCTCGGTTTCGGGACGTGGCGGTTCACCACCGATGATTTCGGTGCCGCCCACGAACTCGTCGAGACGGCGCTTGACGTTGGCATGAATCTGATCGACACGGCCGACGTGTACGGCCTCGACTACGACGGCTCCGGCTTCGGCGGCAACGAAGAACTGCTCGGCAAGGTGCTTGCTCAGGCGCCCGGCTTGCGCGACCGCATGGTGCTCGCCACCAAGGGCGGCATCATGCCGCCGATCCCGTACGACTCGAGCGACACCTACCTCCGCTCGGCGGTCGAGGCCAGCCTTGGGCGGCTCGGTGTCGAAGTGATCGACCTCTACCAGATCCACCGACCTGACATGTTCGCCCATCCCGCTCAGGTTGCCGAGACGCTTTCGTCGCTGGTCGGCGAGGGCAAGATCCGGGCGGTCGGCGTCTCCAACCACACGCCGGCGCAGCACGACGCACTGATCGCCCATCTCGGCGACCTGCCGCTCGCAACCAGCCAACCCGAGTACTCGCCGGCCTTCCTCGGCCCGCTGCGCGATGGCACCTTCGATCTCTGCATGCGCGATGGCATCGTGCCGCTCGCCTGGAGTCCGCTTGGTGGCGGTCGTCTCATGTCGGGCGAGAACGTTCCCGCTGCGCTGATCGCCACGCTCGACGAACTCGCCGAACGCGAGGGCGTTGACCGAGCAGCGATCTGTTACGCCTTCGTGCTCGCGCACCCGTCGGCACCGGTCGCTCTGCTCGGCACCCAGAACCCCGATCGGCTTCGTGCCGCAGTCGCCGCACTCGGTGTCATGCTCGACCGTAACGACGTCTACCGCATCGTCCAGGACAGCGAAGGAGTGCCGCTCCCGTGAGCGCCCCCGTGGAAATCAGCTGGTTCGGTGCCCTGTGCGACGACGACTACGAGTTCCTTGGCGTCCCGAACCCCGAGCTGGAGAGCTCGTGGAACCATTGTCGCGACATCGTCCAGACTGCCGACCGCAATGGCTTCGACAACATCCTCCTGCCATCGGGCTACCAACTCGGGATCGACTCGACAGCGTTTGCCTCGGCGATCGCCACCCAGACCGAACAGATCAACCTGCTGCTTGCGGTGCGGATCGGGGAGATGTGGCTGCCGCAGCTGGCTCGCCAGCTCGCCACCATCGACCAGATGGCCGAGGGGCGCCTGACGATCAACATCATCAGCTCTGACATGCCGGGACAGTCGCTCGAATCCGGGCCTCGCTACCGCCGAACTGTCGAGTTCATGCACGGTCTGCGATCACTGCTCAACGGTGAGCGTCTCGAGATCGATGGTGATTTCGCCCAGTTCGACCTCGACCCGCCTCGAATCGCCACCGTCAACCCGGGTTGCCCGCCGATGTATTTCGGTGGCTTCTCCGAGGCCGCCAAGCAGTGCGCTGCCGAAGCCGCCGACGTGTTCCTCACCTGGCCCGACACGGTCGCCTCGGTGGGTGAAACCGTCGCCGACATGCGCCGCCGCGCCGATACGTTCGGGCGCGAACTGACCTACGGCCTACGCGCCCACATGATCGTTCGCGAGACCGAAGCTGAAGCGCGAGCCGCCGCCGACCGACTCCTGTCGAAGCTCGACATCGACACCGGTAAGCAGATCAGGAACAAGTCGCTGGACACTCAGTCGGCTGGCGTGTCACGTCAGAACGAACTTCGCGACGGCGCTGACGACGACGGCTACGCCGAGGCCAATCTCTGGACAGGCGTCGGTCGGGCCCGTTCCGGCGCCGGCGCGGCGATCGTCGGCGACCCCGATCAGGTCGTGGCCAAGCTGAAGGCGTACCAGGAGGTCGGCGTCGAGGCCTTCATCCTGTCGGGCTACACCCACATCGCCGAATGCGATCTCGTGGCCGAGCACGTGCTGCCCAACATTGAGCACTCGGCCCTGCGTCCCCGCTGGAGCTGAACCCGCCGGCTGGTCGCTCAGCGAGCCCGAGGGAGGCCGAGGAAGCCCTCGGCAACCATGTTGCGGTTGATCTCGCTGGTCCCGCCGTAGATGGCGGTGACCGGGGAGTGTCGCAGCGCCTCCTCGATCAGTCCGCCACGGTGAGCCTCGGGCGACTCGAGAGTCACGAGGCCCTCGGCTCCCATCATGTCGTGGATCTCCCGACAGTGGCGCTTGAACGTCTCGCTGGCGAACAGCTTTGTCATCGACCCCTCGACACCGAACATCGCGCCTTCGTTGGCGAGGTCGGCGCAGTGATAGGCGAAGCCGCGGCATACCTCGACGTCGATCTGCGCTCGGATCAGACGCTCGCGCACGGCCGGGTCGTCGATCGGTCGGGTGCCGTCGGCCCGCTCATGGTTGGTCGCCCAGTCGATGCCTGCGTCGATCACCGGCGGTGACATGAACTGGCCACCTGCGACGCCGCGCTCATATTTGAGCGCGGTCTTCATCACGGCCCAGCCGCCGTTGACCTCGCCGACCCGCCAGTCGTCCGACAAGCGGACGTCGTCGTAGAAGGTGGCGTTCGATCGCTCGGTCGCCATTGTCGGCACGGGCTGGATCTCGATGCCGGGAGAGTCGAAGGGCACGAGAAAAAAGGTGAGGCCCTTGTGCTTCGGGACGTCGGGATCGGTGCGGGTGAGCAGGATCACGTAGTCGGCGATGTGGGCCATCGTGGTCCACATCTTCGCTCCGTTGATCACCCATTCGTCGCCGTCCTTCACCGCCTTGGTGGTGGCTGCGGCGACGTCGGAGCCGGACTCCGGCTCGGTGTAGCCGAACGACGTGAGTGCCTCTCCGTTGAGCAGAGCGGGCACGACCGTCTCCTTGAGATGGTCGCTGCCGTGTTCCATCAGGATTGCCGCGGTGATGACCGTGACGCCCATCGCGTCGATCGGCGCCCGGGCGAGCTGCATTTCTTCGTTGAGCACGATCGACTCGAGCGCAGTGCGACCACCACCGCCGAGCTCTTTCGGGACGGGGCCGGCGAGCCAGCCCTCGGCCGCCAGCGCAGCATGCAGCTCGGGAACGTGCATGGTGCCGTCGTGGGTGACGTCGAGCATCGATTCGTCGAAGTTCTCGGCGAGGAACGCCTTCACCTCGGTGCGGAAGGCCTCGACCTCGGGCGGGAAACTGAAGTCCATCAGGCAGCTCCCTTCACGGGCCCGAATTCGGCGTCGGCGAGGCGGGCGTACTCGGCCGCCGGATCGCCGAGCTGGAGGATCCACGCCGTGGCGTGACGGTGGTAGAGCTGGATGTCGTACTCCTCGGAGAAGCCGTACCCGCCGTGGTACTGGACGGAACGATCGGCGGCGAAGCGGGCCGATTCGGCGGCGAACAGCAGTGCCATGCCCGCGAGGCGGGAGGCGCCGGGCTGGTTGGTTTCGAGGGCCCAGACCGCACGCTGGGCGAGGAGATGCGCACCTTCGACCGACGTGGCTGCATCGGCAAAGCCGTGTTGGAGGGCCTGGAAGGTTCCGATCAGCACCCCGAACTGGATGCGCTCCTTGGTGTAGGCGACGCCGATCTCGATCGCCCGCTTGGCGAGGCCGACATAGGCCACTGCCGTGAGGGCTCGCCATTCGTCGACGGTGCGGTTCCACCCGTCGGCGTCGAGATCGATCGCGGTTGGGTCGCTGATGACGCGGTGAGCGAGAGGCAGGTCGGCCGTGTTCGGCAGCTTTGCGCTGGGGGCGTTGCCTCGACTGATCGACGTGACACCGTCGCAGTGATGCAGGAGCACGTCGGCAACTGCGCCAGCCGGAACGAGGCGGGCGGTGTCGCCCGTCGGCGGACGAAGCGCAAGGGTGGCGAGGGTCGACCCCTCGGCGAGCTCGGCGACGAGGTCGTCATGGCCACCGGCCCGAGTAAGGGCACGTGCGGTCACGGCGTGCTCAATCAGCGGAACGGGGGCGAGGTGCGCTCCGGCGACGTCGGCGACGACGGCGAGGTCCGTGAGCGCCGCACCGGCACCGCCGAGTGATTCCGGTAAGGCCATGCCGGGAGCGCCCATGGCGGCGAGGGACGACCAGAGGGCCGGATCAAAGCCGGAGCCCTCGGCGGCGGCCCGCACCGTGCTGGTGGGGCACTCGTTGGCGAAGAAATCGAGGAAGGCGTCGCGAACGGCGACCTCGTCCTCGGAGTAGCGGGTGCGCATGGGGCCAATCATCGCCGGTTCGTGGAGCCAGGAAGAAACTCTGGACAAACAAATTGATGAGTGTCGATACGTGGGATACGCTCGCTCGAGATCAAGGAGACCCATGCGCCTGCAACTCGCCCTCGACGTCAGCGACATCGACGAAGCCGTCGACTTCTACTCGAAGCTCTTCGACGCCGAACCCGCCAAGCGCAAGCCGGGCTACGCGAACTTCGCCATCGAGAATCCACCGCTCAAACTCGTGCTGTTCGAGAACCCCGACAATGCCGGCGGCCTCAACCACCTCGGTGTCGAGACCGAGACATCGCAGCAGGTCGAGGCGGCCGAAGCGCGCATGGATACATCCGGCCTCGACACCACCGGCGTCAACGACAACGTGTGTTGCTACGCCGGCAAGACCGAGACGTGGGTGGTCGGGCCCGACGGCGCTCGTTGGGAGTGGTACGTGAAGACCTCCGACGAGGTGGACTTCGGCACCGACGAGATCGCCGAGTTCAAAAGCGGGAAGACCATGGCCGAGGTCGCCCTCGGTGATGGCGGGGCGTGCTGCGGCTGACCGACGCTCGGTCTCAGCGAGGAATGTCCTTCCACGGCTGGGTTTTGTCGTAACCCGGTTCGCGGGGAAGGCCGAGCGCCCGCTCGCCGACATTGTTGCGAAGGACCTCATTGGTGCCGCCGCCGATGGAGACGGCGAAACGCATCATCAGTTCGACCTGACTCCACGTCGTCTCCGGACTGTCACCTGCGATACTGCCCGCCCCCGTGATCTGCATCGCCATGTTCCCGGAGCGAACTCGGTTGTCAGCAGTCATCAACTTGATGAGCCCGGGGTCCATGGGCGGCATCTCACCACGACGAACCGCTTGCTGGATCTGCTCTCCCATCCAGGCGACCACACGCTCGCGAGTGATGAGGTCGGCGAGTTCTTGGCGCACGTTGGCGTCGTCGGTGAGCCCTGCCGCCTCGGCGAGCGTTCGCAGGTTCGTGCTGGCGAGCGTCTTCGCGCTGCCGCCGATGAAGGCGGCCTCGTTGGCCAGCACGGTGCGGGCAACGGTCCATCCCTCGTTGATCTCGCCGATCACATTCGCCACAGGAATGCGGACCTCGTCGAGGAACACCTCGTTGAAGTGAGCGGAGCCGTTGATCTGCACCAGAGGCCGAACCTCGATGCCCGGCGTCGACATGTCGACCAGCACGAACGTGATGCCGCGATGCTTCGGCGCATCGGGGTCGGTGCGGACAAGAAGGAACCCCCAGTCGCACAACTGGGCGGCGCTGTTCCACACCTTCTGCCCGGTCACGATGAACTCGTCGCCGTCACGAATGGCGCGAGTGCCAAGTGAGGCGAGGTCGGAGCCCGAACCCGGCTCGCTGAAGAGTTGGCAGAACGTCAGTTCGGCCGAGAGCAGCTTCGGGAGGTACTCGAGCTTTTGCTCCTCGGAGGCGTGACGGAGCAGCGCCGGCGCCAGCATCGCCGTGGTGGCGCCGGGGAAGCCGGTGTTCTCCTCGTAGTCACGGCAGATCTCACGCTCGATTCGCGTCATCCAGCCGGCACCTCCGCCACCACCGTAGGCAGCCGGATAGGCGATCCCCATGAGCCCGGCAGCGGCGAGCGTTCCCTGCCAGCGGCGGCTCAACTCGAAGTGATGATGCTCGGTTTCATGGTCGGCGTGGACGTTGACCGCCCATGGGTCGGTCTCGGTGCGTGGTGTGGCGTTTTCCTCGTACCAGCTCCGTACGCGGGCACGGAAGTCGTCCGGGGACTCTGCAGCGTCAGCCATGGCGGCGGACTCTACCGTCACGGTCTCGGTCAGGCCGATTCGGTCAATCCTGCACTGAGCGAGCGGACGGCTCGCTCCATCATCTGATCGACCCGCTCCGTCTCCATCTGGAGGATCTCGGCTCGCTGGGCGATCCCGGCCGCGATTCCCCAGATCATGTGCATCGTGTCGAGGTCGCCGAGAAAGCGACGACCTTCTCGCTCAGCGGCTGCCTGCAGCTTGACGGATCCGACCTCGAGGATGTGTCGATAGGCCTCGCTTAGCGCCGAACGCGCCGGGCCTGGCCCGCGACCACGGGCGATCTCCGAGTAGTCGAGTTGCCAGCGGCCAAGGGTGATCCAGGTGGTCTGGACCCACCGGAGCATGGATGCCAGGACGTCGTCGAAGGGGAGATCATCCGGCATGGCGTCGAACTGCGCGATACCCCGGTTGAGCCGTGCGGTGAAGAGTTCGGCGTAGATCTCGTCTTTGCTGTCGAACCATTGGTAGAGCGCCCCGGCGCTCACACCGGTGCGTGCTGCGACCTCTCGCATGGTGAGCGCCGCCCAGCCACTCTCGTGAAGGAGGTTGGTCGATGTCTCGAGGACGTCGCGCCGCCGCTGGGATCGATCGCCGACCATGTGGCGAAGGTAGCACTGCGCTCCCCAGCCGATTGGGCACGACGAGCGCGGGCTGGACGGCACTCCCTGCGTCATCCCAAACGCCCGGCCTGGCGAGGTGTTCGCTCCGGACCGGATCTTGGGCCGACCGTTGCTGATGGGCCACACTGTGGCCATGACCGAGGCTTACATCGTCGACGCTGTCCGCACTCCCACCGGAAAGCGAGGTGGAGGACTCGCGCTCGTCCACCCCGCCGACCTTGGTGCCGCCAGCATCACGGCCCTGCTCGAACGCACGGGCGTCGACCCCGACGCCGTCGAAGACGTCATCTTCGGCAATGTCGACTCGGTCGGCGGTCAGGCCGGCGACATCGCTCGGACCTGCTGGTTGGCGGCCGGTCTACCGCAGCACGTCCCCGGCACAACCGTCGACCGCCAGTGTGGATCAGGGCAGCAGGCGGTGTCGTTCGCCGCCATGGGCGTCATGGCCGGCGTGCACGACCTTGTCGTCGCCGGTGGCGTGCAGCAGATGTCACAGATCCCGATCTCCTCCGCCATGACCCTCGCCGCCGATCTCGGCTTCGACGATCCGTTCAGCGGTTCGGAGGGATGGGTCGATCGTTACGGGACCCAGGAAGTCTCCCAGTTCCGGGGCGCCGAGATGATCGCGGAGAAGTGGGACATCAGCCGCGACCAGATGGAGGCGTTCGCCTTCGCGAGCCACGAACGAGCCATCCAGGCGATCGACGAGGGCCGCTTCGACAACGAGATCGTCCCCGTGGGCGACTGCACGATGGATGAGGGGCCGCGCCGTGGCGGCTCTATCGAGAAGATGCAGCAACTCTCGACGCTCGTCGAAGGCGGACGCATCACTGCTGCCGTCGCAAGCCAGATCTCTGATGCGTCGGCGTCGCTGCTGATCGCCAGCGAACAGGCAGTCAAGGATCACGGCCTCACACCACGAGCCCGAATCCACCACATGAGTGTTCGTGGCGACGACCCGATCTACATGCTCACCGGCCCGATTCCCGCCACCGAGCACGCCCTCGCCAAGACCGGCATGTCGATTGATGACATCGACCTCTTCGAATGCAACGAGGCGTTCGCCAGCGTGCCGCTCGCATGGATGATCGAACACGACATCCCTCACGAGAAGGTCAATGTCAACGGTGGCGCCATTGCCCTTGGGCACCCCCTTGGGGCCACCGGCGCCAAGCTCATGACCACCTTGCTCAACGAACTCGAGCGCACCGGTGGTCGCTACGGCCTGCAGACGATGTGCGAAGGCGGTGGTCAGGCCAACGTCACCATCATCGAGCGCCTCTGATGCCCGATCTCGCAACGGGAGCCGTGGTGTTCGTCACCGGCGGCGCAAGCGGCATCGGTCGAGCAGCGGCCCAGCAGTTCTCGGCGGAGGGCGCGAGCCATGTCGTGGTGGCGGACCTCGACATCAGCGGCGCGGAACACACCGCCGCCTCCCTCGCCGGTCCGGGTTCATCGATCGAACTCGACGTCACCGACGACGCGGCAGTGGCCGCCGCGATCGACGGCCTTGTCGCCGAGCACGGCCGACTCGACATTGCGTTCAACAACGCAGGCGTCAACGACGTACCGCGTGCCTTCCACGATCTCGACGCGGCGTCGTGGGATCGCATGATCCGCGTGAACCTCAGCAGTGTGTTCGTCTGCATGAAGCACGAACTGCGCCATATGGCGGCTGCCGGGTCGGGATCGATCGTCAACACCTCGTCGGGTGCCGGCGTGGTCGCAGCTCCCGGACTCCCGCACTACACCGCAGCGAAGCACGGCGTCGTCGGTCTCACGAAGGCGGCGGCGCAGGAGTACGCGCGGCAAGGCATCCGGGTCAATGCGGTGCTGCCGGGCTCGACCGACACCACGATGCTGCAGTCGTTCATCGCTGGCGACGAGGGCATGGCGAAGATCATCGCCTCGTCCAACATCCACGGGCGCCTGATCGAACCCGACGAGATCGCCAGCGCTGTCGTCTGGCTTACGTCGCCCCATGCCGGCATGGTCAACGGTCAGTCACTGATCGTCGATGGCGGCGGACTCGTTCGCTGATCATGACCCCGCTCGCTCCCGGTTCGGTCTCGCTTCGGCTCTATCCGCACGACCTCCCGGCGACCGAGCAGGTCGAGGTGTTGCGTCGCCAGGCTCGGCGGGCCAGCGAGATCGGGTACGACGGCGTCATGGTGAGCGAGCATCACGCAGACTTCCCCGGTTACCTGCCCAACCCGGTGCAACTCGCCGGCCTTCTGCTCGACGCGATGCCCACCGGCTGGGTGGCGCCCTGCCCGATGCTGCTGCCGTTGAAGCCGTATGCCCTGATCGCCGAGGATCTCGCCTGGCTGGCGGCGGCCTACCCCGGCAGGGTCGGGGTTGGTTTCGCTGCAGGCGCGCTTCCGGTCGACTTCGAACTCGCCGAGATTCCGTTCGACGAGATCGTCGAACGTTTCAAGACCGCACTGCCGAAGATCATCGATGCGCTGCGGGGCCACGACCCCGGCCCACTCGGCACCGATCGAGCGATCCGACGTCTTGCTGCCGACCCGATGCCGATCCTTGTCGCCGCTCAGAGCGCGCCGGCGTGCCGGCGAGCGGCTCGGCTGGGATGCGGCGTGCTCTACGACAGTCTCCAATCGTCCGAGGTCTCCGCGCGGCTCGGCGCTGCGCACCGTGAGGCCGGAGCCGAGACGGGGCGAGTGCTGATCCGACGGGTGTGGATCGGCCCGCCACCCGAGGCCGAGATGGCGGCCCAGATGGATCACTACCGCAGCTACGCCAACGAGGCAGCCACGAAGAACTGGACGGATGATTCGCTGGTGCACGGTGACACACCGGCCGCTGCTGCAGAAGCGCTGCTCGCCGTGCTGGCGGAATCAGATTGCGACACCGTCAATGTTCGCGTGCACGTCAACGGACTCACGCCTGCGCAGGTCGACGATCAACTCACGCAACACGCCGACGGTTTTGTCGACGCAGTCCGGGCGGGACTCGGCGGCTGACCCCTCAGACCAGCGCGCCGTCGACCTTGGCCATGGCGGCTTCTTCGTCGACGTCGAGCGCGAACGCAAGTTCCGAAACGAGCACGTTGCGGGCTTTGGTGTAGAGCGACTTCTCACCGGCAGACAGCCCCTTGGCCTGATCGCGCAGAGCGAGATTTCGGACCACCTCGGCGACCTGGTAAACGTCGCCACTCTTGAGCTTTTCCTGATGGTTCTTGAAGCGGCGGGACCAGTTGGCGGGCTCGCGGACGTCGCGCTTGGCCAGCACCTCGAAGAGATCCTCGACGTCCTCTTCGGAGATGGGCCAGCGCATGCCGACCTCGTCGGCCTTGTCGACCGGCACTGCGAGGGTCATCTCGCCATGGGCCATGCGGAGCACGAGATACTCGGTTTCCTCACCGAACGCCTTGCGCTTCTCTTTCTTCTCGATCACGGCCGCTCCGTGGTGGGGGTACACCACTCGGTCACCAGGCTTGAAGCTCACAGAAGTTCCGTCCTCGAGGTAAGGCCCTTTTCGGGGCCTTCAGGATGCCATCCTCACAGGCGTTCGCAAACGCAACCGAGCGAAGCGCATCACGAGGTGCGCAGGGCTGATCACGGCCGGGCGAGTCCGGAGAGCACTCGCCTCCATCCCGATGGCCCGAGCAGTTCGTGCAGATCGGCCGCGACGATGTCGAGATCGGGTAGCGACGCAAAGCAGTGACGAGCGAAGGATCCCTCATCGAACCACGAGGCCAGGGCCGGACGGACCGGTGTCCACGTGGTCGTGCCCTCGATCGAACCGGCACGAAGTGCCGCCCATGTCGCCGGCTGGTGCCGTGTGTGATGAGCGAGCACTTCCGGGCTCGACGGCGGCCCCGCTTCGGCCAGGGGGTGCAGGCGGCCAAGTTCGAGCCACTGAGGTGGATCGCCGAGCGGCGCGTCGAGCGTGGCGGCGAGAACGCGGTCGAGCCAGACGAGGTTGGCGAGCGCCCACACCGGGCGTCGGCACGGCCGAGTGGCAAGCCCGAGGGTGCGGCGTGGGGGATCGAGCGCGGTGAGGCGTTGGATATCGGATTCGATTCGACCGGTGGCCGGGTCGAAGGCGATCGCCTCGCCGGAACGGTCGACGGCTACGACGATCGTCCGATGGTCGTGAGGGCCGATGGGGGCCGCCACTGCCTCGACCGCCGGCCCGAAACGCATGCCGAGAAACGGGAGCGGGCTCGCCGTGTCGTCGAGGAGCACGTGTCGGCGGTGGGTGGCGACAACCGAGCACCGGTTGGTGTGGGCAATCGTGGCGAGCTCGGTGAGGGTCGGGATGGCGGTGGGCACGGGCGGGTCCTTCGTTCGGTGCAGCAGCACTCGGGGTGAAGGCAGCCGACCCGGCTGCGAGGTGCCGTTCACCTTGTCGACACCGTGTGACAGCCCGTTTCTTTCGACGGAGGGTCCCCGGCTCGGCCTGGTACCTGCATGTGCCGTTCGCGGGGGAGTGTCACACCCCTTGGGCAGAGTGCGGGCAGTTGCACGGGCCGGACACGAGCCCGGCCTAGGATCGCCACGCAACCCCGGAGACCCTGTGACCGAACGCCGAAAGACCACCGCCACCACCGCCTTCGGGGTGGGTCGTCGTGAAAGCCACGACGCGTCTGATTTCTACGCGCGCTTCACGCCCCCCGAGATCAGCACCGACGACACGGTCGCCACCGTGCCCGAGGATCTTGCGCCGATCCACAACCGCAACAGTCTCGAGATCGCGGAGGTCTTCCCGGCGAATTCCGTGGCGCTCGTCGTGACCTCTCCGCCCTACTTCGTGGGCAAGGAGTACGAGCTCGCGGTCACGGGAGATCCCGATACCCGCAGCGGTGTGCCGAGTGTTCCGGAGTCCTACCTCGAGTATCTCCAGATGTTGCACGACGTCTTCAGGGCGTGCGTCGAGGTCCTCGAACCCGGCGGTCGCATTGCGGTCAATGTCGCCAATCTCGGCCGCAAGCCCTACCGCTCGCTGAGCGCCGACGTCATCTCGATCCTGCAGGACGATCTCGGTCTGTTGTTGCGGGGCGAGATCATCTGGCAGAAGGCCGAGGGCGCCACGGGTTCGGTCGCCTGGGGCAGCTACCGCAAGGCCACCAACCCGGTGCTGCGTGATCTCACCGAGCGAGTGATCGTCGCCAGCAAGGGCCGGTTCGACCGGGTTTCGCCGAAGGGGCGAGAGTCCACCATGTCGGCCGACGATTTCATGGAGGCGACCCTCGACGTCTGGAAGATCAATCCCGAGTCGGCTCGGCGCGTCCAGCATCCGGCACCATTCCCCGTGGAGTTGCCTCGGCGGCTGATCGATCTCTACACCTACGAAGGCGACGTCGTCCTCGACCCGTTCCTCGGGTCGGGATCGACACTCGTCGCAGCGGAGCGCACCGGTCGGCGCGGATTCGGTTTCGATCTCGATCCGGAGTACTGCGAGATTGCGCAGGCTCGGCTCGACGCCGAGCGCCAGCGACCCAGGCTCCGTGCGGTCGAGGTCCTCGGCGAGGAGCAGCTCTTCGAGACCCCCGACGATGATGACGACCGCCTCGAGTTCTTCCAGGCTCGCGCCACCAGCGAGGGCAAGAAGGCCGCCGACATCGCCGAACGGGTGCTCACCGATGCCGGCTTCACGGTCGTGTCGGATCCGGTCAAGATCCCGAAGGTCGGCGTGCAGTTCAACTTCCTCGCCGAGGACGCCGAGGGCGGCCGCTGGTACGTCGATGTCTCGGGCGCGTTCACGACCGTGCGACCCGGCCTGATGCGAACCGACACGCTCTGGAAGACCTTGGGTCGCATCCATGTGCTGCGGGCCACCGACGAACCGCAGAATCCGAGCCGGGTCCTCGTGCTGACATCGAATCTCCCGAAAGCCAACAGCGAAGGCGACAAGGCGCTCCGAGCGGTCGGTGTCGATCAGGTGTTCGACGCGATCGAGATGTTCGACGCCGCCGGCGTGGCCCGCCTTCGTGAGTACGCAAAGGGCGACACGGTCCTGCCGATCCCCGGCTTTTGGGCCGAGGCCGACATTGCCGCCTTCGAGGCGACGGAGCGCCGCCCCAAGTGACCGACACTGTCGCCTACGCCGTGGTTCACACCGAACCGCCGTCCATCTTCCTGGCCGACGACATCGACGTCCTGCATCGGGTACTCGCCCTCGAGGTCGTCGCCCGAACCGATCCGGCGATGCTGGGCGCAAACGCAGGCTCGATCTGCGACGCCCTGCTCGAGGAACGGTGGGGCGATGCCGTCGTCGCATGGATCCAAGCGCTCGGCACCGGGATCGATGTCTACGACGGCAAGTCGATCTACACCGCCGACGACCTTCCGGCCGACCTGATCGGCGCCCAACTGCAGTTCACTCGCCTGTTCGGTGGTGGACGCATCGGCGAACTCCGTCGGCTCGGCTGATGCCCGATACCCGCACCGCAGTGAGCGAGATCGTGACCGGTCTCGGCCTGTATGGGTTTCGGGATCTCGCCCAGGCCCTGGCGGCCCGCCCCCGGTTCATTACCAATGTCGACGACGACGTCTACGACCAACTCGACGAAGCGTTCGCGTCGGGTACCCACACGGATGTGTTCCGGGTGGCCTGGGCCAACGGTCAGCGCTTCGCCCGATCGACCGACGGCCTCCGCGGCCGCCCCCCGTGGTCGGTGGAGTGGAAAGGCCCACACAAGCCACCCGCTTACGAGCAGATCCCAGCCGATCTCCGGGTCGATCACGTGTATCTGTTGAGCTGCAAGTACGGGTCGAAAATCCTGCAGAACGCCTCGCCTGCGAACCTCTTCGACCGGGCGCTCAGTGAGCGGCGAACCTCTTCTGTGGATTGGTTCGATGCCGTCGCTCCCACGTCGTATGGCGAGTTCTACACCGAGGTCGTGGCGCACACCGGTCTCACCGGTCTTCCGGCGGACCCCACCGAACTCGACCGAAACGATCGCGAACGACTCCGGAAGGCGCTGCCCGGCCGTTGGCCGGCTGAACTCCGCGAACAGTGGGGGCTCGTGGCGTTTGAGATCGCCCGGGCCAGTGCCGATCGCCTGCTCGACAACATCACCGCCAAGGGTGAGCGCGAAGCGTTCGTGTGGCGGCTGCTACGACTCCAGGCGGCTCCGTACTTTGTGCTTGGCGCCGATCTCAAGAACGTTCCCTTGCACTATCGGGTCACCACCCCCTGGGATTTCCGCACGCGTTTCGCGCTCCGATCGGTTGATCTGTGGGGTGAGCACGCCGGGCAACCCCTGGTTCGGTGGCGGGTCGACGTGCACGATCGGGAACTCGACACCGACCGAGTCGTTGAGGGGCACGTCGAAGTGCGCTGGAGTCACGGCAAGTTCGGTGGTGTCCCCGAGGCGAAGATCTATCTCGATACCCCGCATCACAACGTGGCCGGGTATCAGCCGCTCGACGACGGATTCTGATCGATCCACGCAAACCGGTCGACCCGTCGCTCGACGAGTTGACGAGCGAGCCGGGCGTCACTCAGCACGTACGCATGCATCTCCTCGGGCGAGAGTTCATGGATGCGGCGACGGTCGACCTCGACGGGTTCGAGCCCGACGAATTTCGCAAGCGACTTGAGCCCACACGAGATTGGGAGGTTCTGCCCGACGTCGGCCCGATACGCCTGAAAGCCATCGAGGTGGCCGAGTCGATACCACCGGCCCCGCACTCGGCCTGGCTCACCCGGCAACGGATCGTGGTGCCCGGCGATCGATGGGTCGTGCCGGGTGATGAGACCAAGAGACAGACCGAGGATCCGAGCACGAGTCGCGATGAAGGGAAGATCGAACCCCGAGCCGTTCCAGGTGACGAGCACGCCGGCCTCGATCGGTGCGAGGAGGCGGTCGGTCTCCATGAGCACGGACCGTTCGTCGGGCCCGTCGAGAACCGCCTCGATACCGCCGCCCGAGATGGCGACGGCGAGTACTGACGATTGACGCGGGTCGAGCCCATCGATTGTGGTGTCGGTCTCGATGTCGAGACCGATCAGGGGAGTCGTGGTGTCGATGGTGTCGAGATTAGGCATCGGCTGCGACACCGACGGCAAACAAGGTCGGCCACTGCTTGCCGGTCAGCCAGAACGATGTCTCGTCTCGCACGGCGATGCCGTTGAGCACCTCGCGGCTCGGTGCCGTCGATCCGATCTCATCGACGAGCGGCGTACCGTCGATCGTGGCGACTACTCGGCCGTCGGGTCGGATCACGAGGATCATCGGTGACTGCCAGATATTCGCAATCACATGACCGTCGACACATTCGAGTTCGTTGAGGCGGGTGATGTCGTCGCCCTCGAAGGTCACCGTGACCTGTTCCAGGATGGTGAAGTCCTGGGGATCGCGGAAGGTCAAAATCGCGCTGCCATCGCTCATGGCGAGTCGATCGTCGAGCAGACACAGCCCCCAGCCCTCGCCCTCGAAGGCCCACGGTTCGAGCGGGCTCAGGTCGCTGAGGCGCCATCGACGGGCGCGTTCGGACTGCCAGGTCAACTGCACGATGGTGTCGTCGACGACGGTTGCGCCCTCGCCGAATTCCTCGTCGGTGAGGTCAGCGCGGTCCAGAACGATGCCGGTCGTCGGGTCGACAACCCGGATCGTGCTCTCCCCACGGAGTCCCGTGGACTCCAGCAGGGTGCCGTCACCAAGCGCCTCGAGCCCCTGCGTAAAGGCGCGGGCGTCGTGAGGAAACCGATCCAGCACCTCCACGCCCCACCGCGCAGGAGCATTGGGGTCGAGCGTGTCGAGCGGCCTCGGCCACCGCTGCGTTGCCAAGACCGGTTCGATTCCCGCAAGGCTCGACTCGCTGTCGCTTGACGCACGGTCACCGCCGCAGGCGGCAAGCCAAAGGGTGAAGATGAGTATCACGCTCGTCGAGCGGCGGGCCGGCATGGGCGAGAGTCTGGCAGGTCGGCGTCGACAACCCGGTGCGTCGTGTCGAGCTGCACCAGTCGGACCGAGGTGCAGGCCTACGGTGGATCGAGCAGCCGGTCCTCGAGGGCATCGAAGGAACGCGGGCTGATGTACGGCTGATCCGGTACCTCGATCTGGCACAGGAATGTCACCATGCTCCGACTGGCCTCCAGCCCGGGCGCAGGACGGGTTACCAGTTGTTGGAAGCGCTCCTTGTCACCCTCGAGGATGATGTCGGCGGTGTCGAAGGCGAACGGCTCAGCGGTGTCGAGATAACTCTGGTAGTAGTCGACGACAGCCCCGATCTCGACGGTGGTGCTCTCCACCGCCACGACCTCAAGGTCGCTCCAATAGGACAGGGCAAGGCGGGCGAGTGGGCCCGGCCCAGAGTCGTCGGGGACCAGCTTGGCCTCGGCAACGAACTCTGCCGACCG
>JAKMFW010000069.1 GCA_022425325.1 Acidimicrobiales bacterium | reverse complement strand
AGGTCGTCGCGCACTGCGGCCTTCACGGCGTAGGAGACCACGATTGCTGGGGCCAACACGATCGAACCGATGACGACGCACACGATGATCGCCGTGGAGATGCTGCCCGTGAAGTCGCCGATCAGGCCGACGAAAAACACGATCAAGGCGACACCGAAGAGGCCGTAGCCGATCCGCTGTCCGAGGTCGGCGAGGCGGCTGGCACGGGCTCGCTGCTCGAGGACCGGGTCACGGGGGCTGGTCGCCATGGCGACCTACGGTATCCAGCCCGCCTCGTCGAACAGCGCCCGAAGGGCCTCGGTCATCGACTCGAGCGAAAGATGTGTGCGGGCGACATCCCGATTGTGGGCGAGGATCGCAGGGTCGGGGTCGGCAAGGAATCGGCCGAGTGGGCCGGCGTCGTCGGTCGGGAACCAGTGGAAGCCCAGTCGGCGGAGTTCATCGGCGACGGGGTACGGGCCGACGGCGGCGGGAAGGTCGTGCATGGCCGCCTCGACCGGGGGGTTGCCGAAGCCCTCCCAGGTCGAGGGGAAGAGCACGGCGTTCGCTGCGCGGTACAGGTCGATCGGGTCGACGTCGGGCGCTCGGTGCACCACGCGACAACGGGCCCGGTCGAGTATCCGGCTGAGTTCGTCGCCATAGCCGTCTTCGGCAGGCCCCCAGAGCCAGTAGGTCGCGTCGAGTTCCTCGGCGATCGCGATGGCTCGCGGGACATCTTTGCGTTCGATGGCCCGAACGGGATGCGCAAGGACGACCTCGTCGGGGGCGATGTCGAGCATCGCCCGCAGCTCGGGGGAGGTACCGGGGCGGGTTTCGGTGGGGAAGCCGTTGTAGATCCGTATCGCGTCGATGCCGCGGTCCCGGAACTGATCGCGGGTGAGGTCGTTGATCGTGACGTGACGCCAGGCCGGATCCTGGATCGGGAGCTCGGTGATGTGGGCGAAGTGGACCCGCTGCCAGGGTGGATCATGGTGATGCATCACCGTCGGTCGGCCGGTACAGATCTCGCCGACTGCCTGGGCGGCGGGCAGGTTGAGCGGGATGGTGCAGAGGTTCTCGACGACGATCAGATCGGCATCGGCGAGGGCGGCGCGCAGCTCGGCCAGGTCGGGAGGGTTGGTCGCAGCCAACTCGAGTCCGGCTACGGTCCGATCGACCGGACCCTCACCGGCGACCGTCACCGTGTTGAAGCCCATCGACTCGACGGCGCGCTGCCAGTGCCCGGTCACAACCGACACTCCGTCGGTGAGACCCAGTCGGAACGACACGAAAGCGCAGACGGCCATGTCGTCCACCATGCCCGATCCGGAGAGCGACACCACGATCGAGACGATCACGTCGGCGGTCGGACGCCTGATGGACGACGCCTGGGTCGGCCACGGCTACACCGCGCCGAACACGGAGGTGTACCCCTGGTTGTGGCTCTGGGATTCTTGTTTCCACGCCCTGATCTGGGCCGACCTCGACCGGCCTGACCGGGCGGTGGCCGAGCTCGGGTGCGTCCTCGAACTCCAGGACGGCGCCGGCTTCGTTCCCCACATGGGCTACCAACTCGATCCGCAGGTGCCGGTTGACCTCTGGGGAAGGGCAGGAAGCTCCTCGATCACTCAGCCGCCGATGTACGGCCATGCGGTCGCCGAACTCCGCCGCCGGGGGATCGACGTGCCCGACGAACTCGCCGAGCGAGCCCACGCTGGCCTCCGGTTCTTGGTGCGTGACCGGGCTCGCGACCCGGAGTCGGGCCTGATCACCGTGGTACACCCATGGGAGACCGGCTGCGACGACTCGCCCCGTTGGGATCACTACTGCCCGGGCGTCGGCTTCGATCTCGACGTGTGGCGTCGACACAAGATCGCTCTTCTCGCGTCGATCGAGTTCGGTCCGACCGGCGGTCCACTCGCTAATCCGGCGTTCGGTGCCGCCTCCGTGAGCTTCAACGCCCTCACGGTGTGGAACGCCCGTGAGCTGGCCTCGGTCACCGGTGACGACGAACTGCTCGCCGACGTCGATGCGTTGGTCCCACTGATCGAAGATCGCTGGGATGCCGACCTTGCGACCTGGGTCGACGCCGGTCCCGGCTCGTCGACGTCGGGCCGGATTCGCACGGCCGACCCGCTGTGTGCCCTGCTCGTGGTCGACGACACGGACCAACGGGCTGCAGCGGTCGCCTCACTCGCCGACTCGGCCGATCACGGCGGCGCGTTCGGACCCCGCGGCGTTCATCCGTCCGAGCCGATGTACGACCCGTCGTCCTACTGGCGGGGGCCGGTGTGGCCCCAGTTGGCCTACCTGCTCTGGAGGGCCCTCGATCGCGGACCGGCCGAGACGGAGGTTGGGGAGGAGTTGCGGGGACGAACGATCGTCGGAGCGGTGCGCTCAGGGTTCGCCGAGTACTGGGATGGCGATTCGGCCGCCGGAGGCGGGGCGACCCCGCAGTCCTGGACCGGTCTCGCACTCGTGTTGGCGAAGACCCGCACGACCTCGCCTTCGTCGTCGGGGTAGAGGCTGCGCATCTCCGCACGCAGCTCGACGATCGAGCCCGAGGCTTCCTCCGCCTCGTGCCACCCGAAGGCCTCGAGACTCGCAAGCGCGCTGAGCGGAACGGCCGGTTGTCGACGCCGGGCCAGGAGGTTGGCGAGAACGTCGGCGATGCCGACGAGAATGATGAGGTCGCCGAACGACACGACCTGCTTGGCGAACGACAGGGGGATCGTGTCACCCAACGAGGCAAGCGAGGTGTCGGCATCGCTCAACTCGTAGGGGCCGGACAAGGTCACGCGGTCGAGGTC
The DNA here is from genome assembly GCA_022425325.1 of Acidimicrobiales bacterium. Taxonomy (GTDB): domain Bacteria; phylum Actinomycetota; class Acidimicrobiia; order Acidimicrobiales; family Aldehydirespiratoraceae; genus UBA11606. Next base: position 36,678 of record JAKMFW010000069.1, on the reverse strand, counting down.
GGCGGCGTCGACCATGCCCGCCTCGACGAGTGCCTCCGGCCGGACGGGCGTCGCGCCGTTCAACACGATCGGTACGAGGTTGGCGATGATGCCGACGCTCACCACCGCCATGCCGGCGAGTCGGATGTTGCGGAAGGCGAAGGCCAGGGCCATCACGAGGGATCCGAGCGCAATCCAGCCCGGAGCGGGGAGGTCGAGATGCTCGACTGCGACGCTGCTGATAACCGCCATCACGACGAGCGACAGCGAGACGAAACGAACGCCGGAGAGCGCGGCGACGTGCCCGCCGCGACAGACGCCGACGATGGCGCCGATGACGATGGCCAGAACCAAGGGCGCGAACGCCATGGAGGAATCCTCCTGGTCATGCCCGCCGACCAGACGTGACGGTAATCGGCGGCCTCGGCGCCGGTGTGGACCCTCTGGCGAGGACTCAGAGCCCGCTGCTGCGTGAGGTGCCGACGAGTTTGTCGCCGTCTTCGCGCTCGACGAAGCACTGGATTCCTCGGTAACTCTGCGCCTCGAAGTCGTCGCGTGTCGGGGTGAAGGCCCGGATCTCGAGTGCGCTGGTCTCGTAGATCGCGTCGGCCCAGGCTTCGAATCGGAGGTAGCAGGCGGCGAGGGCGTAGTCCTCGACGATGTCGTCGCCCGGATACAGCTCTCCCGGCTCGGCCGGATAGGAGAGTCGGCTGAAGATCTGGGCGTCGTGGGGTTCGTCGCAGGGGATCTTGGTGGTCACTTCCCGCGGCCGGCCGGCGGCGAGATCCTCGAGCTGGTCGAAGCAGTCGTCGATCGTGAGCGCGAATTTGTTGACGACAATGCCGGGGATGGTGGTCGTGGTGGTGCTCGGTGTCGTCGTGGGCGAGTTCGTTGACGGCCCGTCGACATCAACGTCGTCGCGCGGTGCCGCCGCCTGCGCATCGAGGTCGGCGGCGGCAGCAGCAGCTGGATCCTGGCGTCCTTCCGCGGTGCTGTCGTCGTCGCTGCACGCCACCGCCAGCGCGGCGACGGCCACGGCGGCGAGCAGGAGTCGGATGGGGGCCATGCCCCGAAGGCTAGACCCGGCTCAGGCTCGGTCGACCGGCAGAACCCGACCCTGTTCACGCCGGACCGCCGTCGGTGCGGCGCTAGCGTTTCGTGGTGTCCATCGTTTCGCTCCAGGGCGTCGTCGCCCTGCTCGGTCGGTTCCCGGCGCTCGCCGGGGCCGACCTCGAGGTCGGCGAGAGCGAGATCGTGCTCGTCCAGGGGCCCAACGGCGCCGGCAAGTCGACCCTGCTGCGGGTCTGCGCCGGGTTGTTACGGATCGAGTCCGGCCGGGCCGAGGTGCTGGGCCACGATCTGGTGACCGACCGCGCTGCCGTGCGGCGGTCGGTCGGGCTGCTCGGGCACGACACGGCGCTCTATGACGACCTGACCGTCGAAGAGAACCTGCGTTTCTGGGCTCGCGCGTCTCGTATCGACGACGAAGCGGTGCCGGCGGCGCTCGACCGCCTCGGCGTTGCCGACCGCCTGCGCGACGTTGCGGTGCGGAATCTTTCTGCGGGGCAGCGGCGCCGCACCGCCCTCGCCGCCGTGGTCGTTCGCCGTCCTCGCCTCTGGTTGCTCGACGAGCCTCACTCGGGTCTCGATCAGGGCGGCCGCGACCTGATCGACCAGGTCATCCTTGACGCCGCCTCGGCGGGCGCCACCGTGATGCTCGCCTCACACGAACTCGAACGCACGCTCGACCTCGCCACCCGCCACCTCACGGTCGCGGGCGGCACCATCACCTCCGACGAACGAGGTAGCCGCGAGCCGGGGGGCCACGATGCTGCGTGATGCCTGGCTCGTCGCCACGAAAGACCTCCAGATCGAGTGGCGCTCGCGGGTCACGTTCAGCCAGGTCGTGCCCTTTGCCGGCCTTGTTCTTGTGCTGTTCGGCTTTGCGCTCGACGCCAACCGACCGGTCTTGTTGCAGGCGACCTCAGGCCTCTTCTGGGTCACGATCATGTTCGTCTCGACCCTTGCCGTTCAGCGGTCGACCTCGATCGAGACCACCGATGGCGCCCGTCGGGCACTGCTTCTGGCCGGGATCGAACCGCCGGCGGTATTCGTCGGGAAGTCGATTGCCGTCGCCGTGCAGCTGCTCGCCGTCGAGGTCGTGCTTCTGGCCGGGGTGGTGGTGCTCTACAGCGCCGATGTTGAGGCGTGGGGACTCGTGTTCGCGACTTGCCTGGTCGCCACCGTTGGCATCGCGGCGGCCGGTACCCTGCTCGGAGCGCTCGTGGCCGGAGTGAGAGCCCGTGAGACGGTCCTGCCGATCTTGCTGCTCCCGGTGCTGGCCCCGGTGCTCATCGGTGCGACTCGGGCGTTCGACGACGCTCTCGGATCGGTGGCTGTCGACGGCTGGTCCTGGCTGGGTCTGCTCGCCGGGTTCGGCGTCATCAACGTCGTCCTGGGAGCATTGTCGTACGGCGTGCTCTTGGAGGAGACATGACCAACCCCCCACTCGATCTTCCCGCCCACACCGGTTCCCGCACCACTCGAGTGCTCGGAGCGGCCGTGCTCGTCGGCGTCGCCACGATGATCCTGCTCGGCTTCTTCGTCGCCCCCGAGGATGACCTCATGGCCGACTCGGTGCGCATGATCTTCGTGCATGTCCCGTCGGCGATTCTCACCTATGTCGCCTTCTCCGTCACCGCCGTCGGCTCGGTGATGTGGCTGTGGAAGCGTTCCGTGTGGTGGGACATCGTTGCGCACAGTTCGGCCGAGATCGGTGTCGTCTTCTGCGGGCTCACGCTCGTCACCGGCTCCATCTGGGGGCGCCCGACCTGGAACACCTACTGGGAGTGGGGCGATGTCCGCCTTGTCACGACCCTGATCCTGTTCGTGATGATGATCGGCTACCTCGCCGTGCGGTCGATGGGCGGCGACGAGTCGGCCGTTGCGACCCGGGCGGCCGTCGTCGGCGTCATCGCCGCCATCAACATCCCGATCATCAACCGGTCGGTCGAGTGGTGGGCCGACCGCACCCTCCACCAGCAGTCGTCGATCACCGACGGCAAACTCGAGGACTGGACCCTCTTCACGATGTTTCTCGGCATTGTCGTGTGGGGCGTCTTCTACACCTGGTCGATGACGCACCGGTTCCGGATCGCCTGGCTCGAACGAGAGCTCCGCGACGGTGACCTCGACGAGGCGATTGCTGCCCGTCGGGCCGAAGCCGCTGCATCGGGAGGTGCATCGTGACGCATCTCGGATACCTGCTCGCCGGCTGGGGCATCACCCTCGGTGCCCTCGGCACCTACGCGTTCCGCTTGGCCGTTCGCGGCCGGAGCTTGGCTGCCCGCGTTCCCGTCGAGCGCCGCCGCTGGATGACCTCGGAGGACGACTCGTGAGCGACACCGTCGCCGACGACTCCCTCGCCCCTCGAGAACCTCGACCGGCCCGAACTCGTCGGCGCAAGGTTGTTCCTGCGTTGATTGCGCTGGTGATGGTCGGTGCGGTCGTCGGTCTCGTCTGGAATCTCGCGTCGGGCTCGCTGTTCTTCTACAACGCCGACGAAGCGGTCGAACGCCGCGACGAACTCGGCGACGAACGGTTCACCCTCCAGGGTCTGCCGATCGGTTGCTCGATCGTCGAGGGCTTCCAGGACGATCTGCCGATCGTGGCGTTCTCGATCACGCACGGCGGCGTCTCGGCCGACATCGTGCACTTCGGTGACCCGGCCGAATTGTTCGAGCCCGACATCCCGGTCGTGCTCGACGGCGCGTGGGTGCAGTCGGATCCCGACGTCGATGGGTTCGACGGCCTCGCCGACGACGGCTGGTACTTCGCCTCCGACCGCATGCGGGTCAAGCACGACAACGACTACATCAACGACGACGGGTACGAAGATCGTCTCGCCGAAAGCGCGGAGCAGGTGGTCGTCACCGAGGCTTGCGCGTGAGCAACGTCGCGCTCGGTTCGGCGTCGGTCACCGTCGGCGCCGCCTGTGCCATCGCCGGGATCATCGTCGCGCTGCTCGGGATTCTCGGCTATCGGCCCCGTTGGTTCGCCGACGCCAAGTTGCTCGTCGGGTTGATGACCCTCGCATCGGTCGCGTCCGTCGTGATCATGGAGCGAGCCCTGATCACGCGTGACTTCACCGTCCAGTTCGTGGCCGACAACGGTTCATCTCAGACCCCGGCGCTGTTCAACATCGCCACCCTGTGGGCGGCACTCGAGGGGTCGGTGCTGCTGTGGGTGCTCGTGTTGTGCGGTTATGTCGTCGCAGTCGTCGTGAAGTTCCGCAACGATGGCGACGACCCGATGATGCAGTGGGTGATGCTCACGCTCTTCGTGGTGTGCGCCTTCTTCTTCTTGTTGATGGTCGGCCCGTCGGCGCCGTTCACCTCGTTCGACCCGCCGGCCGGCTACGACGGCCCCGGCCCGAATCCGCTGCTCCAGAACCACATCCTGATGGCGTTCCATCCGCCGATCCTCTATCTGGGTTACGTCGGGTTCACGGTGCCGTTCGCGTTCGCGATCGCGGCGCTCGTCACCGGCCGGGTCGGTGAGGGCTGGCTGGTCGCCACCCGCCGGTGGACCGTGCTGGCGTGGGGGTATCTCACCTTCGGCATCGTGCTCGGTGCGTGGTGGAGTTACGAGACCCTCGGCTGGGGCGGCTACTGGGCCTGGGATCCGGTCGAGAACGCGTCGTTCCTGCCGTGGCTGACCGGCACGGCGTTCATCCATTCGGTGATGGTCCAGGAGCGTCGAGGCATGTTGCGGGTCTGGAACCTGTCCCTGGTCGTCTCGACGTTCGCGCTCACCATCCTCGGCACCTTCATCACCCGCTCGGGGGTGTTGCAGTCGGTCCACGCCTTTGTCGAGTCCCAGATCGGCCCGTGGTTCCTCACGTTCTTCGCGCTGATCGTCATCGTGTCGCTCGGCCTGATCGCCTGGCGAGGAGATGAGCTCCGTGCGCCTGGTCGTATCGACTCGCCGATCTCGCGGGAGGGCGCGTTCCTGGCCAACAATGTGGTGTTCGCCGGCTTTGCGTTCGTGGTGTTGCTCGGCACCATCTTCCCGCTGATCGTCGAGGCGATCGACGGTCGCACGATCTCGGTCGGCAATCCGTACTTCGATCAGATGACCATGCCGATCGGCTTCACCCTGCTGTTCTTGATGGCGGTCGCCCCGATCCTGCCGTGGCGCAAGGCAAGCGGCGACGTCCTGTCCGATCGACTGATCTGGCCCGCCTGGCTCGGGGTCGGTTCGATGGTGTTTGCCGCGGTTGTCGGCGCTCGGGGATGGGCGCCGATGCTGGCCTTCGGCCTTGGTGGCTTCGCAGGCGGTGCCGCGCTGCGCCAGGTGGTGCTCGCCACCCGACGCCAGGGCTGGCGTGGTCTGGTCGGTCGCACCAACGGCGGCATGATCGTGCACCTCGGTGTCGTGTTGATCGCGGTGGCGTTCGCCGCGAGCAACGCCTATGTCCGCCAGGGAGAGTTCACCCTCGAGCCCGGGGACAGTGCCGTGATCTCGGGCCACACCCTCACGTATGAGGGGTCTCGTATCGTCGAGTACCCCAATCGGGTGGAGCGCAAAGCCGACATTCGCGTCGATGGCGGGCAGGTCTACGCGCCTGCGATCTCGACGTACCCGTTCGCCGGTCAGACGATCGGTACCCCGAGCGTCCGTTCGACCCTCCAGGACGATATTGCGCTCTCGGTGCTGTCCTTTCCCGAAGACGCTGACGACGCCGTTGTGCTCCGTGCGACGGTCCAACCATTGATTCTCTGGTTGTGGATCGGCGGCATCGTGATGGCGGTGGGCACGGCCCTCGCAGTCGTGCCAGGCCGACGTCGAAATCCGATCGCTCCGACCTCGGCTCTCATCCCCGAACCCGACTCCGTTGAGGCGCCGTCGTGACGGCCACCGCCGCAACCGGGCCCCACCGCACGGCGGTTTGGATTGTTCTCCCGGTCGCCGTGGCCTTCGCGCTCCTGATCGTGTTGCTCGCCACCGGCGAACCGGCGTCGGAGCGGGCGGCGAACTCCACCGCCGTCGGTCGCCTCGCTCCGCTCATCGAGGGAGAAGATCTCGACGGGCAGTGGTTCGACATCGATGACCATCGTGGTCAGTGGGTCGTCGTCAATTTCTTCTCCACGACGTGCGTTCCGTGCATCGTCGAGCACCCCGAACTCGTTGCCTTCGCCGAGGAGCGAGCGATCACCGGTGACGCCATCGTCGTGTCGGTTGCATTCGACGATGCCTCAGCCAACGTCCGCGACTTCTTCCTCGCGAACGGCGGCGAGTGGCCCGTGATCACCACCGACACGGGCGCAATCGCTGTCGACTATGGCGTCACCGCCGTTCCCGAGAGCTATCTCGTTGCACCGAGTGGCGTGGTCGCCGCCAAGCTCATCGGCGGGATCACCAAGGATGATCTCGACAACCAGATCGAGGATCTGGTCGCCCGAGCGCTCGCCGACACCGAGGTGTCGTCGTGACCCGTCGTCTCGCCTCGTGGCTGGCCGTCGCCTCCCTCGGGTTGTCGATGCTGGTCTTCGCCACCGTCGACGAGGGTCCGCCGCTCAGCAACGCCGACCGGGCGTACTCGCTGGCTCAGGATTTCGCCTGTCCGGTCTGCCAGGGGCAGTCGGTCGCCGAGAGTGACGTCGTCGTGGCCCGCAACATTCGGCGGGAGATCCGGGTCTGGGTCGACGAGGGACGATCCGATGCATTCATCCGCGACCAACTCGTTGACACCTTCGGCGAAGACGTCGACTACACGCCCTCCGCCGAAGGCGTCACCGCCCTCGTGTGGATCCTGCCGGTCGTGGGTGGGGCGGTAGCGGTCACCGGCCTCGGTCTGGTGTTCCGCCGATGGCAGCGCGACGCCGATCTCGAAGCGACCGATGAGGACCAGGTGCTGGTCGAGCAGGCGATGGCCGATCGGGGATGAGCATCGATCCTGCGCTCCTCGAGGAGCGCGACTTTCTGCTCGGGTCGCTCGACGATCTCGAGGCCGAGTATGCGGCCGGCGATCTCGATGACGCCGACTACGAATCACTGAAGGCCGACTACACCACCCGCGCCGCTCGGGTGCTTCGAGCAATCGAGGCGGGGGAGCACCCTGCGCCGATCGAGGCGCCGACAGCGAAGCGAACCGGCTGGATGTGGCTGGCCGCCATCACCGTCGTTGCCACCCTCGCTGGGATTCTCGTCGCCCAGTTCTCCGGCAGTCGGACACTCAACGACACGATCACCGGTGAGATCCGGGTCACCACCCGGGAGCTCCTGCTCGAGGCGCAGCAACTGCTCGGGGAGGGTGATCTCGACGCCGCAATCGACGTGTACGACGACGTTCTCGAGTTGTCGCCCGCCAACACGGAGGCCCTTGCGTACAAGGCGTGGTTCCTGCGTCTCCAAGGGAACGTCGACGACGCCCGGCCCCTCGTCGAGGACGCCGTGGCGATCGACCCCGACTACGCCGACGCTCGAGTGTTCGCCACGGCCATCGCTCTCGATGTCGGTGATGTCGACGCAGCCAAGGGGCATCTCGACGCCTTCGATCAACTCGACGCACCCCCGTTCATCGAGCAGCTCGTCGTTCAGCAGGGTCTGCGCGATCGGCTTGCAGAGATCGCGAGAAATGACGCACTCGCCCGTGTCGAGCCGGTTGCGCTGGTCGATGATCCCGCGCCGTTCAGTGAAACCGAGCTCACGGTGGACGACGTGCTGCTCGCTGCCGAGGCGCTGGCGGCGCAGGGTGAGCCGTTCACGGGCATCCAGCTGGGGGAGTGGATGCTCGAGTCGGTGCCCGAGAATCCGGACGCGCTCGCCGGGCAGGGCTGGCTGCTCGCTCGGTCGGCGACCCCGGATGCCCTGGCTCCGGCCGAGATCGGGCTGACGTTCCTCGACCGGGCGCTCGGCGTCGAGCCGGCGCATCCGGAGGCGCTCGTGTACCGGGCGTTCGTCCACAATTTCCTCGGCGATCCTGTTTCGGCCGCCGCCGACCTGGCGGCGTTCGACGATCTCGACACGAGGCCTGCGGATCTGCGGGGGCTGATCCTGGCTTTCGGTCTTCGGGAATCGATCGGCGCTTCGTGAGCCCGGGGGTGGTTTCACGCTGGCGAATCGGCGGCCCATACTGGGGTATGGCAGCCCTGCGCCGTCTTCAGCCCGGCCAGTTCGCAATTCTCGGTGTGGTGGTCATCGGCAGCCTCTTGATGGTGACTCGCGACCAGTGGGATTGGTTGCTGGCCGACGGCGATCCGCAGACCACGGATGTCGAGGCGCCGACCATCGCCGTCGAGGAGGTCGACGAGGAGACCCAGCGGCTCTACCGCATCAGCCCCAACAACGGCAGCGAGGTCCGCTACGTCGTGACCGAACGTCTCGCCGGTGCGGAGAAGACCACGGTCGGCACGACCACGGTCGTTGGTGGCGACATCCTGTTCGATCTTGAGGATCCGAGTTCGTCGACGATCGGTGAGGTTGTCGTTAACGTCGAGATGTTCACCTCCGACTCGAACCTGCGCGATAAGCGTCTCCGGCACGACTTCCTCGCCTCGACCCACTTTCCCTTCGCCCGTTTCGAGCCGACGTCGGTCGAAGGTCTGCCGACCTCGTTCGCCGATGGGGACACGGCGTCGTTGACGCTCACCGGCAACCTCACCGTGAAGGAGACGACCAACGAGGTTGTGTTCGTCGGTGAGGCCACGATCACCGACGGCCGGATCCTGGCGTCGGTCTCCACGTCGATCCTCGGCTCGACGTTCGGCGTCGGCCCGATCAACATCGCTCGCCTTGCCCACACCGACGACGGGATCACGCTCGAATTCGATCTGGTTGCCGACCGCATCGACCTCAATGCAAACGATTCCGGGTCGTTGGAGAGCGACATTCCCGCCGATGAGATCGCGGGTGGGGCGTTCGCTGAGCACGTCATGCCGGTGCTGCAGGCCAACTGTGTGGGTTGTCACCGCAGCGGCGGCCCCGGCTGGAGCACGCTGGCCCTCGACACGGCTGGTGATGCCGCAGCGATCGCCGATGACATCGCGCTTGTCACCGGCGTCGGCTACATGCCGCCGTGGTTGCCCTCCGACGAGAGCCCCGACTTTCTCAACGACTGGTCGCTCAACGACGACGAACTTGCGATCCTCGCCGACTGGGCGGCCAGCGGGGGCGGTCTCGATGTCGCCCCCGACACCCCGCTTGTCTCGACCGCCCCGCTCCTCAATCCGATCCGACGCGACATCGTGACGAGCCCGGCCGAGCCCTATGTCGGCTCGCTCGAGCAAAAGGATGACTACCGCTGCCAGGTTTATGAGGTCCCCGATCCCGAGGGCGATGGCACCTGGATCACCGGCATGAGCTTCGAACCCGATGCGGCGAGTGTCGTGCATCACGCGATCATCAGCCGTGTGCCGGCGTCGGCGCTGCCGGAGATCGAGGCCCGCTCGACCGAAGACGACAAACCCGGCTACGAGTGTTTCGTCGGCGAGGGCCTGACGACCGGTGGCGTGTACAACATCGCCGGATGGGCGCCCGGCCAGCAACCATCGGAGTATCCCGACCGTGTCGGCATCTACCTCGAGCCGGGCGACGTGATCGTCAACCAGATCCACTACCACTTCGACCACGAGACCCCGCCCGACCAGTCCACGATCGTGCTGCAGACCGCGACCCCCGACGAGGTGGCCGCCGGTCTTCGTCGCATCCAGGGCTCCGCCTACACGACACCCGCTGAGATGCCCTGTACGCCCGAGGAAATCGCCACGGGTGCCCCGCTGTGCGACCGCGATGCCGTCCTGGTCGAGTTGGCCGGGCTGTACGGGGAAACGGCTGCGTACTTGCCTGACTCCATGATCCGCGGCTGCGGCGGACAACTGTCCGACTACGACCAGCTCGATGGCACGGTTGCGCACAGTTCGTGCGACCTCGCGGCCCGCAACACCGGCACGATCTTCTCGGTGCTCGGCCATATGCACGAGTTCGGTGCTTCGTATCGGATGACCCTGCACCCGGATACGCCCGATGAGCGAGTCCTGCTCGACATTCCGGTGTGGAGTTTCGAGTGGCAGCTCAACTACACCCCGGTCGAGGAGATCCGTATCGAGCGGGGCGACACGGTCCGCTTCGAGTGCTGGTGGGATCGAAGCCTCGTCCACCTCGAAGAGCCTCGCTATGTCACCTGGAACGAGGGCACCGTCGACGAGATGTGTTACTCGTCGATCCGAGTCATCCCGGACCCGTAGGCCCCGTCGACGACCACCCCCGACGGAGCGGTGTCATCAGGGAGTGGCGGTGTAGGTGCCGCTCACGATGTCGCGGCCGCGCACCTCGAGCGTCCAGACCGAGCCCTTCTCGCAGCCGCGCCCGCCGATGACCGACATGCCTTCTCGAAGGAGTCGGTTGAGTACCTCGGGGATGAGGTCGCCGTGGCTGCACATGACGAGGTCACCCTCGATGAGCGCCTCTGTTCGCATCAACTCCAGCAGATCGTTCGGCCGTGCCCCTTCGGTGAGTTCGCGTCGGAGTTCGACCGGGCGTTCGTGACGGGCGGCGAGTGGTGCGACCGTCTGCGAGCAGCGGGTGGCCATCGACGACCACACGGCACGGATCGGCGTATCGGCGAAGAAGTCGGCCAGCGATTCCGCCTGAAGGCGGCCGCGTTCGTCGAGGGGGCGTTCGAGGTCGTCGCCGTCCCAGCGGGAGCGATCGCCGGCGGCGGCATGGCGCACGAGGTGCAGGGTCACGGCCCGGCAAGATAGCGGTCCGGGCGGACCATTCGCCTCTCCGTGCCGTCGACTACAGCGAGACGTGGGTGACGCAGACGTCGTCGCCCTGGGCGAGCGACGAAGCGGTGTCGGCGCCGGGGGTCGAGCCGATCATGTGGGCGAGCATGCCCTTCACGATCCCTCGGTCGACGGCGCAGATCACCGGATGCTCGACGACGGCGTCGCCGAACGGGCAGTGCTCGGCAACGATTTGGAGCTCTTCGTCCTCGTCGGCGTGCTCGGCGCGAGCGGCGAAGCCGTGGGCCGAAAGGGCATCAGCGATGGCGTGCAGCGCTCCTTGGAACGATCGATGGGTCGACGACGGCTCGAGCGTCTCGGCCATCGCCTTGCCGTACTCGAGACCGACCTCTTCGGCCATCTCCTCGGCGACATCGGCGGGCAGCATCTTCAGGGCTCGCCCGAGGAGCGCCACGAGGATGTCGTCCTGGCGAACGTCGACTTCGAGATGCACCTGATCGTCGGTGGTGGTGTAGCGCTTCGATGGTCGGCCGACGCCACCGCTCGGCTTCGCCATCTCGACGACGAGGTAACCGCCGGAGGCGAGCTTGTCGAGGTGGTGCCGGGCCACATTTGCGTGCAGGTCGAAATGCTTGGCGGTCTCGGCTGCCGTGACGCCGTCGTCGCTGGCGTGGGCGAACAAGAAGATGTCGCGACGAGTCGGATCACCGAACGCTGCCGTGATCGCCGTGACCGTGGACGCAAACTCGGTGGGCGTGAGATCACGTCGACCGGCTGGGCTCGAGGCCGCCGAACCGGTCGGTGCCGAGCTGGGGGAGACGGTGTCCACGCCGATATTCTACCTACAGCGGTAGGAGAAATTCACGCCGCTTCGTCCCCCACTTCGCTCTGCCCTGGAGTCCTTCCCATGTCCGTCACCGAAGCCGCCGTCATCGACGCCCTGCGTCCGGTGCAGGATCCCGAACTCCATCGCAGCATCGTCGACCTCGGCATGGTCCGGTCGACCACGATCGACGGCGGCCATGTCGAGGTCGGTATCGACCTCACGATCGCAGGTTGTCCCCTGCGCAACCAGATCCAGAGCGAGGTCACCGAGGCGGTCACCGCCCTCGATGGTGTCAACCTCGTCAGCATCGACTTCGGGGTAATGACCGATGAGCAGCGGGCAAAGGTCCGCGAGATGTTGCACGGCAATCCCGCCGCCACCGCCGGTTCTCAGGCTGCGCACGGTCACGCCGAGGGCCGAGCGATCCCGTTCGCCGAGGCTGGCAACCGCACCCGCGTCCTGCTGATTGCGTCCGGCAAGGGCGGCGTGGGCAAGTCGTCGGTCACCGCCAACCTGGCCATCGCGCTTGCGCAGCAAGGCAAGTCGGTCGCCGTCGTCGACGCCGACGTCTGGGGCTTCTCGATCCCGCGCATGCTCGGTGTCGAGCTTCCGCCCACCGTCATCGACGACATGATCGTGCCACCCAGCACGCATGGCGTCCGCTGCATCTCGATGGGGTTCTTCGCGCAGGAAGATCAGCCGGTCATCTGGCGGGGACCAATGCTGCACAAGGCGCTCGAGCAGTTCCTCACCGACGTGTTCTGGGACGAACCCGACTTCCTTCTCGTCGACCTGCCGCCCGGCACCGGCGATATCTCGTTGTCGCTTGCATCGTTCCTGCCCACCGCAGAGGCCTTCGTCGTCACCACCCCCAACCCCGCCGCCCAGAAGGTCGCCCAGCGTTCGGCGTTCATGTTCGATCAGGTCAACATCAAGGTGAAGGGCGTGATCGAGAACATGTCCTGGTTCACCGGCGATGACGGCAAGCAGTATCACCTCTTCGGTTCCGGCGGCGGGAAAGACCTTGCCGATCGCCTCGAGGTGGATCTCATCGGGCAGGTCCCCATGACCATGCCGATGCGGGAGGGTTCCGACCAGGGCCGTCCTGTCATGGCCATCGATCCCGAGAACGAGGCGTCGCTTGCGTTCGTGGAGATGGCAAAGTGGGTGCTGGCGCACGGACCAAGCAAGCGCACCCATCCCGAGCTCAAGATCAACGGTTGATCACACCCCCCCCGAAACTGGAGAACCTTCACCGTGGACATTCGCATTGGCGTCACCGACAATCCCCAGCCGATCGTGCTGCAGCTCGCCGACGACACCGACCGAGACGACCTGAAGGCTCGGATCGACACCGCCATCAGTGGTGGCGAGGGTGTGCTGTGGCTGACCGACGACAAGGGCAAGGAAGTCGCCGTTCCGGCGGCCCGTCTCGCCTTCGTCGAACTCGGTCCGGCCGGCAGCAACCCGATCGGGTTCGGCTGATCGGCTGATCGCCGAGCGGCGCTGAGCGATGGCGAGCCTTGCCGAGTTGGCCACAGCCAACACGCCGCTGTCGAACGCCGCGATCTCGCATCTTCAGCGTCTCGTCGGGTCGTGGGCCCTGCCCTGCGATCTCGCGTTTGCCGACCTGTTGCTCTACGCACCGGTCGACTCCGACGCGTCCTCCTTCGTCGTGCTCGGTCACATCCGTTCCTCCACCGGGCCGACCTCGCACGCCGGTGATCCCGTGGGCCGGATCGTCGCGTCGTCGGCGCGGCCCATGGTGCAGCGCTGTTTCATCGACGGCCTGCGCTTCGAGAGTCCGATGGCGGAGCAGGTCTCCTCGGAGACCCTCGACACCACCGTGCTCGAGGGTCAGTCGAATTCGAACTGGACCCGCAGCGTCATGGTCGACCATGTGCCGGTGCGTCACGAGGGCGAGATCATTGCGGTGCTCACTCGGGAAGGTGAAGCCGGATTCACCAGAATCCACAGTGGCCTGGAGCGCGAGTACCGCGAGCTGTTCCAGCGGTTCGCGGTGATGGTCGAGGAGGGAACGTTCCCGCTCGGGCGGCCTGAGAAGCTCGGCGAATTTCGAGAGCCTCGCGTCGGTGATGGCGTGATGGTGCTCGACCGCGAGCGCCGTATCGAGTTCGCCTCGCCGAATGCCGTGTCGGCGTTGCACCGACTCGGCGTGCAGGCCGAACTCATCGGTCGCGGCCTCGACTCGATCGGAATCGACGACGCCGTGGTGCGCCGGGCGCTGGAGACCCGCCTGAGCACGATCACCGAAATCGATCACAGCGACGACCTGTCGGTCGTGCTGCGGTGTCATCCGCTGCTTGCGAGGGGACGCTCCACCGGGGTGCTCGTGCTCACTCGCGACGTCAGCGAATTGCGTAGTCGAGAGCGGCTGCTTGTTTCCAAGGACGCCACGATTCGTGAGATCCACCACCGGGTGAAGAACAACCTGCAGACGATCCAGTCGCTGCTGCAGCTCCAGTCGCGCCGGCTGACGTCATCCGAGGCCAAGAATGCCGTCGCTCAGAGTGCTCGCCGGATCGGCTCGATTGCGATCGTGCACGAGACATTGGCCACCGATGCCACCGACGAGGTCGACTTCGACTCTGTCGTGCGGCGCGTGGTGAAGCTCGTCCAGGAGGGCCTCACGTCACCGGATCGACCTCTGCGGGTCGAGGTCAACGGCGGGGTGGGGGAGTTGCCGGGCGAAGTAGCGATGCCGCTCGCGGTGGCGCTCGTCGAATTGGTCCAGAACGCGGTCGACCATGCCCGCCCGGGAGCGGGCGCAAGTGTGGAGGTCGAGGTTGCCCGCGATCACCGCGACCTCGTCGTTCGGGTACGCGATGACGGGGCCGGCGTACCCGACGGGTTCTCGCTCGATCGAGACGCAGGCTTGGGTCTTGCCATCGTGCGGACCTTCGTCGTCTCCGACCTCGGAGGAACGATCACGATCGGCGCAGCGAGCGCCGAGGATCCTCGGGGCACGCTGGTGGAGATCCGGGTGCCGCGGCGACGCAGCGATCCGGTGGTGGTCGGCTGATCCGACCAGTGGGTCAGGCCTGGGCGGTGGCCCGCTGCTTGCGGCGTGCTCGACGGATCACCCGACGCTCCTCTTCGGAGGTGCCGCCCCAGACACCGGTGTCCTGGTTGGTGCTCAACGCGAACTCGAGGCAGGCGGCCTTGGCGTTGCACTGCTCACAGACATCCTTGGCGTTCTGGATCTGTTCGATCGCCAGACCGGTGGTGCCGATGGGGAAGAACAGGCCCGGGTCGGTGTCGCGACAGCGAGCGTCCTTTCGCCAGTCAACATTGCTGGAAAAAGCGTCAGCGGTCAGTGCCACGAGTGTCCCCCCTCGGATATGGCGATCCGGGCGATGTCCCGGTCTGGGCCGATCTTAGGAACGTGTTCTACCGCTGGGCAAGGAAAAGTTGGAACCGGTTCCTCTTTTTTGGGGACAGCGGGATCGCTTCATCTGTTTTTCGGCGATTCGGTACGGAAAGCCGTACTGATCGCCGCACGTGTTCCGAAGAAGTGGAAGACTGTCCCCATGGCATCGGCCCCCACCGTGATCGCCCACCGCGGCGCCCGTGAAGCTGCCCGGGAGAACACCCTTCCGGCGTTTCGCCTCGCCCGTGAGTTCGGCGCCGAATGGGTCGAGCTCGACGCCCGCCGCACCGCCGATGGCGTCGTTGTCGTGCACCACGACGCCCAGCTCGCCGATGGCCGGGTTCTCGCAGAATTGACGGTCGATGAGTTGCCCGAATTCATCCCGAGCCTCGCCGAGGCGCTCGAGGAGTGTCACGGCATGGGCGTGAACATCGAGATCAAGAACCTGCCGAGCGACCCGGACTACGACGCCGATCACCTGGTCTCGGAGGCTGTCGCCGGTCTTGTGCAGGCCTACCTCGGGCCGGAGCGCACGATTGTGTCCTCGTTCAACATCGACACGCTCGATCGACTGCACGCCGTCGATCCGACGATCCCGTTGGCGTACCTGTTCGCCATCGGCGATCCGGCGATGGCGATCGCTCGGGCGTGTGCGCACGAGATGACCGCGATTCACCCGTACGACCCGCTGGTCACGGCGTCCCTGGTCGAGCGGGCTCAGGACGAGGGGCTGGCGGTCAATGTCTGGACGGTCAACGATCCCGAGCGAATGAAGGTGCTCGCCGGGTTCGGCGTTGACGGGATCTGCACCGACGTCCCCGACGTCGCCCGAGACGTACTCGACACCCTCCAGACCTGAAGCAGCGCAGCGCAGCGGCATCGACCTGAGCGCAGCGCAGCGGCATCAACCTGGGCTCAGCGCAGCGGCATCAACCTGGGCTCAGCGCAGCGGCATCAACCTGGGCTCAGCGCAGCGGCATCAAGAGCGACAGGTGGTTCGGTGTCCAGGTGAAGCGGAGCCGCTTGCTGGCGCCGAGGTGGTCGCCGTCGACCTGGTAGGGCGAGGGCGGGTCGCTTTCGATGACGAGCGAGCGCACACCCGTGGCGATGTCGAGATGCTTGCGCCCCTCCAGCGGCCGATGGGCGAGCGCCGCAGCAGCGACCGGGCCGAGCGTGCGCAGGTTGAGCTCCTCGAGGGTCACGGCGGCGAGCGGGTCCTGGAGGGTGAGTTCCGGAACGAGTTCGAACGCCCGGTTGCCGAGGAAGGTGTAGGGGTTCGCGTTCATGATGATCGAGAAGTGGCCGCGTGTGCGTTCCTGCCCGTTGGCGTCGATGAGACGCAGCGGCGGGTTGGTGCGATCGACCCGCCGGATCCAGGTGTCGATGGCTGCGTACATGAACAGTGGATGGCCGGCCCACCGTTTCCAGGGACCCCGGCGTTCGACTTGTTCGACCACGGCGGCATCGAAGCCGACACCGCAGTGGAAGAGGAAGTAGCGCCCCTCGACCGCGCCGAGACCAATGCGGCTGATGTTGCCGGCATCGAGCGCTTCGAGGAGCACGTTGACGGCGTCGACGCTGTCGTCCGGGAGGCCGAGGATTCGGGCGAAGACGTTGGTGGAGCCCCCAGGGAGGGTGGCGAGAGCGGTATCTGTGCCGGCAAGTCCGTTGGCTGCCTCGTTGAGCGTGCCATCGCCGCCGAGCACGACGACGAGGTCGTAGCTCTCCCGTGCGGCGGATTGGGCGAGACGGGTGGCGTGGCCCCGCCGGCTGGTCTCGGCGAGGGTGACGTCGTGGTCGGTGGACAACGCCTTGTGGATCACGACCCGTCGTCGGGCGGTGACCGATGAGGCCACGGAGTTCACGATGAACAGAATCCGCACAGGCGGTGACGGTACCAGCGGTGATGCAACCCCGAAGGTTTGCGGAATTTGCCGATCGCCCGGTGGCGCGTTTTTTCCGGCCCGGTGGCAGACTCGGCCGGTATGAAGGTTGTTGTCTGTGTAAAGCAGATCCCGGATCCGGCCGACCCGGGTGCGCTCGATCCCGAGAGCAAGACGCTCGTTCGGGACGCGAAGCTCATCCTCGACGAGTCGGATTCCTACGGGGTCGAGATGGCTCTGCAGCTTGTCGATGCTGCCGGTGAAGGCGAAGTTCACCTCGTATCGATGGCTCCGAATAACGAGACGGCCGGTCTGCGCACCGCCCTTGCGATGGGTGCGGCAAGCGCCACGCTGATCAGCGACGAAGCCCTGAAGGGTTCCGATGCGCTCGGCACGGCAAAGGTTCTCGCTGCGGCGATCGCTCGTCAGGAGCCCGATCTGGTCCTCGCTGCGACCGAGTCGAGCGACGGCTACACGGGCACGGTTCCGGAGCAGGTCGCCGCCCTGATGGATCTCCCGTCGGTGACTTTTGCGAAGTCGGTCGCCGTTGACGGCGGTGCCGCCAAGGTCCAGCGCCAGACTGAAGCCGGTTATGACGAAGTCGAGTGCCCCCTGCCGGCACTGGTCTCCGTGACCGCCGGTGTGGTCGAGCCCCGCTACCCGTCGTTCAAGGGCATCATGGCGGCCAAGTCAAAGCCGGTCGACGAGCTCGACCTTGGCGGTCTTGGTATCGACGCCGGTTCGGTCGGTTGGGCCGGCGCCGGTCAGGAAATCGTTTCGATCGCCGATGCCCCCGCTCGTGAGGCCGGCGAAGTCATCGAGGACGAGGGCGACGCCTACGAGCGCATCGTCTCCTTCCTCGACGATCTCAAGGTTCTCTAGGAGGCACTGATCATGGGACTCGACAAGATCTGGGTTTTCGGTGAGGCGAACGGTGATGCCGTTGCCTCCATCACGCTCGAGATGCTCGCTGCGGCTCGTGAGCTGGCCGACACCGTCGAGGTGTTCATGGCGGGCGACGGCGACGACTATGCCGAGGAGCTCGGCGAGCACGGCGCCGAGACCGTCTACAGCACGGGCGATCTCGACGGTGGCCTGCAGGGTGTGGCCGTCGCCGCAGCCGTCGCCAACGCAATCGAGGAAGGCGACGTTGACGCTCCTGATGCGTTCTTGCTGGGCACCACCCAGGACGGGCGCGATGTCGCCGCCCGTCTGTCGGTGAAGCTTGACACCGGCGTCATCACGAACTGTGTGGCCCTTGAGGCCGACGGCGACGAACTCATCGGTTCCGAGCCGGTGTTCGGTGGCGTCACCGATGTCCGCACCAAGAACACGTCAGGCAAGCCGGGCATCTTCCTCATCCGTCCGAAGTCGTTCGAGGCCGAGGGTGTCGGTGGGGCCGAGGCCGACACCGAGGATCTCGATGTGCCGGATCTCGGTGCGGTCGGGGCGGCCAAGGTGACCAACAGCCATGTCGAAGAATCCGACGGCCCGAAGCTGGACGAGGCGGCCATCGTGGTCTCCGGCGGTCGCGGCTTGGGCGAGGCCGATGCGTTCTCGCTCGTCGACGAGCTGGCGTCCACCGTCGGCGGCGCCGCTGGCGCGAGTCGTGCGATCGTCGATGCCGGCTGGGTGCCCTACTCGATGCAGGTCGGCCAGACCGGCAAGGTCGTGAAGCCCACCGTCTACATCGCTGCCGGTATCTCTGGTGCAACGCAGCACCTTGTCGGCATGAAGGGCTCCAAGAACATCATCGCCATCAACAAGGATCCGGAGGCGCCGATCTTCGCCGTCGCCGACCTCGGCATCGTGGGCGACGTCCACAAGGTGATGCCGGCCCTCATCGAGGCGCTCAAGTCTCGCTGACGCCAGCCTTCTGCTGATTGACCGAACCCCCGGCCTCGGCCGGGGGTTCGTCGTTTTCGACGCAGGTGCACGTCGGCCTGGTGCGCGGTGGCCCGAAAACGGGAAATCGCCCCGCTCGGGATTCCGAGGAGGCGACGTAATACGTCCAACATAGCACACCCGATTTTTCGGTGCCGGGTTTTGCAGGGTGCTTTTTGGACTTTTCTTGAGCGAGCGGGAAGATCGCCGAAAGTTCAGCGATCCCAAGCCTGCATCGTCGGCGGGAGGTCAGACCAATGGCCAGGGATAGCGACGTCCCCCGGTGTCGTCTCGGGGGAAACGCCGGGCGGTGCCGAGTGCGGTTGTCCGGGTCGTCACGGCGTCCCGCTCGAACGGATTCAGCAGGTCCTCGAACTGTGCCGGAGGATGGTCGACGAGGCGCCAGAGGTCGTCGCACCACGCGTCGGGAATGTCCTCGCCAACGAAGTCCCAGAGCACTGTCCGGAGTTTGAACTCCTGATGGAATGCGACACCGTGGTCGATGGCCCAGATCTTGTCATCGACACCCAGCACACAGTGGCCAGCCTTACGGTCGGTGTTGTTGATCACGATGTCGAAGGCGCAGATCCGACGGAACTCATCGTCGTAACGATCCGATTCCTCATGGAGTGTGTAGTAGTGCTCCTCGAACACGCACGGCATGAAGAGTTGGAGTGAGCCGACACCGTGGACGAGTTCGCGTTCGACGGTGGGCGGGACGAGATCCCAACCGAGCGCCTCGCTCGCGATGAACGCGGCGATTTCGCGCTTGTAGAGGCCGTCGGGGAAGTCCCACAGGGGTGACTCGCCTCGCAGTGGCTTGTAGATGCCCTGGGCCTGGAGCCCGTCGTGCTCGATGTCGACGAGAAAGGTTGCGTTGCTCGAGTACGGCATGCGACCGACGAGCTCGACCCCGCCTTCCGTGAGCAGGCTGAGTGCCCGGTCGGTGGCGATGGGGTCACGGGAGAGGAACGGCGACTCCTCGTCGGCGTGTGGTGCGGCCACGGTGTCAGTTGGAGCAGGCGCACCAGTCCCCGTTGCGGGGCTGGAGCGGGCTGCCGCAGTACGGACACGGGGGCCGGCCGGCCGACACGACGTCACGGGCCCGGTCGATGAGGCCGACGACCTGCTCACGACACAGCGTGAAGCGAGCCTGGGCAGGATCGTCGTTGTCGTCGTCGGTCATTTCCTCCGCAAGGATCACGAGTCGGTCGTCGTCGGCGGAGTACGCAATGCCGATTGCCCCGACCGTCCACGCCGCAACGACCGGTTCACGCAAGCTCAGATCCGAAGGGAGCGGCCCGATCGAGGCCTCGGGCAGGTCATCGAGCACCTGCGTCAGGTAGTCGGCAAGGCTCGCCACCTGCTGTTTCTCGAGCCGGAGCGACACCAATCGCCCGTCGCCACGTCCCTGCAGGTAGAAGACCCGCTCACCCCGGGGGCCGAGCGTGCCGACCGTGAAGAACTCGAGGTCGTCGAAGGAAAAGGATTCGTTCATGAGGGCGCGAGGGCGGCGAGGTCGTCGCCGGTGGAATTGACCGTCAGGACGACCGGACCCTCCGGGCTGTAGAGGATCGCGGTGATCGAGCACGGCGACACCACGATGCGCTGGAAGAGATCCAGGTGGGTGCCGGTGGCGGCGGCGACGATCGCCTTGATCACGTCGGCATGGGAGACGGCGACGATGGTCTCGCCGGGGTGGGCGGCAACGAGTTCGTGGGTGGTGTCGACGGCGCGGGACTGCATCTCTGCGAACGACTCGCCGCCCGGGAACCGGAAGCCACTGGGATAGCGCTGCACGGTCTTCCAGGCGTCGAGCTTGCGGAGGTCCGCCAGCTTCTTTCCGGTCCAGTCGCCGAAGTCGCACTCAATCAAGCCCTTCGCCTGACGGACCCGCAGCTTGCGGGCTCTGGCGATCGGTGCCGCGGTCTCTCGGGTGCGTTCCATCGGTGACGCGTAGATCGCCGCGACGTGCTTCAACGCAGCGATGCGCGCCGCGGCGGCCTCGGCTTGGGCCACGCCCGTGTCGGCGAGGTGCAGGTTCGGGGCCCGGCCTGGCAGAGAGGCACCAGTGGTCGGGGTCTGACCGTGGCGGACGAACAAGACGAGGGTGGGTTTGGGGGGAGCGGAGCGACGTGCCATCGACTGGTCAACGTAGCCTGCGCCCGTGGCCTACCGTCAGCGAGAACCCGCCGCCCAACTCCGAGCGTTGGCTGAGGAGGTCGGTGCGTGTCGTGCGTGTCCTCGACTGGTTGAGTGGCGCGAACAAATCGGGCGGGAAAAACGCAAGGCCTACGAGGACCACGACTACTGGGCACGGGGCGTACCCGGCTTCGGTGATCCCGCTGCTCACCTGCTCGTCGTCGGACTGGCACCGGCGGCGCATGGCGCAAACCGCACCGGGCGGATGTTCACCGGCGATCGCTCAGGCGACTGGCTCTACCGGGCGCTGTACCGCGCCGGGTATGCGAACCAGCCCGACTCGGTGAGCGTCGATGATGGGCTCGAGATGGACGGTGCCTGGATCACGTCGCCGGTCAAGTGCGCCCCACCGGAGAACAAGCCGACCACGGTCGAGCGTGACACCTGTCGTCCATTTTTTCAGCGGGAGGTCGAGGCGCTCACCAACCTGAGTGTGATCGTCGTGCTGGGTGGTTTCGGGTATCAGGTGGCCTGCCAGGAACTCGGCGTTCGGCCTCGACCCAAGTTCGGCCACGGCGTGGAGGTGCCACTCGACGATGGCAAAACCCTGCTGTGCAGTTTCCACGTGAGCCAGCAGAACACCTTCACCGGCCGACTCACCGAAGAAATGCTCGATTCGGTCTTCGCTCGGGCCCGAGAGCTCGGGACCAGCTAGTCCGCGTCACCACCATTTTCGTCACGGCGGCGCAGCCCGGGCGACACTCGCCGCTACCCTCGTCTCGTCATGCGAACGACGAAGCGAACCCTCACCATCTTTGCGATGCTTTTCAGCGTGCTCGTGTTCGCGAGCGCCTGTGGCTCCTCGAATGACCCGCAGTCGTGGGCCGAGGCCGAAGACGACGGCAACCTCCGACCAAACTTCATCCGGGCGTGCACGGAAGCCAACACTGAGAGCGCCGAGATCGAGTTGAACGCTGACCAGATCGCGACGTACTGCGAGTGTGCCTTCGTCGAGATCGTCGAGTACTTCGGTGGCGAGATCGACGGTTCCAACCAGCTCACCGACGCAGCGGCTGCTGCCGATTCAGGGCGTGACTTCGCGGCCTTCAAGGAACTCGAGTCGACCCTACGGGACAACCCCGAGGACATCCCCGCCGACATCCGCGCCATGCTCACCGGCCAGGGCGGCTGCACCGACCAGGCACTCGCCTCCTGATCCGACGGGTGCGGGCTAGCGTGCCCGCATGACGACCCTCGATCTCGATTTCGTCCGGGCTCAGTTCCCGGCCTTTGGGCACCCCGAGATGGGGCAGTGGGCGCACCTGGAGAACGCCGGCGGCAGCTACTGCCCGAGTCAGGTCGTCGATCTTCTCGCCGATCTGTTCGCCCACGCCAAATGCCAGCCCAACTGGGACTTCGGCCCGTCGGTCGTTGCCACCGAGGCGATGGATCGCTCGCGTGCGGTGATGGCCGAGCTCTTCGCGGCCGACGAGGGCGAGATCCATTTCGGTCCGTCGACCAGTCAGAACACCTATGTGCTGGCCAAGGCCATGCGGCCGATGTGGGACGACGGTGACGAGATCATCGTCACTGGGCAGGATCACGAGGCCAATCAGGGCGCATGGAGACGTCTCGCCGACACGGGCATCGTCGTGAAGGAATGGGCGGTCGACCCTGAGACTGGCCTGCTCGATCCCGCCGACCTCGACGAACTGATCACCAGCCGAACCCGTCTTCTTGCCGTCACCCACGCGTCGAACATCGCCGCCACCATCAACCCGATCCGGACGCTCGCCGATCGCGTGCACGCAGCGGGCGGGCACATCGTGGTCGATGGCGTGTCCTATGCACCGCACGGCCTTCCCGACGTCGCCGCGCTCGACTGCGACGTCTACCTGTACTCGACGTACAAGACGTACGGACCTCACGTCGGGCTCATGTACACCCGCCGTTCGTTGCTCGAGCAGATGACCAACCAAGGCCACTACTTCAAGGACACGACGCCGGAGGGGTGGCTGACCCCAGCTGGCCCCGATCACGCAGCGATCGGTTCGGTCGCAGGCATCGCCGACTACTACGACACCCTGGTCGCTCATCACGGCATCGAGGGAACCACCCGACGGGATCGGGTCGCGTCACTCTTCGACGCCTTTGCGGCCCATGAGGCCGAGATCACGGCTCCGCTTGTCGAGATGCTGATCGCCCACGACCGGGCCCGACTCGTCGGTGCGCCGACCGCCGACCACGCCGTTCGGGCTCCGACGGTCGCCTTCCACCTGCCGGGCACGACATCGGCGTCGATCTACGACGCGCTGATCGCGGCCAAGGTCTCCTGTGGCCACGGCAATTTCTACGCGCATCGACTCGTCGGTTCGCTCGGTCTCGACATCGACGACGGCGTGGTGCGCGTGTCGGCGGTGCACTACAACGCCAGCGACGACATCGCCCGGGCCTGCACCGTGCTCGACGACGTGCTGTAGGCGTCCGTACCCGCCGACCTCGTCTGATCAGCTCGGCGGAATCGCTGTCTGGTTGCCCCGAGCGATGAGCCGACCGTCGTCGTCGTGCAATTCGCCGGTAGCGAACAGGAGACGGCGCCCCAACTTCGTGACCTCGCCGGTGGCGGTGAGCCGACCGGTGGCCGGCCGCAGGATGTCGACGGTGATGGTCGCCGTCGAGAGTCCGTTGGAGGCGAACGCCATCGCCATATCGAGCATGGCGGTGACGATGCCGCCCTGCACCACGCCGGCGCCGATCGTCCAGATCGGTTCCGGGGTGAAACGCAGAACGGCGCGCCCGTCACCGTGCTCCAGCACCTCGGGCTTGAGCAGGTGGTAGATCGATGCCTCCTCGACGGGAGGAAGATTTCCGCCGGTTTCGGTCGGTGGGGTGTCGGCGCTCATTCGGGCCGGGCCGGAAACTCGGGGCGACGCGTCCGGGTGCGCTTGAGTTCCCAGAAGCCGTCGACGCTCATCATGGCGACCATACCGTCCCAGAGCCGCAGGGAATCTTCGGAATTCGGGACGGCCGTGATGACCGGACCGAAGATGCCCTGGCGGCCGCCGGGGGTGTCCATGGCGATGATGGGGGTGCCGACATCGTCACCCGTGAGCGCGAGGCCAGCGTCGTGCCTGCTGCGGATCTCGGTGTCGAAGCGTTCGTCCTCGAAGGCCTCGGCATGCGTCGCCGGAAGGCCCGCCGCTTCGAGTGCATCGGCGATGTCGAACTCGCGATCCTTGTCGTGGTGGATGCGCGCACCGAGTTCCCAGTACAGCGCGAATACGCCGTCGTTGCCCTCCGTGGCTCGGACGGATTCCATGACGCGGAGCATCTGGTACGTCCGGAGCACGCCGTCGTAGTACGGGGTGCCTTCGGCTGGTTGGTTCTTCAACAGCAGGCTGAACGGCTGCCAGGTGATCTGCAGATCACGCTGGTCCTTGACCTCATCGACGACCCAACGGGCCGTCACCCAACACCACGGTCAAGCAGGGTCGGCCCAGAATTCGATGTCGAGCGACATGGCTCCCTTTCCTGTCCGGTGGCGAGTGGGTACGCGGGTGCTACCCGGCGGGCTTGGCAGAAATTCCGACCTTCGCCGCTGGCTGTGCCCAGTCAGGCCAGCGCTTGCGGCTGTTTTCGGCCAGCCGATGCATCAGCGCGATGGCGCCCGGGTCGTCGTCGCCGGGTCGGGTCTCGATCGCTCCGTCCTTGACCATGGCGTCGATGACGGCACGACCGAGTTCGGTCCGCACGATGGTGAGGGTCCAGTCGGTCTCGTTGCCGATCCCTCCGGTGGAGATGTCGGCGTGCTCGGCCGCGAAGTCGGGGCAGTGGGTGCAGCCTTCGCGAGTCCAGGCGTGGCATTCCTTGAGGTTGATCTCGTGGTAGCCGCCGTCCTTGGTCCAGACCTGGAAGACGCCCTTGATGTTCATCTTGGCGATGTTCTCGCGCTTGAGGCCGTACTTGACCTCGAAGAGTTCGTCGAACAGCGCATCGTCGAATGACTTTGAACAGAGCAGCCCGATGTTGAGCTTGAACGGTTTGGAGACCTTGCCGATCTTGCGATGCCACATCACCGGCGCAACCGAGGTCTGGCAGCTCATGCCGACAAGGGCGAGCCGCTCAAGCCCTCGTTCCTTGGCCTCGTCGAACGCCATCGTGTTGGCCGAGTACGTGTAGCGGCTGCCGGCGCCCCGAAGGACTTCGTCGCGGTTGGTCGCGACCATCGGGAAGGCCTTCCACCCCGGCTCGCCGTTCTCGAGTGTCTCCACCCCCGAGGTCAACGCGCCGTCGATGATGTCGTTCTCGAGCAGCCAGATCAGCATCGCCGAGACGAGACCGCCGTCCTGTCCGGTCTCGTACACGAAATCATCGCTTGCGCGGGTGAGGAGAATGTCGGAGTAGATGCCCGACATCTCGCCGTCTTCTCGCTCGCGACCGTGAAGGTGCATGTCGGCCTCGGGTTCCCACATGCGGAACCGAGGACATGCTCGGGTGCACGAGGTGCAGCCCTTCTGGCCGTGGACGCAGTCGGAGGTGCCGAGTTCTTCCTCGAGATGGAACGGCTTGTAGGCGCCGGGCTCGTGTTCGTACCCGATCACATCGTGCGGACAGCTGATCACACACCCGGCGCAGCCGGTGCACAGCCCGCTGGTGATGACCTCGTCGTGGAGTTCCTTCCACTGGTAGGTCCAGCGTTCCTTCTTCGCAGGGGGAGCGGTGTCGGTGACGGCCATGACGGGAACCTAGCCGCCGATCGAGCCGAAGAAGAGATGGGCGGTCTGCACGAGGTTCCTTTCATTGGGAGGGCCGACGTCAGGGCCGGTCGGATGGTTCTCCCAACCTCACCAACGTGGTGAGATGCCGGAAGAGAGGCACGTCGACGCCGTGTTTCTCCGCGCGTTGGATCACGTCGAGGTTGCGGACCCGCCATTCGGAGGGGACGCCGTTGACCCGATCGGTGGTCATCGACGAACGGTGGTCGCCGCCGGCGTCGCCCACGAGGTCGATGACGGGCCCGTAGTCGCGGGGCTCCAGGGCGGCACCGTCGGCGATGGCGACCTGTTGCACCTCATCGGCGAGCGCGACGGCGAGGGTCCGGGCATCCCGGTCGAGGAGGACGGTGTTGGTCGTGCGGGTCAGCACGGTAATCGTGCCGACGACGGCGTTCATCACAAGCTTGCGCCACGCTGCCGTGTGCCAGTCGGCGGTGGTGTCGACGTCGAGAAAGGTGTCGGTGAACCGATGGGCCGTGCGGCGACCGGGGCCGTCGTCGGGCACGACGAGGTGCCGCCGAAATCCGACTCGGACATGGCCGGGAGCCTCTCGATCGGCCGGAATGTTGACGACAGCGGGTACCAGCGATGCCGGCCCGATAAGCGGCTCGACGCGTTCACGGTGGGTGATGCCGTTCTGGAGGACGACGACGTCGGTGTCCGGTCCGCACGCTGCAGCGAGCCACGGCGCCACGGCGGGGGTCTGATGGGCCTTGGTGCCGAGCAGGACCAGGTGGAACGGACCCGTGATCGCAAAGGGGTCGGTCAGCACCGGCACCTCGCACTCGATTCGCTCCTCGTCGAGTTCGACGGCGATCGTGTCGAATGGCGTGCGGGCGGCGACCGCAAGCGCCATTTCGGGGCGTTGCAGGACGGCGCCCGCGACGGTGAGTCCGATCGCCCCCGGACCGACGAGCAGCACGCGTGTCATTCGACGTCGTCCCGCCCCGTCGAGCAGATGTCGAGATGCCGAACGTGCGTGGTCGCCATGCCAAACGCTAGGTCGGTGGGCCGCATGGGTGCACATGCCCGACCCGGCGGGTCGGTCGGATTGAGCATTCGATGGTCGGGCACGAGCGTCAGCGCGGATCGAGATGCGGCACCGCTGATGTCGCGTGACGGCCGACGAGGAGGCCGAGTGCGTCCTCACCGGGCCGGTAAGGGCGACCGTCGGGCCGGATGGCTTCCAACCCGGCTTCGGTGGCGAGGAGGCTGCCGGGGGCGTGGTCCCACGGCAGGGTCCGCCAGTACATCAAGAGGTCGTATCGGCCGAGTACGAGATCGACGTACTCAATACCTGCGCATCCGATGCCCTCGACGGGGTCACCGATGCGGGCGGCGAAACGGTCGACGATGGGCCGATCTTCGGCAGGGACGTAGCGCTTCTTCACGACCGCCGTCCACATGGTCGGATCGGCTGCGACGGGACCGGCCTGCACCCGGACGCCGTCGATGGTCGCCCCTGCGCCGTGCTCGGCGATCGCTATCTGGCCCCGCTGCGGGATCCAGATCCACGCATGGGTTGTCTCACCGCTGCGCACCTTGGCGACCATCACGGCGTAGCCGCCCCAGCCGTTCGCGAAGTTTTTCGTGCCGTCGAGAGGGTCGACGATCCAGGCGTCATGGTCTGCGGCGGCGAGCAGCGATGGGTCGGCGGCGGCCGCTTCCTCCCCGACGACCGGGAGATCGTCGATCATCCGGAGCGAGGCACCGAGCATCGCTTCGCAGGCACGATCGGCGACGGTCACGGGGTCGTCGGGACCCTTGAAGGTGACGTCGTCATCGGCGAGAGCCCGAAAGCGGGGAGCGATCGTTGCTGCCTCGGCCTCTCGGATCGCTTCGGCGACGATGTCGACGTCCATGGCTTCGAGTGTGGCACGCCGGTGCGTGGCTGCGGCCAGCGCACCGCAACGTCGGTGAGCGCCCTCGGCAGGACTCGAACCTGCGCACACGGCTCCGGAGGCCGATGCTCTATCCGCTGAGCTACGAGGGCATGCCCCTCGGGAGGGACGAGGCGTCACCCTACCCGCGATCGTCACTCTGACAACGGGGGTCGGCCGGTAGCATCAGGCGTTCATGGACGTCCGGGAACATCTCCGCAACGGCCTGCGGGCCGCCCTCGCCGAAGCCGGCATCGACCCGCTTCCCGACGACATCGCGCTCGAGCGTCCTGCCAACCGCGACCACGGCGACTGGTCGTCGAACATCGCGCTCGCCACCGCGAAGAAGGCGGGCAAGAATCCACGCGAACTCGGTCAGGCGCTGGTCGACTTCCTCAACGCGCGCCCACCGGCCCATGTCACCGCCGTTGAGATCGCCGGCCCTGGTTTCGTGAACTTCCGACTGGCCGACACCTGGCTCCATGAGGTCATGACCGACGTGCTCGAGCAGGGCGTCGACGGATACGCCTCACCGGATCTCGGTGCTGGAGCCCACCTCAACGTCGAGTTCGTCTCGGCCAACCCGAACAAGCCGCTGCACGCCGGGCATGGTCGCGGCGCCTGCTACGGCGACTCGATCACCCGTCTCAAGGAACGATGTGGGTTCCGCGTCACTCGAGAGACCTACATCAACGACCGCGGCGTGCAGATGACCAACTACGCCAAGTCGCTCGCCGCTGCGAAGGCCGATGAGCCGATCCCGGAGGACGGCTACCACGGCGCGTACATCCATGCGTGGGCTGGTGAGATGCCGGCCGATGCCGACCCGCTCGAATGGGGTCTCCAGCGCGGCCTCGACTCGCATCGGGCCACGCTCGAAGCGCTCGACATCCACCATGAGGTCTGGTTCAGCGAGCGGTCGCTCGTTCCTACCGGCGCCATCGACGAGGCAATGGACGATCTTCGAGCCCACAACGCGGTCTTCGAGGACGACGGCGCTGTGTGGCTTCGCTCGACCGAGTTCGGCGACGACAAGGATCGCGTCCTCGTCAAGAGCGACGGTGATCTCACCTACCTCACGCCCGACATCGCCTATCACCGCGACAAGTTCTCGCGCTCCGAACTCCTCTTCAACGTCTGGGGTGCCGACCACCACGGCTATGTCACCCGCATGAAGGCGGCGATGCAGCTGCTCGGCCACGATCCCGACGAACTCGAGATCGCCATCACCCAGATGGTCGACTTCGCCCGCGGCGGGGAAGAAGTGAAGATGAGCGGGCGGTCGGGGGATTTCATCGCGCTCGACGACGTCATCGCCGAGGTCGGTGCCGACGCCGCTCGCTTCACCTACCTCATGCAGTCGGTCGACAGCCGTCAGACCTTCGACCTCGAAGAGGTCGCCAAGCAGGGCATGGATAACCCGGTCTTCTATGTCCAGTACGCCCACGCTCGCATCTGCTCGATCTTCGCCAAGGCCGCCGAGGCCGGCGTGGAGCGTTTGCCGCTGGCCGAGGTCGATTCGTCGCTGCTCGTCCACGAGCGGGAACTCGACCTACTCCGTTCGCTGCAGGAACTGCCCGACATCGTGCGGGTCGCGTGTGTCGACAATGCTCCGCATCGCATCGCCGTGTGGTCGCGCGAGCAGGCCGCTGCGCTGCACGGCTTCTACCACGACTGTTATGTCATGAGTGACGCCATCGCCCCCGAGCTCACCCAGGCCCGCCTTGCGCTCGTCGCGGCAAGCCAGGTCGGTCTCCGGATTGCCCTGCAACTGCTCGGTGTCTCCACTCCGGAGTCGATGTAATCGTGCGTCCGCTGCCCACCCGCCTGTTGCCCGACTCGGCCGAGGTCGTCGACGGCGTGCTCCACATCGGAGGGTGCAACACGCTTGAGCTTGCTCAAGAGTTCGGCACCCCGGTTTTCGTCTACGACGAGCAGCATCTCCGTGATCGCTGTCGTGAGGCGGTCGAGGCATTCGGCGATGGTGTCGCCTACGCCACGAAGGCGTTCCTGTGCGGGGCGATGGCCCGCCTCGCCCATGAGGAAGGCATGCACCTCGACGTCGCAACCGGTGGCGAACTCCATGTTGCGCTCCACGCCGGGGTTCCGGCTGAGCGGCTCGTGCTGCACGGCAACAACAAGTCGATCGCCGAGCTTCGGATGGCGATCGAGGCCGGCGTCGGTCGCATCGTCGTCGACAGTTTCGACGAACTCGATCGTCTCGACATGCTGTACGCCGAGACCGGCATCGCCCCGAAGGTCCTCCTGCGGCTCACGCCCGGGATCAAAGCCGAGACCCACGACTACATCTCCACGGGCCAGGACGACTCCAAGTTCGGCTTCACCGTCTCCACCGGTGCCGCCGAGCGCGCGATCGAGCGGGCCCAGATGTCTCCGGCCGTCGAGGTGCTCGGCATCCACGCTCACATCGGTAGCCAGGTCTTCGCCGTCGGGTCGCTCGGGAAGGCTGCGGGCGTCATCGGCGAGATCGCCACCGCCCACGACTTCGCCGAGTTGTCGGTCGGAGGGGGACTCGGCGTGCCCTATGTCGACGATGAGACCGCCCCGACGATCGGTGAGTGGGGCAAGGTCGTCCGCGACGCCTGCGCCGCGGCCGGCGTCACCGCCACGATCCTCGCCGAACCCGGTCGTTCGATCGCCGCTGCGGCCGCCGTCACGCTCTACACCGTCGGCACGATCAAGGAGATCGAGGGGGTGCGGACCTACATCTCCGTCGATGGCGGCATGAGCGACAACCCCAGGCCCGTCCTCTACGGATCGGGCTATGAGACCTTCCTTCCGCGGTCGGTCGACGCCGAGCGGACGCTGCCGATCCGGCTCGTCGGCAAGCACTGCGAGTCCGGCGACATCTTGGTTCGTGAGGGTCTCGTGCCCGGCGACATCAAGGTCGGCGACATCCTCGCGACCCCCGTCACCGGCGCCTACGGCCACTCGATGGGCTCTAACTACAACAAGGTCCTGCGTCCACCGGTCGTGTTCGTTCGCGACGGAGATGCACGGCTGGTGGTCCGGCGGGAGACCTTCGACGATCTCACGAGGCTCGACGTCTGACGCAGGTCGGATGGCGTATGCGAGAGTCCCGCTCGTGAGCGACCTGCTCGAGTTCCTCGCCGGCTGGGACCTCTCCGACGGGGTGATCGACACCGTCGACACTGTCGAGGTCGATCGGCATCTGCCGGTGGTCGCAGAGCAACGGCTCACCGGTGTGTTGCTGGCGGCGATGCGAGCCGGTGAGGTGGAGGTCGATCGCCCCGAGGCCGTTGTCGACGCGCATGAGCGGGCGCTGGCCCGGGCACGGCTGCTCGACACCGCCATGCTCGAGTCGGTGGCGATCCTTTTCGATGCCGACATCACTCCTTGCCTCCTGAGGGGGTCGGCGATCGCCCGCCTGCTCCCCGAACCGGACCAACGAATCTCCGTTGACATTGACCTGCTCGTGCCGGCCGACCGACTCGACGCTGCCGCTTCCGCCCTGGAGGTCGTCGGGGCAACGCGGAGCCGACCCGCGATCTCTCCTGACTGGGAGCGGCGGTTCGCACCATCGGTCACGATCCGCCGGCGGACCGGCACCGAACTCAACCTGCACCGCACACTTTCGCCAGGTCCGTACGGGCACCTGATCGATCTCGACGAACTTGTCGCATCGACCGTCGCCGTCGAGGTTGGCGGCGCGGATGTGCTCACCCTCCGACCCGAACTCCACCTGGTTCACGCCGCGTTGCACGTTGCGCTCGGTGGCGCCAAGCCTCCGCTCGGCGACGTTCGCGACCTTGCGCTGCTCCTCGAGCGAACCAACCTTGATGTCGACCGGGTGATGCGCACCATCGTGCGCTGGGGAGCCGAAGCACCCGCCGCTGTCGGCTTCGCCGCCGCCGGCTCAATCGGTGCCCGGCATCCGATCATCGACTGGGCCGAGGCTCATCGGCCTCGCAGCCGCGATCGTCGCCTGCTCGCCAGCTACGCAGATCGCGACGGGCGGGTCCGTCGGCAGGAGTGGGCGTCGCTCACGGTGGTGCCTTGGCGCGACAAGCCCGCACTGTTGCGCGCCCTCACCACCCGTCGGCCCGGCTAACGCCGAGTCGGCCCGCTGAGGCAAGCGGCTACGCTCAGCGTCGTGACCAACCTCACCATCGGACTTCTCGGCTGCGGCACGGTCGGCGGAGCGCTTGTCGACCTGCTCGACGCCCGCCGCGCCACCATCACCGCCCGTACGGGAGTGGAGCTGCGCATCGGCGCGATCGCCGTCCGCGACACCGCCAAGCACCAGGACCGTCTGGCGGATCCGTCGCTGCTCACCACCGATACTGCGGCGGTCGTCGCTGATCCCGAGGTCGACATCGTTGTGGAGCTCATCGGCGGCACCGACCCGGCGCTGACGCTCGTCCGCACCGCGCTCGAGAACGGCAAGCCGGTCATCACCGGCAACAAGGAACTCCTCGCTGCGCACGGGCCGGAGCTGTACGCCGTTGCCGCAGAGCACGGCGTCGATCTGCTCTTCGAGGCCGCCGTCGCTGGTGGCATCCCCTTGATCCGCCCGTTGCGCGAGTCGCTCGTGGGCGAAGACATCAGCCGGGTGATGGGCATCATCAACGGCACGACCAATTACATCCTCACCAAGATGTCGCAGGAGGGCGCCGACTACGCCGACGCGCTCGCCGATGCGCAGGCGCTCGGGTACGCCGAGGCCGACCCGACCGCCGACGTCGAGGGCTACGACGCCGGCGCCAAGGCTGCGATCATCGCCTCGATCGTGTTCGGTGTCGACGTGCGATCCAGCGATGTGCAGCATGAGG
Organism: Acidimicrobiales bacterium; assembly: GCA_022425325.1. Taxonomy (GTDB): domain Bacteria; phylum Actinomycetota; class Acidimicrobiia; order Acidimicrobiales; family Aldehydirespiratoraceae; genus UBA11606. The sequence continues at coordinate 4,356 of JAKMFW010000069.1, read as the reverse complement.
GCATCTCATCGATCACCGCCGCCGACATCGACACCGCCAAGCGCCTCGGCTACGTCATCAAGGCGCTCGCCGTGATCGAGCGCGCTGACGGCGAGGTCGCCGTCCGGGTACATCCGGCGATGGTCCCCACCGGCCACCCGCTCGCCAACGTCAACGACTCGTTCAACGCCGTGTTCGTCGAAGGCGCCACGGTCGGCGATCTCATGTTCTACGGGCGCGGTGCCGGCGGCGGTCCGACTGCCTCCGCCGTCCTCGGCGATCTCGTCGACGCCGCCGTCAACGTGGCCAACGGCGCTGCGGCTCGGCTGTCGATCACCGAAAAGGTGACGCTGCGTTCGGTCGACGAACTCTCGTCGCAGTACTACCTGACCATGGTGGTCTCCGATGAGCCCGGTGTGCTCGCTCAGGTGGCGACGGTCTTCGGCACCCACGGCGTGTCGATCCAGGTGATGGAGCAGTCGGGGACCGGTGGCGACGCCGAGCTGTGCCTCATCCTGCACGAGACCACCGAGGCGGCCCTCCACGCGACCCTCGACGAGCTCGACGGTCTCAACGTCGTGCGAGGGATCGGCTCGGTGATCCGTCTCGTCAGCGACGACTGAGCCAATGGCGACCTACCACAGCTCCCGGGGTCGTTCACCCGAGATCGGGTTCGGCGACACCCTGCTCGGCGGCCTCGCCCCCGACGGTGGTCTGTACCTGCCGACCACATGGCCGGAGCTTCCGACGACCGAGGGCGACTACGCCTCGATCGCCACCGCCGTGATGGCACCCTTCGTTGCCGACACGATCGGCCTCGACGACTTCGGGTCGATGGTCGAGGACGCCTATGCGACCTTCTCGGACCCCCAGGTGTGCCCGCTGGTTGAAGTCGAGCCCGGGCATCACCTGCTCGAGCTCTTCCACGGTCCGACCCTGGCGTTCAAAGATGTCGCCCTGCAGTTGCTCGGCCGCCTGTTCGACCATGAGCTCGAACGGCGAGATCAGCGAGTGACCATCGTGGGGGCGACATCGGGCGACACCGGGTCGGCAGCCATGGACGCCGTTCGCGACCGCGACCGGGTCGACATCGTCATCCTCTTTCCGAAGGGCCGAACGAGTGAGGTCCAGCGTCGCCAGATGACCACCCTCGACGCACCGAACGTCCACGCCGTCGCCGTCGACGGCACGTTCGACGACTGTCAGGACCTCGTGAAGGCAATGTTTGCCGACGAGGCGTTCCGCAGTCGCGTCGGCCTCTCGGCGGTCAACTCCATCAACTGGGCCCGCGTGATGGCCCAGATCGTCTACTACGTGTGGGCTGCTCAGCAGCTCGACCGGCGCGACACCCCCACCACGTTCTGTGTCCCCACCGGCAACTTCGGCAACGTGTTCGCCGGGCACTGCGCTCGACGAATGGGGCTCCCGATCGAACGGTTGCTCGTCGCGTCGAACACCAACGACATCCTCACCCGGCTGATTCACACCGGCACGATGACCGCCGAAGCGGTCGTCCCGACGCTCTCGCCGAGCATGGACATCCAGATCTCGTCGAACCTGGAGCGACTCCTGTTCGAACTGCTCGGCGCCAACGGTCCGGCAACCGCCGAGTTGCTCACCGATTTCCGGGCCACCGGGAGCGCCTCGCTTCGGCCCGAGCAGCACGCCGAGCTGATCGCCGGTTTTACCGGTGGGCGACTCGACGACACCGAGACGCTCGACGTCATCCGCGACATCCACGACTCGACAGGAATGCTTGTCGAACCCCACACGGCGGTTGGTATCGGCGTCGCCCGACGTCTCCGTCGCGTCGACGAAACGGTCGTGACGCTGGCGACCGCCCATCCGGCCAAGTTCCCCGACGCTGTCGAGCAGGCCACCGGTGTGCGGCCACCCCTGCCGTCCCACCTCGCCGATCTCTACGAGCGCACGGAGCGGGTCACCGACCTCCCGAACGACCTCGCCATCGTCGAAGATTTCGTCGACAGCGTGCGACGCCGCTGATCGCCGCTACCCTCAACTCTGTTCGTCAAAGACGCCGTCGGCAGCGACGGTAGGGATTCTGATCATTCGATCGGGCGAACACCCCCGACATCGCCGCTCCTCCATGGGGGATGAGCGGCCCGGCCTCACCCGAGGAGCGAGCCCGTGGAAACCGCGGAGATGCGTCGTTCGACGCTGCAGCGCAAAGACCGAGACGAGTTGACCCAGATCGCGACGACGCTGGGCAAGAAGCCCTCGTCGCGTGCCCGCAAGGGCGAGATCATCGACCTCATTCTCGACCTGGCCGCCGGTGGTGACGGTGGCGGGAACGCCGAAGAGGCCGACTCGTCCGATACCGATGTCACCGACGCAACGGCGTCGACGGACACCGGCGAGGCCGCGGACGACGACACCGATGGCGACGACGATCAGCCTGCGAATGACAGCAGCGATGACAGCGTCGACGCGGACAATCGCCCCGAACCCGGCAACCGTCGTCGTCGCCGGCGTGGTCGCGACCGCGACAACCGCAACGACGCGAACGAGCAGTGGGATGGCGATCCGATCCCGGCCGAGGGGCGGCTCGACCTCCGCAGCGAGGGCTACGGCTTCCTGCGGGTGAACGGCTACAGCCCGAGCCGTGACGATGCCTATGTGCCGGTGAAGCTCGTCCGCCAGTACGGCCTGCGCAAGGGCGACGTGATCGCCGGCCCATCGCGTCCGGCCAATCGCAACGAGAAGAACCCGGCGCTCATGTCCGTCGAGTCCGTCAACGGTGGCGAGCCCGACGCGGCGACCGCCCGTCCCGACTTCGACGATCTCGTGCCGGTGCATCCGGCCGAACGCCTCACGCTCGAACGCGGCGACGGCGGCGATGCCGCCGCCCGCCTGATCGACCTGGTCGCCCCGATCGGCAAAGGCCAGCGCGGCCTGATCGTGGCGCCGCCCCGCGCCGGCAAGTCGACGGTGATGCACCAGATCGTGCGGTCGTTGACGGCCAACCACGCCGACGCCCACCTGATCATCCTGTTGATCGACGAACGTCCCGAAGAGGTCACCTCGATGACGCGTGCCCTCGGTGACGGGGGAGAGGTCGTGGCCTCACTCTTCGACCGGCCCACCGACGAACACGTGCACATCGCCGACCTGGCGATCGAGCGGGCCAAGCGTCTCGTGGAAGACGGACGCGATGTCGTCGTGCTCGTCGACGGGATCACTCGCCTGGCCCGCGCCTATGCGACAGAGACCCCTCAGTCGAACAAGCTGCTGCCGGGCGGTCTCGATGCCACCGCCATGATCGGCCCGAAGCAGTTCTTTGCCGCTGCCCGCAACGTCGAAGAGGGTGGGTCGCTGACGATCCTTGCCACGGCGACCACCGACAACGGCAACAGTGCCGACGAGGCGATTCTCGCCGAGTTGTCCGGTTCGGCAAATCTCGAGCTCCGCCTCGATCGCGCGCTCGCTGAACGGCGGGCGTACCCGGCGATCGACGTCGCCGGGTCGACCACCCGCCACGAGGACGCCCTGCTCGACGACGCGACCCGTGAGCAGATCGTCACCCTGCGACGTCACCTGGCCGACCTGATCGCCGCCAGCGGCGGCCCCGCCGCCCATGCTGAGCTGCTCGACCGGCTCGGTGCCTCCAAGACCAACGACGAATTCCTGCGCGAGGTCGCCAAGTCGGCCTCCGCCTCCTAGCCTGGGAGATCGCTATGAAGTCCGACATCCACCCCGAGTACCGCCCGGTCGTCTTCCAGGACATGTCCGCCGGCACGTCGTTCATCATCCGTTCGACGATCGCCACCAGCGAGACCGTCACCTGGGAGGACGGCAACGAGTACCCCCTTGCGAAGGTGGAGATCTCGAGCGAGAGCCACCCCTTCTTCACCGGCCAGATGAAGATCGTCGATACCGCCGGTCGCGTCGAGCGCTTCGAGAAGCGCTACGGCCGTCGCAAGAAGACCGACGCTCCGGCTGCCGACGAAGCCGCCGCCGAGGGCGACGAGAGCTGACCTCTCATGGCGCTCGACGCTGATCGTCGGGCTCAACTCGAGCGGGCACGTGCCGTTGCGCTGCTCCGGCAGTGCTTCGACATCAGCGCGTCATCGACTCCTGCCGCTGCGCCGTTCGGGATCACGGTCCGTTCCGAGGAGCAGGCCTGGATCGTCTCGATGAGCGACGACCTCGCCGCGCTCGGCGGGGTGCTGGTGTGGCTCGACCGGCATGCTCCCGAGGTCGCGACGTTGGTCGTCGACCATCACGCACCCGTCCATGCGAGGCGCGCCGCCGTGCTCGCCCCTGAACTCCGGGTGTGGAAGGCGGTTGGCGACACGGTGGTCGAGGCCGAACCCGAACCCGTCCCGCCCGCCCTGCCCCGAGCCGACGACATTGCGC
>JAKMFW010000058.1 GCA_022425325.1 Acidimicrobiales bacterium | reverse complement strand
ATCCGTGGAGATCAGGACGACGTGTTCTCCAAGGGCTTCATCTGCCCGAAGGGTTCGACCCTGAAACAGCTGTACGAAGACCCGGATCGGCTCCGCAAGCCGGTCGTCCGGCGCGGCTTCGACGACGACGGTGCGCCGATCTTTGAGGAGGTCGAGTGGGACGAGGCGTTCGCCGTGGTTGGCGAGAAGTTCGCCGCAGTGAAAGCCGAGTACGGCAACGAGGCGGTTGGCGTCTACCTCGGCAACCCGAACGCACACAATCTCGCCTGGAATACGCATGCACGTGCGTTTCTTCAGGCGGTCGGGTCGCGCTCGATGTTCTCGGCGAGCACGGTCGATCAGATGCCGCGCCACGTGGCGTCGGGCTATCTGTACGGCAATGGCATGCGGATGCCGGTTCCCGATCTCGACCGCACCGACCTGCTCGTGTTGCTTGGCACCAACCCGTTCGTGTCGAACGGCAGTATCTGCACTGCGCCCGACTTCCCGGGCCGCATCCGAGCCGTTCGTGACCGTGGCGGCACGGTCGTCGTCATCGATCCGAGCCGCACTCGCACCGCCGAGGCTGCCGATGAGCACATCGCGATCCGTCCCGGCACCGACGCCGTCCTCCTCGCCGCGATCGTCCATCGCTTGATCGGCACCGATCAGGTATCGATGGGGCGAGTCGCAGCGTTGGTCGACGGGATGAACGAACTCCGTGACGCCGTTGAGCCGTTCTCGCCCGAGTACGCCGAGCTCGTCACCGGGATCGACGCCGAGACGATCGAGCGACTCGCCGACGACATCGCCCGAGCGCCGACCGCTGCGGTTCACGGTCGCATCGGCACGACCACGGTCGAGTTCGGCACGCTCACCACCTGGTTGATCGATGTCATCGCGATCCTCACCGGCAACCTCGACGAACCCGGCGGCTCGATGTTCCCCCGATCGGCGATCGAACGAGTCCGCCCTGAGAAGCAGGGGCGGCCCTACCGGACGGGCCGCTGGCAGAGCCGAGTCAACGCCAATCCCGAGATCCAGGGCGAACTCCCCGCCGCCGACCTTCCCGTCGAGATCCTCGAGCCGGGCGAAGGTCAGCTCAGGATGATGTTCACCGTCGCCGGGAATCCGGTGCTGTCATGTCCGGATTCCGAACAGATGAACGAGGCCTTCGCGTCGCTCGATGCGATGGTGAGCATCGACATCTACCTCAATGAGACCACCCGCCATGCCGATGTCGTGCTGCCGCCGGCGTCGGCGCTCGAGAAGAGCCATTTCGACATCGCCTTCTCGAACCTGTCGGTGCGCAATGTCGCGAACTACTCGGCGCCGGTGTTCGATTCCGAACAGCCCGCCGAGGACGACATCATCGCCCGCCTCGCCCTCCTTGCGATGGGGACGGAGGGTGACGCCGCCCTCGTCCACGATCAGCTCGTCAACCAGCTGCTCTCCGCCGAGGTGGGGGCCCCTGGCTCGGCGGTCGAGGGCCGGAACGTCGAGGACCTCATCGCCATGGTCGACGGCGACACCGGCAGCGATCGCATGCTCGACGCAATGCTGCGCACCGGTCCGCACGGCGATGCCTTCGGCGAGAATCCCGACGGCCTCAGCCTGCAGAAGCTGCGCGACAACCCGCACGGCATCGATCTCGGCGCGCTCGAACCGCGGCTGCCCGCTGCGCTCCAGACTCCGGAGAAGCGGATCGATCTCTTCGCCGGCCCGTTCCTCGAGGAGCTCACCCGCCTGGAGGCCCGCGTCGTCGAGTGGGCGGGTGACGGCCGTCTCCGCCTGATCGGTCGTCGTCATCTGCGGTCGAATAACTCGTGGATGCACAACGTCGAGGTGCTGGTCAAGGGCAAGGCCCGCTGCACCTTGCAGATCAACCCCGACGACGCTGCCGAACTCGGCGTGGTCGACGGCGGCAAGGCATCGGTTCGGAGTCGGGTCGGCGAAGTCACCGCCGACGTCGAGGTCACCGACATCGTCATGCCGGGCGTCGTTTCGCTGCCACACGGCTGGGGTCACGGCCAGCCGGGAGCCCGACTCGATGTCGCCGCCCGTCATGCCGGTGTGAACTCGAATGTGCTCACCGATCCGCTGGCGATCGATCCGGTGTCGGGCACGAGCGTGCTGAACGGCATCCCGGTCGAGGTTGCTCCTGCCTGAGCACCAGCGGCCGGCGGAAGTGCTCGAGGGCCCGTCCCTCGTGCTTCGTCGCGTCGATGCGGCCTACGCAGCGGAGCTGAGCGAGGCGTTGCGGGCCAGCATCCCGGAGCTTCGCAACTTCATGGACTGGGCCCAGGACGACCCGTCCGCCGACGAGGCGATCGGGGAGTTCCTCGCCATCTGTGATCGCGACTGGATCGCCGACCGGGCCTACAACTTCCACGTCTTCCTCGCTGACTCGGATGCGCTCATCGGCAACTGCGCCTTGATGCGTCGGGTCGGTCCGGCGGCGATCGAGATCGGCTACTGGATTCGGTCGGATCACGCAGGCCGTGGGTTTGCCACCGAGGCGGCGGCGATTCTCATCGAGGCGGCATGGGGAATCGAGCGCATCGAGCGCATCGTGATCCGCCATGATCTCGCCAACGGTGCGAGTGGCCGGGTCGCCGAAAAGCTCGGCTTTGGCGAGATCGATCGGGTGGCGGTCGAGGTCGTGGCAGAGGGCGAAAGCGGCGTCGACCTCATCCGCGAGCTGATCCGGCCAGAGCGGTTCTGACCTCGCTGATCCGGAAACGTGTCTCGAACTGTGTCGCCGGCTGGGCGCCGTCGTTCGCGAGGTCTCGACGCCCCAGGGCCGGGGGAGCGTGACACCGCCCTGACCGATCGGGCAGGCTGTCGACCATGACCGAACACGGCCTCGACCTCTCCGACGACTTCACCGGCCGCCCAGGCGCGGCGTTCGTGGTCGGCGGAAGCGGCGGGCTCGGGGCGGCGGTCGTCCGGGAGCTCGCTGCCCGGGGTAGTCACGTCGCCTTCACCTATCGCCAGAACGAGGCGTCGGCTGCCCAACTCGCCCAGACGGTGAGCGATCTCGGCCGTCAGGCGTGGACGATCGGACTCGACCTCCGGAACCACGACGGCTGCGCGCAGGCGATCGATGCGATCGCAGAAGCGGCTGGAGGCATCCACACGCTCGTCTATGCGGCCGGCCCCCACGTTCCGCAGAAGCATCTGTCGAAGGTGACCCCGGCTGAGATGCAGGAACAGCTCGACGCCGATGCGTCCGGGTTCTTCGCCGTCGCGTCACCGGCACTCCCACACCTTCGCCAGACCGAAGGCAGCATCGTCGCCGTGACGACGGCGGCTACCCGGCGCTATCCGGTGCGCGACGGGCTGTCGTCGATCCCGAAGGCCGCAGTCGAGGCATCGATCAGAGGGATCGCCGCCGAGGAGGGCCGTTTCGGGGTTCGGGCCAACACGGTGGGGCCCGGCATGCTCGTCGACGGGATGGCCGAGCGACTGATGGCGTCGGGCGATCTCGACGAGTCTGCGCTTGATGCGGCTCGGGCCAATATCGCCATGCGGCGGTTTGGTTCCGCCACCGATATCGCCGAAGCGGTCTGCTTCCTGGCATCGCAGCGGGCGAAGTTCATCACCGGTCAGCATCTCGATGTCGACGGTGGTTTCACCGTCTGACAACTTCCCCGTGTGACCGGCGTCGCACTAGGTTCGCGGGCGCCTACTCCAGAGGAGCCGCCTTGTACCCCGGACATCACGCTGCGACCCGTCCTGATCATCCGGCCATCGTCATGGCCGACACCGACGAGGTCATCACCTACGCCGAGCTCGACGAGGAGGCCAACCGCCTCTCGAACCTGTTCCGCAGTATCGGACTGAAGCCGGGCGACCACATTGCGTTCTGCCTCGAGAACAACGCTCGCTTCCTCGTGCTGTGCTGGGGCGCGCACTACGCCGGGCTCGTCTACACCGCGATGAGCAGCCGCCTCACCACCGACGAGATGGCGTACATCATCGACAACTGTGGTGCGAGGGTCTTCATCACCTCGCCGTACAAGGCCGACCAGGCCGCCGAGTTGCGCGACCAGATGCCCAACGTCGAGCTGCGGCTCTCGATGGGTGGCGCGATCGACGGCTACGACTCTTACGAGGACGCCGTTGCCAACGCCTCACCCACCCCGCTCGAGCACCGCACCGCGGGCATGGACATGCTCTACAGCTCCGGCACGACCGGCCGACCGAAGGGTGTGCTCCCGACCGTTCCCGAGACACCGCTCGAGGAGTCGGGCACCGGTGTCGCAGGTCTGCTCGCCCTCCTTTTCGGAGCCAACGAGGAGTCGCGGTATCTCTCGCCGGCGCCGCTTTACCACGCCGCCCCGCTGCGGTTCACCATGGGCACCCATGTCACCGGTGGCACCGTGGTCGTGATGGAGCGGTTCGATCCGGTCGACTATCTCCGTCTGATCGAAGAGCACCGCATCACGATCTCCCAGGTCGTTCCCACGATGTTCGTTCGGATGCTCAAGCTCGACGAGGAAACCCGCAACACCTACGACACCTCCTCGCTCAACGTCTGTGTCCACGCAGCCGCGCCCTGCCCGGTCGAGGTCAAGCGCAAGATGATCGACTGGTGGGGGCCGGTCATCCACGAGTACTACGCCGGTACCGAAGGCAACGGCTTCGTCTACTGCAACAGCGAACAGTGGCTCGCCCATCCCGGCACCGTCGGCTCCGCCGTGCTCGGTGTGATCCACATCGTCGGCGAGGACGGCGAAGAGGTGCCCGTCGGCGAAGAGGGCACGATCTACTTCGAGTCCGAGACCCAATTCGAATACCACGGCGATCCGGAGAAGACGCAGGGCTCACGCCTCGCCAACGGCTGGTCGACCCTCGGCGACGTCGGCAAGGTCGACGAGGACGGCTTCCTCTACCTCACCGACCGCAAGGCGTACATGATCATCACGGGCGGCGTGAACGTGTACCCGCAGGAAGCGGAGAACGTCCTCACGATGCACCCGAAGGTCGCCGACGTCGCCGTCATCGGTGTCCCCAACGAGGACTTCGGCGAAGAGGTGAAGGCGGTCGTGCAGCCGGTCGAGATGCCGGCCGACGACGACGCAGCATCGGCGCTCGCTCGAGCGTTGATCGCCTACTGCAAGGAACAACTCGCCGACGTGAAGTGTCCGCGATCGGTCGACTTCCGGGAAGAACTGCCCCGTCACCCGACGGGCAAGCTCTACAAGCGCCTGCTGAAGGACGAGTACTGGGCCGACGCTGGCCGCTCGATCTGAGTCCTTCGCCGCCTCGGTCCGGGGTGACCGTCAGGCGGTGAGGCGTCAGTCGATCTTCAGGATCCGGGCCGCGTTGTCGCGCAGGAACTTCGGCCAAACGTCGTCGTTGAACCCGACGTGTTGCATGTCGCCCATGATCCGTTCGAGCGACAGGCCCATCGGGAAGTAGCCGGCGTAGATGATCTTGTCGGCACCGCGGGTGTTGGCGTAGTCGATGATCGACTGGGGGTAGTACTTCGGGGCAAAGGCCGAGGTCGAGTAGTGGAGCC
>JAKMFW010000048.1 GCA_022425325.1 Acidimicrobiales bacterium | reverse complement strand
GCTCGTGAGCTTTTGCTTGAGGCTGGGTTGGCTCAGCCTGATGTTGAGTTTGAGACCAACGATGAGGTGCCGGTGAACCAGGTGTTTGCTCAGGTTCCGCCTTCGGGTGAGCGGGTCGAGCCCAATTCGGTGGTGACGCTTCGGGTGAGTTCTGGCACGGCGGACACGGTTCCGAGTGTGATCGGCAGTCTTCGTGAGGAGGCGGTGGCGACGTTGCAGGAGTTCCAGTACGTCGTTACCGAGGTCACGGCGGCGAGTCCTCAGGACGCGGGGACGATTATCAGTCAGAGTCCGTCGCCGGGTTCGGTGCTTGCCCCTGGCAGCACGGTGGAGATCACGGTTTCGACGGGTCCGGAAGTGATGCCGGTGCCCGATGTTGAAGGTCTTGATGTGATCGCGGCGACGAATGCGCTGCGAGAGGCGGGCTTTATCGTCAATCCTTCTCAGGTTGAAGAGGCGAGTGAGGAGATTGAAGAGGGCAAGGTGATCCGTACGGAGCCTGCTGCGGATCAGCTCGCCGCTGTTGGTTCGCAGGTTTCGATTGTGGTGTCGACGGGTCTGCCGACGGTGACAGTGCCGGCGGTGACGGATCTCTTCGCCGAAACTGCGATCCAGATTCTGCGTGATGAGTTGCTTGATGCGGCTGTCATCTTTGAGCAGGTGCCTGCCGGTTCGCCGAGTGATGGTCGTGTGATGGCGCAGGATCCGGCACCGTTCGAAGAGGTCGAGATCGGTCTGGTTGTCACCATCACCGTCGGTCAAGCCGCACCGGAGACGACGACGACTACGACGACGACAACGACGACGACGACTACGACGACGCCCCCTCCGACCACAACGGCCGACGGCGACTGATTCCGACGCTCGACCGGCGTCTCAGCGGCAGCGGTCGATGAAGTTGGTGATCAGTGCGTGCCCGGCGCTGGTCAGGACTGACTCGGGATGGAACTGCACACCCTCGATGTCGCGCTCGCGGTGCCGCAGGCCCATGATCAGGCCGTCGTCGGTCTCTGCGGTGATCTCGAGTGCGTCAGGCAGGGCGTCGCGCTCGACGATCAGCGAGTGATAGCGGGTTGCCTCGACCGGGTTCGGGAGACCGCGGAACACGCCGACATCGCGGTGGCGGATCATCGAGGTCTTGCCGTGCATGACCTGTGGCGCTCGTACCACCTCGCCACCGAAGGCCTGCCCCATGCACTGCATACCGAGGCACACGCCGAAGATCGGCGTGTCGGTCGTCAGGTTGGTCAAGATGTCCATACTCACGCCCGAGTCGTCGGGGTTGCCGGGACCAGGAGAGATGAGCATGCCGTCGGGGTCGAGCGCCCAGATGCCGTCGAGGTCGATCTCATCATGACGTCGCACCACCGGACTCGCGCCGAGCTCCCCGAGGTACTGCACGAGGATGTAGACGAACGAGTCGTAGTTGTCGATGACGAGGATGGTCGGCGAGTCCGTCACGGTCGCTGAGGTTATCGGCGGTGCGGATCAGTCCTGGGTGGTGACGCCGCCATCGTCCGACGGGCGCTGCAGCGAGAGCGAAGCGAGCTCGGTCTGGGACGCAAGCGACGCCGCCTGCGACTTGGCCTCACCGGTCTCGATGGCCTCGAGCACCGTGATGGCGATGTCGGCGACGCGGACTTCGTCCTCTTCCTTGCCGGCAGCCTTCACGCCGTCGTCCATCATCACGTAGCAGAACGGGCAAGCGACCGCGACCCGGTCGGCACCGGTCTCCACCAGCTCCTTGGCCCGGACGTCGTTGACCTTGTCGCCGATGTCCTCTTCCATCCACATGCGAGCTCCGCCGGCGCCGCAGCACATGCCCTTGGTGCCGTTGCGCTCGGCCTCGACAAGCTGGATCCCGCCGAGCGAACCCAACACCTTTCGCGGCGCCATGTAGACGTCGTTGTGGCGGCCGAGGTAGCAGGAGTCGTGGTAGACGACGCGCTCGTCGAGCTCAGCACTCGTGAGGTCGAGGCGTCCTTGGTCGACGAGCCACTCGAGGAACTGCGAGTGGTGCACGACCTCGTAGTGGCCGCCGAGCTGGGGGTACTCGTTGGCGAGGGTGTTGAAGCAGTGCGGGCACTGGGTGACGATCTTCTTCACGCCCATCGAGTTGAGGGTCTCGACGTTCTGGGTTGCGAGCATCTGGAACAGGTACTCGTTGCCGGAGCGGCGGGCGGAATCGCCGGTGCAGGCCTCGGACGGGCCGAGGATGGCGAAGTCGACGTCGGCGCGCTGCATGAGCTTCGCCATCGACTGGGTGACCTTCTTGTTCTTGTCGTCGAACGAGCCGGCGCAGCCGACCCAGTAGAGGTACTCAGCCTCGAGCGGGTCGCCACCCTCGACGATCTCGATGCCCTCCACACCTTGCGTCCAGTCGGCTCGCTCACCTTGCGACATGCCCCACGGGTTGGAGGAGTTCTCCATCGACCGGTACGCCTGGCCGAGTTCGGACGGGAAATCGGAATCCATGAGCGTCAGGTAGCGACGCATGTCGAGGATCTTGTCGAGGATTTCGATGTTGACCGGGCAGATCTCGTCGCAGGCCTTGCAGGAGGTGCAGCTCCAGAGCTCTTCCTGGCTGACGCGATCGAACATCCAGTTGGCGGGCACGGTGATCTCGCTGTCGACACCGATCGGTGGCGAGACGGCGGGATCGCCGGTGCGGGCCATGACCTCGCCGGTCTTGAGCACGATCTCGCGCGGATCGAGCGGCTTGCCGGTGGCGTGGGCCGGGCACACGGAGGTGCAGCGACCGCACATCGTGCACGCGTCGGTGTCGAGCAACTGCTTCCAGGTGAAGTCTTCGATGACGCTGGCGCCGAAGGTTTCGAGCTCAGTGTCGCCCTCGACGAGGTTCGGCATCGGCTTCATCGCGCCCTTCGGGCGATCGCGGTCCTTTAGGTACATGTTCAGCGGCGACGTGAACATGTGGCGAAGCATCGTCGTCGGGAGGATGACGAGGAAGGCGATGAAGCTGATGACGTGGGCGATCCACCAGAACTGGTGCCATCCGGCCAGGCTTGCGTTGTTCTCGACCAGTGTGGCGAGCGGGTAACCGATGAAGCTCCAGCGCTCGTAGTCGGGCATGCCCTCGAGGGCGATGCGGAACATCTCGGCGCCGTAGCCGGTGATCGAAATGGCGAGGAACGTGCCGAGGATGACGGCGTGTTCGGGCTTGCTCTTGATGCGGATGCGGTACGGGCGCCAGTTGAACGGGCCGTAACGACGGATGATCGCCCACACGATGCCGATCGTGAAGATCAGGCCGGCACTGTCGCCAATGAAGGCGTAGGCCCGATACACGTTGCCGTGCAGGAACTTGAGGTCGGTCGGCAACTGGTGGTTGACCTCGAGCACGGTGGTGACACCGAGCAGAATGAGGAAGCCGAAGTAGATCATGGCGTGCATGACGCCAGCGCCCGGTTCGCGCAGCAGGGTCTGCATGTAGACGCCGGCGCGGAAGTCGCCGGCGCGTCGCTTGGCGTTCTTCAGGGTGGTGCGACGGTTGTCGGGCCGACCCCGCTCCCAGTTCTTCACCCGGTACGAGGCGACCCATCCGCCGTAGACAATCAGCATGGGGATCGTGGTGTAGAAGGCCAGCTTCACGCCGGCAGGGACGTTGCCGAACACCTTGCGGGTGACGTCGGACGCCTCGTCAAACTCGAAGACGAACGGGGCCAGATAGGACCCGAACGTGAACAGGGCGACACCGACACCGATGATCCGGACGATGTGATGGGGCTTCAGGCGCGAACTCATGACGTGCGAAATCTACCCCTGTCGACGTTTCCGGCGCGCACTCGGCACGAGTTGGATTCAGATTGAGGAGGTGAGGCCCTCGGACGCACACCGTGAACTCACCGGTTCTGGTTGGGCATTCCGCCGGGTTCATCTTTCGCCGGTTGTGATCGGGTTCGCTTTCACATCGCCGAAACATTGATGAAATCGGCGCGTTCTACCTTCGGCCCATGGACGTGCGACTCGTTCGATGGCCCGCTGCTCGAGAGCAACTGCAATCCCTTCGTGCCGAGGGGATGCCGAGGCTTGTCGTGGTCGATGCCGATGTCGTCCCGCCGGAGCCGACCGACGAACTGGAAGATTGGGTTCGACTGCCGGCCGACCAGGCCGATGTGCGCATCCGAGTCGACACGCTCGCCCGTCGAGCCGAGGCCCGTCATCGTCCTGCGCTCTCCAGTGAAGGTGTGCTGCGGTTCCAAGGCGAAGCGGTTCCGCTGTCGCCGGTCGAGGCACGCGTGGTCGAGGCGCTGATGAAGCGCTTCGGCGCGGTCGTGTCGCGGCGAGACCTGACGGAAGCGGTCTGGCCCGGCGAGGCGCCGCTGCGAAATGCGCTCGACGTGCACATCTCTCGCGTGCGGCGTCGGGTGGCCGAGGTGGGGCTCCACATTCGCACCGTGCGCGGCCGCGGCTACCTGATGGACGCACCGTCAGATTCCGGTCAGCAACTCGCGGCAAACGGGTAACACACCGAAAACTGACCGGAAAACCCGGGTCCTTAGCTTGCGTGGCAATCCGAGAAAGGAATCTGTAATGCTCAAGAAATCCGTTGCGGGCGCGACGTTGGGGGCGACCACGCTGTTGTGGGCGTCGCCAGTCTCCGCTCAGGACCTCGACTCCGCCCCGCAGGCCGTGGTGGACAATCTTTGGCTCGTCATCGCCGGCGCGCTGGTCTTCCTGATGCAGGCGGGCTTCGCCTTTGTCGAAGCAGGCCTCACCCGGGCGAAGAACCTCGCCAACATCATGGCGAAGAACCTCGCCGACATGGCCATTGGCGTGACGATGTTCTTCGTTGTCGGTTACACGATCGCCTATGGCTCTGGCGGCAGCGACTGGTTGGGCGGCTTCGGCGATCTCTTCTTCCAGGAGTCAGCCGACCCCGAGGTCCTGTTTGATCTGGGCGCCGGCCTCACCCCGGCCACGAACTTCTTCTTCCAGGTCGTCTTTGCCGCCACCGCCGTGACGATCGCCTCTGGCGCCATGGCTGAGCGCACCAAGTTCACGACCTACCTCGTATTCGCAGCCGTCATGACCGCCATCATCTACCCGGTCGTGGTGCACTGGACCTGGGGTGGTGGCCTTATCGCCCAGATGTCGATCGGCGACGCGGTCTACTCGGACTTCGCCGGCTCGACGATCGTTCACCTCACTGGTGGTGTCGCAGCCCTTGTCGGTGCCTACCTGATCGGTCCCCGAATCGGCAAGTACGGCGAGGACGGAAAGCCCCGGGCAATCCCCGGCCACAACGTCGGTTACGCCGTGATCGGTGTCTTCATTCTCTGGTTCGGTTGGTTCGGCTTCAACGCCGGCTCAGAACTTGCCGCCGACGAGTTTGTGCCGTTCCTTGCCATGAACACCTTGATCGCCGCAGCGGCTGGCGTGATCGGCGCTACCGCCATCATCTGGATCAAGACGGGTGTGGCCGACGTGGCGATGGCGGGCAACGGGGCGCTTGCCGGCTTGGTGTCCATCACCGCCCCGGTGGGCACGGTAACCCCGGTCTTCGCCTTGGTCATCGGTCTCGTCGGCGGCGTGATCGTCGTCTTCTCGGTCCTTGCCTTCGACAAGATCAAGATCGACGATCCGGTGGGCGCCATCTCGGTGCACGGCACCTGCGGCATCTGGGGCACGCTCTCGATCGGCCTCTTCGCTAAGTACGACGATGCGTTCCTCGGCCGTGAGGACGCAGGCCTCATCTACGGCGGTGGCTTCGACCAGCTCGCCATGCAGTTTGTCATGGTGGCGATCGTGATCGCTTGGGTCGGCATCACCTCCTTCATCCTGTTCGGCGCTCTCAAGGCCACGTTGGGCCTGCGAGTCTCCGAAGAGGAAGAGGTCACCGGCCTCGACGTCGCTGAGCACGGCTCGTCTGGCTACGGCCTCGAAGCGGTCGGCGGCGGCTGATCCCTCACCCTGCGCTTCTGCGCAGTCGAACCCAGAAATGGGTTCTGAATCCACGGCATCGCCGGTTCCGACGATTCGACTACTCCCCCCCTGGAGGGTCGTCGGGGCCGGCGTTGCCGCGTCCGGGGTGCTTCTTCTCAGACGATGTGCCGTTGATCGACGTCAGAATCTCAGGCAGTCACGGGCGCAGGTTGAGGGCCGAGGAAAGTTGATACACTCGCGCTCAACTTTTCGGATCGATTGGGAATGCATCCCTGCCTTGCCCGGTTGAACTGTCCGAATCCCCCAACCACAACCCGCCGGGTGGCTCCGCCACCCGGCCTCCCGAAAACCGTCTGCGACACCACGCAGGCACGTGATCTGCGGCGACGTCGCAGCGAATAAAGGAGCACCTGCATGCCCAAGGCCGTCGGTATCGATCTCGGCACGACCAACTCCGTTGTCTCCGTTCTCGAAGGTGGCGATCCCGTCGTGATCCCCAACGCCGAGGGTTCGCGCACCACCCCGTCGGTGGTGGCGTTCGCCAAGGACGGCGAAGTGCTCGTCGGTGAGGTCGCCAAGCGTCAGGCGATCACCAACCCCGAGCGCACGATCCGCTCCGTCAAGCGTCACGTCGGCACCAACTGGACCATCGACATCGACGGCAAGGCGTACAACTCCCAGGAGATCAGCGCCCGCACGCTGATGAAGCTCAAGCGCGACGCCGAGGAATACCTGGGCGACACCGTCACCCAGGCTGTGATCACCGTCCCGGCCTACTTCGACGACGCACAGCGCACCGCCACGCAGGAAGCCGGCGCGATCGCCGGGCTCGAGGTGCTGCGCATCATCAACGAGCCCACCGCAGCGGCGCTCGCCTACGGCCTCGACAAGGAGACCGAGGATCAGACGATCCTCGTGTTCGACCTTGGTGGCGGCACCTTCGACGTGTCGGTGCTCGAACTCGGCGACGGTGTCTTCGAGGTGAAGTCGACGAGCGGCGACACCAACCTCGGCGGCGATGACTGGGACGAGGCCATCATCGACTGGCTGGCTGAGACCTTCCAGGGCGAGCACGGCGTCGATCTCCGAAAGGATCCGATGGCCGCCCAGCGCCTGAAGGAAGCGGCCGAGAAGGCCAAGATCGAGCTCTCGCAGACCACCTCGACCCAGATCAACATGCCGTACGTGACCGCAACCGACGCCGGTCCGCTGCACCTCGACTATGAGCTGACCCGCGCCAAGTTCCAGGACCTCACGTCCGACCTGTTGACCCGCACCCGCAAGCCCTTCGAGGCAGCGATCAAGGACGCCGGGCTCACCAAGGGCGAGATCGACCATGTCGTGCTCGTCGGCGGCTCAACCCGTATGCCGGCCGTCGCCGAACTGGTCAATGAAATGACCGGCAAGGAGCCCAACAAGACGGTGAACCCCGACGAGGTCGTCGCCATCGGTGCGTCGGTCCAGGCCGGCGTGCTCCGCGGCGAAGTGAAGGACATCCTCCTTCTCGACGTGACCCCGCTGTCGCTCGGCATCGAGACCAAGGGCGGCGTCATGACCACCCTCATCGAACGCAACACCACCATCCCCACTCGCAAGAGCGAGACCTTCACCACGGCCGAGGACTCCCAGCCGTCGGTCGAGATCCACGTGTTGCAGGGCGAGCGTGAGATGGCGGCCTACAACAAGACGCTCGGCAAGTTCCAGCTCGTCGACCTGCCCCCGGCCCCGCGCGGCATGCCGCAGATCGAGGTCACCTTCGACATCGATGCCAACGGCATCGTGCACGTCGCCGCCCAGGACAAGGCGACCGGCAAGGAGCAGTCGATGACCATCACCGGTCAGAGCAGCCTCGACAAGGACGCCATCGATCAGATGATCAAGGACGCCGAGGCCCATGCGGAAGAAGACCGCAAGCGCAAGGAGGAGGCCGAGGTTCGCAACAACGCCGACGGCCTCGTCTACCAGACCGAGAAGATGATCAAGGATCAGGCCGAGAACATCAACGACGACGAGAAGTCGACGCTCGAAGCCAAGATCGCCGACGTGAAGACGGCGCTCGACGGCACCGATCTCGAGGCGATCAAGGACGCCACCGAGTCGCTGATGTCGGCGAGCCAGGAGTTCGGTCAGCGCCTGTACGAGCAGGCTGCCGCCGACCAGGCTGCGGCAGGCGACGCCGAGAACGACACCCCGAGCGACGACGATGTCGTCGACGCCGAGATCATCGATGACGACGAGCAGACCTCGTGAGCGATGAGACCAACGACGCGCCGGCTGCCGATGTGGAGGATGGTGCCGCTGAGGCGCTGGCCGACACAGCCGAAGCCGACGCGCCGGTGACGGTCGAGGATCTGGTCGCCGCGCTCGAGGCCGTAACCGCCGAGCGCGATCAGCACCTTGCCGATCTGCAGCGGGTGTCCGCCGAGTTCCAGAACTTCCGCAAGCAAACCGAGAAGCGCAACTCGGACTTTGCAGCCCAGGCCGGTTCGCGAGTCGCCGAGGCGCTCCTGCCGGTGCTCGATGCGTGCGACGCAGCGGCTCAGCAGGGAGTTGAGGGTGTGGAACCAATCGCTGGTCAGTTGCGGGGCGAGCTCGAACGAGCCGGCCTGCAGGTAATCGCCGAGGTCGAGGCTCCGTTCGATCCGAATCTGCACGAGGCCGCGATGAGCGAGCCCGGCGACGACGGCCAGGACGGCCCGATCGTCGCCCAAGTTCTGCGCACGGGATACGCCTGGAATGGTCGGGTCCTGCGGGCGGCGATGGTGAAGGTGAAGGGTTGATCCATCCGCGGATCGACCGATGAACGTCAACGAGTGAGACGAAAGGAGGCAGGCGATGGCCGAACCCCAGCGTGAATGGTTCGAGAAGGACTTCTACAAGGTGCTTGGCGTCGCCGAGAACGCCTCCGACAAGGACATCACCAAGGCGTACCGCAAGCTCGCCCGAGAGCTGCACCCGGACAAGAACCCGGGTGACACCGCAGCGGAGGAGCGCTTCAAGGAAGTCTCGGCGGCCTACGACGTCGTCGGCGACGAGGAAAAGCGCAAGCGTTACGACGAAGTCCGGCGTCTCGGCCCGATGGCCGGCGGCTTCGGCGGTGGCGGCTCCGGCCCCGGCGGGTTCAACGTCGGGTTCGACGATCTCAGCGATCTGCTCGGCGGTTTCTTCGGTCGTGGCGGTGGCACTCCGCCCGGGTTCCGCAGTGCCCAGCAGCGACCCCAGCGTGGCGCCGATGTCGAGGCCGATCTCGCCCTCGACTTCGAGGACGCGGTCAACGGCATCGAGACGACGATCCATCTCAACAGCGGCGAGGGTCCGCGCGACATCAAGGCGCGGATTCCGGCCGGCGTTACGACCGGCAAGAAGATCCGGCTGAAGGGCCGCGGTTCGCCCGGCCGGTTGGGTGGCCCGCCCGGCGACCTCTTCATCAAGGTCACCGTTCGCGACCACCACTTGTTTGGTCGGGTCGGCAACGACCTCACGCTCGAGGTGCCGATCACCTTCGCCGAAGCCACCCTCGGCGCCGACATCTCGGTGCCGACCCTCGACGCAGGTCCCGTGAAGATGCGCATTCCGCCGGGCACCTCCTCGGGCAAAACTTTCCGTCTGCGCGGCAAGGGCGGGTCGGGTGATCTGTTGGTCACCGCCGTCGTCGCCGTGCCCGAGGCGCTCTCGGACGAACAGAAAGCGGCGGTCGAGGCGTTCGCCGCCGCAAGCGACGATTCACCCCGCACCCACCTGGGCGTGTGAACATCGACAGGGGAGAGGAACGAATGGACAACGAACGTTTCAATCGGGCGGTGTACGTCATCTCGGTCGCCGCCGAACTGGCGGGGATGCATCCTCAGACCTTGCGCATCTACGAGCGCAAGGGGCTCGTCGAACCGTCGCGCACCGGTGGTGGAAGTCGTCGGTACAGCGATGCCGACATCGCCCTGCTCAGCCGCATCCAGGAACTCACCACCGAGGGCATGAACCTCGCCGGCGTGAAACGGGTATTGGAGCTCGAAGCCCGAGTCGCCGAGCTCGATGCGAAACTCGGCGCCGCACGACAGCAGACTGTCGACGCCGTTGCCGAAGCACACCGCGAGCACCGGCGTGATCTCGTGCCGCTGCATCAAGCGCAGAGCATCACCATCTACAAGCGCGGTGGCTGACCGCAAGTAGCCTCGCCGTCGTGCGCATCGCCTACGTCGGCCCCGTTCCGCCTCATCGCGGCGGTATCGCGCAACACGGGTCGTGCACGGTCGAGGCGTTCGAGCGTCTCGGGCATGAGGTCGTGGTCGAGTCGTGGCAGTCGTTGTACCCGGCGCCCCTGTTCAAGGGCGAGCTGCCGTCGGTGCCACGGCGTGATGGGCAGGTGCGATTTCGGTTGCGGTGGTGGAACCCGCTCGGCTGGGTCCTCGCAGGGCGCCGGTGTCGGTCTGCTGACCTGATCGTGTTCCCATGGGTCACGCCGTTCCATGCCGTCGCGTTGTGGGTGCTGCTTCGGGTTGCGGGCCGTTCGGCTGTCGCCTTCGTGCACAATCCCGAGCCCCACGAACGCATGCCTCTCGCGCGGCCGTTGCTGCGAATGGTGATGCGTCGCTGTGAGGGATCGGTCGTCCACGCCGAGACCGCTGCGGCCGTGATGCGTGCGCGCACCAGACTCGAACGCATTGCGGTGACACCACATCCGCCGAACCTGGCGATCGGCGCCGAGCCGATGCCGGATCGTCCGCCGCTGCGTCTGCTCTTCCTCGGCTTCGTCCGGGCCTACAAGGGAGCCGATCTGGCGATCGATGCGGTTGCGGAATTGCGCCGCCGCGGTGTCGATCTCCGCCTCACGATCGCAGGTGACTTCTGGGAGGATCCTGCGCCGATGCGTGAGGATCTTGCGACGAGGATGCTCGCCGACGTGGTCGAGTTGCGGGTCGGTTATGTGCCCGATGAGGAGATCGGTCCCATCCTCGCCGAGCACCACCTCGTGGTCGCCCCGTATCGGAGTGCGACGGTGTCGGGTATCGCCCCGTTGGCGTTCGCCGCCGGCCGACCGATGGTCGTGACCCCGGTCGGTGGCCTCCCGGAGGCCATCGAGCATGGTGTCAACGGGGTGGTCGCCGACGCCGTCGATGCGGTGTCTGTGGCCGATGCGGTGCTCGCCGCTGCGGACCGACTCGATGAACTCGCCTCGGGGGCTGTGGCCTCGTCGAGTTGCTGGGAGGACGTCGCCTCGGCCCTGCTCGCCGTCCGCGCCTGACACCACACGCGATCGGTCACGAACGCCACGGCGCTGTTCACCTCGACGAACAATCCCCCCGGATCTGGAATACATCAGCCCCGAGCAAAGTTGAGTCAAAGGCACTCAAGTTTGCTGGCCTCGCCAAACCGGCACCCGGAGGTTCCCCCATGACGCTCGATCCCAATCGTTGGACGCTCAAAGCAACCGAAGCCTTCTCGGCAGCCACCGAACTCGGTCGGTCCGCCTCGCACCCGGAGATCGTTCCGGAACACCTGCTGCTCGCCCTGCTCGGCCAGGAAGAGGGGATTGTCCTTCCGCTCCTGCACCGGGTCGAGGTTGACATCGTCGCCGCGCGCAACGAGGCCGAACTCGTCCTCGACAAACTGCCCAACGCCTATGGCTCCGAGCCCCAGCTCAGCCGGGCTCTCCGCAACGTCTTCGACAAAGCCGATCAGGTGCGCGAGGACCTCACCGACGAGTACCTCTCCACCGAGCATCTCCTGCTCGCGTTGCACGGCCAGTGCAAGGGCCTCGGCGGGGTCGACCACGAGACCTTGCGCACGGCGCTTCGCGAAGTGCGGGGAAGTCATCGCGTCACCAGCCAGAACCCCGAGAATCAGTACCAGGCGCTCGAGCGGTTCGGCCTCGACCTCACCGAGCGGGCCCGCAAGGGCGAACTCGATCCGGTGATCGGCCGCGATGAGGAGATCCGCCGGGTGATCCGGGTGCTGAGTCGTCGCACGAAGAACAACCCGGTGTTGATCGGCGAGCCAGGGGTCGGCAAGACCGCCATCGTCGAGGGGCTTGCCCAGCGCATCGTCGAAGGCGACGTCCCCACGAGCCTCCAGAACAAGCGCCTCATCAGCCTCGATCTCACCTCGATGGTCGCCGGCGCGAAGTACCGCGGCGAGTTCGAGGAGCGACTGCAAGCGGTACTCAAAGAGATCGAGGACGCCGACGGCGAGATCGTCACCTTCATCGACGAAATGCACACGGTCGTGGGTGCAGGCGGCGGCGCCCAAGGCGCCATGGACGCCGGCAACATGCTGAAGCCGATGCTCGCCCGGGGCCGTCTGCGAATGGTGGGTGCCACCACGCTCGACGAGTACCGGAAGTACATCGAGAAGGATCCCGCTCTCGAGCGGCGCTTTCAGCAGGTGCTGGTCGAACCACCGTCGGTCGAGGCTGCGGTGGCGATCCTGCGCGGCCTCAAAGAGCGCTACGAGATTCATCACGGTGTCCGCATTCAAGACGCCGCGCTTGTCGCGGCGGCGGTTCTTAGCGATCGCTATCTCACCGGACGTCACCTTCCCGACAAGGCGATCGACCTGATCGACGAGGCGGGCTCATCGCTTCGGATCGAGATCGACTCGGTGCCGACCGAGATCGACGTCGTGGAGCGGCGCATCCGCCAGATCGAGATCGAGCGGCTCGCCCTCGCCAAGGAGACCGACGCAGTCTCCGCAGAGCGGCTCCAGGATCTCGATCGCGAGATCGCCGACCTCCAGGAGGAACTCGCCGGTCTCACCGTTCGGTGGCAGTCGGAGAAGGACGCCATCGAGTCGCTGCAGACCATCAACGAAGAGCTCGATCAGCTCCGGGGCGAGGTCGATCGCGAGACCGATCTCGAGAAGGCCGCGCAGCTCCGCTATGGCCGGATCCCCGATCTCGAACGTGCCTTCGAGGAGGCCCGCGAGAAGCTCGACACGATCCAGGCACAGGACTCGATGCTGAAGGAAGAGGTCACCGAGGAGGACATCGCCGAGGTGGTGTCGCGCTGGACAGGCGTACCGGTCAGCCGGCTGATGGAAGGCGAGGTGCAGAAGCTCGTCCGCCTCGAAGATCACCTCCACGAGCGGGTGATCGGCCAGGACGATGCCGTGTCGGTCGTCGCCAACGCGATCCGGCGCAGCCGGGCCGGCCTCGCCGACCCCAACCGACCGATCGGCAGCTTCCTCTTCCTCGGCCCGACCGGTGTCGGCAAGACCGAGCTGGCGCGGTCGCTGGCGGCGTTCCTGTTCGATGACGAACGCTCGATGGTCCGCATCGACATGTCGGAGTACCAGGAGAAGATCAGTGTCAGCCGACTGATCGGCGCACCTCCCGGCTATGTCGGCTACGACGAGGGCGGTCAGCTCACCGAGACCGTCCGGCGGCGTCCGTACAGCGTCGTGCTGCTCGACGAGGTCGAGAAGGCCCATCCCGACGTGTTCAACACCCTGCTGCAACTGCTCGACGACGGACGCCTCACCGATGGCCAGGGTCGCACGGTCGACTTCAGCAATGTCGTCTTGATCATGACGTCAAACCTCCCCGGCGAGCCCGGTGATTTCTTCCGACCCGAGTTCGTGAACCGCATCGACGACATCGTGCGGTTCCGGCCACTCACCGAAGCCGATCTGGTGTCGATCGTCGACATCCAACTCGCCGGCCTCGGCACGCGCCTGGCCGAGCGGCGCCTCTCGCTCGTGGTGACCGACGAAGCGAAGGACGCCCTGGCGGCCAAGGGCTTCGATCCGGCGTTCGGTGCCCGCCCGCTGAAGCGATTGATCCAACGTGAGATCGGCGACCGTCTGGCGCTCGCCGTGTTGGAAGGTCGCTATCTCGAAGGCGACACGGTCACCGTCGATATCGAATCCGATCTGCCGCTGTCCCCACCTGGGGAAACCATTGAGGATACAGCTGTGGACAACCCGGCGGGGTCGGGTGAACCGGCCGAGGAGATGCCAGATCCAGCAGTGCGGACCTTCGTGCTGCGCTGACCGCAACGTGGGCGGGTCGCCGTCGATGACAAAAGGGCTGCTCAAGGCGCCTCGGTTCCGTTAGCCTCTCGTGGTAACGCAAATCCGCGAGAGGAGTGCGCCGTGCCCGCGACCGTTGTCGTCGGTACTCAATGGGGAGACGAGGGGAAGGGCAAGTTCACCGACCTCGTCGCCAAGGAGATGGAACTGGTCGTCCGCTACCAGGGTGGCCACAACGCCGGCCACACCCTCGTGGTCGATGGCGAGAGTTTCGCCCTCCAGCTCGTCCCGAGTGGAGTGCTCTACGACCACATCACGCCGGTGATCGGCAATGGTGTGGTCGTCGATCCCCGAGTGTTGATCAGTGAGATGGACATGCTCGAGTCCCGAGGCGTCGACACGTCGACCCTCAGGGTCTCCGGCAACGCCCATCTGATCATGCCGTACCACCAAGAGCTCGACGCCCTACACGAACGCAACCTCGGCGACGCCAAGCTCGGCACGACCAAGCGGGGCATCGGCCCGGCATACGCCGACAAGGCGATGCGTGTCGGCCTGCGGGTCCAGGATCTCACCGATCCCAAGATCTTCCGGGCCAAGCTCGGGGTTGTCCTCGGCTACACCAACCAGGTGCTCACCAAGGTCTTCGATCAGCAGCCGGTCGACCCCGACGAGATCGCCGCCGAGTACCTCGAGACGTGCGCGCCGCGGGTCATCCCGCACATCGGCGACGCCATTTCGATCGTGCACAACGCACTCGAGGCCGGCCAGCACATCCTCCTCGAAGGGGCGCAGGCGACCTTCCTCGATCTCGACCACGGCACGTACCCGTTCGTCACCTCGTCCAACCCGGTGTCCGGCGGCGCGTGCACCGGCGCCGGTGTCGGCCCGCGCGACATCGAACGCATCATCGGCATCGCGAAGGCGTACGTCACGCGAGTCGGTTCCGGTCCGTTCCCGACCGAGTTGTTCGACGAGGTCGGCGACCACCTTGTCGATGTCGGACACGAGTACGGGACCAACACGGGCCGTCGCCGTCGCCCCGGCTGGTTCGATGCCGTGATGATGCGCCATGCCGCCCGCATCAACTCACTGTCGGAGATCGCGCTCACGAAACTCGACGTGCTCGATCAGCTCGACGAGGTCAAGGTCTGTGTCGCCTACGAGATCGACGGCGTCCGGCATGATCATCTGCCGTACCACCAGTCGGACCTCCACAAGGCCGTTCCGGTCTACGAGACCCTGCCTGGCTGGAAGACCGACATCAGTAACGTCACCCGTCCCGACGACCTGCCGGTGGCGGCAGCCGACTACATCACCTTCCTCGAGCAGCAGATCGGTGTGCCGATTCGGCTCGTCGGCGTGGGCCCGGGTCGCGAACAGTTTCTCGATCGAGCTGCCTGACCCTGTGGGCATGGTCGACCAGCGTGTTTTGCCGCTCGATCAGCCCGGGTTCTTGAAGACTCCTGAACGGAAGGGAACGGTGAGGCCGTGACGACAGATCCCATGGTGAACGTGCTCTCGGCTCGCTACGCGAGCGAAGCGATGAACGAGGTCTGGTCGCCCGAGCGCAAGGTCGTGCTCGAGCGCGAACTGTGGATCGCCGTGATGCGGGCGCAGCAGCGACTCGGCGTCGCGGTACCTGACGAGGCAATCGAGGCCTACGAGGCGGTCAAGGACCAGGTCGACCTGGCGTCGATCGCTGAGCGCGAGTCGGTCACCCGCCACGACGTCAAGGCCCGCATCGACGAGTTCTGCGCGTTGGCCGGTCACGAACACATCCACCGGGGAATGACCTCGCGTGATCTCACCGAGAACGTCGAGCAACTCCAGGTCCGGCGATCGCTCGAGATCGTGCGCGACCGTCTCGTCGCCCTCCTTGCCCGCTTCTCGTCGCTCGCCGAGCGCCACGCAGGCGAGGTGATGGTCGCCCGCACCCACAACGTCGCCGCGCAGGCCACCACCCTCGGCAAGCGGTTTGCCGATGTTGCGGAAGAGACGATGATCGGGTTCGAGCGGGTCGAGGAACTCCTTGTTCGCTACCCACTCCGCGGTTTGAAGGGTCCGGTCGGCACTCGTCTCGACCAACTCGATCTGCTCGGGAATCCTGATCGGGTCGACGAGCTCGAGCAGGCGGTTGCCGAACACCTCGGTTTCTCGCGGGTGCTCGACTCTGTCGGCCAGGTGTATCCCCGTTCGCTCGACCTCGATGTCGTGTCGGCGATTGCGCAGGCCGTGTCGGCTCCGTCGAGCGCGACCACCACGCTTCGTCTCATGGCTGGTCACGAGTTGGCGACCGAGGGCTTCCGCCCGGGCCAGGTCGGCTCCTCGGCGATGCCGCACAAGATGAACGCCCGAAGCGCAGAACGGGTCAACGGTCTCAAGCTCGTGATCGACGGCCATCTCACGATGGCGGCGGGCTTGGCCGGCCGTCAGTGGAACGAGGGCGACGTGAGTTGCTCCGTCGTGCGGCGGGTCATGTTGCCCGATGCGTTCATGGCCGCCGACGGCCTCATCCAGACCGCGCTCAGCGTGTTCGACGAGTTCGGGGTCTTCCCGGCGGTCGTCGAAGCCGAGCTGCGCCGCGACCTTCCCTTCCTCGCCACCACCCGAATACTGACCGCTGCGGTCGATGGAGGGCTCGGCCGTGAAGCGGCGCACGAGTTGGTCAAGGAACACGCCGTGGCCGCCGCTCTCGATCGGCGTGATGGTGGCGAGTACGCGTCGCTCGTCGAGCGTCTCGCCGATGATTCGCTGATGCCGCTCGACCGCGATGAGATCGAGGCGTTGCTTGCGAATCCGCAGGAGTTCACCGGCACGGCCATCGCGCAGGTGGGGCGAGTGGTCGCCCGCGCCAAAGCCGTCCTGGCTGTGCACCCCGAGGCGGCGTCAGCCGCTGCCGAGGTCCGGGTTTGATCAGCTTCCGCGGGTGATGCCGGCCCGCTTGAGGAGCGGAGTGGGAACCCCGAACTCCTTCCATGCGGCGTAGGAGATGCCCTTGCGTTCGCTGTAGGCCTTGGCCACGGCGACGAATCGATCCTCGAGGGCGCTGAGGTCGACCGGCCGTTCGGCTGCCTCGAGTTCGGTCGCGAGATCCATGCGCTCCTGAATCATCTGGAGCCGGCTCATCGGGTCGGCGGTTTTGAGGTTCGAATCGATCGTCGCAAGCCGTGCCCGAATGGTCGCCGGTGTGCGTTTGCGGCCGCGCTTCGGCTTGTGGTTCTCGAGGGCCTCAAGGTAGGCACGTACGGCGCTCCCCTGAGCCCGGCCCTCTGCCAGAGCAGCCTTGTGCTCGACGGTCATCTCCCCAGGTCGTGGTGCCATGCGGTTGAGGGTAGCGCTAAACGTTGTTCAGGGATGACTCCGAGTTGCGGGATGGCGCCGAAGCCCGCTCCTCCGCGTCGGCGAGCCCGGAAGGCCGGCCGACGGCTGCATGGGGGTTGGGACCGGCGGCCCCGCTAGCGTCGCGGGCCATGAGCAAGGTCCCGACCGCCGCCTATTCCATCGGGTTGAAGATCGTTCTCGACAACGTTCCCGGCACCCTCGGCCGTTTCGCCGTCGCGATCGGCGAAGCCGGCGGCAACATCGCCGGCGCAACCGGCTTCGAAGCCAAGGGCCCCAGCGTCTCGCGCGCCATCGACATCCACGCCCGTGACGAGGCTCACGGTCGCAAACTCGTCGACGTGGCCAACACCTTGGCGGGTGTCACCGTGGTCGAATGGTGGGACCGTACCTTCCGCATCCACGAAGGCGGCAAGATCGAGGTGCTACCGCTGTGCGGCGTCGCCGACGCCCACGATCTCGCCATGGCGTACACCCCTGGCGTCGCCCGCGTATGTATGGCCATCCATGACGACGTGGCGAAAGCCCACGAGTACACGATCAAGAAGAACACGGTCGCCATCGTCAGCGACGGCACCGCGGTGCTCGGCCTCGGCGACATCGGTCCCGAAGCCGCCATGCCGGTGATGGAGGGCAAGGCGCTGCTGTTCAAGGAGTTCGCCGGCGTCGATGGTTTCCCGATCTGCCTCGACACGAAAGACCCCGACGAGATCATCGAGACCGTCGAGCGAATCGCCCCGACCTTCGGTGGCATCAACCTCGAGGACATCGCCGCACCGGCGTGCTTCACCATCGAGGACACCCTGAAGAAACGTCTCGACATCCCGGTCTTCCACGATGACCAGCACGGCACGGCGGTGGTGACCCTTGCCGGTCTCACCAACAGCCTCAAGCTCATCGACAAGAAGCCGGAGGACTGCTCGGTGGTGATCTCCGGCATGGGCGCTGCGGGGCTCGCCATCGGAAAGATCCTGCGCGACGCCGGGTACGGCGAACTCATCGGTGTCGACTCCACCGGTTCGATCTACTCGGGCCGCGACCGACTGAACTTCGCGAAGGAGTGGTTCGCCGACCACACCAACCCCGACCGCAAAGCCGGGACCCTCCAAGACATGCTCGAAGGTGCGGACGTCTTCATCGGCGTGTCCGCCCCCGACCTGATCGACGCAAGCGACCTGCGCAAGATGGCGCCCAATCCGATCGTTTTCGCGATGGCCAATCCCGATCCGGAGATTCGTCCCGAGGCGGCCGACGGGCTCGCCGCGGTCATGGCCACCGGCCGGAGTGACTTCCCGAACCAGATCAACAATGTGCTGGCGTTCCCCGGCATCTTCCGCGGTGCCTTCGACGTCGGTGCCCACAGCATCACCGAGTCGATGAAGGTCGCGGCCGCACACGCAATCGCCGCCACTGTCGACGAGGACGATCTCACGCCGAACTTCGTCGTGCCCTCGGTGTTCGACCTCACGGTGGCACCCGCTGTCGCGGCCGCTGTTGCGAACGCCGCAGTGATCGACGGCGCCATCCGTTCCTGACGTGATTTCGCGGCCATCTGGCGGGGTTCGCTACGGTCCTTGGCGATGACCGAGCATCTCCTCGCGCCCGTGAAGATCGGTTCGATGACGGTGGCCAACCGCATCGCCATGGCGCCGATGGGCGTTGAGATCGTCGGTGACGACGGCATGGCCAACGACGAGGTCATCGCCTACTACGAGGCACGGGCCGCCGGCGGTGCCGGACTCCTCATCACCGAGGTCGCAGCCTTTGCCTACCCACATGGCGCCAACTCGGTCCACCAGTTGGCGATGTCGGACGACCGCTACATCCCGGCGCTGCGCAAGCTCACCGACGCTGTCCATCGCCATGGCGCGAAGATCGCCGTGCAGTTGGTGCACCACGGCAAGATCAGCCGGGTCGATGTCGCCAACGGCGACCCGGTCTATGTGCCGTCGTTGCCCGAGTGGCACGGCTCGCTCGACATGATCAACGACCTGTCGATCGACGAACTGATGGCCATGGCGGCCGCGTCGGGTGGCGCCGACATGAAGCCGCAGTTCCGCGCCATGACCACCGACGAGATCGCAGCGATCACCGAACAGCTCGGCGATGCGGTCGTCCGCGCCCAAGCGGCCGGGTTCGACGCCGTCGAGATTCACGGCGCTCACGGCTACCTCCTCTCCGGGTTCTTGTCGCGCCAGTGGAACCGGCGCGACGACGAATACGGCGGTCCGATCGAGAACCGGGCCCGGTTCCTGTGCGAGGTCGTCACCGAAGCGAAATCGCGCACCGGTGGAGATTTCCCGGTCTGGGTACGCCTCGATGCGCTCGAGTACCGAACACCCGACGGCATCACCTTCGGCGAGTGCGAGATCACCGCCCGACTTGCGGTCGAAGCCGGTGCCGACGCCATCCACCTGTCCGCCTACGGGGACATGACCTCGGGCCAGGCGTTCACCGACGGCATGATCCTCGACCAGGAAGCGAAGCACTCGGCGCTGAGTGGCCGCCTCACCGAGGCGCTGCCGGTCCCGGTGATCGCCGTCGGGCGGATCCGGCCGAGCACCGGCGATCAGATGATCGGTCACGGCAAGACCGACATCGTCGCGATGGGGCGGCAGATGCTCGCCGACCCCGAAACAGGACGCAAGGTCCGGGAGAACCGGGTCGAGGAGATCCGGCCCTGCATCAACTGTTACGTCTGCGTCGCCCAACCCTTCTTCGACCGTCGGGTGAAGTGCGCAGTGAACCCCGTGCTCGCCCGTGAGTCCGAACTCGGCGCCGTCGAGTCCACGCCGGCCGAGACGCCGAAGAAGATCGTGGTCGTCGGCGGCGGGCCCGCCGGACTCGAAGTCGCTCGCGTCGCGACCCTGCGAGGACACGACGTCACCGTCTTCGAAGCGGCGCGCAACATCGGTGGCGCGTTGCGGTTCGCGGCGCTGCTCTACGAACCCAACCTTCGGCTGCTCAGGTGGTACGAGCACGAGATGCAGCGCCTGGCGGTCGACGTCCGCACCGCCACGACCGCAACCCCCGAGGCGGTTGCTGCGCTCTCGCCCGATCATGTCGTTGTGGCTACCGGGGCGGCCCGCACGCGCTCGACGTTGCCTGGGGCCGACCGCTCACATGTCTTCGACGGCGACGACCTTCGCGAGTTGCTCACCGGCGCCGGTGCCACCGGGGCGGCAAAGAAGCTTCCGTTGCCAGTTCGCCTCGCGCTCGGCATCGGTCGTCGGGTCGGCTTGATCGACGATCCGGGGATCCTTGCCAAACTCACCGAGCAATACATGCCGGTGGGGAAGCGGGTGGTGATCATCGGCGGTGGTCTCGTCGGCGCCGAACTCGCCGAGTTCTTGATGGAACGCGATCGGAAGGTCACCGTGCTCGAGGAGGGCGACAAACTCGCACTCGAGATGGCCCACCCTCGGCGTTGGCGGGTGCTCGGTGATCTCCGTGATCACGGCGTCGCGCTCGTCACCGGAGCCCGCGACATCGAGATCGGAGCCGACAGCGTCACCTGGTCGACCGACGAAGGTGACACAGGAGCGGCTGCCGACACGGTCGTGATCGCTCAACTCGTCGACGGCGATCTCGGTGTGGCCGAGGCCTTCACGGAAGCCGGCTTCGAGCCGATCGTGATCGGTGATGCAGGCGGGGTCGGCTACCTCGAAGGGGCGATCCACGCCGGGTGGCACACCGCCGCTGCGTTCTGAGGGCGAAAACGCCATCACCCCGACCGAATCGGCCGGGGTGATGTTCGAATGGTGGTCGGGACCGGCGTCGATCCGGTGACCTACCGCTTTTCAGGCGGTCGCTCTGCCAACTGAGCTACCCGACCTCTGGGTGCGCACTGCATCTCCGCAAGGCGCATGTGCGGTCCTGACGGGATTTGAACCCGCGGCCTCCACCTTGACAGGGTGGCGATCACTCCAAACTGATCTACAGGACCCCTCGCTCGGCGGACCGAACGAAATGGGAACGGTAGAGGTCGTTCATCGCGATGACAACCTGCAACCGTCTCGCACCCCATACGGGATTCGAACCCGTGTTACCGGCGTGAAAGGCCGGCGTCCTAGGCCGCTGGACGAATGGGGCCTGCCTCCCGGCGGGCCGGGGGCGGAACCATCGGCCGGAGCCGACGGTTCATGGTCGGCGGACCGACCGACTGGGAAGTCTACGGGGTTCCGGCGGGTTCTGGCGGCTGAGAGAAGCGGGATTTGTCAGTCGTCGAGGCTATTCATCGCAGCGTCGACCAACTGTTCGAGGAGCCAGCCGAGCCACTCGTACAGTGCCACGATCGGCACCCGATCGTCGTCGGGGTCCAGGTCGTGAAGGACGTCGTGGCCGATCACGTCGACGTCGAGCCGCTCACCGAGCACGAGACGGAGAGCGTTGAGGCTGTGCATCCACGAGTCGATCCCGGCGTCGTCGAGGACCGTGCCGGCGATGCCTTCCTCGACGACCTCGATCGCCTCGAGCCGCGACACCAGGAGCTCGTCGGTGACCATCTGGCGGTAGAACGCCTCGGCATCAGGGTCGTCGGGTCGGGCCGGTGGCGACAGCCGACGCAGGGCAGGGTCGGTCTCGCCCATCACCAGTTCGCGCAGCTGAGGCAGGACGTGGCGAAGCATGTCCTGCTCGTCGTCGGGCAGTTCGACGACGACCTGGCCGTTCTTCCAACGGAAACGACGACGAAAGAAGGCCGCCATCACTGGTCCTGTTCGAGCGTGGCCCACAGACCGTGCTCGTGGAGCCGGAAGACGTCGAGCTCGGCCTTCTCGCGAGCGCCGGACGACACGACCGCGCGGCCCTCCACGTGCACCTGCATCATCAACTGCTCCGCTTTGTCCTTGGAGTAGCCGAAGACCTTCCGGAACACGAAGGTCACGTACGACATGAGATTGATCGGGTCATCCCAGACGATCACCTTCCACGGGTGATCGAACGCCACGTCGTCCGCGGTGTCGGTGCCTGGCGTGGTGAGCGGGGCCGTCATACGAGAACACGATCGCGCGCCGGCACCTGTTCGACCTGCCACGCAAGGCGCACGAGCTGGATCCAGGTGATCGAGGCGAGGGTGATGTGGACCGCCACGAGCTGGACCGGAACGCCGGTGAAGTACTGCCAGTAGCCGACTGCGCCTTGAGCGACCAGCAGGGTCATGAGCCGCATCGCTTGCTCACGCAACGCGAACTTCTCGGCCTGATGGGCTCGGCGGATGATCACCAGCACCACGGCGAGCACCGTGAACGCCGTGATCGAGTGAATGCGAGTCACGTCTCGGACAAGGAACGGGAGGCGGTCGGCGACGAGTTCGTCGTCACTGCCGGAGTGCGGGCCCGACCCGGTGACGATCGTGCCGGTGACGAGCAGGATTGAGCCGAAGACGAAGAGGGTGCGGCTCGCGTTGCGGATCGGACGGTCGTGATCCGACGGTGCGCCCATCCAGAGCGGTGCCGGGTTGGCGATATCGGTCTTGGCCTTCTCGATCAGCACCGCCGCGTTCCACAACAGCACCATCGACAAGATGAAGTGCCCCATCGTGAAACGCGGATCGAGGTGGGTGAGCACGAGCATCGCCCCGAGCAGGATCTGGGCGACCACGCCGGCGACGAGTCCCCATGACCACCAGATCAGGTCGCGTCGTTTCGGGCCGCGGCGAATCGACCCGAGGACGGCGAGCACCACGGCGATCGTGACGACCCCGGTGAAGAGACGGTTCCCGAATTCGATGAGCGCGTGGTGTTCAAGCGAAGCGACGAGCTGGTCCTCTTCGCAGGTCGGCCAGTCTGAGCAGCCGAGGCCGGAACCGGTGAGTCGGACGGCCGCCCCGGTGATCACGATGACAGTCAGAGACCAGAGTGCGCCTCGGGCGAGCTGGACGTAGCGCTCGGGCGAAATCGCACCACGGAACATGCCCAAGACGTTAGGGCCAGCTGGTTGGAGTTGCCTCAGCGGCCGTAGCCTGAGGGCGTGTCCGCAACCGCCCACGCGCCGACGCGCCCGAAGATCCTTGCGTTCATCGCCCTGATGAAACTGCGGATCGTCGAGTTGCTGCTCGTCACCACGGTGCCGACCATGATCGTCGCCGAGGGCGGCCTGCCATCGCTGTGGTTGATCTTCGCCACGGTCTTCGGCGGCACGCTCGCCGCCGGCGGCGCCCACGCCTTCAACATGTACATCGATCGTGACATCGATGCACTGATGGAGCGCACCAAGGATCGCCCGCTCGTCACCGGTGAGGTCACGCCGCGCCAAGCGCTCGTGTTCGCCTTCGGTGTCGAGATCGTCGCCTTCCTGTGGCTGTTGGCCACCGTCAACCTGTTGTCGGCTTGCCTCGCCGTCAGTGCCACCCTGTTCTACGTCTTCGTGTACAGCCTCTGGCTGAAGCGCAACTCCACGGCCAACATCGTCATCGGCGGTGCGGCTGGGGCGGTGCCCGTGCTCGTGGGCTGGTCGGCGGTCACCAACACGCTTGACTGGCCGCCGGTCGTGCTCTTCGCCATTATCTTCTACTGGACCCCACCGCACTTCTGGGCCCTGGCGATTCGCTACCGAGACGATTACCAGGCAGCCGACGTGCCGATGCTGCCGGCGGTGAAATCGCTCAGGACCACCGCCACGCGCATCATCCTCTACACCGTGTTGCTGTGGGGTCTGACGCTTGCGTTCGCTCCGGTCGCTGACATGGGGGCCATCTATGTCGGCGTCGCCATTGTCACCGGCGCCGTGTTCCTCGGCCTCGCGGTGAAGGTGTACCGAGATCCGCAACCGAAACTGGCGATGGCGCTCTTCGGTTGGTCGATCACCTATGTGACCCTGCTTTTCGGCGCCATGGCGGTCGATGTCATGGTGCGAAACGGCCTCTAGGCAGGCGCCGCGGCCGTTCATCCGACCCCGAACCGGTTCGGGTTGCGCAAAAAGGAGCGAGATCGCGCCAAACGGCGCGAGATCGCGTCGCATTTCCTTGCGCTGGGTTTCCGCTCCGGGCGGCGGACACCTATAGGCTCTGCCGGGTTCGTGTCCGAGCTGTCCGGACGCGCGCCAAAAACATTTCAGCGATGAGGGCAGGGGCCCTCGCCGTAGAGGATTGCAGAACCCATGACGATGACTGAGTCACCGCCTTCGGAGGCGGCCGAGTCCAGTGCTGCGCCGCTTCCCGCGGTCGGCGGACTGTACGACTGGCTGACCACCAGCGATCACAAGGCGATTGGCCGAATCTGGCTGCGCTTCGGCGCCCTGTCGCTCCTCTTCTTCTCCGTGATCGGTGTCCTGATCTCTTTCGAGCGGCTTGATGCCGATGCGATCGACGTGTTCGGCGGGGTGAACAGCTACTTCCAGATGTGGTCGCTGTATCGCTTCGGCATCGTGCTGATGGTCGCAATCCCGCTGTTCGTCGGTCTCGCCACCGTCATCACCCCGATGCAGGTCGGCAGCACCAACATCGCCTTCCCCCGAGCGGCGCTCGCTGCGGCGTGGGGCTATGTGCTCGGCTCGCTGATCACCGTCATCTCGGTTCTCTCCGGTGGTGGCTGGGGTGCGCTCGACGGCGTTTCGGGCGACGAAGCCGACGCCATCCGACTCACCCTCCTCGGCACCGGCATGGTGATGGTGTCGATCATCCTCGGCACCATCTGTGTCGCCACCACCGTGGTGTCGTTGCGCACCTCGGGCATGGGTCTCACCAAGGTCCCGCTGTTCGCCTGGTCGATGCTCGTCGCCGGCAGTGTCTGGGTCCTCACCCTCCCGGTCGCCATCGCCAACATCGCGATCCTCTACATCGACCTCTCCGGCGGCGCCGGCCTCTTCGTCGGCGCACCCAACCCCAGCTTCGACGTGTACGCCCAGCTGGCATGGATTCTCGACCAGCCCGCCGTGTACGCCGCCGCCGTTCCTGTTCTCGGTGTCGCCGGCTCGATCATCCCGGTCGTCGCCAAGGGCCGCCAGGTCAGCCACGAGGCGATGATGATCCTCATCGGCCTTGCCGGCCTGCTCGCCATCGGCGGCTGGTCGCAGCCGTTCTTCGGCGATGAGCGCGACACGCTGGTGTACATCGCCTTCGGTGTTGCTGCCCTCGTTCCCGTGCTCGCCTCGCTCGGCGGCAACGGCGCCACGCTCGTCGCCGGCGAAGCGCCGGTTGGCATTCCGCCCGCCCACATGGTCGGTGCGCTCGGCTCAATGCTGCTCTTCTTGGCCGCCACCGCCGCTGGCGCGCTGCGCGTCATCGACCCACTCGACCTCATCGGCACCACCGCCGATACCGGTGTGCTCAACCTCGTTGCGGTCGCCGCCATTCTCGGAGCGCTCGGCGGCTGGTGGTTCTGGGCCCCGAAGACCGACGGTCGCCTCTTCTCCGGGATCCAGGGGCTTGGCGCCATGACCGTTCTCTTGCTCGGTGGTGTCCTGCTCGGTGCCACCGACATGATCGCCGGGTTCGTCGACACCCCCGACGTGCTGCTGGCGTCTGCTGACGACAGCCTCGGCGACGCCATGATCGTCCTGTCGATGGTCGGCTCGATCGTCGTGCTGCTCGGCGTCCTCGGCGCACTCGGTGCGATCGCCCTGGCCTACGTCAAGCCGGGCGAGGCCGACGACGACCCGTGGGGCGGCCACACCCTCGAGTGGGCCACCGCCACGCCGCCGCCCGCCGGCAACTTCGCCGAGCCGCCCGCCCGAGTCCGCTCGGAGGCACCGCTGCTTGACGAGACGCCCGGCGACGAGGGAGGGGAGTCCTGATGACCGCCACCACCACCCAGCTCGCCGCTCCCGCAATCCGCCGGCCCCGCACGGTGCTCGTCGGCACCATGTTCGCCAGCGGCGCCGCCCTCATGACCTACTTCGGCGTGCTCGCCGTCTATGTCAGCGAGCGGGCCGACGCCCGTGACGCCGGAGAGGAATGGTTCCCGGAGGGTGTCATCGAACTCGGCCCGTCGGGCTGGATCTTCTGGACCCTCGTGCTCGCCGCCTTCACGGTCCAGTGGGCTGTGCAGGCAATCCGCAACGACGACCGCCCCAACGCCTACATCGCACTTGCGCTCACCGGCATGTTCGGGGCGGCGGTGTTCAACCAGCTTTGGTTCATCATCAACGACACCGGGTTCGCGCTGGCCGGCACCCAAGGCCAGTTCCTGTTCTTTGTCATGACCGGCACCTACATCGTCTTCTTGATCGGTGCGGTCGTCTTCCTCGCCCTCACCACGATGCGGGCACTGTTCGGTCAGTTCGGTCCTTCCCAGGACGACGGCGTCGCCGCTGCTGCCATGTTCTGGCATGCGGTCTCCGTCATGTACTGGGTCACCTGGATCGCCATCTTCGTCACCAAGTAGGGATCAGATGTTCACCACGGGCTTCAAGTTCTTCTTCGGACTCACCATCGCCCTCACCATCGGCGCAGTCGCCTACGGGTACTCGACTGGCGGTGAGCACGTCGGTCCGGTCACGCTCGGCTGGAAGGGCGGCGTGGGCGACCATGTCGGCTACCTGGTCCTCATCGGTGGCGCCTTTGCGTCCGCCTGCTTTGCGGGCATCATCGTCGCCTTCCGCGACGCCGACCCGGCCGCCCAGTCCCACTACATGGGCGTCGAGGCCATTGCGCCGACCACGCCCGTCACGGGCAGCTTCTGGCCCGTCATCGGTGCCTTCGGTGGCGCTGCGATGGTGCTCGGTCTCGTGCTCGGCTCGGCCGTCTTCGTCCTCGGCCTGGTGATCTGCTCCCTCGTTGCGATCGAGTGGACCATGGACGCCTGGGCCGATCGCGCCACCGGCGACGCCGAGGCCAACAAGGCCCTGCGCGATCGCATCATGGCACCCTTCGAGATCCCCGTCGCCGGCGCCCTCGGCGTCGCAGTCATGGCGCTCGCCGCCAGCCGGATCTTCCTGAACGCAACCAAGCTCGGCGCTGTCGTCTGGGCCGGTTTGATCGCAGTCATCATCTTCGGACTGGGCATCCTCTATGCGGCCCGGCCCAAGATGAACAAGAACGTCATCGCAGGCCTCGTGCTTGCGGTCGGCGTCGCCGTCATCGCCGGTGGCATCGTCACCGCAGTCGACGGTCAGCGCGACTTTGAACATCACGGTGACGACCATGGTGAGGAGCACGGTGAAGACCATTCGGAAGAGGGAGAAGCCAGTGAGTGATTCCCGCACGCGCCTTTTGGGCGCTGTTGCCCTGATCGGCCTGATCACAGCCGGCTGCGCCGGCGACGCCGAACTCGACACGCTGCAGCCGCAGAGCGACAACGCCCGCGACATCGACACCTTGCTCGACCGGGTGCTGGTCATCGCCGGGGTGATCGGCGTCCTCGTGCTTGGCGCCGTGGTCTACATGGCGAAGAAGCAGCGGGTGAAGAGCTACGACGGCGACGACGAATTCCCTGAGCAGATTTCGCACAACAACACCCTGGAGATCGGCTGGACCATCGTCCCGGCGATCATCATGGTCGTCGTGGCCGTGCTCACCACCGTGGCGCACTTCTCCCTCAACGAGACCGAGGCCAACGCCTATGAGGTCGAGGTCGAGGGCGACTCGACCAGTTGGGAGCCGAAGATCGTCGTGGTCGGCCAGCAGTGGTGGTGGGAGTTCCGCTACTACTTCACCGAGGACGTCGATGCCGACTTCCTCGACGATCCCCGCAACCTTCCGCCGGCCGACATCGTGACGGCCGGACAGATGGTGATCCCGACCGGTCAAGAGGTCGAGCTGCTCGTCACGTCCCGTGACGTAATCCACTCGTTCTGGATCCCAGCGCTCAACGGCAAGCGCGACGCCCGCCCGGGCTTCTTTGCTCCGTGGGAGATCTCCGCCGATGAGCCTGGCGTCTACTTCGGTCAGTGCACCGAGTTCTGTGGCCTGTCGCATGCGAAGATGCGGATGCAGACCATTGCGATGGACGATGCCGACTTCCAGAACTGGATCGATGAGCAGATGGTTCCGCAGAGTGCGCCGCCGGAGGATCCCGACGATCCCGTCTCGCGCGGCGCTACGGCATTCCTCGCCAACTGCTCCTCGTGCCACCTGGTCGAGGGTTTCAATGGCGATGAGGACATCGCCGCTGCCGTGGTCTCGCAGGCCGCGCCGAACCTCACCCATTTCGCCAGCCGCACGACTTTCGCCGGCGGCATCCTCAACACCTACACCGAGGATGGCGAGTGGAACCGCGACGACATCTCGCAGTGGCTGCGAGCCCCCGAAGTCGTGAAGGAGAACTACGCCAACGGGCTTCCCGATGGTGAATTGCCCCGAGGCATGCCCAATCTGGGTCTGTCCGAACGAACGATTAGCGATCTCGTCGCCTATCTCGAAACCCTCGGCCAGAAGCCGTCGGCCGAGATCCTGGCGGCGACGGAGGTGGAGTGAGCCATGGCGATCATCGAAGAACCTCTTGCCCTCACCAGTGGTGAGCAGCACGCAGAGCGGCCGCTCGGCGTCCTGACCCGACCCCAGGCCAACGGCAGTTGGAAGGACTGGGTCAGCACGGTCGACCACAAGAAGATCGGCATCATGTACGGCGTTGCCGCGATGTTCTTCTTCCTTCTCGGTGGCCTTGAAGCGCTGCTTATCCGCACCCAGCTGGCCTTCCCGGAGAGCGGTTTCCTGAGCGCCGATGTCTACAACCAGATCTTCACGATGCACGGCGTCACGATGATCTTCTTGTTTGTCATGCCGTCTGCGGCAGCGTTCGCCAACTATCTGATCCCGTTGCAGATCGGCGCCCGCGATGTCGCCTTCCCTCGCCTGAACGCGCTCTCGTTCTGGGTCTGGCTCTCCGGAGCGATTTTCCTGAACACGTCGTGGATCGTCGGCGGCGGCGGCGCCGACTGTGGTTGGTTCTGCTACTCACCCAACAGCGGCATCACCTTCTCGCCGACCAACGGTGTCGACTTCTACGTCATCGGCCTGTTGATCACCGGTATCGCCTCGTTGGTGTCGGCGGTCAACCTGGCGGTGACGTGTCTCAACATGCGGGCTCCGGGCATGAGTCTGTTCCGCATGCCGGTGTTGACCTGGATGCTCCTGGTCACGCAGTTCTTGTTGGCCTTCGCCCTGCCGGTCATCACCGTGGCGCTTCTGTTGCTGCTGTTCGACCGCCAGTTCGACTCGCAATTCTTCGACCCTGAAGCAGGCGCCGACCCGTTGCTATGGCAGCACCTCTTCTGGATCTTTGGTCACCCCGAGGTGTACATCATCATCCTCCCGAGTTTCGGCATCATCTCCGAGGTGATCCCGGCGTTTAGCCGGAAGCCCATTTTCGGGTACTCGTTCATGGTGTTCTCCGGCATTGCGATCGGTTTCATGGGCTGGGGCGTGTGGGCCCACCACATGTTCGTGTCCGGCATCGGTCCGATCTCGGTCTTCGCCTTCTCGATGGCGACGATGTTCATCGCGGTGCCAACCGGTGTGAAGATCCTGAACTGGCTCGCCACGATGTGGGGCGGCAAGCTCAACTTCTCCACGGCGATGCTGTTCGCCGTCGGCACCGTCACGATGTTCACCATCGGCGGCCTGTCGGGTGTCACCCACTCACTCGCCCCGGCTGACACCCAGCAGACCGACACCTACTACATCGTTGCGCACTTCCACTATGTGATCTTCGGCGGCGGTGTCCTCGGCCTGTTCGCCGGTGTGTACTTCTGGTGGCCGAAGGTGTTCGGTCATCTCCTCGACGAGCGCCGCGGCAAGATCCACTTCTGGACCATGCTCATCGGCTTCAACCTGACGTTCGGCCCGATGCACGTGCTCGGCCTGCAGGGCATGAGCCGCCGCATCAACACCTATTCGTCGGGCTTCGGTTTCGAGTTCTGGAACCTCGTCGCCACGATCGGCTCCTACATTCTCGGTGCGTCGGTGCTGTTCTTCCTCTGGAACGTCTACAAGTCCAAGAAGGAAGCTCCGAACCTGCCGGCCCCCGGTCCCGATCCGTGGGATGCCCGCAGCCTCGAGTGGTCGATCCCGTCGCCGACTCCGGAACACAACTTCGACGAGATCCCGGTTGTCGAGTCGCAGGACGACTGGTGGTTCCGCAAGTACAACATCGAAGACGACGGCTCGGTCGTTCGTATCTCCTCTGCAGAGGACGCGGCGCAGAAGGGCGACGCCGTCGGCGTGCACCTCCCGTCGCCGTCGTTCTGGCCACTTGTGCTGGCCATCGGCCTGCCGCTCATCGGCTACGGCGTCATCTTCAACCTGTGGCTCTGTGTGGTGGGCGGCCTGCTCACCGGCGGCGCCATCTACGCCTGGGTGTTGGAGCCGGTCGATGATCCGGACGCCGACGGCCACGGCCACGACGACCACCACGACGGTGACGACCCCGATGGCGAACTCGCCACGGTCGGCGCCGCCGGCGACCACACAGAGGGAGAGGGCTGATGGCGACCGCAACGGCCCCGGCCACCGATACCCATCACGACGCCCACGATCCCCACGCCACGAACACGGGCATCTCCAACAACAAGTTGGCGATGTGGCTGTTCTTGTCGACGGAGTGTCTGCTGTTCGGTGCGCTCATCTCGACCTACCTGATCTACAAGACGCGGGGCAATGGTGAGGTCCTGCCGACCGATCTGTTCGATATCCCGTTCACGTCGGTCTCGTCGTTCGTGCTCCTCATGAGCTCGCTCACGATGGTGCTCGCCCTCTCGGCGTTTGGTCGCAACGACCTCGACCGGGGCAAGGCGTGGCTGCTTGTCACAGCCATGCTCGGTGCCGTCTTCATGGGTGGCCAGGCCTACGAGTTCACCGCCTTCTACGAGGAGGGCCTCGGCTACACCACCAACCCGGCGGCGTCAGCCTTCTACACCCTCACCGGATTCCACGGGGCCCACGTGAGCATCGGCATCATCATGCTGATGTCGCTATGGGTCGCTGCCAACCAAGGCAAGCTGACCGGCAAGAACAGCGAGACCGTCGAGATCGTCGGCCTCTACTGGCACTTCGTCGATCTCGTCTGGATCTTCATCTTCACCGTCATCTACCTGATCCCGCCGGAGTGAGCGACATGAGCGAAACCACCGAAGTGGCCGTCGAGACCCGCGACGAGGCCCACGACGATCATCACCCCTCCGACTGGGAGTACGTCAAGGTCGCCATCATCCTTGCCGTGGTCACCGCGGCCGAGGTTGCGACCTACTTCGAGTCGGTCTTCACCTTCTTCGAGACTCGCTGGATCCTGCTCACGTCGTTGTTCACGATGATGATCTTTAAGGGCTGGCTGGTTGCCCGGGTGTTCATGCACCTGAAGCAGGACAAGCCGGTTCTGCAGCAGTCCTTCTTCGCCGGGGTGCTCCTCGCCACGGCGGTGTACATCGTGACCCTCTTGGCGTTCAACGTGTTCGGATAACGCCATGACCTCCCTACTCGCTGCGAGCGCGTGGGACTACGAGTTCCACCCGGAAGTGTGGTTGCTGGTGGCTGCGATCATCGGCTTGGGGGTCTATTCGGTTCGAAACATCGGACCACTCGCGGTGCCGGCAGGGGAGCCGGTCACCACGGTCAGCCAGAAGCGGTTCTTCATTGTCGGTGTGGCCATGTTGTGGCTCGCCGCCGACTGGCCGATGCACGACATCGCTGAGGAGCACCTGTACTTCGTTCACATGCTGCAGCACCTGCTGATCAGCTTCATCATTCCGCCATTGCTCCTGTTGGCGATGCCGGCGTGGCTGGCCCGCCTCGTCGTTCTTGACGACGGCACGCCCCAGCGGATTCTGCGGGTGCTCACCAAGCCGATCGTTGCAGGCACCATCTTCAACGCGCTACAGATCCTTACCCACTGGGGCGCCGTGGTGAATCTGTCGTCGGACAACGGCCCGTTCCATTACACGATTCACCTGCTGGTGTTCGCGTCGGCGTTGCTCATGTGGTTCCCAGTCGTTGGCCCGCTCAAGGAACTCCAGATGGGCGAGCCCGGGAAGATGCTCTACCTCTTCCTCATGTCGATTGTTCCCACGGTGCCGGCCGGTTGGCTGACCTTTGCTGAGGGCGTCGTCTACGAGGCCTACGAGACCGACGATGCGCTGTGGGGCATCTCGCCGGTTGAAGACCAGCAGGCCGCAGGTGCGGTCATGAAGGTCATCGGTGGTTTCTACCTCTGGACGATCATCGCCGTTCGCTTCTTCCGTCTCGCTGCGAACAACGCACGAGCCGAAGAGCAGGCCCGGCGTGACCGTCATAACCGGCGGCTCACGTTTGACGACGTCGAGCAGCGGTTCGCCGACGCCGGTGAGCCGCCCGTCGAGCCTCGTTAGGAACCGACCCGCCGCTCAGATGGCGTTGTACGTCAGGCGCGTCCCACCGTTGCGGAGATCGGGATAGGCGGCTGCAACGGCCTGCATCATGCCCGTCCACCACTCACCATCGACGATGGCGTCGGAGAACTTGCCCTGTGCTTCGAACGAGTCGAAGTCGATCATGTACTCGACCTGGTGGACGTCGCCGCCCGAGACCGAGCGCATGAGACGTGGGTTTTTCGCTCCAAGTCCCTCATGGATCGGAGCCGCCTCCCGAGATCCGGCCACGACCGCCTCGATGGCGGCCGGGGTTCCTTCCCACGTGGTGATCTGGGTGATGAGCATGGTGTTCCTCCGTAGTGGTTTGGCTGCGCAACCCTTGTCGCGGGCCATTGCGAAATTCTTGTCGATGTCGATTCGCAGGCAGACGCCGAGTCGGCTCGGCGGGCCCGGACCCCGGTGAAACAAGCGCTGCCGGGTCCTGCGGGCGATACCGTCTGACCATGCTCGACATCAAGCTGCTGCGCACCGACCCGGACGCCGTGAAAGCGGCGATCGCTCGCCGAGGCGATGACACCTCGGGGATCGATCGTGCGGTCGAACTCGATGCCAGTGTTCGGGCGGTCGGTACCGAACGCGACGACATCCGGAGCCGGGTCAATGCCCTGTCGAAAGAGGTCGGGGCGCTGCATCGCGACGGCAAGGGCGATGAGGCGAGCGCGCTGCAAGACGAGAGCAAGGCGCTCGGCGAGCGGGAGAAGTCGCTGGCCGCCGAGGCCGACGAACTCCAGGCCGCCCTTCGCCAGCAGCTGCTCCACATTGCGAACATGCCGGCCCCGGACGCCCCTGACGGCCTTACCGAAGACGACAACATCGTCGTGCGCGTCGAAGGCCACGATCCGGATGGCTATGCCGAACATCAGAAGGTCCCCCATTGGGAGGTCGGTGAACAACTCGGCATTCTCGATGTCGATCGCGCGGTGAAGATGTCTGGTTCGATGTTCGCCATGTATCGGGGCGCCGGTGCGCATCTCTTGAGCGCGCTTATCAATTACGGGCTCGATCGCAATCGCGACGCCTTCGAGCAGATTCGCCCGCCGACGGTCGTGAAGACCGACACGATGATCGGCACCGGCCATCTTCCGAAGTTCAGCGATGACGCGTACCACCTCGAACGAGATGACCTCTGGGCGATTCCCACGGCCGAGGTGCCGCTCACGTCGATGGTCGCCGGCGAGGTGCTCGACGAGTCCGAGTTGCCGATGCGGCTCATGGCCCACACCAGTTGCTACCGCCGCGAGGCCGGGTCGGCCGGCCGCGACACCCGGGGCCTGCTGCGCGTCCACGAGTTTGACAAGGTCGAGCTCTACGCGTTCTGCACGCCCGATCAGGCGCAGGCGATGCACATGGAGATCCTCGAGCGGGCTGAGAACGCGATCCGTGACCTCGGCCTCGCCCATCGCGTGCTCGACCTTGCGTGCGGCGACATCAGCGGCGCCGGTGCTCGTACCTACGACATCGAGGTGTTTGCGCCGGGCGCCGACCGTTGGCTCGAGGTCAGTTCTGTCAGCTGGTGCACCGACTATCAGGCCCGGCGGGCCAACATCCGGTACCGGCCTGAGGGCGAGAAGGGCACCCAGTTCGTGCACTCGCTGAACGGGTCGGGCCTCGCCGTGCCGCGGGTCTGGGCGGGCATCGTCGAGACCTACCGGCAACCCGACGGCTCAGTGAAGATTCCTGAAGCGCTGCGGCCGTACATGGGTGGCGTCACCGAGATTCCGGTTCCGGCCTGATGCCGGGATCGGTGACCTGGCTTCCCGATGCGGAGGGCACGGTCACCGACCTGCCTGTCTTCGGCTCGGTGTCGCCGATGCGTGAGGTGACCGAGACGGTCGCCTTCGATGCGGCGTGGGATTTCTCGCGTCGCGAGAAGGTTCGAGAACTCTTCGACGGCATGGCCGCCGAGTGGTCGAGTCGCGCGGCCCCGGAGCGTGAGGCCTCGATCCTCGACGCGCTCGATCGTGGCGGGCTCGCAGGCGACAGGGTGATCGAGCTCGGCTCGGGCACCGGCCTCGGCACCGGGCATCTCATTGAGCGGTTCGACGACGTCGTCGCTCTCGATCTGTCGATGGCGATGCTGCACCATCAGCCGGACCTCGCTCCGAAGGTGCAGGCCGATGCCTCGATGCTGCCCTTTCGCGACGACGCAGCTGATCTCCTCGTCCTCGTGAACATGTTGCTCTTCCCGGCGGAGGTGGATCGGGTCCTGCGCCCGGGCGGTGGCCTGCTTTGGATCAACACGCTCGGGCACGAGACTCCGATCCACCTGAGCCCAGAAGCGGTTGTCGACGCACTGCCGGGCTCATGGACTGCGACAGCCGGTCGTGCCGGGTCGGGTCTCTGGGCTGCGGTGCAGCGGGCGTGAGCGACATACTGGGCCGATGAAGGTCCTGGATGCCGACACCGTTCGCTCGCGGGTGAGCCTCGCTGCTGCGCGAGGTGCCGTGCACGATGCG
The DNA here is from genome assembly GCA_022425325.1 of Acidimicrobiales bacterium. Lineage (GTDB taxonomy): Bacteria > Actinomycetota > Acidimicrobiia > Acidimicrobiales > Aldehydirespiratoraceae > UBA11606. Next base: position 5,599 of record JAKMFW010000048.1, on the reverse strand, counting down.
TTCTGCGCCCTGGCCGACGGTGACGTCGTGGCACCCGACGAGTTCGCCATGCACCTCGCCAACGGAGGCGAACTCCACGTGAAAGGGGCCCATCTCGGTGGGCCGTATCTCGCCTTCAAGGCCGCCGCAGGTGCGTTCCCTGAAGGCGGCAACTCCGGCTTCACGGCGGTCCTCGACGCCGCCACCGGTGCGCCGGCTGCAATTCTCGACGATGGTGGCTGGCTCACGGAGATCCGCACTGCGGCAGCGTCTGCGGTGAGTGCCCGGGCACTCGCTCGGCCCGACTCCCGCACGCTGACGATTCTCGGCGGTGGTTTTCAGGCTGCGTTTCAGGTTGCCGCGCTGCGCGAGGCCCTCGGCATCGAGTCGGTCACCGTCTGGAGTCGCAGTCCGGAGACCCGACAGAGGTTTGCCGCAGAGCATGACGCCGTCGCTGCCGACACGGTTGTCGAGGCGGTGCGCGGCGCGGACATCGTGATCTGCTGTACACCGAGCCGTGAACCCTTGGTCACGTTCGAGATGCTCTCGCCCGGCACCCACGTCATCGCTATGGGATCCGACCTCCTGGGCAAACGAGAGCTGGCCGATGATGTGCTGCTCGGCGCCGACCTGCTCGTTGCCGACGATGTGTCGATCGCGGGTCGTGTCGGCGAGCTCGCCCATCTCGCCGAGGCTGCCGAACGGGCGGTGAATCTCGGCGATGTCCTGACCGGCCGTTCGCCGGGCCGCGCCTCGGACAAACAGATCAGCGTCTCTGATCATTGTGGTCTCGGCATCCAGGACGCCGCCATGGCCCAACTTGTGATGACCGGAGGAACATCGTGATCGATCCCACGACCATCGACGAGGCGGCGAACCGCATCGAGCCGCATGTCCTGCGCACCCCACTGCTGACCTCGGACCCGCTGTCGGAGCGGCACGGGGCCGACATCGCCATCAAGTGCGAGCACCTGCAGCGAACGGGCAGTTTCAAGGTTCGAGGTTCGGCCAATGTGGTGCACTCGTTGTCCCCCGACCTTGCGGTTGAAGGGGTGATCACTGCGTCGTCAGGCAACCACGGCATTGGTGTCGCTACCGCAGCGGCCAGCCGGGGCTTTGCGTGCACGATCTATCTTCCGGAGGCCGCCGCTCCGTCGAAGATCTCGCAGATCCGTCGCCTTGGCGCGGAGATCGTGCTCGTGGAGGGCACCGATACCAGCCGTGCCGAGATGGCGGCGCGACGAGCTGCCGAGGAGCGAGGCATCACCTACGTCTCCCCGTACAACGACCCGCGCATCATTGCCGGGCAGGGAACGATCGGGAAAGAAATCCTCGAGGACGGCGCGACCCCCGATGCTGTGGTGGTGTCGGTCGGCGGTGGCGGACTCATCTCCGGTATCGCGACATGGGTCAAGGCATCGTCGCCCTCGACGCTCGTGATCGGTGCGTCAGCGGCGAACGATCGGGCGATGGCTGCGTCGATCGATGCCGGCGAGATCATCACCCCGCACTTCGAGCCGACGTTCTCTGATGGCACGGCCGGAGGGCTCGAGGACGACACGATCACGTTCGACATCTGTCGTGCGCTCGTCGACAGGTGGGTCGACATCAGCGAACTCGAGATCGCTCGGGCGGTTGCCTCGATGATCGACGATCATCACCATCTGGTCGAGGGGGCTGCCGGGGTGGCGCTTGCGGCCGCCACACAGTTCGCCGACACGAACCCCGGTACTCGTGTCGTCGCCGTCAGCTGTGGTGCCAACGTCGGTGCAACGTCGCTCGAGGCGATGTTGGCGATGGCCAACCGCTAGGCGAGCGTCAATCCGATCCAGGCTGCGGCCACGCCGAACACGAAGGTTGCGGCCCCGTAGCGCCACGCCCACCCCCGGTCGATCTGGTGGATCTCGAAGAGTTCGGCCACGAATGTCGAAAAGGTCGTGAGCGCCCCGATGCCCGCCACGCCACCGATGAGCTGCGAGTCGGCGCTGGCGGTGGAGAGCAGTCCAAGCGCGAACGCACCACCGATGTTCACGGCAAACGTCGCGATCGCCCGGATGGGCACGGACATCGACGCCTGCCAGCGAAGCAGCGTGCCGGCTGCGGCGGTGATGACGAACAGCACAGCGATCACGCCGGCACCGTCCGCCCACCGAGAAACGCGACCAGGCCGAGCCCAAGGCTGAGCACCCCCATCGCCACTGCCTCGCCGACATCGCCTGCGTCGAGTCGCACGGCGAGGTCGACGGCGAGCCCCGAGAAGGTCGTGAGGCCACCGCACACACCGACCCCCAAGGCCAAGCGGATCGGATGCTCGCGCTCGGGAAGGGCCGCAATGACGATTCCCAGCGCGAAACAGCCGATGGTGTTGACCACCAGCAGGGTCGTGGCGGACGACCAGCCGAACTCACCGATCGCCCACCGACCTGCTGCACCGGCGGCACCGCCGGCAAGGACGGCGGGTACGACTCGATCCATGACTGCACCGTAGAGTCTGGCCATGAACCTGGAGTCGATCCGTCACCAGTACGAGCAGGCGGGCCTCGACCTTGCCGATGTCGATCCGGACCCGATCGTGCAGTTTCGGACTTGGTTCAACGAGTGGGCGGCCACCGGTCCCCGCGATCCCGGGGTCGTGGTCGTGAGCACGGTCGACGCTTCCGGCTGGCCGTCGAGCCGAGCCGTGCTCCTGCGCGGTATCGACGATCGAGGCTTCGTCTTCTACACAAATCGGACTTCCACGAAGGGCAGGGCGCTGGACGCGACCAACCGTGCCGCGATGAGCTTCGTCTGGCACGACCTCGAGCGTCAGGTCCACATCGTCGGTTCGGCCGAACACGTCCCCGAGGCTGAGTCGGACGCGTACTTTGCGGGCCGTCCGCGCGGCAGCCAGCTCGGGGCCTGGGCGAGCGATCAGTCGTCGGTGATCCCGTCCCGCGAGACGCTCGACGCTGCGGTGCGCGAGTTCTCGGCGCGGTTCCCCGACGAGGTTCCGCGCCCACCGCACTGGGGTGGGTATCTCGTTCGTCCTCACCAGATCGAGTTCTGGCAGGGACGGCCGAGCCGCCTTCACGATCGCATCCGCTACCGGCTCGAGGGCGACGGCTGGGTGATCGAGCGCCAGTCGCCCTGATCAGTCCTGCCAGGTTTCGACGGCGACGACCAACGTCTCGATCAACGCATCGACCTGGGGAGCCCGAGGCGTGCCCTCGTGGTCGCTCCAGTTCATCGCTTCCTTGTTCCACCGAATGGTCGGGGGCAGTTCCATCTGCACACCGGCGTTGATCGGCAGGTTCACCGGATTGCGTTCGTGCTGACCCCGAAGGCCACCGGGGATCTCATCGACGACGTCGAGCACGCCGAAGCGCTCGTCGAGCTCGGCGCGGAGGTGACCGGCCAGATGTGTCGCGAGTTCTCGGTTGCGTCCGCCGAGCAGTACGTCCCAGAAGTGATCGTCGCGGCCGTAGCCGTGCACGGCGATGACCGTGTCGACGTGCCCGACGAACGAGGCGAGCGCATCGCTCTCGGTCGGGTCAAACTTGGTGCTGGGAATGTGCTGGCGGAACGGAGCGGCCTGGATCACGCCGTAGTAGGACGATCCGGTTCGCTCGGCGACCTCGGCGGCGATGATGTCGGTGGTGCGTTCGAGGTTTCCGCCGTGGAACGCCATGAGACCAAACGAGCCTCGCAGCTCGCAGATCTCGGTGACCTCAGGACGCTCCAGCAGTGACCGCAGCACGGGAGCGACGGTAGTTGTCGGCTTTGCGGTATGCCCACAGGGCGATCACGGCCACGAAAAACACCTCGAGAGGGACGCCGCCGCGGAGCGGATCGGTGAACCAGTTGCCGATGCGGAACGGCCAGTTCGCCACGAAGCGTCCGATCGGGGCGATCAGGAAGTCGAAGCTGTTGAAGGCCTCGAGGAAGAGTACGACCGCCCCCCATACGACGGCGAGCGACCCTTGTCGAAGTCGATCGCCAGGGTTGTCCTCGAACCAGGCCAGGAGGTACAGCCCGGCGATCAGCACGACGGTGAGCACGCCGATGCGTTCTGGGGTGGCGTCGACGATCCAGTTGGAAACCGCGGCCTGGAAGGTCTCGAACTGGTCGACCAGCAGATTTGGAGCCCCGAGATCTTCTTGGATTCGGATCTCCCAGACGCCGTAGTCGATCAGGTAGATGCCGGCGATGACGAGAACGATGCCGGAGACCGTGCCCATGAACGGCAGGAGCCGCCGCATGTTGGTGGCGACATTGTTCTTCGCCCGGGCGAGGCTCACGGTGAGGAAGAGAATGATGGTGCCCATACCGAGGCTGTAGGCGAGGAAGCTTCCGACTCCCTGAACGAAGCCGTCGGTCGTGAAGGCGTTCGATACGGCCGAGATGAACAAGCCGATCGTGCAGCTCAGCGAGACGACGGCATACGAGACGCCGAAGAGGAACATCGAGCTGCTCTCGCGACTGTCCGCGCCCTTGTTCAGCTTCGGGATGTTCACCATGATCTGCCTGCCGGTGAACATGGCGATCCCCATCGAGATAAGTGCAACACCGAGCGCAACCGTGACGTAGCCGAGGTACTCGACCACCGTGCCCTGGCTCAGGAACAACGAGATCAGAATCCCGAGCCCACCGAAGACCGCAACGAAGCCCAGTGTCAGCATCGAACCGACCCACAGGCCACGGGTGATCGCCCGCACCCTCGTGGGCTGTTCGGTCTCGCCGGTGCCGATGAAGTAGCCGATATAGGTGGGCAACATCGCGAATCCGCAAGGGTTGAACGCCGCCAACATGCCGACACTGAACGGGAACGCCAGCGCTTCGATGCTCATCAGGCGAGGTCCTCGATTTTGGCGGTCAACTCGGTGGCGGTGAGCACACCCGACCAGGTCTCACGAACCACTCCTGCGGCGTCGACGAACACGGTGGTCGGCATGGCGAAGCCGCCGAACCGTTCGAACACGTCGGCGTTCGGGTCCCAGCCGAGGTCGTAGGTGACGCCGGTTTGCTCGACGATCAGTTCGGCGTCGTCGAAGCGGGCGTCGGTGGAGATCCCGACAAAGGCGACGGCACCATCGAACGCCTGGAAGACCGCCTCGAACTCCGGCATTTCCGTCACGCATGGCGCACAGGTGCGAGAGAAGAAATTCACGACCAGTGGCGTACCGGCGTAGGCGGCGAAGTTCGATGTGGATCCGTCGAAGGTCGTGAAGTCGATGTCGACATCGGATCCGATCGCGTCGTCGTTCTGGAGGTCTTCGAGCGGTATCGGCTCATTGGTGAGCCGGGCGACGTCGTCGCCGCCTCCGCAGGCGCTCACGAACATCATCAGGCCGGCGACGCCAAGGATGACGGGGCGACGGATCGGACGAAAGGCGGGGGAATCAGACACGGAAAGCTCCGCGGAAAACGCTAGCGGGCGTCACCATGAGCGAGGGCGTCGGGGCGACTGTGCCCCCGGCACGGCGAAAACGACGAGATGGCGACACCCGGCATCGGATGCCGAGTGTCGCCATCTTCGTTCCCGGGCCCACCGCCCGTCCCGGCTACGGCTGGAGCTCGATTGACGTCACCCGGGCCGTGGGGGACGCCGGGACGGGCGGTGGGCCCGGGAACGAAGATGGCG
>JAKMFW010000022.1 GCA_022425325.1 Acidimicrobiales bacterium | reverse complement strand
TGTCCCTAGTACGAGAGGACCGGGATGGACGTAGCTCTCGTGTGCCAGTTGTTCCGCCAGGAGCATGGCTGGTTAGCGACCTACGGTAGGGATAACCGCTGAAAGCATCTAAGCGGGAAGCCTGTTCGAAGATGAGATCTCTCACCGGGTTAACCGGGTAAGGCCCGTGGAAGACCACCACGTTGATAGGCCGGAAGTGTAAGCACAGCAATGTGTTCAGCTGACCGGTACTAATCGGCCGAGGGCTTGGTTTCACCATTCATTCGATCGGTTTCGATCCGGGTGTTCGTGCTCGCTATGGAGTTCTCGAGAAGCTCGCTTCTCGTCCTCGGTCCGCCGTCTCGGCCGGCCGAGCGTCTGCCGTCACGGCAGCGACAACAAGGTTTCGGTGGCGATAGCGGAGGGGTCATACCCGTTCCCATTCCGAACACGGAAGTCAAGCCCTCCAGCGCCGATGGTACTTGGGACGAGTGTCCCTGGGAGAGTAGGACGCCGCCGGATTTCTCACACTGAACCCCGCCATTGGCGGGGTTCAGTTCGTTTTCGGCCCGGTTCGATCAGGCATGACGAATCCGGTGATGATGCGGCCGCCGCCGGTAGGGTTGGCAGCCGTGTCCAACGACGGATCGCGCCCACGCCGAGGCAACCAGAAGCCGAACGACCGCCGCGCATCGCGGCCCGGCAACACGCCGGGTCGTGGCGGCGCCCCCAAAGGCCGCAGTCAAGGTGGCAAGCCCGGCCGTTCGCAAGGCCAAGGACGCAGCACGGGCCCTCGGCGCGACGATGATCGGCGCCCTCAGCGCGGTGGCACCCGACGAAACGATCGCGACGAGCGCGGCAGCCGCGGCGAGCGCCGACCGGATCGTGATCTCGCCGGCCCGCGGCAGTGGGGCCGCATCGCCCGCCGCGGTGCCGGGAATATGGAGTACGAGGATCCCGAGACCATCGCCCAGCGCGAGGAATACAAGCAGCGCAAGGCCGAGCGGGCCCGTCGCGAGGCTGAGCGGGCGGCCGAGACCCCGGAGAAGCCCACGCGGCCGCAACGCGAGCGTGATCTCCCAGCGGCCTCGGATCTCCAACGGCAGGCCAGCCGGGCGGTCTCACGCGGCCGCAAGGGTGCTCCAGCCCGTGATCGACGCCGGCTCCCCGGTCGCCCGCATCCGGTGAAGGATCCGGCCGTCGCGCTCAAGAAACTGGTCGGCGAGCCCCGCTCGAAGACACTTGTCCGGCGTCTCCATGAAGGGGCAAAGGCCTTCGAAGCCGAGCGCTTCGCCGACGCCCGCACGGCGCTTGGGCCAGTCGTGAAGGAAGCGCCAGAGCTTCCCGAGGGACGGGAACTGATGGGTCTGACCCTGTACCGGCTCGGCAAGTGGAAGGAGGCGATCGAGCATCTCGAGTCGTTCCGGGAGTTCGCCGGATCAACCGAGCAGCATCCCGTCCTCGCCGATGCGCATCGGGCGCTCGGCAACTGGGCCGACGTGGACGTGCTCTGGGCCGAGTTGGGCGAGGCATCGCCGAGCGCTGAACTCGTCGTCGAAGGTCGCATCGTCGTCGCCGGGGCGAAAGCCGACCAGGGTGATCTCACCAGCGCCATTCGGCTGCTGGAGCAGAACTGGAAGCCGCCCAAACGTCCGATGGGGCACCACCTCCGCCGCGCCTATGCGCTGGCTGATCTGTACGACCGTGCCGGCCGAGCCCCTCGTGCTCGCGAACTGTTCTCGTGGGTCGCCGGGCACGCCCCTGACCTGGCCGACGTGCAACAGCGGGTGAAGGCGCTCAGCTGAGCGTCACACCCCAGCCGTAGGGTCGTCACGACTTCCTCCATCACGGCGCCCCGCCAAGGTCGGCGCGGGCCGAGACGAAGGAAGCGTCATGAACATCACCGTCCTCCACGGCACACTCTCCAGCGAGCCCAGGCATCGGCTCCTGCCCTCCGGCGACGAACTGATCAGCTACGAGGTCACCACCGAACTCGCCGACGGGGTGGTGAGTGTTCCGGTTGTCTGGCTCAGGCCACGCCGTCCTCCCGCCGTCGCAACCGGCGATGCCGTCGTCGCGATCGGGCACGTCCGTCGCCGGTTCTTCCGGGCCGCCGGCGGTGCGGCGAGTCGCACCGAGGTCGTCGCTTCCACGGTGCTCAAACCGGACTCCAGGCGGCTTGCCGGGCTGCTCACCAGCAGCGCCGAGATCATCCAGCGCGGCGTTGTCGGCGCCGTTCGGATCCCACCTGCAGCGAGATTGCGCGGTGGGTTCCCCGTTCGGCGGTGAGGCGCGTTAGGTTCAGCGAACCACCTACCTGCGTGAAGGGGCTCACGTGACCGACACTGTCGACCGGGCCGACGAGGTCCGCGAAGTCGAACGAATCATCATCCGTTTCGCCGGTGACTCCGGCGACGGTATGCAGCTCACCGGTGACCGGTTCACCTCGGCGAGTGCCTTGTTCGGAAACGACCTTGCGACACTCCCGGAGTTTCCCGCCGAGATCCGGGCGCCAGCCGGCACCCTCGCAGGTGTTTCAGCGTTCCAGGTCCACATCTCCGACCACGACATCACCACCCCGGGCGATGCTCCGAACGTGCTGGTCGCAATGAACCCTGCGGCACTCAAGGCTGATCTCCACACGCTCGAGAGTGGCGGCACCGTCATCATCAACTCCGACGCCTTCGAAGAGCGCAACCTGGCCAAGGCCGGGTACGAGCACAATCCGCTCGAGGACAACACCCTTGACGGTTACACCGTGATCACGGCGCCGATGACCTCGCTCACCAAAGAGGCCTGCAAGGACCTCGGCGTGAAGCCGCGGGATGCGGAACGGTCCAAGAACTTCTTCGCCCTGGGGCTCGTGTCGTGGCTGTACTCCCGGCCCGAAGAGCCGACCATGTTGTGGATCCAGGAGAAGTTCAAGGGCCGCGACCTCGTGATCGCCGCGAACGAAGCGGCGTACCGGGCAGGAAATGCCTTCGGCGAGACCGCTGAGCTCTCCGCCAGCCGGATGACGGTTCGCCCTGCGCAACTCCCGGCCGGCACGTACACGAACATCAACGGCAACACCGCCCTGAGTTGGGGTCTGATCGCCGCAAGCCAACAGGCCGGCCTCCCGCTGTTCCTCGGCTCGTATCCGATCACGCCGGCGAGCGACATCCTTCACGAGTTGTCGAAGCACAAGAACTTCGGCGTCCGGACCTTCCAGGCCGAAGACGAGATCGCCGCCGTCGGCTCCGCCCTCGGCGCGAGCTATGGCGGCCATATCGGCATCACGACCACCAGTGGCCCGGGTGTTGCGCTCAAGGGCGAAACCCTCGGGCTCGCCGTGAGCCTTGAGCTTCCGCTGGTCGTGATCGACATCCAGCGCGGCGGCCCGTCCACCGGTCTGCCCACCAAAACCGAGGCGGCCGATCTGATGATGGCGATGTACGGCCGCCACGGGGAGGCGCCGATGCCGATCGTCGCCGCGAGTTCGCCCGCTGACTGCTTCGATGCAGCGATCGAGGCCGTCCGCATCGCGCTCGAGTACCGCACCCCGGTGATGCTCTTGAGCGACGGATATCTCGCCAACGGCACCGAGCCGTGGAAGCTGCCCGACATCGACTCCCTTCCGTCGATCGACATCGAGTTCGCAAGCGAACTCAACGGTGTCGACAGCGAGGGGCGCGAGGTCTACTGGCCCTATGTCCGCAACGACGATCTCGCCCGTCCGTGGGCGATCCCGGGCACCGAGGCGCTGATGCATCGCATCGGCGGCATCGAAAAGCAGGACGGCACGGGCAACATCAGCTACGACCCGGCGAACCACGAGTTCATGGTCCGTCTTCGTGAAGAGCGCATCCTCAAGATCGCCGACAAGCTCCCGCCACTCGAGGTGATGGGTGATGACGATGCCGACATCCTCGTCGTGGGATGGGGCTCGACATGGGGTGCGATCACCAGTGCCGTCGGCCGCCTCCGGAGCGGGGGCACCAAGGTCGCCAGCGTGCATCTGCGCCACCTCTACCCGTTCGCCCCGAACCTGGGCGAACTCCTGCAGAGGTTCGACCACGTCGTCGTGCCGGAAATGAACCTCGGACAGCTCACGAAGCTGCTCCGAGCAGAGTTTCTCGTCGATGCCAAGGCCATCTCGAAGGTGTCGGGTCAGCCCTTCACCGCCGCCGAACTCGTCACCAAGATCCAGGAGGTCGCCCGATGAGCGCCGTTCCGGTCACCACCAAGAAGGACTGGTCGAGCGACCAAGAGGTTCGCTGGTGCCCCGGCTGCGGGGATTACTCGATCCTCACCGCCATGCAGTTGCTGATGCCCGAACTCGAGGTCCGTCGAGAGGACACCGTGTTCATCTCCGGCATCGGCTGCGCTGCCCGCTTCCCGTACTACATGAACACCTACGGGATGCACTCGATCCACGGCCGCTCGCCGGCGATCGCCACCGGCCTCGCCATGGCCCGCCCGGATCTCGACGTGTGGGTCGTCGGCGGCGACGGCGACATGTTGTCGATCGGTGGCAACCATCTGATCCATGCGCTTCGCCGCAACATCAACCTGACGATCTTGTTGTTCAACAACCAGATCTACGGCCTGACCAAAGGCCAGTACTCGCCGACGAGCGAGGTCGGCAAGGTCACCAAGTCCACGCCGATGGGCTCGATCGATCAGCCGTTCAACCCCATCTCGGTGGCGCTCGGTGCCGAGGCGACCTTTGTCGCCCGCACACACGACATGGATCGCGGTCACATGCAGGAGATGTTCCGTCGAGCCCACGACCACCAGGGCAGTGCGATCGTCGAGGTGTTCCAGAACTGCAACGTCTTCAACGACGGTGCGTTCAACGCGATCACCAAGAAAGACGCCCGTGACGCCATGCTCATCAACCTCACGCATGGTGAGCCGGTTCGCTTCGGCGTGGATGGCGAGCGGGGTGTGATGATCGTCGACGGCACGGCGAAGATCGTCGATGTCGCCGAGGTCGGTATTGATGCGCTGCACGTGCACGACGAGACCGCCCCCGATCCGTCCGTTGCGTTTGCCATCAGCCGGCTCGCCGACGACCGTGAGTCGCCCACCCCGGTTGGCGTGCTCCGCTCGGTGCAGCGCCGTGAGTACGGCGAGTCCGTGTCGTCTCAGATCGCTGCGGCGCAGGACACCAAGGGTCCGGGGGATCTGCACGGCCTGCTGCGTAGTCTGCCCACGTGGGACGTGAGCTGACCGGCTGGGCACTCGACCTCGACGGCGTCATCTGGCGCGGGACCGAGACGGTTCCCGGCGCACCGGCTGCGGTCGCCCGTCTCCGAGCCGCCGGGGTCCCGATCGCCTTCGTCACCAACTCGGCCCAGCGCACGCCGGCTCAGGTCGCCGACAAGCTTGCGTCGCACGGAATCCCCGACGCCGAGTCTGATGTCATCACGGCAGCTGTCGCAGCCACGACGATGGTCGACCCGGGCGATCGCGTCCTGGCCATCGGCTCCGATGGTGTCTTCGAGGCGCTTCGGGCCCGAGGCTGCACCGTGGTGCACGACGGGCCAGCCGACGCCGTGATCATGGGAATCACGCAGGCGTTCGACTACGAGATGATGACCCGCGCCATGCACGCCATCGCCGACGGCGCCCGCTTCATCGCGACCAACACCGACTCGACCTTTCCGATGGCCGACCGACTCGTTCCCGGGAACGGTGCGCTCGTCGCCGCAGTGGCGACGGCAACCGGCCTCGAGCCGGAGATCGCCGGCAAACCCCACCATCCGATTGCCGAACTCGTGCGGGCACAGCTCGGCCCGTCCGGCCTCATGGTGGGTGACCGCGCCGATACCGACGGGCTGTTCGCCGACGTCGTCGGATACGACTTTGCCCTTGTACTGAGCGGTGTCACGACCGAAGCCGACCTTCCCACCGATCCGCCGGCCGTGCACACCGCCCCCGACCTTGCGGTGCTGGTCGACCGGCTCCTCGAGGACTGACATGGCCGCACGGCGCCGTCTTGACGCCGAACTCGTCCGGCGCGGCCTCGCCGCGAGCCGAGCCCAGGCCCGGGAACTCGTCGAGCGCGGCAAGGTCACCGTCGGTGGTGCTCCGGCGCCCAAGCCGACCCGCCTGGTCGACCCGGGGGAGGCGGTCGAGGTCGCCGGCGACGGCCCCCGGTTCGTGAGCCGAGGTGGCGAGAAGCTCGATGCGGCGCTCGACCACTTCGGCATCGATCCGGCCGGACGCCGTGTCATCGACATCGGGTCGTCGACGGGTGGGTTCTCCGACTGTGTGTTGCAGCGGGGGGCGACCCGTGTCGTCGCCATTGATGTCGGACGTAATCAGCTCCACGAGAAGATCCGAGCCGACGATCGAGTCGACGTCCACGAGCAGACCAATGTCCGCCACACCGACCCCGCCGATTTCGGCGGCCCTGGCGATCTCGTCGTCACCGATCTCTCGTTCATCTCGCTGCGCATCGTCGCCCCTCACCTCGTCGCCTTCGCTGCAGACGGTGCCGATCTGGTGATTCTGGTGAAGCCTCAGTTCGAGGCGGGGAAGGCCGAGGCCGACAAGGCCCGGGGCGTGATCCGCGATCCCGAGGTGTGGCGTCGCACGCTCGACGACGCAACGACCGCGCTCTCGGCCGCCGGAGCGGCCATCATGGGGGTCATGGTTTCGCCGATCACCGGAGGCGACGGCAACGTCGAGTTCCTCGTCCATGCCCGTGCCGGTGCACCCGATGTCGACCCGGTGTCGTGGGAACAGTGGCGCGATGTGGCCGTTGCGGCAGGGGAGGGGCGCTGATGGCGGTCGTCGGGATGATCGTGCACCTCGGGAGAGCGTCGGCGAGCGCGCAGGCCCGGGAGCTCGCTGACGGATTGATCGCCGACGGTCATGCGGTGCGGGCGCCTCATGAGGATGCCGAGACCGCGGGCCTCGACGGTGTCGAGATCCGCGACGGCGCCGATTTCGCCGATGGTCTCGACCTCGTCGTTGCGCTCGGTGGTGATGGATCGATGCTGCGGGCGATCGAGCTCGTCGGTTCTGGTGGCACGCCGATCATGGGGGTCGACCACGGGCAGCTCGGCTATCTGACCGAGGTCGAGCCGGCGGAGGCCGCCGACGCTGTCGCCCGCTTCCTGGCGGGCGAGCGAGCCGTCGAGGAACGCATGCTGCTCGCAATCACCGTCGACCCCGGCGATGGAAGCGCTCCCATCGAACTGGTGGCGCTGAATGAGGCAGTCGTCGAGCGATCTGCCGACGTCAACACGATCCGGCTTCGGGTCGATATCGACGGGGAGTTCTTCACGACCTACGCGGTCGACGGGATGATCATCGCCACCCCGACCGGGTCCACGGCCTACGCCTTCTCGGTTCGGGGGCCGATCATCGCCCCCACCCACCGCTCCATGCTCGTGACGCCGGTGTCGCCCCACATGCTCTTCGACCGGTCGCTGGTCCTCGAGCCCTCGAGCCCGGTCGAGTTGACCGTCGATGGGCACCGCCCGGCGACCGTGTCAGTGGACGGCCGTAGGATCGCAACCGTCGGCGACGGCGCAACCATCCGGTGTGTCGCCGCCCCTCATTCGGCCCAGTTGGTGACCTTCGGCAGCCGTCGATTCCACCACGTTCTCAAGGCGAAATTCGGACTCAATGACCGCTGATCATCTTGCTCGAGCCCGCTCCCGAGGTGTGGTGTGCTGACCGAACTGTTGGTTCGTGACCTCGGGGTCATCGATGAACTGTCGCTCGTGCTCGACGGCGGGATGACGGTCGTCACCGGCGAAACCGGCGCAGGCAAAACCCTCATCGTCGGCGCGATCGACCTCCTCACCGGTGGTCGGGCCGACGCGTCGCTCGTGCGTCCGGGTGCGACCGAAGCCGAGATCCAAGGCCGATTCGAGTTCGGCGACGACGAACTGGTCGTCCGAAGGGTCATCTCGCGTGAGGGACGCAGTCGCGTGTACGTCAACGGGCACCTTGCGACGGTGAGTGCTCTCGCCGAGCAGGGTGTCGACCTGATCGACCTGCATGGCCAGCATGCGCATCAATCGCTGCTGAAGACCGCCGTGCAGCGCAGTGCGCTCGACCGCTTCGGTGGGATCGATACCGCTCCGTTGGCATCGGTCCTCGACGAGTTGCGAGCGGTCGAGTCGTCGTTGGCCGAATTGGGCGGCGACGAACGAGCCCGGGCCCGAGAGATTGACCTTCTTCGTCACCAGGTCGCCGAGATCGACACGGCGGGCATCGAGGATCCCAACGAGGATCGACGCCTCGACGACGAAGAGAGCCTCCTTGCCGATGCGTCCGCCCATCGAGACGCTGCGGGCACCACCGTTGCGCTGCTCGACGCCGACGGTGCAGCCGCCGAGGCCATTTCTTCCGCGCTTGCTGCGCTCGACGGCCGTTCGCCCTTCACCGATCTCGCCAGCCGGCTCCAGGGGCTGAGTGCCGAACTTGCCGACGTCGCGAGCGAAGCCCGTTCTCGTGCGGAGTCGATCGACGATGACCCCGCCCGTCTCGAGCAGCTCCGAGAGCGTCGGGCGATGCTGCGCGAGCTTCGCCGGAAATACGGCGAGTCACTCGACGATGTGCTCGCGTTCCAGGCGGAGTCGTCGGAACGACTCTCCGAGCTCGTGAGCTTCGACGAGCGGGCTGCCGCGCTCGACGAGCAGCGTTCGGCGCTCCTCGCCGATCTCACCCGACTCCGCGCCGAGGTTCTGGCCGACCGCACCGAAGCGGCTCCTCGTCTGGCGGCCGCGGTCGAGGAGCACCTGGTCGGTCTGGCGATGGCCGGCGCACGGTTGGAGGTGTCGGTCGCGGGCGAAGCAGGCGACGAGGTGGCGTTCCGGCTCGCCGCGAACGCCGGTCACGATCCGCAACCGCTCACACGCGTCGCCTCCGGGGGTGAGCTCGCTCGCACCATGCTGGCGCTCCGCCTCGTGCTCAGTGCCGGCCCACCAACCCTCGTTTTCGACGAGGTCGATGCCGGTATCGGTGGCGACGTCGCCAACACGGTCGGCGGGTCGCTGGCCGACCTTGCGGTAACCCACCAGGTCCTCGTGGTCACCCATCTCGCCCAAGTCGCCGCGTTCGCCGATCAGCACGTCGCCATCACGAAACGCGACGTCGAGGGTCGGACCGTCAGTGAGGCCACCGTGCTCGACGACGACGCTCGCGTCACCGAGCTGTCCCGGATGCTGTCGGGTTCACCGGACTCGGCATCGGCCCGTCAGCACGCCGACGAACTGCGAGCGGCCGCCGGTGCCGTCCGCCGACGTTCATCGTGAGATTTCCCTGGTGGGCAAACGCGCGTCGGCTCCGCCTCGGGGTTAGGGTGCCATCCCGATGACGAAGCACATCTTCGTGACCGGTGGCGTGGTGAGTGGGCTCGGAAAGGGGCTCACCGGATCATCGCTTGGGCGCCTCCTCAAGGCCCGCGGGTTCCGCGTCACCATGCAGAAGCTCGACCCATATCTGAATGTCGATCCGGGAACGATGAACCCCTTCGAACACGGCGAGGTGTTCGTCACTGACGACGGCGGTGAAACCGACCTCGACCTCGGGCACTACGAGCGGTTCATTGATGAGAACCTCACGACGGACTCCAACGGGACGACCGGCTCGATCTACAGCGCGGTCATCGCTGCTGAGCGTCGTGGCGACTATCTCGGCAAGACGGTGCAGGTGATCCCCCACATCACCAACGAGATCAAGCGCCGGATCAACCGCCTCGTGAGCGACGACGTCGACGTCATCATCACCGAGGTCGGCGGCACGGTGGGCGACATCGAGATTCTGCCCTTTCTCGAGGCGATCCGTCAGTTCCGACTCGACGTCGGCCGCAACAATGTCTGCTACGTCCATGTCACGCTGGTGCCGTTCATCGGTCCGTCCGGCGAGATGAAGACCAAGCCGACCCAGCACTCCGTCACCGAATTGCGCAGCCGGGGTATTCAGCCCGATGCGATCGTGTGTCGATCAGAGGAACCGATCGGTTCTGATCTCCGCCGCAAGATCTCCAATCTCTGCGACGTACCGGTCGCTGGTGTGACCAATGCCGCCGACGCGTCGAGTCTCTACGAGATTCCGCTCGTGCTGCATAACGAGGGCCTCGACGACTACGTCTGCGACATCTTGGGGCTCGGTGATGCCCCCGTCGATCTCACTGCCTGGGCAGAGCTCGTGCGTCGCGTCGAGGAGGCCACGACACCGGTCCGTATCGGCATGATCGGCAAGTACGTCGCGCTTCCCGACGCCTATCTGTCGGTCGTCGAGTCGCTCAACCATGCCGGCATTCATCACGGGGCCGACATCGAGATCGAGTGGATTCAAGCGGAAGAGGTCGAGGGGCTCCTTGCTGCCGGTCGCCTCCGCGATCTCGACGGCATCGTCATTCCCGGCGGCTTCGGCGAGCGCGGTGTCGAAGGCAAGGTTGCTGCAGCGGCGTACAGCCGTGAGCACGACATCCCCTGCCTCGGCCTGTGCCTCGGTATGCAGGTGATGACCATCGAGTACGCCCGCAACGCCCTCGGGCTCACGGGGGCGAACTCCACCGAGTTCGACATCCGCACGCCTCATCCCGTGATCGATCTGATGGAGAGCCAGCGAGATGTCACCGACATGGGTGGCACGATGCGTCTCGGCGCCTACGTCGCCCAGCTCAAGCCGGGTAGCCGGGTGGCGGAGGCCTACGGCGAAGAGGTCGTGTCGGAGCGGCACCGCCATCGCTACGAATTCAACCCGAGGTATCGCACCAGGTTCGAGGAAAGCGACCTCGTGCTGTCGGGCGAGTCCCCGGACGGTCGGCTGGTCGAGTTCATCGAACTCGAAGACCATCCCTTCTGGATCGCCACGCAGGCCCATCCGGAGTTCAAGAGCCGCCCGGATCGCCCGGCGCCGCTGTTCCGCGAGTTCGTGGGTGCTGCGCTCGATCGGGCGGCGGGGCGAAATCCACAATTGCCCTCGATGGACGACGACCTCTCCACGGCCGAGTCGTGATCGAACCGGGTTCGACCTCCGAGTCGGGCTTCACCTTCATCGGCGAGACCGTGCTCCACGAGGGGTACGTGATCTCGGTTGCCCAGGGCGAGTTCGAGACGCCGGAAGGCGATCGAATCACTCGCGACATCGTCCACCATCCTGGTGCCGTTGCCGTCGTGGCGATCGATGGCGACGAGGTGATTCTTGTTCGCCAGTACCGGGCCGCGCTTCACATCGATCTCCTCGAGATCCCGGCGGGCAAGCGTGACGTGGCCGGCGAGGCGCCCGAGTTCACCGCTGCTCGAGAGCTCGAGGAGGAAGTCGGGTTGCGTCCGCTCGGACTCGAGTTGCTCACGGGCTTTCACAACTCCGTGGGCTTCTGCGACGAGTACGTCCACGTCTTCCTCGCAACGGCGTTCGAGCCGGTCGAGACGGCGCACGACGGTCCCGAGGAAGCTCACATGACGATCGAACGGTGGCCGCTCGACGATGCGATCGCTGCGACCAGCGATGGCCGGATCACCGACTCGAAGACCCAGATCGGCATTCTGGCTGCCGCCCGTCGACTCGGCCGATAGGGGAAGATGGGGAGATGGGCCCCGCCGACGACGTCGATACCGATCTCGTCGCCTCGGAGGCCCGGCGGCACCCGGCGATCGAGGACTTCGTGTTGTGGCTCACCGTCGAGCGGGGTCGTTCCTCGAACACGCTGGCTGCCTACGGTCGCGATCTGGTCCGCTACCAAGCCCACCTCACCCGTCGCGGAGTGGATCCGTTGACGGCCACCGACGAGGACGTGTTGGCGTTCGTGCACGTGCTGCAAGGGGAGGGGTTGGCGCCCTCATCGGTCACTCGCACGCTGGTTGCCGTGCGCGGCCTGCACCGATTCCTTGTCGCCGACGAGATCCGCGCCGACGATCCGGCGGCCGATATCGAGATCCCATCGATCCCGAAAGGCCTGCCGAAAGCGCTCACGCTCGACCAGGTGACCCGCCTGATCGAGTCGGTCGGAGGCGACGACGCCGTCAGCCGTCGAGATGCTGCGTTGTTGGAGACGCTCTACGGCACCGGTGCCCGGATCTCCGAGGTCGTCGGGTTGTCGATCAGCGATGTCGACCTGCACGACGGCCTTGTGCGGCTCATGGGCAAGGGGTCGAAGGAACGCATCGTTCCGCTCGGTCGGATGGCAGCGGCGGCACTCGAACGCTGGTTCGACGTCGGTGGGCGAGCTGAGCTGGCCCCCGATCGTTGGGCCCGGCGCGGTGACGCCGAGGCGGTCTTTCTCAACCAGCGCGGCGGGCGGCTGAGTCGGCAGGGTGCCTATGGCGTGATTCGCGACCGCGGCGCGGTTGTCGGCCTCACCGACGAGCTTTCGCCGCACGTGCTCCGGCATTCGTGCGCCACCCACATGCTCGATCACGGCGCTGACATTCGCACCGTCCAGGAGTTGCTCGGTCACGCCTCGATCTCGACGACCCAGATCTACACCAAGGTCACGTCCGAGCGTCTCGTGAGCATCTACCGGTCGGCGCACCCTCGGGCGGTGGGTCGCTGATGGGCGGCACCTGGCATCTGACCCGCCGGTTCATCGGCTCGCTCCGACCCGGCGGGCCGCCTGAGTCCGACCGCGCGTGGGTCGAGGATGTGCTGTCCGAGGCCGAGTACGCCCTTTGGGCCCGCCAGTACGGGCCGGACCGTCGCCACACCGTGCAGGTCGCGAACGAGGTCGAGCGTCGGCTCGGCGGCGACGCCACCCGTGCCGTGTTGGCTGCTGCCTTGTTGCACGACATCGGCAAGATCGATGCCGGCCTCGGCACGTGGGGACGGGTTGTCGCCACCGTTGTCGCACGGGTCGCCGGCCGTGACACGGCCAAACGCTGGATTGCTCGGCGCGGGTACGCCGGCCGGATCGGGCGATATCTGCACCATCCCGAGATCGGGGCCGATCTGCTCGCCGCAGCGGGAAGCGCTCCGCTAACGGTCGCCTGGGCGAAGGAGCATCACACGCCCGCCGAGGCATGGACGATCGACCCGGCGATCGGCCGAGTGCTGTTCGAGGTCGACGACGACTGAGCGCCGTCGGCCCGCTTAGTCGGTGAGTAGCCCGACGTTGGTACGGACCCGTTCCATCGTGCCTTCTGCGATCTCGCGGGCTTTGTCGGCCCCGAGCTTCAGCAGGCGCGCGGTTTCGGCGGGATCGGCTTCCAGTTCGCGATAGCGGGCTTGCACGGGTTCGAGCAGTTCGATGACGGCGGCAGCCGTGTCCGTCTTGAGTGGGCCGTACTGCTCGTACTCGTCGGCAAGGGATGCGGGATCACGGTCGGTGGCGGCGCCGAGGATCGACAGCAGGTTGGAGACACCCGGCTTCTCGGCCACATCGAAACGGACCGTGCCATCATTGTCGGTGACGGCACTCTTGATCTTCTTCTCGATCTGCTTCGGCTCGTCGAGGAGACCAACGGTGCCCTTGGGTGAGTCGAGTGACTTCGACATCTTCGAGGTCGGCTGTTGGAGGTCCATGACGCGGGCACCGGCGGCGGGGATGACCGCCTCGGGCAGTACGAAGGTCTCGCCGTAGTGGGAATTGAACCGCTCAGCGATGTCTCGGGTGATCTCGATGTGCTGGCGCTGGTCATCGCCGACGGGCACCTCATCGGTGTCGTACAGGAGGATGTCGGCAGCCTGAAGCGCCGGGTAGGTGAACAGGCCGGCGGAGATGAAGTCGTGCTGGCCGCTCTTGTCCTTGAATTGGGTCATGCGGCTGAGTTCGCCGTACGACACGTTGCACTGCATGATCCAGCCGAGTTCGGCGTGCTCACGAACGTGGGATTGCACGAACAGGGTGCAGACCTCGGGGTCGAGGCCCACGGCCATGAGCATCTGGGCGAGACGGACGGATCCATCTCGCACTGCCGCTCGGTCATCGTGGCGAATGGTGATCGCGTGGAGATCGACCACACAGAAGAAGGCATCGGTCTCGTGCTGCATTTTCGCCCAGTTCCGGGTGGCGCCGAGGAAGTTGCCGAGGTGCTGCTCGCCCGTGGGTTGGATGCCGGAGAAGACGCGGGTCATGGCCCGACAGCGTACGGCCTCGCCGCTGCGGCGAGGGTGGTTTTGCTACTTGCCGAGTGCGGCCTTGTACGCGGCCAGGGTGCGGTCTCGGGCGAATGCATGGTCGACGATCGGCTCTGGGTAGGTGTCGCCGAGGACGACACCGGCGGCGGCGAGGTCGAGTGGGGCGGCAGCCGCAGGTTCGTGAATGGTCGTGGCGTCGAGTCCGGCGAGTTCGGGCACCCAACGGCGGATGTAGTCGCCGCTCGCGTCAAACTTCCGGCTTTGGCTCCATGGATTGAAGATTCGGAAGTACGGCGCGGCGTCAGGTCCCGTCCCGGCAACCCACTGCCAGTTTCCGGCGTTCTGGGAAGGTTCAGCGTCGGAGAGCAGATGTCGGAAGTGGCGTTCGCCGCGTCGCCAGTCGATCAGAAGATCTTTCACGAGGAAGGAAGCGGTGATCATGCGGACCCGGTTGTGCATCCAGCCCGACTCGGCGAGTTGGCGCATGCCGGCGTCGACGATCGGGAAGCCGGTGCGACCTTCGGCCCACGCCGTGAACTCCTCATCGGCGGCTGGGCCGGTCTGCCACGCGATGCCGTCGTACTCGGGACGGATTGCCCGCCGATCGATGTCGGTGAACTGATGGGTGATGTGGGCGTACCAGTCGCGCCAGGCCAGCTGACGGACGAATCCCTGGCGGCCGGGGGAGTGAGTGCCGAACGCCTCCGCAAGTGATCGGGGGGACACGGTGCCGAAGCGAAGGGCGGTGGAGAGCCGGCTGGTGCCGTCGACCGCCGGCAGGTCGCGGGTGCCGTCGTAGGCGTCGACGTCGGCTTGCCAGTCATCGACTCGCAACTCGGCCAGCACAGCCGACTCGGCGCCATCGCTTGCAGGCACACCATCGCCAGGGTCGCTGCTGATGGCGATGTCGTGGGCGACGGCCTCGGGGCGCATCGGCACGGCGAACCACTGCTTCGAGAAGGGGGTGAAGACCCGCGAGACCGTTCCGGCCTTGGTGAGGACGGTGCCCGGCGCGTGGGCGAGGGTCCCCCAGTGCCACTCGATCGAGATACCGAGGGCGGATTCGACCGCAGTGTCGCGGCGTTGGGCCCAGCGCGAGACGTCGGCGTTGGCGTACATCGCAGCCGCATCCGCCTCCTCGGTGAGGGCGGGCAGGATGCGGACCGGGTCACCGATGCGGACATGGAGTCGCCCGCCGAGCTCGGTGATCGACCGGTCGAGGGCCTCCGCAGCGGTGAGGAACGCTCGGCGCCGGTGGGGGCCCGCCGCGTCGAGCAGCGCAGGTTCGATCACCAGCACGGGAACGATCTCGTCGTGGGCCTCGGTGGCGGCAGCCCAGGCGGGATTGTCATCGAGGCGGAGGTCGCGGCGGAACCAGACGATGGCGGTGGACATCGATTCGATTACGAGCGGTCGGCGGCGTGCGGATGCTCTCCGCCGAAATGGATCGCAATGACGCTTGCGGTGTCCTGGCTCGAGACGATCGCCTGTGGAAAAGTCACGCGATCGTCGGATCAACGCCGCGTCCCCGGGCGCGGCGTCTAGGGTCCCTGCGATGCCGTACGAGGTCCACACGCCGGTGTTCGACGGTCCGTTCGATCTGTTGTTGCACCTGATCCTGCGCGAGCAGGTCGATCTCTACGAGATCAACCTGAACGAGATCGTCAATGCGTACCTCGGCGAGCTGGATCGCATGGAGCAACTCGACCTCGAGGTCGCCACCGAGTTTCTCCTGATCGCGGCCACGTTGGTCGAGCTCAAGGCCCGCCGGCTCCTGCCCGACGACGACGAGATCGATCTCGACGACGAACTCGGTCTGTGGGAGGAGCGGGATCTCCTGCTGGCGCGTCTGGTCGAGTGCAAGACCTTCAAGGACGCTGCGCTGATCCTGCGGCAGTTGACCGCCGTCGCCGCCCGCAGCTACCCGCGCCAGTGCGGCCCGGTTGAGGAACACTTCCTCTCGTTGGCTCCCGACCTCCTCGAGAAGACCACTCCGGAGGATCTTCGAGCCGCCTTCCTGAAGGCGACGGCACCCAAGCCGGTCGTCCGGGTCGACCTGTCCCATGTGACTCCGATCAAGGTCACCGTCGCCGAGGCGGTCGAGGAGCTCGTCAAGGAGCTGCCCGGCGTCGGCCAGATGACCTTCCGGGCGCTCACCGCCGACCTCGTCGACCGCATCGAGGTCGTTGTGCGTTTCCTTGCCGTACTCGAACTGTTCAAGCAGGGCGTGGTCGAACTCGATCAGGCTTCGGCGTTCGGCGACATCACCGTGATCTGGACGGGTGGTGAGGGCGTGAGCGCCGACGCCATCGTTATCGACACCTACGAGGGCTGATATGGCTGACCACGTCGCACCTGCGCTCGAAGCCATCTTGATGGTGGCGGAGGAGCCGCTTCCCCCGGCGCTGCTGGCCAAGCTGGTCGGCGCGCCGATCAACGAGGTCGAGGATATCTGCGAGAACTTGGCGGCCGAGTACGTCGCTGACGGCCGAGGATTCATCCTCGCCCGCGTGGCGGGGGGCTATCGCTTCCAGACCGCCACCGAACAGGCGCCCTACGTCGAACGTTTCGTTCTCGATGGTCAGTCGGCTCGGCTGTCGGCGGCGGCGCTCGAGACGCTTGCCGTGATCGCCTACAAGCAGCCGGTGAGCCGGAACCAGATCGCCTCGATCCGTGGCGTCAATGTCGATGCCGTGATGCGTACCCTGCAGCAGCGGGGCTATGTCGACGAGGTTGCTCGTGATCCGGGTCCCGGCCAGGCCGTGCTGTACGGCACGACACCCACGTTCCTCGAGCGACTCGGGATCGATTCGGTCGAGGATCTCCCGCCGCTCGGCGAGTTCTTCCCGGAGGCTGACGTGGTCGAGGCGCTCGAGCGGGGCCTGCGCGTCGGATCCGACGACGATGAACTCGACGGTGGCCACGACGAGTCGACCGACGCTGATCACGGTGGCGAGGACGAGTGAGCCACCGCGAGCCGCACCCGGAGGGGGAGCGGCTGCAGAAGATCCTGGCCCGGGTCGGGTTCGGCAGCCGGCGGGTCTGTGAGGAGATCATCGCTGAGGGTCGGGTGACGGTCGACGGGGTCGTCGCCGAACTCGGCAAGCGGGTCGATGTCGAGAGCCAGGTCGTCGCCGTCGACGGTGCTCCTGTCGGGGTGAGGCCCGATCTCGTGTACTACCTGCTCAACAAACCGGCCGGGGTCATCACGACCGCCGACGACCCGCAGGGCCGGCCCACCGTCGTCGACGCGGTTCCCGACCAGCCGCGGGTGTTCTCGGTCGGGCGTCTCGATGCCGAGACGGAGGGCCTGTTGCTCATGACCAACGATGGTCAGCTCACCCATCACCTCACCCACCCGAGCTTCGGTGTCGAGAAGGAGTACCTCGCGCTCGTCGAAGGTGAACCCTCGCGGGCCTCGCTGCGAACGTTGCGTGACGGCGTCGAGCTCGAGGACGGGCTGACCGCTCGTGCCCGCGTCACGGCGGTGGAGCCGAACCTGCTCCGCATCACGATTCACGAAGGACGGAACCGGCAGGTTCGCCGAATGTGTGATGCGGTCGGGCATCCGGTCGTGCGACTTGTACGCACTCGGATCGGGCCGATCACCGATCCGCGCCTGGCACCGGGGGAATGGCGGGAACTGACCCGTGACGAGGTCCGGTCGCTCGAGGTTGCATCGGCATCCGAGAAACCCGCCACCGGCTCCGAGCCTCCCCGGTAGCCTGCGTTGTCGTGACTGACGCCAGACAGGCCGTGATCGTCGGTGTGGGCCTTATCGGGGGATCCGTGGGCCTTGCGCTGCGGGCCGAGGGCTGGCACGTCGTCGGCGTCGATCTCGACGCAGGCCGCCTCGCCGATGCGGTCGATCGCGGTGTCATCGACGAGATCGGCTCGCTCGACACTCTGCCGGCCGCCGATCTCGGGGTGGTCGCCACGCCGGCTGACAGTGTCGCGGAACTCGCACAACGCCTCCTCGATGCGGGTGTCGCCGCGGTGACCGATGTCGGGTCGGTGAAGGCGGCGATCGCCGGGGCGATCGAGGATCCTCGCTTCGTTGCCGGGCATCCGATGGCGGGCAGCGAGCAGGACGGTCTCGACGGTGCGGCTGCGCATCTGTTCAGCGGCGCGATGTGGGTGCTGTGCCCGACCTCCACCACCGATGACACCGTGTTCGCGACGATCCGCGATGTCGTGAAGTCGATGGGGGCCAATCCGATCGCAATCCCTGCGGATCGTCATGATCAGCTCGTCGCCGTCATCTCCCATGTTCCCCATCTCACGGCGGCCACCCTGATGCGGCTGGCCGACGGGCGAGCCACCGAGGAGCGGGCCCTGCTGCGGCTCGCCGCGGGTGGCTTCCGCGACATGACCCGTATCGCGGCGGGTCATCCGGCGATCTGGCCTGACATCTGTGTGCAGAATGCCGATCCGATCGTCGATGCTCTCGATGAGCTGATCTCGGAGCTCTCGGCGATCCGCAACGTCGTGTCCGAGCGGGATCGTGCGGCCCTGCTTGAGCGACTCGAAAGCGCTCGCGTCGCTCGTCGTAACCTGCCGACCACGATTCCGAGCACCGAGGCGATGAGCGAGATGCGGATCCCGGTGCTCGACCGGAAGGGTGAGGTGGCTGCAATCGCCACCCTGGCTGCCGATCTCGACGTCAACATCTACGACCTCGAGATCGCTCACTCAGCCGAAGGTCCCCGGGGTGTCATCGTGCTCGTCGTCGAGACGGCGATGACCGAGCGCTTGCAGGGTGGGCTGATGGCGCTTGGCTACCGGCCGTCGTCTCGTTCGCTCGAAGCATGATCGATCCGCGCACGCTCCCGGATCCGTTCCCGATCGAGCCGTTGGTTTCGCCGCCCGACGTCGATGTCGTTCTGCCGGGGTCCAAGAGCATCACCAATCGTGCTCTGGTGTGTGCTGCGCTGGCCGAGGGACACAGCGTCCTGCGTGGAGCGCTTTTCGCCGACGACACGCGAGCGATGCTCGGCGTGCTCGATGGCCTCGGCATCTCGACCCGCGCCGATGAGGTGACCGCCACCATCGAGGTCGACGGGTGTGGCGGTCACCTGCCGGGCACCGAGGCGCACGTCGATGCCAACCAGTCGGGGACGACCGCCCGCTTTGCGGTGCCGCTCGCCGCGCTCGGCGAGGTGCCGGTCGTCGTCGACGCTCACCCGCAGATGCGGGGTCGCCCCATGGGAGACCAGTTCGCCGCTCTGCGGTCGATGGGGGTCACGATCACCGAACTGGGCGAGCCCGATCGATTGCCGGCTCGCATCACGGGTCCGATCGACGGGGCCGAGACATCGTTGCCGGGCGATACGTCGAGCCAATTCATCACCGGCCTTCTGCTCGCCGGTGGGGCCTCGTCGATGCAGGTGGCCCTCACCACCGAACCGATTTCTCGGCCCTACATCGAGATGACCGGCGCAGTCATGCGCTCGTTCGGCGCAGAGGTTGACGACGACGGTGATCGACGGTGGCGCGTTGGCGGCGGCTACGTCGGCACCGACTACCGCGTGGAGCCGGATGCCTCTGCTGCGTCGTACTTTCTGGCCGCAGCTGCGATCACCGGAGGTCGGGTTCGTATCGACGGGCTCGGGCGAAATGCACTCCAGGGCGATGTTGCGTTCGCCGAGGTGCTCGGGGAGATGGGTTGCCGTGTCGACCTTGGCCCCGACCATGTCGAGGTGTCCGGGCGAGCGAGTCGCGGGGTCGAGGTCGATCTGAGCGATATCTCCGACACCGCGCCGACGCTTGCCGTGGTGGCGGCGTTCGCCGAGTCACCCACCCGGGTCGACGGCATCGGCTTCATCCGTGACAAGGAAAGCGATCGTGTCGCCGGTCCGGTCACCGAGCTGCGGCGCGCCGGCGTCGACGCGGAAGAACACGACGACGGCTTTGTCATCCGTCCCGCCGGGTTGCCGAACCCCGCCACCTTCGCCACCTACGACGATCACCGAATGGCGATGGCGTTCTCGCTCGTCGGGCTCGTCGTCGCCGGCGTCGAGATCAGCGACCCGGGCTGTGTCGCCAAGACCTTCCCCGGTTTCTTCCAGGCCTTGGATCAGCTGCGGTGAGCGGGCAGAATCCTCCGATGCGCGTGATTGCGATCGATGGTCCGGCCGGATCGGGCAAGTCCACCGTGGCCCGGGCCCTCGCCAAACATCTCGGCCTGAAGTACCTCGACACGGGTGCCATGTACCGGGCGGTTGCGTTCGCCGTGCTGCGAGCGGGTGGCGATCCCGACGACGCCGAGTCCACCACGGCGACTGCGCGGCTGGTCGATCTCGACATCGGACTCGAGCGGGTGATGGTCGACGGCGTCGACGCCACGGTCGAAATTCGCGGACCCGAAGTGAGTCGGGCGGTGAGCGCGGTGGCGGCCAACCCTGAGGTGCGCAAGGAACTCGTCAGCCGTCAGCGTGAGTGGGCGGTCCGACAGGGGGGAGGCGTGCTCGAAGGTCGAGACATCGGCACCGTCGTCTTCCCTGACGCCGAACTCAAGGTGTACCTCACCGCTGACCCCGAGGAGCGGGCCCGGCGTCGGGCCAAGGAGGTGACCGACCTCGACTATGAGCAGGTTGCCGCCGACATCGCTCGACGTGATGCGCTCGACACCACTCGGGCCGCCGACCCGCTGGTCGAGGCTGCCGACGCCACTGTCGTCGACACGACCGGCCTCGGCATCGACGAGGTGGTCGCCACGATCACCGCACTGCTCGACGAGGGAGCCTCGTCGTGACCGCCAATCGCTACGGCGATCAAGATGTGGGCGGTGTCGAACGCTCGAAGCAGACCCTTGGCGGACGCATCCTCTACTGGATCCTCTGGCGGGCCTTCTACGCGCTGATCCTCGTCTTGTTCCGGCTGCGGGTCGAGGGCCGCAACAACCTCCCGGACGGGCCGTTCATCCTCAGCGGCGTGCACCGCTCCTTCATCGACACGCCGATCATCGGCATGGTCACCTCTCGACGCCTGCGGTTCATGGGCAAGGAGAGCCTCTGGAAGTCCAAACCCCTCGGTGCCTTCCTTTCCGTCATGGGCGGCTTCCCGGTCGACCGCGGCACTGCCGATCGCACGGCGTTGCGGGCGGCACAGGATGTGCTCGCCCTCGGCGAACCACTCGTGATGTTTCCGGAGGGCACTCGCCAGGAGGGGCCTCGCCTGGCGCGCGAACAGGTGCTCGACGGGCCCGCCTTCGTGGCTGCCCGTGCCGGTGTGCCGATCGTCCCCGTTGGCATCGGTGGCAGTGTGAAAGCGCTCCCGCTCGGTTCGAAGATCCCGCGCCCACGCAAGGTCGTCGCCGTGATCGGTGATCCGATCTATCCGCCGACGTTCGAGGGGCGGGTGCCACGCGGTGCGGTGACCGATCTCACCGACACGCTGTATGCCGAGCTCAGCGATCTCTACATTGAGGCGCGAGTGCTCGCTGGCGACGAGCCCGCTCCCTGAGCCCGAGCCCGCTCACGCTTCTTCGTCGCGTGGCAGCGGTACGCCGAGACGGTAGGAGCTGCTGACATCGACCACGGCTCGGCGGCGCAGTGCTCGCCGGCCAAGCAGTATGCGAAAGCCCATGGCATTGCGTCGGGTCAGCGTGAACTCGACGTTCCACACCTGTTCGCCGAGCGAAATTTCGGTCTCGATCACGGGTCGAAGTTCGCTCTTGCCGTTCGACGACCGCACCCGTCGCTCGTCGATCACCGGTGCCTCGACCCGCATCGCCTCGCCGGTACGCCGCTGGTGCGGGCGGACAGTGAACCGCACCCACGGGTGGCCGTCGACCTCGAAGCGTTCGAGCTTCGAGGCATGCAGTGCGGAGGTGGCGGCGCCGGTGTCGATCTTGGCCTTGATCGGTGTCGGGCACGCAAGGCCGCTCAAGGTGATCCACTCGCGCCAGCCGATGACGAGCAACCGCTGCCGGGTCACGGCGTGGGGCCCGCCAGGGTCTCGAGCACATCCGAAGCGTCGATGCTGCGGTCGTCGAGGGCTGCTCGGTCGGTGCCGCCGAAGGTGAGGAGCGTTGCTGCGTCGATCGCCCCGAGCAGCTCGCGCAGATTGCGAGGCGGCGGGAAATATTCGTCCTCTTCGGTGACGCGGATCTCCTCGACTCCGTCGCTCGGGGCGAGACGATCGATCACCGAACGGACAAGATCTTCGGGTGCGGACGCGCCGGCGGTGACACCGACGATGGCGGGAAGTCGAGTGGGGAGTTCGTCAGGCCCGTTGATGCGGTACACCTCCGGGCATCCGGCCTCTCGAGCGAGCTCGGCGAGTGCGTTCGTGTTGGACGAATTGGCCGACCCGATCACGACCATGGCCTCGCAGCGCGGGGCGATCTCCATCAGCGCAGCCTGTCGGTTGGTGGTGGCGAAGCACAGGTCGGAGCGACCTGGCTGCCACAGATCAGGGAAACGCTCTTTGGTCGCCTCGAGGATGTCGGCCCGCTCGCGGTGCGACAGCGTGGTTTGGGTGAGGAGGGCGACGGGCTGCTCGAGTTGGGGGAGCGCAGCAACCTCGTCGCGAGATTCGACGCGATGGATGTGGTCGGGCGCGACCGCCATCGTGCCGACCGCCTCTTCGTGGCCTTCGTGACCGATGTAGACGATCTGGTAGCCCTTCTCGGCGCGGGTCTTCACCTCGTGGTGGACCTTGGTGACGAGAGGACAGACCGCGTCGACGACATAGCCACCCTGGGCTCGAGCTGCAGCGACGACCTCGGGGGCCGAGCCGTGGGCCGAAAGCATGATCGGTCGACCAGCCGGCACATCGGCGATGTCGTCGACGAAGATCACGCCGGACTCTTCGAACCGCTTCACCACGAGCTGGTTGTGCACGATCTCGTGGTAGCAGTACACCGGCGGTTCGAACGCCCGCACCATCCAGGCGAGGGCCTTGATCGCCATCTCGACACCGGCGCAAAAGCCTCGCGGCGCAGCCAACAGCACGGTCTCAACCCCGGCGACGGGTGAGAGGGGAGTGTCGGCAGGGGTCTTCACGTTTGTCAGGCTACTGCCCGGGCTCTCGCTCGGTGATGCCGGGACACTCCGAGGCGGGTGGAGATGGATGGTCGGGGCGGTACAGTTTTGGGTCGTTCTTCGCTCGCGCGCCGCGAGCAATTCCCTGGAGTCTCCGATGTCCAAGATCTGCCAAGTCACCGGCAAGAAGCCGCACTTCGGTAAGCAGCTCTCGCATTCGCACCGTCGCACCAGTCGCCGCTGGGATCCGAACGTGCAGACGAAGCGCTACTACCTGCCGAGCGAGAAGCGCTGGATCAAGCTGAACCTCAGCACCAAGGGCATCAAGACCATCGACAAGCGTGGCATCGAGCGTGTCGTCGCCGACATGCGCACCGCCGGCCAGAAGATCTGAGGTTCTGTCATGGCGAGCGACAAGCGTCCCATCATCAAGCTGCGTTCGACGGCGGGCACGGGGTTCACCTACGTGACCACCAAGAATAAGACCAATACGCGTGAGCGGATCGAGATCAAGAAGTACGACCCGGTCGTCCGCAAGCACGTGATCTTCAAGGAAGAGCGCTGAGCCCTCACGGCTTCGGCGTCGCCCGACGCTGATCTAGGCTTTCGCCGATGTCGTCGGCCGCACACCGCCCCATCGCGATGTTCGACTCCGGCTTCGGGGGTCTCACTGTCGCGCGTGCGTTGATCGATCTCGCGCCGAACGAAGACCTTGTCTATTTCGGTGACACGGGCCGATATCCGTACGGCCCTCGTCCTCACGACGAGGTGCGGCGTTACGCCCACCAGATCACCGAGTGGATGGTGGATGCCCACGATCCCAAGGTCGTCGTGGTGGCCTGCAACACGGCGACGGCCGTTGCCCTTGATGAACTTCAGGCCCGTTTCGATGTGCCCGTGATCGGCGTGGTGGAGCCGGGACTCGGTGCCGTTCTTGCCGTCACCGACACCGATCGGGTGGGGGTCATCGGCACGGTCGGCACCATCGCGAGCGGGGCGTATCAGCGAGCGGCAGCCGAGGTCGCCCCTCATGTCGAACTCACGTGTGCTGCGTGTCCGGGCTTCGTCGAGTTCGTCGAGCGAGGCGAGACCGACTCCGAGCAGGTGCGAGTGCTCGCCCAGCGCCTCCTGGCCCCCGTCGCCGACGCGAAGGTCGATGCCTTGCTGCTCGGCTGCACGCACTACCCGTTCCTCGCCCGCACCATCGCCGACGTGATGGGTCGCGATGTCGTGCTTGTGTCATCCGCAGACGAGACCGCCTTCGCGGTCCGTTCTGCACTCGCCACGTCCGAACTCGAGGCCGACGGCGGGCGTACGGGTCGGCACACGTTCGTGTCGAGCGGAGACATCGAGACATTCGCCCGGCTCGGCCGGCGGCTCCTCGGACCCGAGCTCGACACCGTGATCGCCCACCGATGGGAGGTGGCGTGACCTTCTCCGTCACAATCTTGGGTTCGTCGGGTTCGTACGCGGCTCCCGACAACCCGTGCACCGGCTATCTCCTTCGTTCCCCGGGCGCGACCGTGCTGCTCGACTGTGGTCCTGGGACGGTGGGTCCGCTGCAGACCGAGATCGACCTGCTCGACCTCGACGCGATCGTTCTCACCCACTGCCATCCCGACCACTGGATGGAGCTGCCGGTGTTGCGCAACGTCTTTACCTACTTTGCCGTGCGCACCGGGTTGCCGGTGTTCGGTACCGCCGAGACCAAAGCGTTGAATGACGCCGTGACGATCTCCGGACGAGCCGAAACCTTCGACTGGACGACGATCGGGCCATCGTCGACGCTCGAGATCGGCGACCAGTCCTGGTCGTTCACTCTCGCCGATCACCCCGTCGAGACGCTCGGCCCGACCGTGGTGGTCGACGGCAAGACCTTCGTGTTCACCTCCGACAGCGGGCCCGGCTGGGATTTCACCGATGCCGCCCCGGAGATCGACCTCGCCCTTGCCGACGCCAGCCATCTCTCGGCATTCGAAGGTGGCTCCATCCCTCACATGAGCGCCCGCGAGGCGGCCATCCGAGCCCGTGACGCCGGCGTCAAACGCCTGGTGCTGACCCACCTTGTGCCGGGCTCGGACCCGGAAGCGCACCGCGCGGAAGCCGAGGCCGCCTACGGTGGCCCGGTCGAGGTCGCCCTACCGGGTTGCACCTTCACCATCTGATCTGTCCTCGACCCTCGGGAGTGCCCGTGTCCACCCGCTACGACGGCCGCCAGGCCGACGAACTGCGTCCCTTCAGTTTCACCCGTGACTTCACGACCATGACCATGGGGTCGTGCCTCGTGACCTTCGGCGAGACCCGAGTGCTCTGCACTGCGTCGGTCGAGGAGGACGTGCCTCGCTGGATGAAAGGCAAGGGTGAGGGTTGGGTCACCGCCGAGTACTCGATGCTTCCGGGTTCGTCCCCCGAGCGCATCAATCGCGAGCGTCGGGGCGCAAAGGGTCGCACCCAGGAGATCGAGCGACTCATCGGCCGGTCGTTGCGTGCGGTCACCGACATGCGGGCGCTCGGCGAGACGTCGATTCGGCTCGACTGCGATGTCCTCCAGGCCGACGGCGGCACCCGCACGGCGTCGATCTGTGGCGCCTATATCGCTCTGCACGACGCATGCGAGCGTCTCGTGCAAGCCGGCCACATTCCGGCCAATCCGCTGACCACGGAGTGCGTGGCGATCTCGGTCGGCATCGTCGACGGTCACCCCGTCCTCGACCTGCCCTATCCGGAGGACTCGACCGCCGACGTCGACTTCAACGTGATCATGGACGGCAACGGCCAGTTGATCGAGGTGCAGGGCACCGCCGAGGGCAACACGTTCTCGCGAGCCGAACTCGACGCCCTGCTCGACCTCGCCGAGGGTGGCGTCGCCACCATCGCCGAGGCGCAACGCGCCGTGCTCGCCGACGCTCCTGCGCCTCGTACCCCCGGTCGCTGATGGCCGACCTGTCCCGCCTCGTCTGTGCGAGTGCCAACCCCGACAAGGTCGCCGAGATCGCTCTTGTCCTCAATGGGCTCGTCGATCTTCAACCTCGACCTGCGGGTCTTGGTGACGTGGTGGAGGATGCCCCCGATCTCGAGGGGAACGCTCGATTGAAGGCCGTTGCCGTGTGCGAGGCGGCCGGGGCCCCTGCGGTCAGCGACGACACCGGCCTCGAGGTCGATGCGCTCGACGGTGCTCCGGGCGTCTTTTCGGCTCGCTATGCGGGCGACGACGTCAGCTATCAGGACAATGTCGACAAGCTGATGGCTGAGCTCGCGCGGGTCGGTGCGCTGACCCCCGAGCAGCGCACAGCCCGGTTCCGCACTGCCGTGATGGTCGTCTGGCCCGACGGTCGAGCACTGAGCGTCGAAGGTGCTGTCGAGGGCTACATCGCACTCGTCCCGGCGGGCGATGGTGGTTTCGGTTACGACCCAGTGTTCGTTCCGGCCGAAGGAGACGGCCGCACGTTCGCGGAGATGGGTGACGACAAGCACGAGATCAGCCATCGAGGCCGGGCCTTCCGGGCTCTCGCCGAGGCGCTCGGCACCGAGGGCTGATCGTGATCGAAGGCCGGCAGCGGGGTTGGGTGCTTGCGGCGCTCGGCATGTTTTTGGTCTCCACCGACTCCTATTTCGTGCGGCTCGCCGACATCGACGGCTGGACGATGGCCTTCCTCGTCTCGGTCGTTTCGCTGCCAGTTCAACTGGCCCTCCAGAGAGTCGTGGAGGGTGGCGATGTCGTCGGCGCGTTCCGGGCCTCGCCGCGTGGGCTTGCCACGGTCGGGATCCTTTCGGGGGTCAGCCAGGTCTGCTTCATCATCGCGATCACACGCACCGACGTTGCGAACGTGGTCGTAATCGTGGCGGCGTCTCCGATCATCGCTGCGGTCGTGGGGCGAGTGTTCTTCGGTGAACGAACGAATCGCCGCACCTGGATCGCGATCGGCATCACCGTCTGCGGTGTGGTGATCGTCGTGTCATCGTCGATCGGTTCGCCCAACCTCGTCGGTGATCTGTTGGCACTCACTGCGGTAGCGGCCTTCTCGACCAACATGAACGTGTGGCGTCGCTACCGGGAGCAGAGTCGCTTCATCGGCCTGTCGATCGCTGCATCGGTCACGATCGTGATCACGGTGTGGTTCGCCGCTCCGTTCGGGCTGTCGACCCAGGTGTACCTCGCTGCGATCGGGATGGGCTTGCTGTTCAACCCGATCGGGCGCCTGTGCCTGACCTCTGCTCCCCGCCATGCGCCCGCATCCGAGGTTGCGCTGTTCACGCCAGTAGAGACACTGGCGGCGTCGGCGTGGGCCTGGATCGCCTTCAGCGAGCAACCATCAACGCGCGCCTTTCTCGGTGGCGCGGTGATCTTTCTCGGGCTGCTCTACGGCACCGTCGGCCGGCAGGAGCCCGTCGCCATCGCTGACTAGGGTCTCGCCCATGCCGAAGGTATTCGTCCATGGCAACCCCGAGTGCTCGGCAGTGTGGGATCTCCTCGTCGCGGAACTCGCCGATCGGTCGGTCGACGATGTCGTCCGGCTTTCACCTCCGGGATTCGGGGCGCCGGTGCCCGACGGCTTCGAGGCGACGATGGCGGGGTATCACGCCTGGCTTGTTGCCGAACTCGAAGCGATCGACGGCCCGATCGACCTCGTCGGACACGACTGGGGTACCGGTCATGTGGCGGGGATCGCCGCCGATCGCCCGGATCTGATCCGCTCGTTCGCGATGGACTGCGGCGGCTTGGTGCACCCTGACTATGTCTGGCACGACATGGCGCAGGCGTGGCAGACCCCGGAGGTGGGGGAGCAGGTCGTCGCCGCGATGACCGGAGCGTCGCGAGCTGACCGGTTGGCGATGTTCGAGAGCCTCGGCATGCCGGGCTCGATCGCCGAGGCGCACACCGATGCTGTCGACGAGGCGATGGGTGCATGCGTGCTCACGCTCTACCGCAGCGCCGTTCCGCCTGCGCTTCGGGAACTCGGGGCCCGCCTCCGGGCCGCAGCTCGGCGACCCGCCCTGTTCGTGATCGCCGAGCAGGACCCCTACGTGCCTGCCGACCTAGCGGCGTCGACCGCCGGCGACCTCGGGGGCACCGTTGTCCGTTTCGCCGGTCAGGGGCACTGGTGGATGATCGGCGCTCCTGCAGCGGCTGCGAGCGCGCTGGTCGACTTCTGGTCGAGCCTCGACTGATCCTCGTTGCCCCGAGCGTTCGCTGCTCGATCGATGGCGTGTTCGGCGACTGATGTCACGACCAACACCTGGTCGCCCGCTACACGAGTTGGGTGCGTCGCCCCTGTACCCTTCGGGCTTATGACCGAGATCAACCACGTCATCCCCCAACATGCCGAAGCGCCTTCCTTCGGCTCGCCGCAGGCCGACATCTTCAATCGTCTCCTCCAGGAACGGATCGTCGTCCTCGGGACCGACGTCAACGACGGCATCGCCAACTACATCACCGCCCAGCTGCTCTACCTCGAGGGGCAGGACGCAGAGAAGCCGATTTGGCTATACATCAACAGCCCGGGTGGCTCGGTCACCGCCGGCATGGCGATCTACGACACCATGCAGTTTGTTCAGCCCGAGGTCGGCACCATCTGTATGGGACTCGGCGCCTCGATGGGCCAGTTCTTGCTGTGTGCCGGCGCACCGGGCAAGCGCTATGCGCTGCCGCACGCCCGGATCATGATGCATCAGCCCCTCGGCGGTGTTCAGGGTCAGGCCACCGACATCGCGATCCAGGCTGAGCAGATGGCCTACACGAAGCGTCTGCTGCAGGAGCGCATTGCGCAGCACACCGGCCAGACCTACGAGACGATCGAAGCTGACTCGGATCGTGATCGCTGGTTCACGGCCGAGCAGGCCAAGGAGTACGGCCTCATCGATCATGTGATCGTCAAGCGCGGTGAGATGCTCTAATCAGCGCCTGCGCTGACAGATGTGACCGTTCAGCGCCTGCGCTGACAGGGCCTCAGACGAGCAGGGTCAGGCGGTGCCGTTTCGGCGGCGTGTCTCGTACTCGGCGATGCTGATCTGTTCGCCCTCGGCGTCGACGCGTTCGGCGTCGGCTGGTGGCAGCACGGCACTCATGCCGTCGATCTTCTTCCATGTGGCGGTGGGAGCGTCGCCGCTTTCGTCCGGGACGTAGGGCGACGGTGCGACACGAGTGTGTTTCACGATGTAACGCGGGCAGTTCACGAACTGTTCCGTGATCGCAACGCGCGCGATGAGTTCGGCGCCCGGGAACTCGCCGAGGAGTTCGTCGTCGGCGCTGACGGTGGCCTCGCCGTGAAGCCGGACCCGATGTGGGATCTCGAAGTCGATGAACAACAGTCCGACCTTGGCGGTGGCGGCGATGTTGCCCATGGAAAGGAACATGCCGTTGCCGTCGTAGCTGGGGAAGGCGACCGTGGTCGGATCGAGGACCTTCACGAAGCCGGGCGGGCCACCCTTGTGCGAGACCGTGGGGAAGCCGTCGGCTCGAACCGTCGTGAGGAAGAAGAATTCGCGACTGGTCAGGAATTCGGCGGTATCGGTGTCGAGTTCGGGCTGGACGGTGATGGCCTGGAGCGTGTCGGCGAGCGCCCGTGAGTCGAAGTGGTCCTGGAGTGTTCGATGGTGCTCGTCGTAGAAGCTCACGAGCGTGCGGTCTCGGCGTTGCCCTTGAGTTCGGCGACGCCGGTCGCCCGGTCGTCGTAACGGAAGAGCGCCGAGCCGCTGACGAAGACGTTCGCACCGGCGACGGCGCACTCTTTGATCGTCTCGGCGTTGATGCCGCCGTCGACCTCGATGTCGATGTCGTGACCGCCTGCATCGACCATCTGCTTGACCGCTTCGATCTTGGCGACGAGGGGGATGTAGGTCTGGCCCCCGAAGCCGGGGTTGACGGTCATGATCAGCACATGATCGGTGACGTCGAGGACATGTTGGATCGTGTCAGCCGAAGTGTGCGGGTTGAGGACCACACCGGACTTCGCACCCAGTTTCTGGATGTTGTCGAGCGAGCGGTGGAGGTGAGTGCAGGCCTCGGCATGCACCATGACGACCTCGCACCCAGCGTCGACATAGAGCGGCGCCATCTCGTCGGCATGGACGACCATCAGATGGGCCTCGAACACGATGTCGGCGAAGGACCGGCAGCTCTTGACGATGTCGGGGCCGATGGTGAGGTTGGGCACGAACACGCCGTCCATGACGTCCCAGTGGATGCGGTCGCAACCGGCGGCTTCGAGGGCGGCGATCTCGTCGCCGAGCCGGGCAAAGTCGGCGGGAAGAACAGATGGACTGATTTCGATCGGGCGCATCACGACGCGACACTACCCGAGTCGCCTGTCGACGGTTCGACCGATCAGGCTGGTTTCGGGCGGGTGCTGGATACCGTTTGCCCCGTGGAACTCCGCGTGACGGCGACATCGCGTGACGGGGCCGGGGTGGCCCGAGCCGAGGACGGACGAGTCGTCTTCGTCGAAGGAGCGCTACCGGGCGAGTCGGTGACCGCCGAGGTCGTGCGCACCGACAAGCGTTGGTCCCGAGCCCGTGTGGTGACGGTGCTCGAGTCGTCGCCGGATCGAGTGCCGGTGCCGTGTGCTCACCAGCTGGAAGGCTGTGGTGGCTGCGATCTCTTGCACGTCACCCCCGACGCTCAACTGACGATGAAGACCGCAATGGCGATCGATCAGCTCGCTCGGGCTGGGGTCGAGGTGCCCGACCCGTCGATGCGGCGCCTGGTCGACGACCACGGCCGCACGACGATCCGTGCCGCGGTCCACGACGGTCGGGCCGGTTATCGGTCCCGTGGCTCTCACGATGTGGTGGTGCCCGACGAGTGCGACGCCGTCGACCCGTTGGCCGAGGAGTTGCTCGTCGACGGGCGCTATCCAGGTTCGAGTCGGGTGATGATCCGGGTTGGCAACCGAACCGGCGACCGGATGGTGGTCGTCGAGCGCGACACGTTCGATGTGTCCGTACCGGACGACGTCGTCGTCGTTTCGGAGGCACAACTCAAGAAGGGCAAGCGGGCCTGGATCCACGAAGAGATCGACGGCCGTCGACTTCGGGTGAGCGCCAATGCCTTCTTCCAGAATCGCCCGGCCGGCTGCGATGCCCTCGTCGACGAGGTGCGTTCGATGATCGAGGGTGCCCCGGAGGGTCATCTCGTCGATGCCTATGCCGGTGTCGGGTTGTTCTCGGCAACGGTCGGTCGCAACCGTCCGGTGATCGCGATCGAGCGGGGTCGTGACTCGGTCGCCGACGCTCGTATCAACTTGACCGCCCGCGATGCCAGGATCGTGAAGGCCGACGTCGAGCGTTGGCGCCCCTCGCCGGCGTCTGTTGTGGTGGCCGACCCCGCTCGCGAAGGCCTGGGGAAGCGGGCGGTGAAGACCTTGTTGCGAGCCGACCCTTCCGTCCTCGTCCTCGTCAGTTGCGACCCGTCGTCGTTCGGCCGTGACGCCGCGCTGCTGCTCGACGCGGGTCTGCACGTCGACCGATGGACCGTGCTCGACATGTTCCCGGGTACGAGTCACGTCGAGACGGTCGCTCGGTTCACCCGCTGACCGATCTCGCCTGAATCAGCCCAGCGGAAACGGCGTCGGTGCCGTCAATTCCCCGGCGGGCACCATGCGGCGCAGCCGCCAGACCCCGGTGGAGTCACGCGACATCGTGACGTCGAGCGCGTTCTCGCCCACGGTCACCGCGAACGTGATGGCTTCCCCGACCCCGACATCCTGGGCGATCGTCAGGGTTTCGCTCGCAATGGGATCGGCATCGGTGACGTCGACCGGGAAGCCGGCGGTATCGAGCCGGGCGTCGAGCAGCATCGCAACGAGACCGTGGTCGGGCGAGATCGATGGTGGTAGCTGCTCTGCGACCCCCCGCTGACCGGTCTCGTCGAGGAGCAGATACAGCGACACGTAATCACCCAGCCCGACGAGCGTCACGATCGTGTCGAGCAGTTCCTGCGGTGAATCATTGGGGAGCGTGCTGCGCCAGATGTTGCGGGGTTCGAGGTTCCGTGCGGGCGAGTCGACCGTCGGTGTTCCACTGAAGGGGATCTGAAGGGGTGTGCCGTTGGCGAGTCGGACCGAGCGGATTCGCCACCGCTCGTCGGAGGTCGGGGCGAGTTCGAAGACGACGTCGTTGCCGTTGGTCGAGAGGATGCCTTCGACGACCGCGCCGAACTGATCCGACGATCGCAGGGTGAGCCCTTCCGCACCCGAGGCGAGGTCGACGATGAACCCGCCGTTGGTCATCGCCTCTTCCATCGCCATCTCGAAGACACGCATCCCGCCGAGGAGGTGATCGCCGTCGCGCTCGATCGCCATCCGGGCCACGACCGCCGGCTCGGCGTTCGGAGCGACGAGTCCGGTGAGGTCGTTCTCGGCGACCGCAGCGCTCATCGTCCGTTGCGCGTCGGGGTGCAGGATTAACGCCGCAGCGATGTAGTCGCGCCGGACGAACGCCGAGATGAACTCGGCGACGGCCGCCTCGGGACCGCTCAGGTCGAGATCCTCGTAGGTGCGTGCTGGCGTGAAGCTCGACTCGACCTGTTGCGTGTCGCCACCGTCACCGCCACCGCAGGAGGCGGTGACGAGAGCAAGGGTCAACACGAGCAGGATCCAACGACGTACCGGCGCTCGCACGGCGCAGACGGTACCGCGCAATGGCATGGTGTGCGTCAGCTTGCGAGGGCGCTCGGGTCGAAGAGGCGCTCGATCAACTCGTCGGCGACCGGCCCGTAGTCCTCGTGAAGCGCAACCGTGCGGTGTGCGCGGTCGCGGAACGGCTCGACGAAGCGGTCGTGCATCGGCGCTACCGTCTCGGCGAACTGGCGTCGTACGTCGTCGGGCTCGCGTCCACGTTCGGCGATGTCACGCTTGATGCGACGTTCGAGTCGGACGTCCTCGGGCACGTCGAGATACACGGCGAGGTCGAGGCGATCGGCGATCTCCTCGA
This sequence comes from Acidimicrobiales bacterium, assembly GCA_022425325.1. Taxonomy (GTDB): domain Bacteria; phylum Actinomycetota; class Acidimicrobiia; order Acidimicrobiales; family Aldehydirespiratoraceae; genus UBA11606. The sequence continues at coordinate 46,176 of JAKMFW010000022.1, read as the reverse complement.
AGCTCAGCAAGAGGATGCCTTCGACGATAACGATCGAGCGGGGCTCGACGATCGTGACCTCCGCGGTGCGGGTGTGGGTCGCGAAGTCATAGACCGGTGCAGCGATGCGCTCCCCGGCTCGAAGCGCCTCGACGTCGGCAGCGAATCGTTCGTGGTCGAGCGAGTCGGGGTGGTCGTAGTTGACCAGCGACCGGTCGGCAGGGGAGAGATGACCCTGGTCGCGGTAGTAGGCGTCGAAGGCGAGGACCGACACCTGGTCGGGACCGAGGCGTTCGAGCAGGTGGCGGGTGAGGGTGGTCTTCCCGGCTCCGCTGCCGCCACAAATTCCGCACGTCCTCGTCACGGACGGTCAAGGTACCAATGTCGCGGCCCGCCTTCACCCTGAGGACGACCGATTCGGTGCCAGAACGTGCCAAGCTCCCGTGATGGAGTCCCAGCGCAGTCCGTCGAACCGCGGCGAGATCGCCCCGTTCTTCGTGATGGAAGTCATGCGAGCTGCGGAGGAACGCGAACTCGCAGGGGATCAGGTGCTGCATCTCGAGGTCGGTCAGCCGTCCACACCGGCTCCGGCCGGGGTCATCGAGGCCGCTCACCGTGCACTCGACGAGGATGTCCTCGGCTACACGACCGCTGCAGGCACGCCGGAGCTCCGTGCCCGTGTCGCTCGCCACTACGACGAGTGGTACGGCGTCGAGGTGGATCCCGACCGGCTGATGTTCACCGTCGGTGCGTCGGGTGCGTTCGTTGCTGCGTTCCTCGCTGCGTTCGATGTCGGTGATCGGGTCGTCGTCCCATCGCCTGGCTACCCCTGCTACCGCAATGCGCTTGAGGCGCTCGGTTGTCAGGTTGTCGACATGCCCACAACGCTCGAGACCCGCTTCCAACCCACGGTCGAACTCCTTGATCGCGTCGTCGCCGCCGGCGGCCCGATCGCCGGTCTCGTCCTCTCGTCGCCGTCGAACCCGACGGGAACGATGCTCGATATTGACCGGATGGCCCAGATCACCTCGTGGTGCCGGGCCAACGGCGTGTGGTTTGTGAGCGACGAGATCTATCACGGCCTGTCGTACGGCGAGCCCGCCCCGACAGCGTTGCAGTTCGATCCCGATGCGATCGTGATCAACAGTTTCTCGAAGTACTTCTCGATGACCGGGTGGCGGTTGGGGTGGTTGGTGATGCCCGAGGATTTGCAGGAGCCGCTCACGCGAATCGGTCAGAACGTCACGATTTCCGCGCCGACCCTCTCACAGCTCGGTGCGATCGCTGCGTTCGACTGTCACGACGAGTGTGAGGCCAACGTTGCCCGCTATGCGACGAATCGCACGGTTGTGCTCGATGGTCTGCGAGCTGCCGGTTTCGAGGACCTCGCTCCGGCCGACGGCGCCTTCTACGTGTGGGCCGGCATCGACCACCTGATCGAGGCGGGCCGCACGACCGACAGCCAGGCGCTGTGCGCGGTCTGGCTCGACGAGCTCGGCCTCGCCTCGACGCCCGGCGTCGACTTCGACCCGACGCAAGGCCACCGGTTCGTGCGCTTCTCGTTCGCCGGCTCAACCGAGGATTGTGCCGAGGCGATGCGTCGGCTGAAAGACTGGACGATGTCATGACTGAACCAGACCGATTCCACCCGACTTCGTTCACCACGATCACGGTCGAGATCGACGAGGCCGCCAAGGTCGCCGTCGTCACGCTCGACCGACCCGAGGCCTACAACGCCTTCAGCCCCACCATGCAGGAGGAGCTGAAGGCCACGTGGCGGGCGTTCCGCAGCGACGACCGGGTCAACGCAATCGTGCTCACTGCCGCCGGCGACACGTCGTTCTGTGTCGGCATCGATCGAAACGAGGCCGAGTTCACCAACATGGCGGGTGACTCGCGTCTGTACGGCACGTCGAACAACTTCATGTACGACGATCCGGGTGACGATCTCGGGCCGAAATCGTGCGACCTCTGGAAACCGGTGATCTGCGCGATCAACGGCATGGCGTGCGGCGGAGCGTTCTACATGCTCGCCGAGAGCGACATCATTATCGCGGCCGACCACGCCACCTTCTTCGATCCGCATGTCACCTACGGCATGGCGGCGGTCTACGAGCCGATGAAGATGCTGCAGTACATGCCGCTCGGTGAGGTGCTTCGCATGACGCTCCTCGGCAACCACGAGCGCATGTCGGCGGCAACAGCCCACCGCATCGGCCTCGTGAGCGAGGTCTGCCCGGCAGACGAACTCATGGAACGCGCTCGGTGGGTGGCCGATGCGATCGCCTCACAGCCCGCCGTCGGTGTTCAGGCATCGCTGCGATCGATCTGGACGGCGAACGACCTCGGCACCAAGCAGGCGCTGTCGATGGGGCCGTCGCTGCTGACCACCGGTTTCGACATGGCCGGCATGGAGGAGGGCAACGCCGCCTTCTCCTCTGGGAAGCGGATCGACCCTCGGATCCGCTGAAGGGGAATCAGCCCTGGATTCGGGCCCGAGCCGCAGCCGATTTGTCGAGCCAGGTCTGGGCGATGAAGACGCCGTTGACTTCAACACCGGCGCCACCGCCGGCAGCAGCGCCGCCGTCGGCGCTCTCGGCTGGAGCGTTCGCTGCCGCTTCGGCGGCCTTGGCCGCCTCCTCGGCTTCGCGCTCACGAGCCACGACGAAGACGTCGTAGTCCTTGGCGCTGACCAGCGAGGTGTGGTCGACGTGGCCGATGGCGTTGCCGTCGGGGAACCGGACCCAGTAGCGCTTCCAGGTCATGCCGTTGGCCACCGCCACCTTGCCCTGAGATCCCGCGGGATACCCCGAGATGTCGTCGACAAGGCGGACCTTGGCGCCGCGCTTGAAGGTCGAAGCCTGGAGTTCAGCAGTGGAAGGCACAGGGGGAATCTAGCGGCCGATGTCGCAGGGGGGCGACATCGACGGGACGGGATCGGATCCTCTGGGATCGGGTGAGAGGCGCGGTCTAGAGTCCGGTGATGGCTGCCTCCGCCACCTTGTTCGCCGACGCGTTCTCCGAGGACCCGTGGTGGTGGGGTGACGCCCCACCGGTGGCGTACGACGCCCATCCGCCGACGGGCTCCGACGTGGTGGTCGTCGGTGGTGGTTACGCCGGATTGAGCTGTGCCACCGAGCTGGCACTCGCCGGTCGTTCTGTCGCCGTGCTCGACATCCGCCGTATCGGCGAGGGTGCATCGGGGCGCAATGCCGGACTCGTCTCGGGTCGGGCTGGAATCTCCAAGATGATCGATCTCGAGGCCTACGTCGGACCCGATCGGGCGGCCGCGATCCTCGACGAGGCTGACGAGGCCTATGTCCACTTCCAGCAACTCGTCGACACTCACGCACCTGGAGCGTTCCAGGACCGCGGCCGTTTCGTCGCTGCCCGTTCGAAGGCGGCCTTCCGCAAGCTCGAGAAGAAGTACGAGGAGTACCGCGACAGTGGCGAGGGTTCCGGGGTGACACTGATCCAGCCCGGCGACGAAGGCCGGTTCGTCACCACCGACGCCTTCCACGGCGGGATGGCAGCCAGCGCCGCCGGTCTGGCCCACCCCGCCGTGTTCATCGATGGCCTTCGTCGCCGAGCCGAGGCCGCCGGCGTGTCGATCCACACGGGCATCCGAGTGACCGACATCGACTCGAGCGGTGCCGGTCCGCACACGATCACGGTCGCCTCGGGATCCGGTACGGCACGCGGCCATCGGCGGATCGCTGCAGGCGATGTCGTGATCGCCACCAACGGCTACACCGATCGGGTCGTGCCGTGGCACCGCGAACGCATCGTCCCGATGACGTCGACGATCCTGGGACTCGAACGCCTCGGTCGGGAGCGGGTCGAGGCCCTCCTCCCGGCGATGACAGCGGTGATCGACACCAATCGGGTGATCGTTTACGCACGTCCAACCCCGGATGGCGAGGGGATCCTGTTCGGTGGACGAGCTCGCTTCCGTCCCGTATCGACGGCGACGTCGGCTCGGATTCTCCACGACCAGATGCTCGAGATCTTCCCGACGCTCGCCGATGTGAAGATCACGAACGCATGGTCGGGGTTGATGGCGTTCACGGCCGACTACCTCCCCAAGCTGGGGGTGCGCGATCGGGTGCATTACGTCCTCGGTTGCAACGGGGGCTCCGGGGTCGTGTTGATGCCTTGGCTCGGTCGAGCGGTCGGGCGTCGTATCGCCGGCACCGACGATCCGACCCAGCCGATGTCGTCGCTCGCGGGGATTCCCTATGAGCGTCAGCCGCTGGGTGAGCACACCTCGAAGCTCGTGGCGGCGGCTGGGGTGTGGTACGGCCTGCGAGACCGGATCGACGCCGTTCGGCCGTGATCGGCTCTGGGCCGGTTTCTGACGCGTCGTCAGGATTCGGTACGGTGGTTCCACCGCCGCACCTCGGGAGCCTGCCATGACACCGGACCAGCTCGACTTCGTCCCATTCGACGCCGATAACCACTACTACGAGGCGCTCGACGCCTTTACCCGCCACGTGCCCGAAGCCATGCAGCCTCGCATCGTCCAATGGGTCGAGATGGATGGCCGGAAACACCATCTGGTGGGTGGCAAGCTCTCCAAGGCCGTCGCCAATCCCACGTGGGATCCGATCGCGAAGCCGGGGGCGTTGCGCCCGTATTTCGAGGGCAACCCGGAGCGGCTCAACCCACTTGAGATGCTCAAGGATCGCGAACCGCTGCCGGCGTACTACATGGAGCCCGCGGCGCGGGTGGAGATGATCGAGCAGCAGGGCCTCCAGGGCGTGTGGTTGTTCCCCACCCTCGGTGTGCTCTACGAGGAGGTCATCAAGCACGACGTCGATGCTGTCGTCATGATGATGCAGGCCTTCAATCAGTGGCTCCACGACGACTGGACGTTCAACTACGAGAACGCGATCTTCGCGGCGCCCTACATCGCGCTCGGTGACGTCGACGCCGCCGTGGCGGAGGTCGACAAGGTGCTCGGGATGGGGGCCAACGTGCTCGTCATGCGTCCCGCCCCTGTCACCACCCGTACCGGGGTGGTGTCACCCTTCAATCCGATGTTCGACCCGGTGTGGGCTCGCATCAACGAAGCGGGCGTGCCGCTCGTGATCCACGCGGCGGACTCCGGCTACTCGTCGCAGGGTTACGCCGACGACGCCTTCTCGTCGCTTGCGGGCGGCGGCGGTGCCGGCCCGTCGCTCAAGGGGTTCGCCATCGAGCGCGCGGCGCAGGACTGGTTGATCCAGGCCGTCTTCGAGAAGATCTTCGATCGGTTCCCCAATCTGCGCTTCGCCTCGATCGAGAACGGCTCGGACTTTCTCGGCCCGATGTTCCGCAAGTTCAACCAGACCGCCAAGAAGTCGTACTGGTGGTTCGACAACCATCCGGTCGACACGTTCAAGCAGCACGTTTGGGTCAATCCGTTCTGGGAGGACGACGTCGATGAAGTCGTCGAACTCATGGGTGCCGATCGGGTGATCTTCGGTTCCGATTGGCCTCACATCGAGGGCATGCCTCAGCCGCTGGACTACCTCGTCGAACTCAAGAATCTCGACGCCGAGCAGACCAAGCGGGTCATGCTCGACAACGTCCTCGAGCTCAACACGCCTCAGCCGCTCTAGACGGCGGGGGAGCGTGCGCCGAGATTCTGCCGCTCCCGACTTCACAGTGCTGTGAACGATCATTAACATCGGCCCCATGAGCGACATGTCGATCGAAGAGATCCGCGCCGAGGTCGAGGCGTGGCTGGACGAGAACTGGGACGAGTCCCTCACCGTCGGTGACTGGTGGGACCGTCTCGGCCCGAGCGGGTATGCCCACCCGATGCTCGGCACCAACGCCTACGGCAAGGGCCTCCCCCAGGCGCAGGCGGCTGCGGTGATGGCCACCATGGCTGATCGGGAGGTCATGGGTCCGCCCACCGGGTTGGGCCGCATGCTCGCCGCTCCGACCATCGCCACCCACGGCACCCAGGAGCAGATCGACGAGTTCCTTCCGCCGATCCTTGACGGTTCGGTCGGCTGGTGTCAGCTGTTCTCCGAGCCCGGTGCTGGTTCTGACCTCGCTGGTCTCACCTGCAAGGCCGAGAAGGACGGTGACGAGTACATCATCACCGGCCAGAAGGTCTGGACCTCCGGCGGCCAGATCGCCGACATGGGCATGCTCATCGCCCGAACCGATCCCGATGCCCCGAAGCACAAGGGCATCACCTACTTCGCGATCGACATGCACCAGCCGGGCATCACCGTGCGGCCGCTGGTCGAGATGACCGGCAAGGCGCTCTTCAACGAGGTCTTCATCGACGAAGCCCGTGTCCCTGCGGCGAACATCATCGGTGACCTCAACCAGGGTTGGGCGGTTGCCAACACCACACTCATGTTCGAGCGGGCTTCGCTTGGCTCGGCCGGTAAGTCGCCGGCGTCGGCTGCTGGCTCGGGCATGAGGTCCGTGCGTCACGAGCCCGTCACCAAGTTCAACAAGCGCACTGCGGGGGAAGGCGGCGTCCCGCCGCTTGGCATGGGCCTGTGGCGTTATCTGGTCGACATGGCCGAGAAGTCGGGCAAGAACACTGACCCGGTCCTGCGCCAGGAACTCATCAAGCTCTACTCGCTGATCGAGGTCAACCGTCTTTCGATCCAGCGGGCGAAGGATCCCAAGCAGCGCACCGGTGCCGAGCCCAACATCGGCAAGCTCACGATGTCGGAGCTGTTCCGCAGCTTCCGTGAGGTCGGCCTGCAGGTGATCGGCGCTGACGGCATGCTGCTCGGCGAATCTGAAACGCAGACGGGTGGCGCGGTCGGCGAGATCGCGATGTTCTCGCCTGGTCCGTCGATCTACGGCGGCACCGACCAGATTCAGCAGAACATCATCGGCGAGCGTGTGCTCGGTCTGCCTCGCGAGCCAGGTCCGGGCAAGGACACGCCGTTCTCGGAACTCCCCAAGAACTGATCGCACCGAGAACGATCTCGCAAGGAACACGCCTCGGTACAGAGCCGGGGCGTGTTCCCGTTTTCCGTCCACCGGTAAGGCGCGCTGGCCCCCTCTGTTGACCCAGAGGCGGCACGCAGTGCAACCCGGAGGGCTGACATCCGAGCCGTCGTCGACACTGAGGCCTCAGGCAGGCAGGAGCACCGACTGGATCTCGGTGAAGGGTCCGAACCCCTCGGGGCCGAGTTCTCGGCCGATGCCGCTCTTCTTGAAGCCGCCGAACGGACTCGCCATGTCGAGGATCGCAGCGCTGTTGACGGCGACGACACCGGTGCGGACCTGGCCGGCGATCTCGGCGGCCCGGTCGATGTCGGTGGTCCACACCGAGCCCGAGAGTCCGTAGTCGGAATCGTTGGCGATGGCGATCGCCTCCTCGACGGTGGAGTACCGGATGCAGGACAGCACCGGTCCGAAGATCTCCTCGCGGGCGATGGTCATGTCGTTGGTGACGCCGGCGAACACGGTGGGCTGCACATAGAAACCCTTCCCGAACGAGCTGTCGAGCGAGCCGCCGGTCACGGCGACGGCACCGGCTGCCTTGCCCGCCTCGAGGTAGCCACCGACTTTCTCGTGCTGACGGCCCGAGACGAGCGGACCGAGCACCATGTTCGGGTCGGTTGGATCCCCGTACGGGAGCGCGCCGACGGCAGCGGCGAGTGCTTCGACGATCTCGTCGTGGCGGTTGTCAGGGACGAGGATGCGGGTTTGAGCGCCACAGGCCTGTCCGGTGTTGAGCATTCCGGACATGACGAGATCGTTCATGACGGCGTCGAGATCGACGTCGTCGAGGATGATGCCAGCCGACTTCCCACCCAGTTCGAGGGTGCAGCGCTTGATCTGCTCACCGCAAATCGAGGCGACGATCGAGCCAGTGAGGGCGGAGCCGGTGAAGGACACTTTGTCGATGTCGGGGTGTCGGACCAGGTATTCCGAGCCGGCGCGGTCGGCCGACACGACATTGATCACACCGTCGGGGATGCCTGCCTCCTTCGCACACTCGCCGATGAGGCGACCGTGCAACGGCGTCTCCGGGGCGGTCTTGAGCACCATGGTGGAACCGGTGGCGATGACCGGCCCCAGCTTCATGGCTGCAATGAAAAGCGGCACGTTCCACGGGACGATGCCGGCGCAGACACCGACCGGCTGTTTGTTGATGAGGACCCGCTGACCCAGGGAACCTTGACGCTGCTCCTGCCAGGCGTAGTTCTTGGCGACGTTGACGTACTGATCGAGCACCATGGTCGAGGCGAAGACCTGGACCATGATCGATTGCGACGCAGGCGTGCCGACCTCGGCCGTGATCACGTCGGCGAATTCCTGCGCCCGAGCCTGAATCGCCTGGGAAAAGCGCGACAACGCCTCAACGCGCTCATCGGGTGTCCAGCGGCGCCATTCGCCATTGAACGCTGCCACAGAACTGGCGACGGCCCGGTCGATGTCGGCCGGCCCACAGTCCGGAACCGAACCGATGGTTTCCTCTGTCGCCGGGTTGATCACGGTGATGCGACCGGTCGCTTTGGCTGTGACGTGTTCGTTGTCGATGAAGATCGTCGTCTGGTCGTCCATGCCGCGACGGTAGTCGGCGGCCATGGCTCACTCCTAACGGCGGGCTGCGCCAGACTGAAGCGGTGAGCCTGCCCGAGCCGATCATCGCTCTTTCGGCCGATGGGCTGGATCTCGATCCGGTGGTGCACGGCGCGAAGGCCGTCGGGTTGCAGCGGTTGATGCGTTTTGGCCTTCCTGTGCCGCCGGCGGTGGTCGTTCCTGTGTCGTCTGCTCGCGCCATCGCTGCAGATCAGTCGACGGGGCGAGATGAGCTCCGAGCGGCGGTGGGCGCCCTTGTCAGGCCTGGTGATCGTCTGGCGGTGCGATCCGGCGCTGCGGTCAGTCTGCCCGGTGCGTTCGAGACGCTGCTCGATGTGGCGCCCGCCGACGTCGAGGCGGCACTCGTTGCGGTCGTCGAGAGCACGACGGACCCGCAGGCCGAGATGGTCGCCCGGGTACTCGGCCATGAGCGGGTTCCGGAGACCGCTGTCGTTATCCAGCGGCAGGTCGATGCGACTACCGATGACCGTTCAGGGTCGGGCGCGGCGAGCAGCCGTCATCCGGTGACCGGCGAGAAACGAGCCGCCGGTTCGTTTGGTTGGCGGGTGAAGGGCGATGTGGTGATGGCGGCGGCCGTGCCGGTGGTCTCCCTCGGCGACCTGGTCGACCGAGTGCCGGAGGCTCACGATCGCTTGGTTGCTGCGCTCGAACAGCTCGATACGGCGCTCGGATCGGCAGTCGAACTTGAGTTCACGGTCGAGCGGGGCGAACTCTGGTGTCTGCAGCTCCGTACCTTCACGATTGTCGAGAAGCACGAGCAACTTCCGCTCGGCGCGGTGATCGTTGCTGAGGGACAACCGGCGTCCGCCGGCGTCGGTCGAGGCCGGGTTCAGGTCGACATCGACGATGCGCTCGACGCCATCGACCGCGACGAACCTGTCGTTCTTGTACTGGAGACAAGCGCACCGTCGGACGTGGCCGCGATGGTGCGGAGCGCAGCGGTCGTGACGGTGCTCGGCGGTCGAGAGAGTCACGCCGCCGTGGTGACGAGAGGGGCCGAGGTGCCGGCGGTGCTGGCGGTACCGGATCTGCAGATCGCCACCGACCATGTGATGTTCGGCGATGTGCGGGTGGCGGTCGGCGACGAACTTGTCGTCGATGGCACCACTGGGCGTATCGCTCGGCCACCCACCGAGGGGTGAACTACCGTCGGTCCATGGGCGACGACGAGATCACGCCGAGTCTGGAGGCGGCCTACGCGGTCGAGACCCCCGACGAAAATCGACGGCTCTACGCCGAATGGGCGTCGAGCTATGAGGAGACGTTCGTTGCCGCCAAGGAGTATCGATACCACCTGCACGTCGCCGACACCCTCGTCGCTCATGTGCGCCCTGCGGGTCCGACGCTCGACGTCGGGTGCGGCACGGGGGTGGTCGGTGTGGCGCTCCGCGAGCGGGGAGTGAGCGAGATCGACGGCGTCGATATCTCGCCCGAGATGCTCGAACAGGCGGCAAAGAAGGGGGTCTATCGGCAGCTGATCGAGGCAGATCTGACGATCGGGATGGGCGTCGCGGACGACACCTATGCGGCGGTCGCCTCGGCCGGCACGTTCACCCACGGGCATCTGCCACCCGAGCCGATACGTGAGCTGATCCGGGTGACGATGCCAGGAGGTCGCTGTGCGATCGGTGTGAACGCTTCTCACTTCGAGGATCTCGGATTCGCCGCCTGGCTCGAGGCGGCCGTCGATGAGGGATTGATCGGTCCCTACGAGCTCACCCGGCGCAAGGTGTATGAGGGAAGCGACCCCAGCACGCCCGACGACATGAGTGACATCGTCGGGTTCTCCGTTCGCTAGGGGAGCACTGCCCGACAGGCGTCGTGGACCTTCGCCGCCATCGACGAGGCGCCCTCTGCCACGAGATCCGCAGCCATTACTTCGGCGGCGACGACCGGTGTGGCGCCGATGTGGTCGAGTGCCTCCCACAGTTCTGCGTAGTCGACCACGCCGTCTCCGGGCAGCAGCCGGGCGGTCATCGCCTCAGGTTCTGGCTCGAGGTCGGTGCTGGCGGCGACGTCGCTCAGTTGCACGCTTGTGATCCGGTGGGCCGGAAGTGAGCGCAGGAGCTCGAGGTCGGGGCCGCCCGGCTGGCGGACCCAATGCCAGGTGTCGAGCAGGATGCCCGCAGCCGGCCCGGCGTTCTCGCAGAGCTGGTTGGCGATGGCGAGGGTCGGGATGCCCGTCCACGGCAGAAACTCGAGACCGAGAACCTTGCCGGCCGCCTCGGCTCGCGCCGCGATCTGGGCGTAGCCCTCCGCTGCAGCGGCGAGATCGACCTTGGGGTTGAGCGTGGTGGCGTGAATAACGCCGGCCCCAAGCTGGTCGGCGAGCGCGATCAGGCCGTCGATCTCGGCGGCTGCCTCGTCGGACGCACCTGTGACCCAGCCGAGAGCGGCGTCGATGGTCTGGACGGGCATGCCCGAGTCGGCGACGACTCGGGCGGCGTCGTCGCCGCCGAACATGACATGGAAGCCCCAGAGGCCCACGGAATCGAACCCGGCCGCTCGGCTCGCCTCGATCGACTCGGCGAGCGCGTCGTTGTCGAGCGAGTACGGGTCGGCCCGAAGGACCGGGGCGCAGTTGGAGAGCATGTCGATCTTCACGGGCGTGATCCTCGCGCAGCGAGCTAGGTGGGCGACAGTTGCGACGCGACGAGCAGCCCCGACCGAGCGGTGGTGGTGACCGCCGCTACCACGAACCGCCGCCGCCGCCTCCGCCGCCCCCGCCTGATCCGCCGGAGAAGCCGCCGCCGTCCGAACTCGACGGCGCGGTCGAGGCGGATTTCGCTGCGCTCGTGATCGACGATCCGACGTGAAGGAACGCCAGGTCTCGGCCGATCGTCGACCGCACCTGCGGGTTGCCATCAGCCGCTGCTTCGACGGCACGGGTCCAGGCGCGGGTTTCGCCGAGGGCGACAGCCCAGGCCGTGTAGTGGCGCAAGACGCCCTTTTCGGCTGCCTCCTCCACGTGACGGGCCTCGGAGTTTTCGAGGAATCGACGGAAGGATTCGACGCGAAGCCACAGCGCAGATCCGGTTTCGGTGCGTACGAGCAGCTCGTAGGACGAAATGATGGCGCCGAGGGCTGCGCCGACAATTGCTGCACCGGCGGCGATGAGTGGTGCCGGGCCGAGTCCGGAGCGGGCGCCGGCGGCAGCGGCGAAGCCGCCGATGACGAGCCCGATGACGAGCGCGATTGCTCCGGCGATACGGACGACGGTCCGGCGTTGTCGACCGGCGGTGTCCCAGTGGGCGGAGCCATGGAGCCAGTCGTCCAATTCACCCTTGAGCTGACCCCAGCCTTTGGTGAAGTCGGCGTCGTAGGAGCCGAGCGTGATCGACGAGCGACCGTCGAACATGCGGTCGAGGATCTGATGGACGGTCGGATGAGGTGGTGCCGTTCCGTGGGTGATCACGGGGTCGTCGTCATCGCTGATCTCGATCTCGCCGCGAATCGCAGCCTCGAGTAGCCAGGCGGACAAGTGCTCGTCGAGCACGTGCTCGCGGAGGAGCAGCGCACCCTCGACGGCACTCATGTCTCGGGGCGGTTCGAACTCGATCGTGGCGAGTTCGGCGAGTTCGACTTCGTCCATCAGGTGGGAGTCGAGCCCGTCCTCGGATTCACCGAACGCGGCATCGGCGGCGCCCCCGGTCCAGACGCGTTCACGACCGGCCCGTCGGACCAGCACCGTTCCGACCGCGGCGCCGATGAGTGCAGCGAGGGTGGCGATGAGTGCTGGAGCGAAGAGCCCGCTGCCTGGATCGTCGGCAGCGCCACCCGGCGGGTTCGGCAGCGCCGGAATGCCGCCGCTCCCGAGCGAGGCGCTGACCGTGGCGCCTTCCTTGGCGTCGAGATCGGCCAGGTCGATGCGCAGCGCTCCGGAGGCGAGGGTCGTGAGTGGGCAGTCCGATGACGACCATGGCGTGCCGGCGCGGCAGTTGATGCTCGTGGGGTTCGGAAGTGCGACGAAGACGGTTGCATCCTCGATCGGTACGGTCCACTCCAACCCGACCGCATCCCAGCTGAAGAACCCGTCCTGCACGACGGCGTCGCGATGGAGTGTGTACTGGATCCGGTAGCGATGCCGTCCCGAAATCGTGATCTGCGGATTGCCGATGCGGATTTCGTGATCGAAGAAGGATTCGGTGATACGAACAGTGGCCGGCGCGGTGGGGGATGACACTCGCACGCTGCCGTCGACGAGATCGGGGACATTGCGATAAATGCCCCGTCGGGACTCCACACCGAAGTCGTAATCGATCACCTCGACCACGGTGAGTCCCTCGTCGGTCAGTTCGCCCGAGATCCAGTACGAGCCGATTCGTTCGGTATCGCCTGCTACCGCTGCGACGAGCGCAGCGAGACCGACGCCGAGTGACGAGATGATCACGAAGATGACGGCGTGCCGTCGGCGGCGGGAGATCGGCATGGGGTCATCGTAGATGGCGGTGCCGTCGTGGGCCGGTAGTGTCGCCCGGCATGGATCTGGTCGACTCGCTCCTGCTCCTCGGAGTCGGGACCGTTGCGTCGATCATCAACACCCTCGCCGGTGGTGGTTCGCTGATCACGGTGCCGGCGCTCGTGCTCGTCGGGGCGCCCGGCACGGTCGCCAACGGGACAAATCGCGTGGGCATCCTCACCGGCACGCTCAATGCGGCGCGCACGTTCTCCAAACACGGTGTGGCTGGGATGGAGGGCGCGAAGCGGATTCTGGTCCCGGCGGTGGTCGGCAGTGTCGTTGGCTCGACCGTCGTCAGCCAGATTGCCGACGACACGTTCGAACAGATCTTCGGCGTGCTGATGATCCCGATCCTGGTGCTCTCGTTGCGGAAGCCAGACACGGAGGCGCTCGCAGAGAAACCGCAATGGCCGGTCTGGGTCACCTCGTTGGTGTTCTTCGCTATCGGGACCTACGGCGGTGCGTTCCAGGTCGGCGTGGGGCTGATGATCCTGGTGGCACTCGCTCGAGCCGGGGTCGACCTCCTCGTCGCCAATCACATCAAGGTGATCGCCACCGCACTCTTCACCTTCTTTGCGCTCCCGGCCTTTCTGCTCAATGACCGCATCGATTGGGCGCTGGCCCTGCCGCTTGCGGTCGGGTTTGCGTTCGGCGGCTGGCTCGGCGCTCGGATCAATGTCGCCGCAGGGGCGCGGGTGGTACGTCCGGTCATGATCGTGGCGGTGTTCGCCCTCTCGGGGCGTCTGCTCGGCTTGTACTGACGCAGTCCTGCCTGCGCTGCGCTCCGAGTCCCCGGTTGCACATCGAGGAGTGGCCTGGTCGGGCCGGACCGGTCAGACTCGCGTGCATGGGACGTATGGACGGACGAGCAGCGGTCATCACAGGAGCGAGCGGCGGGATCGGCTGGGCTACGGCCAAGCGCTACGTCGCAGAGGGTGCAGCTGTGATTGCGGCGGACATCGACGACGAGCGCGGCGCCGAGATGGTCGCCGATATCGGCGGGGCGGTCACCTATGTGCATTGTGATGTCACCGATCCCGATCAGGTTCGGGCCGTGGTCGATCGGTGCGTCAGCGACCACGGCCGCATCGACGTCATCTTCAACAACGCCGCGACATCGACCGGTGGGTACGTGGCGGATCTCGATCTCGACGGCTTCGACGCCAGCCTGTCGGTGATGCTCAAGGGGCCGCTCTATGGCATGCAGGCAGCGCTTCCGCACATGGTGGAGCAGGGAAGCGGGTCGATCATCTCGACCTCGTCGGTGTACGGCCTCGCAGCCAGTGCCGCAAACGCCCCGTACTGCACGGCGAAGGCCGGCTTGATCAACCTCACTCGAACTGTGGCGATCGAGTACGGCCGCAAGGGCGTGCGCGCCAACTGCATCTGCCCAGGCGTGGTGGAGACCCCGATGTTCGAGCAGGTCCTCGGCATCGGGCTCATCACCCGGGAGCAGGTGTCGGACATGGCGGCGCTCGGTCGGACCATCCGCCCTGAGGAGATCGCTGATCTCGCCCTGTTCCTCGGCAGTGACGAGAGCAGTGCCATCACCGGCCAGGCCGTCGTGATCGACGGGGGGTTGCTCAACGAGATCAACCTCACCGGCGTGCCGCCCCTGTCGTAGGGTTGCGCTCATGAGTGGCGACATCGTGCACCTGACCACCGCAGAGATCGAGGCCGGTCTTGATCATGTGAGGGCGTCGCCTAGGGATCACGGCACGCTCGAACTCATCGTGCAGCGTCCCGAGGTCGATGCGCGGGTGGTGCTTGCTGAGGCCGAACTCAACGTGGAGGAGGGCCTCGCCGGCGACAACTGGAATCAACGCTCGTCGTCACGCACCGAGGGTGGCGGACCGCATCCGGACATGCAGCTCAACATCATGAACGCCCGGATCCTGGCCCAACTCGCCGGTACGCCGGAGCGCATGGCGTTGGCCGGTGATCAGCTCATCGTCGACCTCGACCTCAGCGAGTCGAACCTGCCCGCGTGGACCAAGCTGGCGATCGGCGATGCCGTGATCGAGATCACCGATCAGCCCCATCAAGGGTGTGCGAAGTTCACCCAGCGGTTTGGTCTCGACGCCCACCGGTTCGTGAACTCCGAACTCGGTACCGAACTTCACCTTCGCGGTGTGAACGCCCGCGTTGTCACGCCGGGCGCCATCCGCCAGGGCGACACGATTCGCAAGGTCTGAGTTGGCTCCTACTCGGCGTCGTGGGGCTCTGGCGGTTCTCGCTGCGGGCGTGGTGTTCAGTTTCGGCGGCTTGTTCTTTCGGGCGGCCGACGACATCGATGCCTGGCAGTACCTGACTTTTCGCGGCCTCGGTGCCGTGCTTGTCGTGGCCCCGATCGTGTGGTGGCAGAACCGCCAGGATCTCGGTGGTGTCGTTCGTCGGCTTGCCTGGCAGCACGCTGCCGCCGGTGTGCTGCTCGGCACGATGATGATCAGCTTCATCGTCGCGCTCAGCCATGCCGATGTTGCGTTCGTGCTGCTGTTCCAGGCACTTGCGCCACTCGGTGCCGCGGTCTTCAGTTGGCTGATCCTGCGCGAGGTTTTCGAGCGAGACGCAATCATCGCTTCGGGTGCAGCGATTGTCGGTGTTGCGGTGATGGTCTCGTCGGGGCTCGACGCCGGGATCGGTTGGGCGATCGTGATCGTCGGCTTCATCCCACTCGGGCTCGGGATGTACTCCACCCTCATCCGGGCCGGTGGTGAGGGAGACCCGGTTGTGCCGGTCCTGATTGCGGGAGGGGTTTGCGGCACCGGGGCGGCGCTTGTCGCGGCGTTCGGCAATGGCTTCGACGTGAGCGGACGCGATCTCGTGATCGGTCTTTTGGCAGGGGCGCTGCTGATCGGGATGCCGCTGCCGTTCTTCAACTGGGGTCAGCAGGCCGTGCCGGCGCCGGATGGTTCGCTGCTGCTGATGTCAGAGATCGTGCTCGGGCCGGTCTGGGTCTGGTGGGCTTATGACGAGACCCCGACCGACGCCACGCTCGTCGGTGGCGCGATCATCCTTGCGGCGGTGGTTTGGCTCACCCAGCGGGCGCGTCACACGGATGCGCCGTTGCGGACGAGCCGCGGCTGACGAATGGCCCGTCGGCGGACGTACGCTTCCGGACATGCGACCGCTCATCGGCATCACGGGCGAGCAGAAACCGGCATCGACACTGATCGATGTGCTCGACGTGCTGCGCACCGTCGATATCGACGTCTTCTACGGCGACTATGCCCGGGCCGTGCAGCGGGCCGGCGGAATCCCCGTGTGGATTCCGGCCGATGCCGGTCCTGAGATCCTCGAACGGCTCGATGGCCTCCTGCTCAGCGGCGGCGACGACATCGATCCGGCCGAGTTCGGTCAGGAGCCCGACCCGAATCTCGGCAACACCAGTTCGCATCGCGATGCACACGAACGCAGCCTGCTCGATGCCGCTCTTAAGATTGATCTCCCCGTACTCGGTGTCTGCCGCGGTGTTCAGATGATGAACGTCCACCTCGGCGGCACGCTGCACCAGCACCTTCCCGCCCATGTCGAACCGAGTGGCGACCCTGCTGCGACCCATCACCGCATCGCTTTCGAGTCCGGCAGTGTGGCTCATGCCGTGTACGGCGACGAGATCGAGGTGAACAGCCTCCACCACCAAGGCATCGATCAGTTCGGCAACGGCATCATCCCGGTCGGACGTACCGTCGGCGGGCCCGACGACGGCCTCGTCGAGGCGGTCGAGATCGCCGGCAAGACCGCCCTCGGCGTGCAGTGGCATCCCGAACTGCTGGGCGGGATCGATCCCGCCGTCGTGTGGTTGGTCGAGCAGGCGTCAGCGTGAACAGCTGAGCCCTGACACCGTCAGCTTGAACAGCTGAGCATGGAGCAACCGGGTCGCACACGGGCCCATTCGGGGCGTTTCTCGGCGAAGCGCTCCCGACCGGGTTGTTCGGTGTAGGGCGTGCGAAGCGTGTCGAGCAGCTCGAGGATCAGCGATGGATCACCCGTGTCGGCCTCGTCGATCGCCAGTTGGGCGACATAGTTGCGCAAGACGAACAACGGGTTGACGGTATTCATCGCCTGGGCCCGATTGGTGTCGGTGCGACCTTCCTCGCGGAGTCGGGCGATGTAGCGATCGAGCCAGGCATCGGTCTCGGCCCGCACATCGCCGGTGAAGGTGTCCGGGTCGTAATAGGCCCCGAGGAGTGGAGCAACGCGAGCGTCAAGATCGAGACCGTCGTCAGTCGAGACGTTCGCGAGCCCTCGGAAGAAGAGGGTCATGTCGGTCTCGATCTTCGGGAGGAGCTCGAGCAGGTCGTGGATGAGTTCGGTGTCGCGCTCGCTGTCGAGTTCGACGATACCGAGCTTGTCGCCCATCATTCGACGCCAGTCGGTGTTGAACACGTCGACGTAGGTCTCGAGTGCCTCCTGGAGTGGCTCGACCTCGCCGACGAGCGGATAGATCGCGTTGGCGAGCTGGGTGCAGTTCCACTGCCCGATGTGTGGCTGCGCACCGAATCGGTAGCGCTTGTATTCACGGTCGGTGGTATTCGGGGTCCAGCCGGGGTTGTAGTCCTCGAGCCAGCCGTAGGGCCCGTAGTCGATCGTCAGACCGTGAATCGACATGTTGTCGGTGTTCATCACGCCGTGAACGAACCCGACTCGCTGCCAATGCACGATCATCTCGGCAGTGCGTTTCGAGATCTCCCGGAACCAGGCGACGTAGTCGGCGGCCTGAAAGCCCTCCGTGCGGCCGTCGGCGATCTCCGGGAAATGCAGCGAGATCGTGTGGTCGGCCAGGGCTTGGAGCAGTTCGTTGTCGTCGCGCGACATCGGGAGTTCGAACGTGCCGAACCGAATGAATGACGGAGCGACGCGGCACACCACGGCACCGGTCTCCCATTCGGGGTTGCCGTCGTAGAACATGTCGCGCATCACCTGGTCGCCAGTGGTGGTGAGGCTCAGCGCACGAGTCGTGGGGACACCGAGGTGATGCATTGCTTCGCTGCACAGGAATTCGCGCACGGAGCTGCGAAGCACGGCGAGGCCATCGGCCCGGCGGCTGTAGGGCGTGGGGCCGGCGCCTTTGAGCTGGAGCATGTGGCGGGCGCCGTCGTCGGTGACGATCTCGCCGAGAGCGATCGCTCGTCCGTCGCCGAGCTGGCCGGCCCAGTGCCCGAACTGGTGACCGCCGTAGGCCATCGCGTGCGGCTCCATCGCAGCAAGGGTGGCGTTCCCTGAGAACACGCGGGCGAACTCGTCGGTTTCGGCAATCCGCGAGTCGAGGCCGAGATCGGCCAGTACCTCGGGCGAATGCGCCAGCAGCTCTGGCGATGCGGTTGCCTTGGGCCGCACCCGGCTGTACGCCGCGTTGTGCACCTGTCGAGGCTGGTTGAGATCCATCGGATCACCGGGGAGGTCATTGGTGAACCGGTTGTCGAAGGTGAGCTCGTCGAGGGAAACGGCCATGCCCAACACTAATCCTGCCTCGGTACGGACACCTTCACGAGGGTCGCTGCGCAGATCTTCCGGCGTGGCAGTGAGATCGAACCCGCTGCGTGCGGCCGCAGTCCCTAGAGAGGAACGAGATCGATGAAGCGGTGCAGGAACGCAGCGATTTCACCGCGGGTGACGGTGTCAGAGGGAGAGAAGGTCGTCCGTGTCGTGCCGTTGGTGATGCCTTCACCAGCTGCCCAGGAGACAGCGTCGTTCGCGAACGAATCGGCCCCGACGTCTTCGAACGGGTGTGGCCTGGCGGGGGAGGGCTGCCCTGCCGCTCGCCAGAGCAAGGTCACGAATTGGGCCCGTGTGAGCGGGTCGGACGGCGAGAATGTAAGCGGGCCCGTGCCGGTGGTGATGTCGTTCTCGAACATCCAGGCGACGGCGTCGGCGTAGAACGTTCCCTCAGCGACATCGTCGAACCCGGCGGGTTGGGAGGGTGACGACCGGCCGAAGAGTCGCCAAAGAAAGGTTGCGCCCTCGGCACGAGTGACGGCTCGCTCGGTGCAGAAGCGGATCTCGGTGCAGCCGGTGGTGATCTTGGTCTGGTGGAGCCACGTCACGTCGTCGACAAAGATCGAGTCGAGCGTGTCGCAGAACGGATTCCCCTCGCTGGGTGCGAAATCCGCGCAGATGATGTTGACGGCGCCGGCCCAGACGAACTCCCACGGTTCGGGGTTTGGGCCTTGATCGTCGATACCGAAGGGGTAGGAGGGCATCCATCCATGTGCCTTGGCGTTTGCGAAGTTATTGGCGGACAGCCATGCATAGGCGGGCGTTGTCGCGAAGTCGAACAGCACGGAGTTGCCCGAACGGAGGTCGATCGCGTAGCCGGTGTGGTGCTTGCTGTAGCCCGGTGCTGCCACGGTTTCGAGGAGGGTGCTGAGGGCAGCGTCGGAGGTCCCGGCCAGTCGGCTCCGGAAGATCCACGCCTGGTGCCTTGCGCTGCGGTACGCCGACGTCAGCGTGATCGAGTGGCCGGCGTTCGTCGCCGCAGTGCGGAGTTCCTCCCACGCCGCTGCAGCTTGGGGCTGCAGGAAGCGTCCGTCGATACGGGTGAGAGGGATGGATGGTTCAGCTCGGCGCTTGTAGCCGCGGGCTTCGGCGAGTTCTCGTATTCGGTTGTCGAGGTCAGCGTTGCCGGTGATCGAGGGAGCCGGTCCGATCATCGGTTGCAGGCCGGTGAGGATGGCGTCGTCGAACGCGGCCATGAATTCGTCAGGGGAGAGATCGGTGGCGTCAAGCGCCTCGGTGACGGGGTCAGCGGCCGCAGGCGTTGCCACTAGGGTCGACAGAAGACACGTGCTGGTGAGCATGCTGATCAACCGCCAGAAGGACCGCATCGAAACGACGTTAGCCAGCTGTCAACAAGGCGGTTTCGATGCTGGTCACGGCGAGAACGTATCCCGGATCGGCGAGATACCGCGCGAGATCTTGAACGGTCAGGTGAGCGAGCCCTGGGGTAGGTGGAGGTCGTGGTCGGCAGGGGCAAGGCGCCGCGCGAGTTCGCGCCAACGGCCGTGGAACTCGTCGCGGGGCACGTGACAAAGCCGGATGTGACGTCCTGAAGATGGGTCGAATGCCGTGCGACCGTGCATGACGCGATGGTTGTCGATCAGCATCCCGTCGCCCGGTGAGACGCGGATCTCGGCAACAAACGCTGGATCGACCATGCGGCGGTTGTACTCGCGAATTGCGTCGTACATCGGCTCGACCAGGTCGGGGTCGACGTCGAGCGGCGCCATCGCACGGTCGAAGTACCGGATGCCGCGAGTGTTGCCCCACTCGTCAAGCGAGATGAGCGGCCCGCGGAAGCGGAGATCAATCTCGTCGGGGTGGCGGCGGATGTGCTGGATTGGCACCGTCGTGAGGAGCTCGTGGGCCTCAGGTGCTTCGGCCCGAATCGACTCGGCGATCGCGAAGCCGTCGACGTAGGTCGACATGCCGCCGATGTCGGTGTTGTGGAGGCAGTGGAACACGTCGATGCCGGGTGGGGAGTAAGCGAACGCATCGTCGATGTGCGGTGCCTGGGGCATGCCGGTCTTCGCACCGAGCTTGGCGACAGGCTCGGCTCTGACGTCGTAGATGTAGCCGTAGACCGTGGTCTCGTGGATCGGGCCTAACAGGTTTGCCAGCGCCTCGGTCTGCTCTGGCTCGGTGCCGAGCCCGCTGACGCACACGATGCCGTAGTCGAGCAGCGTTCGGTAGAGGCGCAGTTGTCCTTCACCGCCGTCACATGCGTTCTCCCATGAGACGGTGGGGAAGTGATCGGCCAGCTCCGCTCGCCAGGTCGTCGGTCGCCATGAGGCACGCCGGGCACGCCCGGCGGTGTCGTAGGCGTGGTGGCGAAGCCAATCAGATCCGAACAGGCTTGTGTGGCCGTCGTTCCAGACGATGGCAAGGTCACCGTCGAGGGCAGCAACCGAGGTCGGGGCGATGTCGCTGTCGAAACTGATGGCCGTAGTGAAGCGGATGCCGTCGGCTGGGCTGCCGCTCACCTCGCTGTAACAGCTGTGGCGGAGCCACTGGTGGTGGAAGGTGTTCCTTGTGCTGTCGGCGTAGGTGACAATCACGGTTCGGCCTTCGACGCGGGCATCGACAACGCTCGGGGCGTCGAAGCCGAGCCGATTGCCTGAGAACGGGTTGTGGGCCGTGATCGCCTCGGCGCGCCCGTGCGCGTCCGTGTCGTCAGGTGCCACGGTCGTACCCGTATGCCTCGGCTGCGCCAGCAGCGAGCGCGCCCAGTTGCGCCGCTTCGAGTTCGGTGTGCAGCGCGAGTTCGGTTGGGCCGAAGTCGGTGCCCGGGGGTGCGATCTTCACGAGTTTGTTATGTCGATCGGCCCCTCGAACGAGCATTGCGAAGTCGGTCGCCCCTCCCTCCTTACCCATCTCCGGTGTGACGTAGCGGATTGCGAGGGCGACCCGATGCTGATCGGTAGTGTTTGGGCCGCTGCCGTGAAAGGTCAGGCCGTGGTGCAAGGAGATGTCGCCGGCACCGAGTTCGACGGGCACCTCATCGGCGGGGTCGAAGTCGACGGTGATCTCCTGACCCCGGCTCAGCAGGTTGTTCTCGCCATACGTGTCGTGGTGGACGACTGCGCCAAGGCGATGGCTACCACGCACGAACTGCATCGCCCCGTTCTCAACGGTGACGTCACCGAGTGCCAGCCAGGCGGTGACTTCGCCATCGGCGTGCTCGAAACCCCAGTAGTTGAGGTCTTGGTGCATCGTCAGCATCTTGTCGCTCTGTGGCGGCTTGATGATGAGTTCGACGCTCCACACGAGCAGGTCAGGGCCGAGCAGCGATTCGACGGCATCGAGGATCGCTGGGTGGGCCGCGAGGCGTGCGGCTTCGGTCGACACAGCGTGGAAGCACGAGCGGGCGTAGTCGTTGGTCGGCCTGGGCAGCGTGACGGCAGGTTTGTCCATCAGCTCGAGGAAGTGTTGGCGGGCGGCCAGAGCGTCGGCGCTGGAGATCACCGCGACGGGGAAGAGGAAGCCGTCATTCCAGAAGGCGTCGGTCTGCTCGGCGCTCAGCGATCCGGCCATGGCGACACGCTACTGAACATGGGTCCAGTGGTCGACAAGGAGGACGCCAGGAGGCTCGCGCCGCCCTGGGATCGTTGCTGAATCAGTTGGTGGGGCCGTCAGCGATGAGGCGGAGCAGGTCGTACTCGAGCTCGGGTACCCGTCGGCCGCTCGCTGCGAGCATGATCGCATCGGTGAGGCCGCTGGTGAATGCGGCAGCCTGACCAGCGAGGCCGATCGCCCACCAGGCACATCGCGCCACCGACCACCAGTGGATGGCGTCGTCGCGCCAGCTACCGCCCGCTGCCTCGTACCCGGAGCGAAGTGCGGCGACGGATCCGAAACCACCGACCGGTTTGGTGTCGTTGCCGAAGCGCCAGGTGCGAAGGCACATCCACGCAAGGTCTTGCATCGGGTCGGTGACCTGGGCGAGTTCCCAGTCGAGCACTGCCGCAAGGCCGTTGTCGTCGACGATCATGTTGCCGTTGCGGAAGTCGGCGTGGACGAGGGTGATCGGCGCCTCGGGTAACGGGTTCGCCCGCAGCCAGGCCAGCCCTGCTCGCACGGCGGGTCGCACGTCGTCGAGTGCGTCGAGCTTTGCCTCAAGGTCGTCGACATAGGCGGTATGCGAGAGGCGAGGGAGCGACGCAGGCGCCTGCGCCTCACCGATGGTGTGGAGTCGGGCGAACGCCTCGCCGCATTGGCGAGCAAGCGATTCGCCGGCCGCCTCATCGGGCAATCCGCGCAGGATGTGTCGCGGCACGGTGCGTCCGTCGATGCGGCTGACGACGAGCGCAGGGGCACCGACGCCGGGGAGGTCGTCGGACACGGCGATGACGTCGGGTACCGGCACGCCGACCTGCTCGGCCAGTCGGAGCATGGCGGCCTCCGCCGAGGTGGGCACCGATCCCAGAACGCTGGCGCTCACCTGGGCGACTGCCGGCGTGGTCGAAGTGCCGTCGAGAATGTCGATGAAGAACGTGGCGCGCTGTGCGCCCACCGATGCCATGCCGGTGATGCGGACCTCAGCGCCGATGAGTTCGCCGAGACCGGTGGCGATCTGTTCAGGTCGTGTCATCGGTGTAGCCCGGCTTGGCGATTTCGGCGCGCCGGGCGGCGTCGGCCAGGAGAAGTGGGAGCGCTTCGTCGAGGAGCTCGCCTGAGGCGAGGCGGTGGTCGAGCACCGCTGTGAGGTCGTCGAGGGAACCTTCGGCACCGAGGAGGGCTGTGAGCGCTGCCGTGGTGTCGGTGGCATCGTCGGCCAGATCCCGGGCCACGATGCGGCACAGGTTGGCGACGATGCGAGCCTGGTGCTGGGCGCCACCCGAGAGTTCCGGCATCACCTTGTCGGTGAGCGTCGCCGCCATTGCCTCCAGCAGCAGTGTGGCGTCGGGGCGGTCGATCATCCGCCCTCGATCCCGTCGAAGTTCGGTTGGCGCTTCTCGGCGAAGGCGGTCATCGCCTCGATGTTGGCCGGCGTGCCCATGAGCTTGGCGAAGGCGGCGTTCTCGCGTTCGTGGGCTGCCAGCATGGCGTCGCGCATCGGCTCGACGATGGTCGCCTTCGTCTCGATCAGGGAACTGATCGGCTTCGTGGCGAGGGTGCGGGCAGCCGCCATGGCCTGATCCATGAGGTCGTCGGGCTCGCACAACTCGAAGACCAGGCCCATCTCCTTGGCGCGTTCGGCACTGATCCACTCGCTGCTCATCAGCACCCAGCTTGCGTTCTGACGGCCGAGGAGGCGGGGAAAGGTCATGCTGCTCGAGAGCTCGGGAGCGACACCGAGTGCGGTGAACGGGCACTTGAAACGGGCGTTCGTCGAGGCGAAGACGAGGTCGGAGAGGCCGAGGATCGTTGTTCCGAAACCGAGGCCGAGACCGTTGACCGCAAGGATCAGCGGCTTCGGGAAGTCGATCAGGGTGCGGCAGAGGCCGGCGAAGCCGTGCTGTTGCTCGGGACCGTTGCCGGTGGCGAGCTGGGCCATCTCGATCAGGTCCTGGCCCGCCGAGAAGGAGTCCTCGCTGCCGGTGAGCACGACGACAGCGACGCCGGGGTCGTCGGCGGCAGCGAGGAAGGCCTCGGTGGTGCCGTCCCACATCTCGGTGTTCATTGCGTTCTTGGCCTCGGGGCGCCGGAACGTGATGGTGCGAACCCGGCCGTCGTCCACGATGTCAATCATCAGAATCGACCTCCGTCGATGAGGAACTGTTGTGCGGTGCATGCCGCTCCGTCGTCGGCGGCGAGAAAGAGGATCATCTGGACGAACTCCTTGGCGTAGATCCGACGCTTGATTGCCTGGTCGTTCAAGGTGCCCTCTTCGCCTTCGGGTGACCACCATTTCTCAAGTTGGCGCTCCGTGGCGACCCAGCCGGGTAGCACGGTGTTGACCTGAACCCCGTGTGGTCCGAAGGTGCGGGCCATGGTGCGGGTGATGCCCTCGACCCCGGATTTGGCGATGGCGTAGCCCGGGAAGAAGTCCTCTTGCATCATGTAGCTCGACGAGCCGACATTGATGATGGAGCCGTGTTCGGCAGCGATCATTGCGGGCGCAACGGCTTGGATCGCAAAGAATTGGTGGCGAAGATTCACGTTGAGTCGGTCGTCCCAGTACGCCGGCGTCATCTCGTCCCAGGTGTGGCGGTCGTCATTGGCAGCATTGTTGACGAGCACCGTGAAGTCCCCGAGGTCGGCGGCCATGTCGGCGATCGCGGCCTGTGTGGCCTCGATGTCGCGCAAGTCGACGATGCGATACACCGGCGTATGCCGGGCACCGGCTGCGGCGCAGCGGGCTACGACCTCGGCGGCCTTAGTCTCCTGGAGATCCAGAAAGGCGACCGCTGCGCCCTGCATGGCGAACGCTTCGACGGCGGCGGCGCCGATGCCGTCGGCCCCACCGGTAACCAGACAGGTCCGATCGACAAGCGACGGGTAGCTGGCGTATTCGGCCTCGGGTGCGGCCGTGGGGTCGATCATCAGGGTGCTCCAGTTCCGGGGATCATCACGATCTTGGCGCGTGGCCTGCGTCAATTCCATGCCGAACCGTGATCGACGCTGCCGGGATGAAACTCAGCGCAGCGTCGAGACGCCGCAAGGTGGTGCGGGAGGTCAGAAGCCGTAGACCTCGGCGGGATTGCCGACGAGGATGCGTTGTCGGTGCTCGGCGGGGATCCAGTCGTCGCGCCACGCAACGATGTCGTCATGCGACGGTGGATCGCGTTGGCCCGGGTGGGGCCAGTTGCTGGCCCAGAGCATGCGTTCGGGCGCGTCGGTGATGAGTGTTCGGGCGATTTCGGCAACGTCGTCGTGGGGGTGGGGGAGTGCGGATCCCTCGTATGGAGCGGAAAGCTTCACCCAACACCGACCCGAGGCCACGAGCCGTCGGAGGGCGGTGACCCCGGTGGAGTCGACGCCCTGCGGCGGCATGAACCGGCCGACATGATCGATGACGAGGTCGGTCGGCAGCGCGAGGAGCCGCTCGACGAGTTCGGGAAGGTCGTTGCCGTCGAGCTGGAGTTGAAGATGCCAGCCGAATTCGGCGACCGTCGCTGCGGTTGGTTCGAGTTCGTCCCATCCGACTGCGCCACCGGGAAGCATGTGGAACCTGGCTCCTCGGACTCCGAGAGCGTTCAGCTTCTTCAACGTCGGCGCTCTGGTGCTCGAGTCGACCACCATCACGCCACGAGCAGCTGCTCCGAAGGTCGCCATCGCTGCGACCTGGCATCGGTTGTCGAAGCCGTACGTGGTCGGCTGGACGACGACGACTCGTTCGCTCCCGAGCGCTGCTTGGGCTTCGGCGTAGTCGGCTGGCGAGGCGTCGGGTGGTCGAAGGACGGCGTCGGGGGCGGTGGGGTAGCGGCTGTCGTAGATGTGCATGTGCGTGTCGCACACGCCGGCGAGTTCGCTCACTGTGCGGCCCACCAGGCTCGGAGGCGTGCGTCGTGCTCGGGGTTGGCAAGTCGGGGCGGAGTGTGGCCGGCGAGGATCGCGGCGACCTGCTCGACGGATGACCGCGCCTGGGCGTCGGCGTTCTCGGGCGTGAGACCACCGAGGTGCGGTGTGGCGATGACATCGGTCCGAGCTGCCAGCAGCGGATCGGGCCGTTGATCAGGTGCGGTGCCGACATCGCACGCGAACGCCTGCAGATGTCCGCGGTCGAGTGCATCGGCGACGGCGGCCTCGTCGACGATTTCGCCGCGGCTGACGTTTACGAGGATCGAACCGGCGCGCATCATCGAGATCGCGTCCGCATCGATCAGGCCCTCCGTTTCGGTGGTGGACGCCACGAGCGGGAACACCACATCGGCTGTGCTCAGCGCCTCGTCGAAGCTGACCTGCCGAAGGTCGGACGGCACGGCGGCGAAGGGGTCGTGGACGATCACGTCGAGCCCGGTGGCTCGGAGGAGATCAGCAAGGTAGGTACCGATCGACCCGTGGCCGATCACCGCTGCGGTCATCCCTCGAAGTTGGCGACCTGGGCGCTGCGGTGGTTCCTGGCGTGCCCGGTAGTCGATGGTCGACGCTGTGATGTTGCGGGCGGCATCGAGCAACAGCCCGAGCGCGAGTTCGGCAGTGGACGCGACGAAGCTCTTGTCGGCGTGTCCGACCACCACACCGGCACGGGATGCAGCGGCGATGTCGATGGTGGAGATGTCGACTGCCGTGCGGAGGAAGGCGATCACGTCGGCGTGGGCGTTGAAGAACGCGGCGTCGCCTGGTGTTGCTCGATGAGCGATGACGATCTGGCAGCCGGCTGCAGCCGTCAGGAGTTCGTTGGTGGAAAGGTCGCCATCGGTCGGGTTGGTGACGATGTCGACGTCGAGCGCTTGGAGCTCTGGGAGTGCCCGTCCGTAGTACGCATCGAGGTCCTCGGGGTTGTGCGTGAGAAAGACGCTCGGGGTCATGGGTCGGACCGTACACGCCGCGCCGGACTACGGTCGGCGGCGATGAAGATCGAATCGTTGCTCCCGCTCGGCAAGCTCGATCCTGGGCTGCGTGAACCTGACACCCCGCTCGACATCCGGGATTTCGCCCGGTTGTCGAAGGTCGCAGAGGACGTCGGTCTTGATGCGGTCCTCGTCGAGGAGACCAAGGACGATCCCTTTCAGATGATGGCCCTCGGCGCCACGACAACCGAGCGCATCCAGCTCGGAACATCGGTTGCGATGGCGTTTCCCCGAAGCCCGACTGCGACTGCGATGTCGGCGTGGTCGTTGGCGAAGCTCAGCGAGGGTCGCTTTATGCTGGGGCTGGGTACACAGGTACGCGCCCACATTCAGCGCCGTTTCGGCTTGGATTGGCATGCTCCTGCACCGTGGATGCGCGACTACATCGGTGCGATGCGGGCGGTCTGGCGGTGCTGGCAGGATCGCACGCCGCTTGAGTTCGAGAGCGAGCACTACACGCTCAACCTGATGGTGCCGCTGTTCGATCCAGGCCCGATCGATCACCCCGACATCCCGATTCATGTCGCCGTCATCGGTCCGAACATGACCGCGATGGCGGGGGAGTGTGCCGACGGCATCCGTCTGCATCCGGTGGTGACGACGAAGTACATCGACGAGGAGGTGCTGCCGAATCTGGCTCGGGGTGCGGCTCGCGCTGGTCGCGATGTCGACGAGGTCGAGGTGTGTCTCAAGCCGCTGATCGGTACCGCCCCCGATGAGGAGCGGCTCGAACAGGTGATCCGCACGGTCCGAGCCCGGTGTGCGTTTTATTTGTCGACGCCGTCGTACCGACGGGCGTTTGCCATCCACGGCTGGGAGGACCGGGCCCGCGAGGCGAGCGAGTACAGCCGGGCCGGCCGATGGGAGGAGATGCCGGATCTCGTCGATGACGACATGCTCCACACGATCGCGACGATCGGGACCTACGACCAGATCGCCGACAAACTCAACGAGCGTTTCGCCTCCCGCCTGGATCGAGTCGAGTTCTCCGTTCCGGTGAACAGCCCCGAAGATGCTGAGGCGTTCCGGGAGATCCTGGGCCGACTCGACCGCAGCTGAGCCGAAGGTCGTCTTCCCGGCCTCCCGCGGCAGAACAACGAGACGAGGAGTCAGTCCTTCTCGACGAAGCGGCGAGCCTTCGCCCGCTTCCCTCGGATCGTCGTGCCGTTGATCGCCGCAATCGTCGACTCGACCTCGGCCTCGGGTACTCCGACGACCGAGTAGTGGTCGGAAATGCGGATTGGTCCGATGTCTCGGCCGGTCAGCGCCGTCTCGTTGGCGATACAGCCGACGAGATCGCCGGGGCGGATGTGGCCCCGTTGGCCGACACCGATGTAGATCAACCCGGTGCCGGGGCCGACGTTGCCGCGCTTTTGGCCTTTCGGGCCACCCTTGCGGTCCTTGCCGCCGTCCCGCGGGCCACGGTCGCGTTCACGCGGCTTGCGTTCTGATGCGTCGGGAATCTCGACCTCGTCGGTGGTGGCGCCCCGTGTCTGATGGAAGAGCTTGATCGCAGCAAGGGCGACATCGCGATCGGGGTTGCCGTCGGCAACGAGCTCGAACAACACCTGTTCGTAGTCCTCGAGGTCGTCGCTCAGTGTTGCTTCACGGATCGCGTCGACGGTGACCTCGATCTGGCGGGTCCGGAGATCACCGACCGTGGGGATCTTCTGGATGTCGATCTCCTGCTTGGTGAGCCGCTCGATGTTCTGGAGCAGCCGTCGCTGACGGGGCTCGGCGAGCGTGATCGCAACACCTTCGCGGCCGGCCCGTCCGACTCGACCGATGCGGTGGACATAGCTCTCCGGCGACGAGGGCACGTCGTAGTTGACGACATGGGTCAGGGTGTCGACATCGAGACCGCGAGCAGCGACGTCGGTGGCGACGAGGAGTTCGGCGGTGCCGTCCTTGAGGCGACCCATGACTCGGTCGCGCTGTTGCTGATCCATGCCACCGTGGAGGGCTTCGGCCCGGTACCCGCGGCCGTTCATCGTGGCGGTGAGTTCGTCGACCTCGCCCCGGGTGCGGCAGAACACGATGGTGGCGACGGGCGCTTCCATGTCGAGGACGCGGCCGAGTGCGTTGGCCTTGTGCTGACGCATCACGACATAGGCGGTTTGGCGAACACGGGCGCGTTCGGCAGCCGTGTCGGCGGCGGCGATCTTCACGAGCACGGGGTTGCGCTGGTAGGTCTCGGCGATCTTCTGGATCCGGGGCGGCATGGTCGCGGAGAACAGCACCGTCTGTCGTTCGGCGGGTGTTTCCTCGAGGATCGTCTCGATGTCCTCGGTGAAGCCCATGTCGAGCATTTCGTCGGCCTCGTCGAGCACGACAGTGCGGATGTCATCGAGTTCGAGCGAGCCGCGACGGATGTGGTCGATTGCCCGGCCGGGGGTGGCGACCACGACATGCACGCCTCGGCGGAGTGCCTGGAGCTGGCGGGGGATGGGCTGGCCGCCGTAGATCGGTACGACCTTGAGACCTTGACCTCGGCCGTAGGTGTGCATGGCTTCGCTGACCTGGACGGCGAGTTCGCGGGTCGGGACGACGACGAGCGCTTGGGGCACGGCCGGCGAGTTCGGCGCGATCGCCTCGATGATGGGGAGGGCGAACGCCGCCGTTTTGCCGGTGCCGGTGGCGGCCTGGCCGAGCAGGTCGACGCCGTTCAGCAGCTGGGGGATCGCTTCGACTTGGATGGGCGTGGGCTCTTCGTAGCCGAGTTCGACGAGTCGGGCGAGGAGTTGCTCTCGGAGACCGAGCGCGGCGAAGCCGCCCTGCTCGGGCTCGATGGTGGGGGCATCGGCATCGCTCATTGCGCTACTTCCAAAAGGGAACAGCTGAGCCTAGGTCTGATCCGAGTCCACCCCGCGGCTCCACGATGTGACTCGTGTCGCCGCCTAGTAGACGAGCGTGCCGTAGCTCAGGAGTTCGCTCGCGTTGTTGTTGATCCGGACGGCCTCGAAACGCACGTTGACGACGCCAACCGCTCCCTTTGCGTGTGCGGCCTCGAGCATTCGGAGACTCGACTCGGCGCGGGCTTGGTCGAGCACCGGGGTAAAGGAACGGATCTCTCCACCGAAGACGTTTCGCCATGCGCCAACGACTTGGCGGATGTAGTCGGCGCCCATGACGACGCTTCCTACGACGAGCTCGCCGTGACGCGGCTCGTTGAGTCCGGGAAGGGTGGGACGAGGGGAGAGGGTGATGTGGGCCACGTCGGCCCGGCGACGTTCGATGTGGGCCCCGCGACGACGATGAGCGACGCGACCGCCGGCGGCCGTGAGGATCAACACCAGCGGGATCGCCAGTTGGATCAGGACGCCGGTCACGGCGCCGGAACCGCCACCACTGCGGTGCCGTAGGCGTACATTTCGGCTGCGCCGCCGGCAACGGTCGAGGTCGTGAAGCGGACGTTCACGATGGCGCTCGCGCCGAGTGCCTGCGCTTCGGCAACCATGCGGCTGGTGGCCTCGGCTCGCGACTCGGCGAGCAGTTCGGTGTAGGCCTTCAACTCGCCACCGGCCATGTTCTTGAACGCAGCACCGATGTCACGTCCGAGGTGCTTTGCCCGGATGGTGTTCCCGCTGACGAGCCCCTTCACCTCGGTGATGTTCCAGCCGGGGATGGTCTCGGTATTGACGAGTTGCATGGTGGTCCTCTCCGGCCTGTGGGGCACGATCGATCCCGAGCAGTATGGCGCGAGTGCGAAGGTCGTCGTGGCCGGTCGCGGCCGAGGATGACCGGCCGGTGAGAGCCGACGGAATCTGACACCAAGGGCAAGAGTTCCTACGATCACGTGAGGTAGGGAGGTCACGATGGCGCGAGTAGTGGTGTGGGGTACGGGCAACGTCGGTCGTCCGGCGATCCGGGCGGTTGCCGCTCATCGAGACCTCGAACTGGCCGGCGTGATCGTTGCCAATCCGGACAAGGTCGGTGTCGATGCCGGCGTGTTGGCCGGGCTGGAGCCACTGGGGGTAGCGGCCACCGACGACATCGATCTCGCCTGTTCACCTGACGTCGACGCCGCCGTGTACACGGTGAACTCCGACTTTCGGCCCGTCGAGTCACAGGCCGAGGTCGAGGCGGTGTTGCGGGCCGGTACGAACGTGGTGACGCCAAGTTTCTATCCGCTCTATCACCCGCCCTCGACGCCGCCTGCGCTTGCCGAGCCGATCCGAGCGGCGTGTCACGAGGGTGGTTCGTCGATCCTCGCCTCGGGCATCGACCCGGGATGGATCTGCGACATTCTCCCGCTGTTCCTCACCGGAATGAGCGCCGACATCACCGAGATCCGCAGCCGCGAGATCTTCAACTACGCGCTCTATGACCAGCCTGACGCGGTTCGTACGCTGATCGGTTTCGGTGGGCCGATGGAAGCCACCCCGCCGATGCTGCTCGACTTCGCGTTGGAGATGGTGTGGGGCCCGGTCGTTCGTGTTGTTGCGGATGGTCTTGGTGTTGCGATCGACGAGATCCGCACTGTTGTCGAGAAGCGGGCGTTGGAACGCACGGTCACCGTCGCCGGCATGGGCGACTTTGAGAAGGGCGGCATGGGCGCCTTCCGCTTCGAGGTGCAGGGCATCGTCGACGGTCGTCCCCTGATTGTGATGGAGCACATCACCCGTATCGACGACGAGTGCGCCCCTGAGTGGCCTGTGCCGCACACCGGCCAGGGCCTGCACGCCGTCACCGTCTCCGGCCGTCCCGATCTCACCGTCGAGGTCCACGGCACCGAACACGGTGAACCCGGCGCCGCCGGTGGCGGCAATGCCACTGCCGCCAACCGCATCGTCAATGCCATCCCCGAGGTGTGCACCGCCGAGCCAGGCATCGTGCACCCGCTCGACGTCGCACGCGTCGTCGCTGGCGGCCAAGTGCGCCGAGGATGAAAACGACGAAATCCCGGCCAGGAGGCCGGGATTTGCGTTGTCCTCGCAGCGAGGACGCTGGGTACACCCCCTGGGACTCGAACCCAGAACCTGCGGATTAAGAGTCCGATGCTCTACCAATTGAGCTAGAGGTGCATGAATTACTCCGGAGAGAATTCTACGGGTGAACGAGGGGATTCGAACCCCCGACCTCCTGGACCACAACCAGGCGCTCTAACCAACTGAGCTACGCCCACCACGCCGGACTCGAGAGCCCGGTGTGAAGCTGCGGCCTGAAGGCCGAAGCGGAGTCGGAGTGTATCGGGACCGACCCCCGGGGGCCTACCCTCTACAGCGCCCCTGTAGCTCAACTGGATAGAGCATCGGGTTTCTACCCCGACGGTTGCAGGTTCGAGTCCTGTCAGGGGTGCGACTGCGTTCGACGTGCCGCATTGGCGTCGTTTCGAAGATGGGTGGCGGAGCCACCGAACCGTGCGGGAAGATACAACTCCTCGGGTTCTCCGGGGAAGGGAGTCCGGAACCATGGATGCAGCACACTTCGCTGCCGATCTACTCGAGAAGATCGGTGTGGCTGTCGGGGGCAGCGGCCCGGCCGACATCCACATTCACGACGACCGGTTCTACAAGCGGGTCATCCGCGATCGGGAGTTGGGGCTGGGCGAGGCCTACCAGGAGGGGTGGTGGACGGCGAACCGTCTCGATGAGTTCCTCGCTGTCGCTCAGGAGACCAACCTCGCCGACCATGTGAAACCGTCACCGGCGCTGCTCAAACTCGCGTTGCAGAGCCGCTTCGGTAACCGCCAGGACGAAAAGAAGGCGAAGAAGAACGCCCAAGCTCACTACGACATTGGCAACGACTTGTTCGAGCGGATGCTCGACAAACGGATGATCTACACGTGCGCGTACTGGCGCGATGCCGACAACCTCGATGCCGCCCAAGAGGCAAAGCTCGACCTCATCTGCCGCAAGCTCGGGCTCAAGCCCGGAATGCGGCTGCTCGACATCGGCTGCGGCTGGGGTGGTTTCGCCCAGTTCGCAGCCAGTCGCTACGACGTGCAGGTCACTGGCATCAGCCCGGCGATCGAACAGGTGACCCTCGCCCGCGAGAACACCATCGGGCTGCCGGTGACGATCCTGCAGGAGGATTACCGGGAGATGGAGGGGGAGTTCGATCGCATCACCTCGATCGGGATGATGGAGCATGTCGGGCCCCGCAACCTCGGCACCTTCTTCGAGACGTGCGACCGTCTCCTCGTCGACGACGGGATGATGTTGCACCACACCATCGGGTCGAACGAGTGGAAGACCCACACCGATCCGTGGTTCGACAAGTACATCTTCCCGGGCGGCGTGCTGCCGTCACTCGGCCAGATCTCCCGAGCGGCGGAGAAGGTCTGGTCGATTGAGGATGTGCACAACTTCGGACCCGACTACGACCGCACGCTCATGGCGTGGCACGCCAACATCAGCGACCGCTGGGACGAGATCCCGCATTACGAGGACCACTTCAAGCGGACGTGGGAGTACTACCTGCTCGGATCGGCTGCCGGCTTTCGGGTGCGGGCGTTGCAGCTGTTCCAGGTCGTGTTCACGAAAGCGAAGCAGCGCCATCCCGTGTACGACGCGATCCGCTGATCGCCACGATGTAGGCGGTCGACCGAACTGGTTCGACGGAAAAGGTGAACACCGCCGACCCTGCAGGGCCGACGGTGTTCACCTCGTTTGCTCTGTTGTTGCCGCATTCGCACAGGCCAGCCGCGAGGGCGGCGCTCTGCGGCTGCAGCGACGACTCAGTGGAACTGTTCTTCCTCGGTCGAGCCCTCGAGGGCGAGGGTCGAGGCGTTGCCGCCCGACACGATCGTGGCGATCTGGTCGAAGTAGCCGGCACCGACCTCACGCTGGTGCTTGACGGCGGTGTAGCCCTCGGACTCGCGGGCGAACTCGCGCTCCTGGAGGTCGACGTAGGCGGTCATGTCGGAGTCGGTGTAGCCCTTGCCGATTTCGAAGGCGGCGTAGTTGAGGGCATGCCAGCCGGCGAGGGTGATGAACTGGAACGCATAGCCCATAGCGCCGAGTTCGCGCTGGAACTTGGCGATGGTGCTGTCGTCGAGGTGGGCCTTCCAGTTGAACGACGGTGAGCAGTTGTAGCTCAGCATCTGATCCGGGTATTCGGCCTTGACGGCCTCGGCGAACTCGCGGGCCTGCTCGAGGTCCGGCGTGCCGGTCTCGCACCAGATCAAGTCGGCGTACGGGGCGTAGGCAAGCGCTCGCTTGATCGGCGTCGCCATGCCGGGCTCGGTGTAGTAGAAGCCCTCGGACGAACGCTCGCCGGTGAGGAACTCCTGGTCGCGCTCGTCGACATCGGTGGTGATGAGGTTCGCGGCAAGGGCGTCGGTGCGGGCCAGCACGATGGTGGGGGTGTCTGCGACGTCGGCGGCGAGGCGAGCGGCGTTGAGGGTGGTGATGTGCTGCTGGGTCGGGATGAGCACCTTGCCGCCCATGTGGCCGCACTTCTTGGCCGAGCTGAGCTGGTCCTCCCAGTGGACGCCGGCGGCACCGGACTCGATCATGCCCTTCATGAGTTCGTAGGCGTTGAGCGGGCCACCGAAGCCGGCTTCGGCGTCGGCGACGATCGGCAGCATGTAGTCGACCTCGGGGTTGCCGTCGGTCTCGCTCCACTCGATCTGGTCCGCACGACGCAGGGCGTTGTTGATGCGGGCCACAACCGACGGGACGGAGTTGGCGGGGTACAGCGACTGGTCGGGGTAGACCTGGCCGGCGAGGTTGGCGTCGCCGGCGACCTGCCAGCCCGAAAGGTAGATGGCAGGGAGGCCGGCCTTCGCGTACTGGATGGCCTGGCCACCGGTCATGGTGCCGAGCGCATGGACGTAGTCCATGTCGTTGATCTGCTGCCAGAGCTTCTCGGCGCCGTTGCGGGCCATCGTGTACTCAGGGGTGACGGAGCCTCGAAGACGCACCACGTCGGCAGCGGTGTAGTCGCGGGTCACGCCCTTCCAGCGCGGGTTCTCAGCCCAGTCTTTTTCGAGGGCTGCGACCTGTTCGTCGAAGGTGCGGGTCATCTGGTGGTCTCCTTGGTACTTGTTGTGGAGTTCGGGGTGATCACAGCGTCAGGCGTTGCCGGCCACTGCGATCGGGAAGAAGGGGATGAGGTCGTCGAGCGAGCTCCAGGCCCGCAGGAGTTCGGCGGCTCGTTCGTAGCGGCCGTCGGCCCACGCGGGCTCGCCCAGGTGGACACGAAGCTCGGCGAGTTCCTCGGCGAAG
Source organism: Acidimicrobiales bacterium (assembly GCA_022425325.1). Lineage (GTDB taxonomy): Bacteria > Actinomycetota > Acidimicrobiia > Acidimicrobiales > Aldehydirespiratoraceae > UBA11606. The sequence continues at coordinate 11,038 of JAKMFW010000022.1, read as the reverse complement.
AGTCGGTCCAGGAGTGTGTCGTCGACGACGACGCCGTTGGTGAGGCGGACTGTCTGGTGACGCCATTGCCAGATCTGGGCGCGGCACAATTCGGCCATCGCCGTGTCCTCGAGGTGGTCGTCGATGGCGACGGCGCCGGTGCCGACCAGCCATTCGCCGATGTAGTGCACGGCGGTACGGATCGCCGTGCGGAGTCCGCTCTCGGTGCACTCGCCACGGCTCGTGTGGATGGTGAGCAGGTCGCTGGCGGTGATGTAGACGTCGTCGCGCTGGACTTCGAGCTGGTTGGCCCGGTAGCTCAGGACGCGGTCGAACTCGGCGGTCGCGATGTCGACGATGGCGGGCTGACCGATGCGAGTGCCGTCGAATCCATCGCCTGCTTCGCGACGCTTGTCGACGGTGACCTTGCGGACCATCGGGGCGGTTCGAGCCGGGTCGAGTTCGTCGGGGATGACGCCTGACATGCCGCCGATGGCGTGGGCACCACGGCGGTGACATGTGGAGACGAGGAGTTCGGTGAACGCCCGGATGAACGGGGTCGTGGCGCCGAGCGAGTCACGATCGGGAAGGACCATCTCGGGATCAGCAGCAAACGTCTTGATCATCGAGAAGAGGTAGTCCCAGTTGCCGGCGTGGAGCGCAGTGATGTGATCCCGCAGGGCGAAGAGGATCTCGTCCATGGCGAACGCAGCGCCGACGGTCTCGATGAGCACGCTCACGCGGATCGTGCCTGCGGCGAGGCCGAGCTCGGCTTCGGTCCACTCGAGCACGTCGTGCCAGAGCAGAGCGTCGGCGGGACCTTCGAACTTGGGCAGGTAGAAGTACGGCCCGGTGTCGGCGGCGACTGCTGCGGCGGCATTGGTGGCGACACAGACCCCGAAGTCGAAGAGCGATGCAGCGATCGGCTCACCGTCGATTGCAAGGTTCGCTTCGTCGAGGTGCCAGCCGCGGGTGCGGACCATGAGCGTCGCATGGTCAGGGTTGGGGATTCGGGTCTCGCCACCGATCTCGGCGGTGAGGGTGCCGGCGTAGGCGTGGGCGAGGTTGCGCTGGCCGTCGAGGATCGTTGCCCACTCCGGCGTGATCGTGTCCTCGAAGTCGGCCATGTAGACCTGCGCGCCGGAGTTGAGACCCTCGACGAGCGCAGGTCGCGAGACCAGGCCGACGAGTTCGGTACGGCGGTCGACGAGATCGCGCGGGGCCGGGGCGATGTGCCAATCGTTGGCCCGGATGTAGGCGGTTTCGGCGTCGTACGTCGGGCGCTCGCCGGCACGGTGACGAGCAGCGGTGGTCTGGTGGCGGCTGAGCAGTTCGGCTCGGGAGGGGCCGAAGCGCTCGTGGAGTCCGACCAGGAAGGCCACAACGTCGTCGGTCAGCACCTCGGAGGCCACGGGGTGATCGGTGATCGCAACCCGTTGGCGAAGGTCGACGGCGGTAGACACACCTTGATGGTGTCGGTGAGAACCCGACAGAACAACGTGTCTTTCGGTTTCGTTGTCGCTTCGTGTTTGCAAATAACGAAAGTTCTGCCAATCTTTGTGTCGATGGCTGAAGATCTTGATCTCCTTGTCCTCGGACACCGCATCCGTTTCGCTCGCCGCCAGAAAGGGGCGACCCTCGCCGATGTGTCCGAGTGGGTGGGCCGACCGGTGCCGTACCTCTCCCAGCTCGAGAACGGCAAGGTCGAACCGAAACTCGGGTTACTGCAAGAACTCGCCGACGCCCTCGGCACCACGGCGACGGCGCTGCTCGATGACGAGGCACCCGACCGGCGGGCCTATCTCGAGATCGAGCTTGAGCGCGCGCAGCGCGACCCGGCGTATCAGGCACTCGGTCTCGGCCACCTGAAGCCGTCGGCGAAGGTGCCCGACGAAGCCCTCGAACACCTGGTGACGATGTGGCACACCGTCCGCGACCGGCCGAGCGGCGGCAGTGACCAGCGAGGTCCCGATCTCGCCGAGCGGGCGCGTGCCGCCAACAATGCCCTGCGCCAGGAGATGCGGGACCGCAACAATTACTTCCCCGAGATCGAGGCCCTTGCGGGTCGGGCTCTGGCTGCAGCCGGCTACAGCGGCTCAGGTCCGATCAGTGAGCGGGTTCTTACCGAACTGGCCAAATGGTGCGGCTTCACCATCGAGCGGGTCGGGCACATGCCTCGTTCAGCGCGCAGCATCACCGACATGCGCGACAGGATCATCTTTATCCCGGATCGGGGAGGGCTGAAGGTGCGCCAAGCTCGCAGCGTCGTGTTGCAGACCCTCGGTCATTTCGCCCTCGATCACAGCGACACCCGCGATTTCGGCGACTACCTCCGGCAGCGGATCGAGTCGAACTACTTCGCAGCTGCCGTGCTCGCCCCGGAGGGACCGGCCGTGGAGTTTCTGCGCGATGCCGACGCGGCGGAGGACATCTCCGTGGAGGACCTCAAGGAGGTGTTCTATATCTCCTACGAGATGGCGACGCATCGCTTCACGAACTTGGCGACCCAGCACCTCGAGATCCCCTGTCACTTCCTGCGCACCGACAGCGAGGGAGTCATCGACAAGGCCTACGAGAACGACGGGGTGGCGTTCCCCACGGCGATCGATGGCGGTCACGAAGGTGAGCGGGTTCCGCGCCAGTGGGGTTCGCGCCAAGCGTGGAACGCCACCGGCAGCTTCCTGTTGCATTCGCAGTACACGGTGATGGATCTCGGCGAGTACTTCTGCACGACCTACATCGAGACCGAGACCGACCGGCATCCCTACGCCGTTTCGCTCGGCACGCCGGCTCGGTTCGCCCACCGTTTCCGGGGATCGAACACGCTTCGACGCGAGTACGCCCGAGAGCGCGAGATCGAGCCCGACCCGTTGCTGGTGGAGCAGTGGGCGGGCCACGCGTGGCCGTCGGCGGCTGAGCGAAGCCACGTGTTGTCGGCGCTGCCGCCGTCGCAACGCGAGTTCAGCCCGTTCCCCGGCGTCGACCAGATCGACGTGTATCGATTCCTGGAGCGTCAGCGGCGATCTCGTCGAAACTGAGCGAGGTCGTCAGCGAGAGCGGACGACGACATGATCGATCGCGGTGAGGGCGATGGAGATCGGTTCGCGGCGTTCATCGGCGATCACGAGGGTGACGACCTCGGAGCTCGCCGTGCGGAGTTCGCCTCGGAGGGTTTCGTCTCCGACACCGACCATGACCTCGGGTCGTTCGGCGGCGAGTTCCATCAGCGCATCACCGAAGGCCAAGACGACGTCGTGACGCCGATCTCCAGCAGGCAGATCGTCGCCCGGTGCCGGTTGCACCGTCGCAATGCGGGTTGTCGGCATGAGCGTGTCGCCGAGACGAGCGTCGGCAACGCCGACGAAGTCGGCGCCGACCGCGATGATCGGCCCGGCGACGCGGTGGCCCGCGAGGGTGCGAACGATGACCGGCCGCCTGCGCTCGGCCAGATCGAGGAGAACACCGCCAAGGGTCGCCTCCTCGGTCGCGGCGTTCTCGAGCCAGCGGCGTCGGGAGCGGGCCCGAGCCGCTTCGTCGACCTGGCCATCGGCGACCCACCGTTGCAGCGCCGCGAGCGGGTCGTCGGCCGTGAGGTCGACCGGACGATCGGGCGGCTGAGGGTCGGAGTTCACAGGTCCGACCCTAGCCACGGTGGGGTCAGCCCTTGTCGGTGCGCTGCGCGGCGGGGGTACGCTCGCGTCACCCATGGCTGCGCCTTCCATCACCATCCGAGTCCCCGGAAACCACTTGATGGGTTCCCTGTTGGGCGAGCACGATCGGCATTTGCGCCGCATCGAGGAGGCCCTGCCGGAGGCCGACATCACGGTTCGTGGCAACGAAGTCCACGTGTCGGGGCCTGACGCGTCGGTTGCGGCCACCTTGTTCGAGGAACTCGTGGTGCTCGCCGAGCGTGGTCAGCGTGTCGACGAGCGCACGCTCGACCGCACGATCGACATGGTTCGTGCCGACGAGAAACCCTCGTCGGTTTTCACCCACGACATCCTTCGCGCCGACAAGGGGCGGGTGATCCGGCCGAAGTCGGCGGGTCAGAAGGCGTACGTCGAGGCGATTGCGGACAACGTGGTCACCTTCGGCATCGGTCCTGCGGGTACCGGTAAGTCGTGGCTCGCTGTTGCGATGGCGGTTCGGGCGCTGCAGGCCGGCGAGGTCGAGCGCATCATCCTCACCCGCCCAGCGGTCGAGGCAGGCGAGCGCTTGGGCTTCTTGCCGGGCGACATGATGGCAAAGGTCGATCCCTATCTGCGTCCGCTCTACGACGCCCTGCACGACATGGTCGGCAACGACGGTATGGAACGCCTGCTCGATCGGGGGATCGTGGAGGTCGCTCCGCTCGCCTTCATGCGCGGTCGCACGCTCAACGCGTCGTTCATCATTCTGGACGAGGCCCAGAACACCACGCCCGAGCAGATGAAGATGTTCTTGACTCGAATCGGCTTCGGGTCAAAGGCCGTCGTCACCGGCGACATCACTCAGGTCGATGTTCAGGGCGGCCGGTCGGGGCTCGGCAATCTGGAGAACGTGCTGGGGCACATTGATGGCATCGCATTTGCTCGCCTCGGCAGCCGCGACGTCGTGCGGCACCGGATCGTGCAGGACATTGTCGACGCCTACGAGAAGGCGTCGCCAGAGGGGCGTGGCTCCTCGTGAGCCAGACGGTTCCTGCCGTCGTTGCGGTCGACGAACAAGACGATGTCGACGTCGATCTCGACCGTTGGCAATCACTTGCTGTCGCTGCCTTCATCGATCAGGGCATCACCGCCGGTGAGTGCAACCTCCTGTTCGTCGACGAGGCGACGATCCGGCAACTCAACTTCGAACACCGCGACAAGGACACGCCGACCGACGTGCTGTCGTTCCCGCTCGATGGCCCCGACGCGAGCGAAGCCGACGACCTGATCGGCGACATCGTCGTCTGCGCCACGATCGCAGCCGCGAACGCGCCCGAGCACGAAGGCCAGGGCCATCATCGAGGAACCCTCGATGATGAACTTGCGCTTCTCGTGGTGCACGGCGTGTTGCACTTGCTCGGACACGATCACGAGATCGACGAGGAAGCCGAGCTGATGGAGGCGCTGGAGCAGACGTTGCTGCAGGCGCATCACCGATGAGCACCGGCCTGCTCATCGGGAGCATCGTGGCGGCGGTTTTCGTCGTGATCGCGGCGGCAAGCGCAGCGGCCGAGACGGCCATGACCCGCATCTCGCGCGCTCGGGCCAACGGGTTCGACCACGAAGCGCACCCGGGCGCGGCGGCGCTGGTCGAGGTGCTCGGCGAGCGCGAGACCACGCTCGCTCCGCTGCTGTTGTCGCGTGTCGCTGCGCACGTCGGCGCAATCACCATCGTCGTGACACTTGTCGCCGACCGTCGCGGAGCCGGTGGGATCGTGATCGCGGCGATCGGCTCCGCAGCGGTGCTCTACATCTTCGCCGAGGCCATCCCTCGCATCTGGGCCCTGCAGCACATCGACCGTGCGGCGCTGCGCTCGGCGCGCATCCTGCGAGCGATGTTGCGGATCGCGCCGCTTCGAGCGCTGACCCGGCTGCTCACGGCCATCGGCAACATCATCCTCCCCGGCCCCGCCGGCGCGCCGGTCGTTTCCGAGGACGAACTCCTGGCGATGACGGAAGCGGCGGCTGCCGGCGCCGGCATCGAGGAGGGCGAGAAAGAACTCATCACATCGGTGTTCGCCCTCGGCGACACGATCGTGCGAGAGGTCATGGTGCCTCGCACCGACATGACCGCCGTCAGCTCCGACGACACGATCTCGGCGGTGCTCGATCTCGCCGACGAGAAAGGCTTCAGTCGGCTTCCGGTCTTTGGTGATGGCATCGATGACATCGTCGGGGTGTGTCTCGTGAAAGACCTCGTCCGCGTCGAGCGGGCGGGTGGCGGCGATCGCACGGTCGTCTCCTTGATGCGCAAAGCCCGGTTCGTGCCGGAGACCAAGCATGCCGATCGCTTGCTTCGAGAGATGCAGGCCGGAGATCACCACCTGGCGATCGTTGTCGACGAGTACGGCGGCACCGCCGGGCTCGTGACGCTCGAGGACGTGGTCGAGGAACTCGTCGGTGAGATCGTCGATGAGACCGATCGCGAGGAACCACTCGTGCGGCCGCTCGCAGGTGGCAAGCTGCTGGTCCATGGACGGATGCCGGTCGATCAGCTCGAAAGCCTGCTTGAACTCGAGTTCGTCGATGGTGACTGGGACACGGTGGGCGGCTTGATCTTCAACGTGTTGGGCCACGTACCCGAGGTCGGGGAGACAGTCGACTCGAATGGGGTACAGCTCCGTGTTGAACGCATGGAAGGGCGGCGCATCACCTCGGTCAGCGTCGACCGGGCAACGTCCGAGGCAGGATCGTGAGCGAGGTCTCGGTGCCGCCCGATGATTTCCGTTCCGGCTTCGTCACCCTTGTGGGGCGCCCCAACGCCGGCAAGTCGACCCTGCTGAACAAGATCCTCGGTCAGAAGGTCTCGATCGTCAGCGACAAGCCCCAGACCACCCGTACACAAGTCCGAGGCGTGCTGACGAGCGACACGCATCAGATCGTCTTCGTCGATACGCCCGGCATCCACAAGCCGCGCAGCGCCCTCGGCACGAGCCTCAACGCGACTGCCGCCGACGCGCTGAGCGATGTCGACATCGTGTGCTTCGTCGTCGACGCCACGGCGCCGTACGGGCGGGGCGATGCCTTCATTGCGGAGTCCTTGCCGAAGGATGCGATCGTGGTCGTCACCAAGGCCGATATCGCCAAACCCGAGCAGGTCCTGGAGCAGTTGAGTGTCACGTCACAACTCGAGGCCGACGCCTGGTTCCCGGTCAGCGGCCGCACCGGCGACGGCGTCGAGGCGTTGGTCGAGCACCTTCGCGCTCGCCTCCCGCTCGGCCCGAAGTTCTATCCGGACGACATGGTCACCGATGTGCCCGACCCGTTCTGGGTGGCGGAGCTCGTGCGGGAGCAGTTGCTTGCGGTTGCGCGTCAGGAGCTCCCGCACTCGATCGCCACCCGAGTGACGGAATGGGAGTGGCCTCGGGTCCGCTGCGAGATCCTTGTCGAGCGTGAGTCGCAGAAGGCGATGGTCATCGGGAAGGGTGGCGAGAACCTCAAGAAGGCCGGAACCGCAGTGCGGCGTCAACTGCCCGATGGCGCCTTCGTGGAGCTGTTCGTGAAGGTCGAGAAGAACTGGCAGCGGCGCCCCGAGTCGGTCGCCGAACTGGGTTACTGACCGACTTCGTCGTCGCGGAGTTCCTGCAGGAATCGGGTGACGTCGTCGCGCTCTTTGGTGCGAGTCATCGGCGGCAGCGCGTTGATGAGTTCCCAGCGGTAGCTGCGGGCGGTTGCTAGGCGGGGGTCGAGGACGGCGACGACACCGCGGTCAGTGCTGTTGCGAATGAGGCGCCCGGCCCCCTGGGCGAGCAGGGTCGCCGCCCGTGGGAGGTCGATCGTGCCGAAGGCGGCCTTGCCTGCCCGGTCGCGGCGAGCCTGCAGGACCGGCTCGTTCGGGCGTGGGAACGGGATGCGGTCGATGATCACCAGGCTGCACGTGCGGCCGGGGGCGTCGACGCCCTGCCAGAACGACATCGTCGCGAACAGTGATGTCTCCTCGTCCGCGACGAAGTCGCGGAGGAGTGCGTTTTTGGCCCCGTCGCCCTGCATCAGAATCTTCCAGGGGAGGCGACCTTCGAGCCGTTCGACTGCTTCGCGCATTGCCGAGAACGACGTGAACAGTGCAAGCGTGCGTCCGCCAGCCGCGGCCATCAGGGTCTCGATCTCGGCGTGTTGGGCGCTGCGGAACCCCTCGTTGCGGGGATCGGGGAGATGGGTCGGGCAGTAGAGGAGGGCGTTGTTCTGGTAGTCGAAGGGGCTGCCGACGTCGAGGGTCGCCGTGTCGTCGGGCAACCCGAGCCGGCTTGTTGCTTTCGGCGGCAGGGTTGCCGAGGTGAGGACACCCGCCCGCTTCGCCCAGAGGTTCTCCGACAGCAACGAGTCGACGGCGATCGGGGTCGACCGCAGCCCCGGATTGGACGCCGGACCGTCGACCCACATGACCTCGCTGTCGGTCGGCCAGCGCACGGCATCGATGTCGTCGATCAGGCCGGTGGCGACTTGCCGGGCGCGGAGTGCTTTGGTGCGGGTGTCGGCCGGGGCGCTGTCGGGAACGGCTCGCAACGCATCGAGCAGCCGTTCGGTGGCCGCTCGGACGTCGTCGAGGGCCTTGCCGACCTCGGCGTCGGGCCCGTCGAGCAGGCGCTCACCGATCAGGGGTTCGAGGGCGACATGCAGTGACGTGGCCGACTCCTCGGCTCGCTGACTGGGCTCCATGTCGACGAGCACGGATGCGGTGTTGCGGGCAGCGGCCTGGACCCGGGCCGGGCTGATCTGTCGGCCAGCAGCTTCGGCGACGACGTCCTCGAGTTGGTGGGCTTCGTCGATCATGACGAGGTCGTGCTCGGGGAGCACCGCATCGACCGTGATTGCCAAGGCGTACAGGTGCAGGTTGACGACGAGGATGTCGGCTTCCGCGGCCTTGTGGCGAGCCTTCTCAGCGAGACAGTCGTCGCCTCGCGGGCAGCGGTTCGCCCCGGGGCATTCGTCGCGTCCGACGGAGACGAGGCGCCAGGTGCGGTCGTCGATCGTTTCGAGCTCGCTGCGATCTCCTGTGGCGGATGTGGTGGCGAAGGCTCGCAACTCGTCGAGCGTCTCGCTGTCGATCGAACCGCTGTCTCGTTCGGTGTCGTCGAGGTCGAGATCGAGTCGGTCGTCGGCCTCGAGTTCGTCGAGCCGCTGGAGACAGAGATAATTCGATCGTCCTTTGAGAACGGCGAAACGGAATGGGACGTCGAGGTGATCGGCGAGGAACGGGAGATCCTTCCCGGCGAGCTGATCCTGAAGCGCTTTGGTGGCGGTGGCGATGACCGCCGGTCGGTCCGACAGCACTGCCGGGACGAGATAGGCGAGCGACTTGCCGGTGCCGGTGCCGGCCTGCACAACGACATGACCGTCGGTTTCGATGGCATCGGCGACGGCTCGTGCCATGTCGACTTGCCCTTCACGGCGCTCGCCGCCTGCCGGCAGCGAGGCGGTGACAGCCTCAAGGGCCTCGGCGGTGAGATCGGCGAACGACACGGCGGCTGGCACCCTATGCGGGAACCGCGTCGCTCGGGTGGTGCCAGGGTAGGTTGCCCCCGTGGACCTCGATTTGCTCGACTCGACGCGCATTCCGCGCCACATCGCGTGTGTGATGGATGGCAACGGACGTTGGGCGCAATCGCAGGGGCTGCCCCGCACCGCAGGGCACAAGGCCGGTGAGCACAGCCTGTTCGAGGTGGTCGACGCGGCGATCGACGCCGGTGTGCAGTGGCTGACCGTCTATGCGTTCTCCACGGAGAACTGGAAGCGCCCGAAGGACGAAGTGCGCTTTCTGATCAACTTCAACGAAGAGATCCTTCTGCGCCGCCAGGACGAACTCCATGCCCGCAACGTCCGGATCCGGTTTGTCGGACGCCGCGACTGGCGGGTCCCGAAGCGACTCATCAGGCGCATGGACGAGAGCGTGGAGTTGACCAAGAACAACACCGGCCTCACCTTTACGATCGCGTTCAACTACGGCGGCCGGGCCGAGATCGTCGACGCCGTGAGGCGCATCGTCGACAAGGGCACACCGGCCGACAAGATCAACGAAAAGACCATCGCCCGAGAGCTGTACGACCCGGACATGCCCGACCCCGATCTGATGATCCGCACGTCGGGTGAATACCGCATCTCCAACTTCCTGCTCTGGGAACTGGCGTACAGCGAGCTGCTTTTCACCGACACGCCCTGGCCCGAGTTCGGTCGCGACGCGCTGATCGCCGCCATTCTCGAGTACCAGACCCGCGACCGGCGGTTCGGCGGGGTCGACACCGAGGGCTGACATGGCGCTGTACCGCGATCACGCCGTGGTGTTGCGCACCTGGAAGCTCGGCGAGGCCGATCGCATTGTCAGCCTGCACACCCATGATCACGGCAAGGTGCGCGGGGTCGCCAAAGGGGTGCGCCGCACCAAGTCCAAGTTCGGGGCTCGGCTCGAACCGCTGAGCCATGTCACGATTCAGCTCTACCGGGGCAAGGGCGACCTCGACACGATCACCCAGGTCGAGACCGTCGACCGTTTCGTCTCGCTCCGTTCGGATCCGGACCGGTTCGCCCGCGCGCAGGCGCTGCTCGAAGCGGTCGATCAGGTTGCGCAAGATCGCGAACCCGATCCGGAACTGCACGTCATGCTCGTACGGGGCTTGCGCACGCTCGATCAGAGCGATTCGCCGCTGGTCGTCGCTGCGTTCTTCCTGAAGCTGCTCGATCACGAGGGCGTGATGCCCCAGCTCGAGGCGTGCGTGTCATGCGGCGAGGACAACCCGCTTGTCGCGTTCGATCCGATCGAGGGCGGGGTGCTGTGTCGCGACTGCCGTCGGGGTCGACCGATCACGCCAGAGGCCCTCGAGACTCTTCGCCGCATCCTCGGCGGGGGGCTTGCCGGTGTGCTTGCGGAACCGGTGGCTCCCCACACCGGGGAGGTCGACATCCTCGCCACCCTGTTGATGGAACACCATCTTGAGCGCCGGTTGCGTGCCGTTGCCGTGCTCGATCAGACCCAATACTGAGCCTGCGCTGTTTCGTTACCGGCTGATCGGGATCCAGCGCCCTTGGGCCTCGGACCACTCCATCCATTCGGTGAGTTCGGGATCCCATTGGATGTAGGTGTTGCGGGCGTCGTCCCACATCGGTGCGTCGGCGCCTGGTCGTGACGACGTCTCCGCAGGTGATTCGGGAACCGGTTCGGGTTCAGGTTCGGGAGTCGCAGCCGGTTCAGTTTCGACGATCGGGGCCGCCTCGGCTTCGGGTTCCGGCGCGGGTTCAGTGATCGGGGTTGGCTCGAGTTCGGCGACCGGGAGTGGCTCGGCTGGTGCAGCTTCCTCGGCCGGTGGAAATGCCGGCGGAGCAGCCGGTGGCGGGAATACCGGTGGGGCGCTCGGGGCCGGCTCGGTGCGGTATTCCGA
>JAKMFW010000005.1 GCA_022425325.1 Acidimicrobiales bacterium | reverse complement strand
ATCGAGGTACCGCCGACGTCGATCCGATGCGACTCGGGTGTTGTGTCGATTGCTCGGGTGAACCAGCCGGGTGCGCCACTCATGGGGTCAGCGTGCCTCGGACACGACGAAATCCACCCGTTTGTCCGGTACCGAGTTCGTGCCGATGTCGATCGCTGCGATCAGCGATGTGTCGGGCGTGTTCACCGGCGACTCCTCGGGCCGATCTCGCGAACCGAGGTCGACGGGGCGACATCACCAAGGATCCGGCCACACATGGCGAGCGCGAAGGTGGCGATGCCGGCGGAGACGGCAAACGCGGTCGATCGGTCGAATGTGTCGGAAACCAAACCGATCACCGGGCCGCCGAGGCCGAAGGCGAGGTCGAAGAACATCGACAGGGTGCTGATGGCATGGCTTCGTTCAGCGTCGGGAGCATCGTCGACGACGAGCGCGAACAGCGCAGGGAAGAGGAACGACTGGGCGACGGCGAGGATCGCAGCGCCCACGTAAACGCCCACGGGCTCGGTCCACACGGCGAGGACGGCAAGTCCGATGGCTCCGCACGACAGCGAAATACGGCTTGTCCGGACCGGCCCGAGTTGGTCGGGCAGTTTCGCTGCGAAGATCCGGAGGAAGATGATGACCAGCGCGAACACGGTGAAGACCGTCCCGGTGTTGGCGATGCCGACTTCCTCCGCATGGAGGGCGGCGAAGGCCAGAAAGCCGGTGTAGCCCAGCAAGCCGAGGAACAACACAGCGCCGGGACGAAGGGCCGCACGGTGGAGCAGAACACGGCGTTCCGGTTTGGGTGGTGGCTCGGCCGGTGCTCCCGGCGCCACGATGCCGGTGCTCGCCGCGACGACAGCGAGCCCGCCTGCGAGCACCCATGCCGTGTCGGTGCCGAAGGTCTCGGAGATCCACTCGCCGAGCGGAGGTCCGAGGAACAACGAGCTGTAGATCGCAAGCGAGAAATAGCTCGCTGCCTCGCCCCGACGCTCGTCGGTGGCGAGATCCTGGGCAGCGCTGGCGGCGCCGACAAACATCGCGGCCTCGCCGAGTCCGGCGAGCGCCCGGAAGGCGATCACCATGCCGAGGCTGGCCGCCGTCGCCGTGGCGATCGTGGCGAGGCCGGCGACGATCGCGCCGCTGACGATGAGTCGCTGGCGACCGTGTCGGTCTCCCAATGGTCCGATGATCGGACGGATGCACGCGGCGGCCAGTCCGAACGAGCTGACGGCAATGCCGACCTGGGCGTCAGTGCCGCCGAGTTCGCCCTCGACGAAGAGCGGCAGGACCGACAAGGTCATGTTGAGGCCGAGGAAGTAGAGGGTCACGCCGGACACCAACGCCACGAAGCGAGGCGTCAGCAGGGTTGGGCGAACGGTGGGTGAGGTCACCAGGGAGCGTCTGTCTCTTCGGGGGTGAGGGTCCACGGAGTGAGCGCGATCTGATCGGCTGCGAAACGGTCCAGCAAATCGGCTGGTGTCGTCTCGTCGTCAGGGACTTCGAACCCGAGCGAGCGGGCGAGCGCGGCGACCACACGACCCGGGGTGTCGCCGACGGCGAGGCGATCATCGAGGGTGACCGCCCCGTGGCGTTTGGCCAGACGATCACCATCGGCGGCGAGAACCAGAGGTACGTGGGCCCATGTCGGCCGGGGGATGCCGAGCATGTCGGCGAGGTGGGCGTGACGAGGAGTCGACGACAACAGGTCGTCGGCCCGCACGACCTGTTCGACACGCTGGGCGTCGTCATCGACGACCACGACAAGGTTGTAGGCGGGGGTGCCGTCGCCGCGCCGGAGCACGACATCGTCGACGATCTCGGTGTGCTCACCGTGCAAACGATCGACGATGGTCACCGATGGCTGTTCGGTTCGCAGGCGGACGGCCGGCGGCTTGCCCGATGTCTCCCGCTCAGCGATTTGTGTCGCCGTGAGATCGCGACATGTGCCGGGGTAGTGCCCGGGCGGTAGGTGGGGTGCCGACACTGCCTCACGGATCTCTCGACGCGAGCACCAGCACCGGTAGGTCAGCCCGGCGGTGCTCAGATCGGTGAGCGCGTCCTCGTAGCGATCCATCCGCTCGGACTGCCGAACCGGCTCGCCGTCCCAATCGAGGCCGAGACGCTCGAGGTCTCGACGCTGCCCGTCTTCGTGCTCGCGTCGAGCGGTCGCCGTATCGAGATCCTCGAACCGCAGGAGGAACTCGCCCTTGGAGCTGCGGGCGAACAGCCAGGCGGCAAGCGCGGTCCGCAGGTTCCCGATGTGGAGGGTCCCCGTGGGGCTCGGGGCGAAACGACCTCGACTCACCCGCCGAGTGTCGCGCGGACCTCAGCCGACCGGGCGCACCTGCCCCGGTTGTCGCGTGTTGCCGTGCCGTTTCGCCCAACGATCGCGCTGTGACGGTCGACCATCGTGCCGACTGACGCCTTCCCACGGCCGTCATGGCAAAATGGCAGCGTGCACGGCACCTCTGATCAGCATGACGGCCTCCAGATGGTCCACCACCACCGTGATGTCCAGGGCGGAAACGCTCGGGCGGCGGTCTTCGGGGTGAGCGACGGACTGGTCTCCAACGTCGCCCTGATTCTCGGCATCGCCGGCGCCTCGACCGATGGTTCGCTCGTGCGTCTGGCGGGCGTATCGGGTCTGTTGGCCGGAGCGATCTCGATGGCCGCCGGCGAATGGGTGAGCGTCCGGGCGCAGAACGAGCTCATCGAACGGGAACTTGAGATCGAGCGCCGTTCGCTGGCCGAAAACCCCGAGGCCGAGACCCGTGAGCTGGCAGCGATCTTCCGGGATCGCGGCCTTGACCCCGAGCAGGCAGCCCAGGTCGCCGAAGGCGTCATGTCCGA
>JAKMFW010000092.1 GCA_022425325.1 Acidimicrobiales bacterium | reverse complement strand
TGGGGAGCTCGGGTTGGATCCGCTGACGTTCCGGGCGATGTTCGGCATCTTCCGGCTGGGTGGCCGAATGTTCAACGACCTCGAGTCGACGATCCACAAGCCCGCTGGCTGGTCGTTGGCGGGGTTCCGGGTGATGTTCTTGTTGTGGGTCGGTGGCCCGATGGAGTCCCACGAGATCGCCCGACTCGCGGGTTTGAGTCGGGCGGCGATCTCGAGTGCGGTCAACACGCTCGAGCGCGACGGACTCGTCGACCGACGGCGTGAATCCGACGACCGCCGGGTCGTGACGGTCTATCTCACCGACGACGGCGCCGAACGACTCGAAGCCGCCTATCGGGCGCAGAACGCCCGCGAGGGCGCGCTCCTCGGCGGGTTGGATGCCGACGAGATCTCGACGCTCACCGACTTGATGCAACGGGTGTCGAGCACTCGTATCGACGACTGATCAGACGACGCGCTGAGCCTTGCCCTGGCTGCGCGGCACGGCGAACGGCTCGACGACCTCGACGGTGGCGGTGACCCCGATCATCGTTTTGATGCGTTCACGGGCCTGAGCGGCCAGCGCAGCACGGTCGGCAGCGGGGTCGAGCGCCTCGACCATGACCGTGAGCGTTGCCATCGTGCCGTCGGTGCCCTTGTGCAGTTGGTAGTGGGCGGAGAGGCCGTCGACCTGCATGAGCTCAGCTTCGATCTGGCTCGGGTAGACGTTGACCCCGCGGATGATCAACATGTCGTCGCTGCGGCCGGTGATCCGGGCGAGGCGCCGCATGGTGCGTGCCGTGCCGGGCAACAGCGTGGTGATGTCGCGAGTTCGGTATCGGATGACGGGGAGCGCCTGCTTCGTGAGTGAGGTGATGACGAGTTCGCCTTCTTCGCCATCGGGCAGGACGTCGCCGGTCTCGGGATCAATGATCTCCGGGTAGAAGTGGTCCTCCCAGATGGTGAGGCCGTCCTTGGTCTCGACACACTCCTGGGCGACGCCGGGGCCGATGACCTCCGAGAGGCCGTAGATGTCGACGGCATCGATCCCGAGTCGCTCTTCGATCTCGGTACGCATACCTTCGGTCCAGGGTTCGGCCCCGAAGATGCCGACCTGGAGCGAGGTGGCGGCGGGATCAATGCCGAGGCGCTCCATCTCCTCGATGAGGTTGAGACAGTACGACGGTGTGACCGTGATCAGGCGGGGTTCGAAGTCGGTGATGAGCTGGATCTGACGTTCGGTCTGGCCGCCTCCGAACGGCACAACGGTGCACCCCAGCTTCTCGCCGCCGTAGTGAGCACCGAGGCCACCGGTGAACAGGCCATAGCCGTAGGCGTTGTGGAGCAGGTCGCCAGGTCGACCCCCGGCGGCGAACAACGAGCGGGCCATCACGGTGGCCCAGGTGTCGATGTCGGCGGCGGTGTAACCGACGACCGTCGGTTTGCCGGTCGTCCCCGAGGAGGCGTGGACTCGCACGAGATCCTCACGCGGCACGGCGAACATCCCGAACGGATACGCCTCGCGAAGGTCGTCCTTCACGAGGAACGGCAGCCGAGCGAGGTCGTCCAGCGACGTGACATCGTCGGGATGCACGCCGGCGGCGTCAAACGCCCGGGTGTAGTGGGCGATGTTGGCGTACGCGTTGTGAAGCGTGGACTGCAATCGCTCCGTCTGCAGCGTCCGGAGTTCGTCGATCGACGCCGTCTCGATGGGTTCGTAACCGGCCATGTTTGCTCCTGGGTCGATCAGACGTCGAAGTCGACCGAGACCGTACCGCTCGCGGGCGTCGCCTGACAGGTGAGGATGAATCCGGCGTCGGTCTCACCCGGCACGAGTCCGTAGGTGGTGGCCATCTCGACCTCACCCTCGGTGACGCGAGCCCGGCAGGTCGAACACACGCCGGCCTGACACGCAAAGGGCACCTCGGGACGGGATCGCTGGATCGCAGTGAGGACGGTGTCATCGGGCAGCACGGAGAAGGTGCTGGTGCGGCCGTCGAGCGTGACCTGGCCGGTGGCGATCGGTTCGATCGAATCGTCGACCGGGCCGCGAACCCGGCGGGGTGCTCGCCCGCTTTGCGCCGAGGTGAACCGTTCGGTGTGAATCTGCTCCGGTTGGAGGCCAAGACGGGTATGGGCGTCGGTGATCATCTCAATCAAGGCTTCGGGACCACAGAGGAAGACATGATCGGGAGCAGCCGGGAACAAGCCCCGCTCGACGCCGGCGAGGAACGACTCGACGCTCGGGCGGCCGTCGAGCAGGTCGAGTGCCTGTGGCTCCCGGGTGAGCTGGCGCCACACCCGGAATCGGTCGAGGTACCGATTGCGGAGGTCCTCGATGTCGTCGAGCAGCATGATGGTCGACGTTGCCTGGTCGACCTGGAGCAGCGTGACGATGGCGTCCGGTTCGGTATCGAGGATCGTCGCCGCGATCGAGTAGATCGGCGTGATTCCGCTACCGCCCGCGACCAGCGTGTACGTGCGGGCCGCCAGCGGATCGAGTTCGTGGGTGAAGCGCCCCATCGGCGCCATGGCCTCGACGGTGTCGCCGACGCGCAGAGCCGACGTGGCCCAGGTCGAGAACGCGCCGCCATCGACGCGCTTTATCCCGACACGGAGCGCACCGTCGACCGGACTACAGATGGAATAACTGCGACGGATCTCAACCCCATCGATCTCGTGGCGGAAGGTCAGGTACTGGCCGTGCTCGAATCCGAGTTCGGTATCGGGAAACTCGAGCGTGACCAGCACCGACGACGGTGTATCCCGTTCGATCTCGGTCACGGTCAGCGGGTGAAAGGCAACGGCCATCAGATCGCCTTGAACGACTCGAACGGCTGGCGACAGGCCTCGCACATGTGCAGCGCCTTGCATGCCGTGGCTCCGAAGGCCGAGGTGAGACGGGTGCGACGGGAGTTGCAGTGGGGGCAGGCGACGGGGAGATCGAGGGCCACCGGGCCATCGGCGGCGGCGCCGGGTGGCGCAATTCCGGCAGCGGTGAGCTTGGCTCGGCCTTGGTCGGTGATGTCGTCGGTCGACCACGGCGGGCTCATCACGAACTCGACGGATGGTTCGTACCCGGCGGCGAGGACGGCGGACTCGACGTCGGACCGGATCTGTTCCGTCGCCGGACAGCCCGTGTAGGTCGGCGTCAGCCGGACGTGGGCGGCATTTCCGTCGACCTCGACCGAACGGACCATTCCCAGGTCGCCGATGGTGACGTGAGGCAGCTCTGGGTCGTCGACGGCCCGTACGAGCCGATCGAGCTCGCTCACCATGTCGCTCCCGGATGCGCCCGAGCGAGGCCCTGCATGACCTTGAGCATCGGCGCGAGGTGCTCGCTGTGCTCGCCGCGGAGACCACCCGACCGGGTGGGCGGCTCGGGCGGCATGGTGAGCGTCGCCTCGGCCACGGTTGCGCCGACGGCTGCTCGCCAGGCACCGTCGAAGCGAGGTCCGATGAGCCCTGCTGTGCGGAGGTCGTCTTCGTCGTCGGCGCCGAGCAGCTCTTCGGCGAAGGGCCACATGGTGTCGAGGCCCGCCTGCGCCCGTCGGTGGCTTTCGTCCGTGCCGTCACCGAGACGGATCATCCAGCCGGTGGAGTGCCGCAGGTGAAAGCGCGTTTCGTTGACGGCGCGGGCAGCAAGCGCCGCCAGCGTCTCATCGGTGCTGCTGCACATCGATTCCCAATACAGAAAGGCAGCATGGTCGTGCAGCACCTGCCGCGCCATGGTGACAGCGAAATCACCGTTGGGTTGCTCGACGATCAAGGGGTTCCGGAAGTCGGTCGCGTCGCGTTCGTAGGCGAAGTGGTCCTCGTCATGGCCATGGCCTGCGAGCTTGCCGGCGTAGGTGTAGAGGTGGCGGGCCTGCCCGAGGAGATCGAGGCTGATGTTGGCCAAGGCCATGTCCTCCTCGAGTTCGGGGGCGTGGGTGAGCCACTCGGCGAGTCGGTGGCTGAGGACGAGGGTTCGGTCGGCCTGCCGCAGGACGTGCGTGAGGAGATCGGCAGGCATCACATGTGATCGACGTCCGCCGGCAGCACATAGCTGGTCGGGAAGCGGTAGGCCTTGTCGGCGGCGGGTTCGAAGAGTTCGGCCTCGGCCGACGGGTCGGAGGCGACGATGTCGGCCGACGGCACGACCCAGAGGCTCACACCTTCCTGGCGGCGGGTGAAGAGATCCCGCGCGGCCTGCAGCGCCGTCTCGCCGTCGGCGGCATGCACGGAACCGACATGGGTGTGGCTCAGCCCGCGTCGGGCCCGGACGAACACCTCCCAGAGCGGCCAGGCAGCATTCATGCAACTCGTTCCCGCTGCTGTTGCTTCTCGGCGTACGCCACCGCCGCCTCGCGGACCCACTCGCCCTCGGCGTGGGCGTTGCGGCGCGTGGAGATGCGCAGATCCGGGATCTCCCCCTCACCCTTGACCATCGTCGCGAACTCGTCCCAGTCCGGCTCGCCGAAGTCGTAGTGGCCCCGCTCCTCGTTCCACACGAGATCGGGGTCAGGGACGGCGAGGCCGAGCAGCTCTGCTTGCGGAACGGTGGCGTCGACGAACTGCTGGCGGAGTTCGTCGTTGGTGTAGCGCTTGATTCCCCACGCCATCGAGCGGGTGGTGTTGGGTGAGTCGGTGTCGGGAGGGCCGAACATCATGATGCTCGGCCACCACCACCGATTGAGAGCCCGCTGGGCCATCGCCTTTTGCTCGGGCGTTCCCTCCGAGAGCGTGAGCATGATCTGAAAGCCCTGGCGCTGATGGAAGCTCTCCTCTTTGCAGATCCGTACCATCGCCCGTCCGTAGGGTCCGTAGGAGCAGCGGCAGAGCGGAACCTGATTCGCGATCGCGGCGCCGTCGACGAGCCATCCGATCGCACCGACGTCGGCCCACTCGGGCGTCTCATAGTTGAAGATGGAGGAGTACTTCTGCGTCTTGTTGTGGAGGCGGTCGAGGAGCTCAGCCCGGTCGACGCCGAGGCTTTCGGCCGCTCCGTAGAGGTACATGCCGTGGCCAGCCTCGTCCTGCACCTTTGCGGTGAGGATGGCCTTGCGGTGCAGCGACGGCGCCCGGGTGATCCACTCCCCTTCCGGCTGCATGCCGATGATCTCGCTGTGCGCGTGCTGTGCGATCTGACGCACGAGCGTCTTGCGATAGTCGTCGGGCATCCAGTCGTCGGGCTCGATCCGCTCGTCGGCATCGATGAGTGCGTCGAACTCTGCTTGGCTCACGCCGGCTCCTTTTGCGCGACCATGGTCAAGACGTCGTAGCTGGCGAGCACGTTGTCGTCCTGATCGATGACCTTGGTGTCCCACCGGACCTCGCCGTAGCCGGCGCCCGCCCGGAGGGACTTCTGCTTGCAGGTGAAGATGACCCGGATCTCGGTCCCCGGGTAGGTCGGTGTCGCGAACCGGAGGTTGTCGACGCCGTAGTTGGCGAGCACAGGGCCCGGATCGGGCCACACGAACAGGCCGGCCGCCATCGAAAGCACGAGATAGCCGTGGGCGACTCGACCCTCGAAGATCGGACTGGCCTTCGCGGCCTCGTCGTCCATGTGGGCGTAAAAGAGATCGCCGGTGAAATGGGCGAAGTGCTCGATGTCTTCGAGCGTGATCACCCGGGGTTCCGTGTCGAGACAGTCGCCGACCTCGAGTTCGTCGAAGAACAGCGTGAACGGATGGCCGTTGTGGCGGCGAGCAGCACCATCGACCCACTCGCCCGTGACCGCAGTGACGAGATCGGGTGAGCCCTGCACCGCGGTGCGCTGCATGTGATGGAGCACCGAGCGAACGCCACCGAGCTCTTCGCCGCCACCCGCTCGACCGGGCCCGCCGTGAACAAGTTGAGGAAGCGGTGAGCCATGGCCGGTCGACGCAGCGGCGGATGTTGCGTCGATGGTGTGGACCCGGCCGTGGAACGGTGCGATCCCGAGGGCGATCCGCGCGGTCTCGTCGGTGTCGGGCCCGAATACCGAGGCGACAAGACTGCCGCGGCCCTTGGCGACGAGCGCAACCGCGTCGTCGAGGTCCTGATAGCCGAGGAGGGTCGACACCGGGCCGAACGGCTCGACGACGTGAGCGGCCGACGAGGCCGGATCATCGGCGCGCAACAGTGTCGGCGCCATGAACGCGCCGCGTTCGGTGTCGAGTCCGGAGAGTTCCGGTGCGAACACCGTGCGGGCCCCCACGCCGGCGACGGCGGCGTGGACATCGGCGCGCTGCTCCAGACCGACGAGGGCCCCCATGTCGGTGGCGTCGTCGGCGGGGTGGCCGACCGTGATCGCCTCCAGTCGGGCGACGAGGGCGTCGCTGACGGAGTCGAGGTGGGTGTCGGGCACGATCACCCGGCGGATGGCGGTGCACTTCTGGCCGGCCTTGGCGACCATTTCGCCGACGACGGCGTCGCAGAACGCTCCGAACTCGGCCGTGTCGGGTCCGGCCGACGGGGCGAGGACGGCGGCGTTGAGTGAGTCGGCCTCGGCGGAAAAGCGCACGCCTCGTTCGAGCACGGCAGGGATCGTGCGAAGTGACTGGGCGGTCGCGGCTGAACCGGTGAAGGCGAGACTGTCCTGTTCGTCGAGCAGGTCGAAGATCGGGGTGATGTCGCCGGCGACGAACTGCAGCGAGCCTTCCGGGAGCAGACCGGAGGCGAGGATGGTGCGCACCGCCGCCTCGGCGACGTAGGCCGTGGGCGTGGCCGGCTTGGCGATCGTCGGGACGCCGGCGAGGAACGCAGACGCGAACTTTTCGAGCATCCCCCACACGGGGAAGTTGAAGGCGTTGATCTGGACGGCGACGCCGGTGCGGGAGACGTTGATGTGCCGAGCGACGAAGCTGCCGTCACGACTCAGCGACTGGACATCACCGTCAGGCCAGACCGTGCTGTTGGGGAGCTCGCGACGGCCGATGCCCGAGTAGGCGAGAAGCGAGCCTGCGCCGCCGTCGATGTCGATCGCCGCGTCGGCGCGGGTGGCTCCGGAGCGGTGGCTCAGGGCGTACAACTCGCTGGTGTCGTCCAGGAGAAGCTTGCCGACGGCGCGCAGGATCGCGGCGCGATCGTGAAAGGTGAGCGCTCGGAGGGCCGGGCCGCCGACGGTGCGCGCGTACTCGTGTGCGGCTGCCAGGTCGAGGCCGCCGGCACCGACAACACCGATTGTTTCGCCGGTGATCGCATCGGCGACGTGCCGGTCACCCGAGCCCGTGTGCCAGCGACCTGCGATGTGGCTCTCGAACGTGCGCATAACCAATCCCTCCGTTGGAGCATATGATCAAGGCTTTGATCATGTCAATCGTGATGGGTTGTGGGTCCGCAGGCGAGACCTGTCCCGGACACGACGGCCGATCGCGTGAACCCCGGAGATCAGTCGGCGTGAAGGTCGCTGCTGCCGAGGTAGGCAGCGATCACCTTCGGATCCTTTTGGACCTCTTCAGGTGTGCCCTCGGCGATCTTCTCGCCGAAGTCGAGCACCATGATGCGATCGGCGATATCCATGACGAGCCCCATGTCGTGCTCAACCATGATCATCGAGATGCCGAGCTCTCGGCGGATGTCGAGGATGAAGCGGGCCATGTCCTCGGTCTCCTCGAGGTTCATGCCGGCCACCGGTTCGTCGAGCAACAGGAGCTCCGGTTCCATGGCGAGAGCTCGGCCGAGCTCAACCCGCTTCTGGAAGCCGTACGGAAGCAGGGCGACGGGATGCTTGCGCCACTCCTGAATCTCGAGAAAGTCGATGATGTCCTCGACCCGGCGACGGTTCGCCATCTCCTCCGCCTTGGCCTTGCCGCGCCAGATCATGCCGTCGAACCAGCTCTGCGTCATGCGCACATGCCGCCCGGTGAGCAGGTTGTCGACCACGGTCATCTGCGGGAAAAGCTCGATGTTCTGGAAGGTTCGTGCGATGCCCATCGCGGCGACATTGTCGGGCCGGGCGCCCATGATCGACGAGCCCTTCCAGCGGATGTCACCCTCCTGCGGGCGATACACCTGGCTGATGGTGTTGAAGATCGAGGTCTTGCCGGCCCCGTTCGGACCGATGATCGAGAACAGCTCGCCGGGGTTCACGTGGAAGGCCACGTCGCTGATGGCGGTCACACCGCCGAACCGCAGCGTGATGTCTTCAACTTCGAGGATGGGATCAGTCATCGTGCTGTCTCCTCAGCTCAGGACAACCAGCGCTTACGGCGCTTGTAGTGCTTGACGTCGCGGAACGACTTCCGCTCGCCACCCTCGCCGTGCAGACCCAGGTAGAACTCCTGGACGTCCTCGTCGCCGAGCAGCTTCTGGGCCTCACCGTCCATGACGACCTTGCCCGTTTCGAGGATGTAGCCGTGCTTGGCGATCGACAGCGCCATCATGGCGTTCTGTTCGATCAGCAGCACCGACACGCCCTGCTTGTTGATGTCGACGATGATGTCGCGAATCTGTTCGATCAGCATCGGGGCGAGACCGAGCGACGGTTCGTCGAGAATGAGAAGTTCGGGGTCGGACATGAGTGCACGTCCGATAGCGAGCATCTGCTGCTCGCCGCCCGACAAGTAACCGGCGGTCTGCTTGCGCCGCTCGGCCAGACGGGGGAAGAGATCCATGACCCGGTCGTAGGACTCGGCAGTCTTGGCCTTGTCCTGCACCGTAAAGCCACCCGTCGCCAGGTTCTCGTCGACGGTGAGTTCGGCGAAGACACGCCGGCCTTCCATCACCTGGGTGATCCCCGACTCCACGATCTCAGAGGGCTTTGCGTGGGTGATGTCCTTGCCCTTCCACGTGATCGAGCCCTTGGTGGCCTCGCCCTCGTGGACATCGAGCAGGCCGGACACGGCCCGAACGGTGGTGGTCTTGCCGGCACCGTTGGCACCCAGGAGGGCGACGATGTCGCCTTCGGGCACTTCGATGGACAAGCCGCGCAGGACGAGGATCACTTCGTTGTAGACGACCTCGAGATTCGCGATTTCGAGCAAGAGACGTTCCTTGTTCGGGCGGGGATG
>JAKMFW010000089.1 GCA_022425325.1 Acidimicrobiales bacterium | reverse complement strand
GAGATCACGGTCGGTGCGTTCGCCAACGACCACAGCGCCTACGTCATCGACGGTGAACCGATCGAGGCATCGACCTCGATCATGGTTGCCTCATGAGCCGTAGGCGTCTTGTCGCCGCTGCTGCGCTCGTGGCCCTTCTGGCTTCGTGCAGCGGCGACGGTGGTGCTGTGTCGTCCGAGGACGAGATCATCCTCGAGTTCGGCGACGAGGGTGGTCTCGTCGGTGGTGTTCGTCGGGAATCTGTCGATCTCGGAGCGAAGGTGACCATGATCGTCGAAGGGAGCACCGACGAGCAGGTGCACGTCCACGGTTACGACCTCTACATCGAACCCGAGGGTCCCGGCGCCCTCGAGTTCGACGCCCTCATCCCCGGGCGCTTCGAGGTCGAACTCGAGCAGTCCGGTCAACTCCTCATCGAGCTGACGGTCTCATGACCCGCCGCCGTCACCTCGGCATCGCCACCGTCCTCGCTGGCGTGGCGATGGTGGGTGCAACGCCCGCCGGTGCCCACGGCATCGGCGGACGCACTGATCTGCCGTTGCCGGCCTGGCAGTTGGCGTGGGCGGCGGGCTTCGCCGTCGCGAGTTCCTTTGTGGCGCTCGGCGCGTTCTGGTCGCAGCCGCGGCTCGTCGCCGCAGCAGACGGTGGTCGGACCCTCCTCGACACCCGGCGTCCGGTGATCCGCGGAATCGAGTTCCTCACCAAGTCGATCGGTGTGTTCCTCTTCGGCGTGCTCATGTGGGCGGCCTGGTGGGGTAACCCGAACGGGGCGGTCAACATCGCGGGTGATGCGTTGCTGATCTGGTTCTGGGTCGGCTTGCAGCTCGTGTCGTTCCTGTTCGGTGACGTCTGGCGACTGTTCAATCCCTACGTCACGATCGCCGATTCGGGCGCGTGGGTTCGAGCCAAGATTCGGGGTGAGGAAGCCGCCCCGATCGAGGAGACGGGGCCGCCCAGCTTCTGGCCGGCCGTCGCCGCGATCTTCGCCTACCTGTGGTTCGAACTCGCCTATCACTCGACCGACAGCCCTCGATCGATCGCCGTGTTCCTCACCGTCTACTCGGTGGCGATGATCGGCGGGGCAGTCGTGAAAGGTCGCGGCTGGGTGCGCCGAGCCGATGGCTTCGCCGTGTTGTTCACGAAGTTGGCCGCCATGTCGCCGGTCCATCGCGACGACGACGGTCGTCTGCGGCTGCGTTCGCCACTCGCCGGGCTGTCGACCTTGCCCGACATCCCCGGCACGGTGCCGTTCATCCTCGTGGTGCTCGGCTCGACCACGTTCGACGGTTTCACCCGTAGCTCGATCTGGCTCGACATCGCAGGTGAACAGACCGGCTGGGGCCGCACGGTCAGCAGCACGATCGGCCTGCTCGTCATCACCGGCCTGGTCGCCATGGCGTACTCGGTTGCCATTTCGGCGATGGCGAACATCACCAGGGAGGAGTCGGCCGAGTTGAGCCGGGTGTTCGGGCCGACGCTCGTCCCGATCGCAGCGGCCTACGCCGTCGCCCACTACTTCAGCTTCCTCGTGCTCACCGGGCAGCGGATGTTCATCCGGATCAGCGATCCCGCCGGTCGCGGTTGGGATCTGTTCGGCACCGCCGACTACGCAATCGACTGGACGATCGTGTCGCCGGCCGCGATTGCGTGGGTGCAGACCCTCGCGATTGCGATCGGGCACGTCGCCGGTGTCGCAGCGGCTCACGATGTCGCGATCAGTCGTTACGACCATCGACTCGCCGTCAGGTCGCAGTATCCGATGCTGGCGGTGATGATCCTCTACACCGTGCTCGGGCTCTTCCTCCTGCTTGGCGCCTAGGCCGGTGCGAGCCGCTCGGCGAGAAAGTCGAGGGTTCGGGCCAGCGCCACCTGGCTCGGGTGATCAGGTTGGTCATCCGGAGCCAGGTGCTCGGTCAACACGCTGTGGTCCTGCTTGCCGGTCTCGGCCCCGGGTGTGTCGCTGGGACTCGGGATCTCCTCGTGCACGAAGTTGTCGCCGAGTGCGTGCTTCAGGGTGGCGAATCGCTCCCCGGGGACGAGGGTGTCGCCGGTGAAGCGAAGCCCGAGCACGGGGCAGCCTTTGGCGGCAACGGTTGCGAGTTCGTCGGCGCTGAGCCCGGTCGATGCCTTCCGGGCACCGCCGAGGCCGAACGGCAGGCTCGGCTGGCTCAGTACCGGTGCAACCACCGTGTCGTCGAGCAGCATTGCGAGTCCGAAACCACCGGTGAAGCACATGCCGACAAACCCGATGCCCGGGCCGCCGTAGCGTCCGTGGAGGTCACGGGCGAGGGCCCGCAGCCAGGCGGTGGCGGGGGAGGAGTCCCGGGTGGCGAGGACGTGGAACTCCCGGCTCACGCACGCATTGGCGATCACGCCGAGCGCACGTCTCGTCGATGACGGTCTCCCGGGTGTGCCGAAGAGCGATGCGATCGCCACGGAGAAACCGCGGTCGACGAGTCGGTCGGCGAAGTGGGCGACGGTCGGTGTGATCCCGGGGATTTCGGGTGCGACCAGAACGCAGGGCCCGGTGCCCCGGTGGTACACGTCGTGGGTGATCCCATCGGCGCTGAACGGTTCGATTCGATAATCGGCGAGCGGCATGGTGCCGATCATCGCATGAAGGGCGCCGGCCCACCCGCGTTCACGAAGTGTTGCATTTACGTTACGATCACGGTCGTGTTGGTTCACCGTCGACTCCGCACTCCTGTCGGCATGCTGCTCTTGGGCCTCGTGCTCGGCGTCATCGTTCCCGGCGCCTTGGCCCAGGACTCCGTCGACGATCTCCGGAGCCAACGAGAGAACATCCGCCGCGAAGCAGCCGACGCAGCCGCCCAACTCAACGCCTTGTCGGCGGAGGATCTGGAACTCGTCGAGGCCCTCGAGGCGCTCGATGCCCACATCGCACTTCAGGAGACCAAGATCGCGGCGGCGGCGCAGTCCATCGAGATGGCGGAGGCTGAGGCCGCGCAGGCGCAGACCGAGGCCGACATCCTCGCCGGGGAGATCGAGGCCATCCGCGATCGTCTGCGTCGGCGAGCGATCGATGCCTATGTCGCACCTGCCAGCGATGCGCTCGATCAGCTCAACAGCGACGACCTGATCGGCTCGGCTCTCCGGCGTGAGTACCTCGACGACATCGTCGGCGACGAGTACGAGATCGTCGATCAACTCCGAGGGGCGATCGCCGAGCAGGAGGCGGCGAACCGTGCTGCGCAGGCGTTGCTCGCCGAAGCACAGGCCGAGCGGGCCGAACTCGATGTTCGACGTGCCGAACTCGACGTCGCCCGCACCGAGGCCGAACAGTTACGAGTCGAGGTGCAGGAGCGAATCGCCGAGTGGCAGACCCGATCCGACGAGTTCGCCGAGGCGGATCAATTGATCGGTGAGGAGATCCGTCGCCTCGAGGAGGAGGCGAGAATCGCCGCCGAAGCGGAAGCGCAACGTTTGGCCGAGGAGGAAGCCCGGCGCCTCGCAGAGGAGGAAGCACAGCGCTTGGCCGAGGAGGAGGCTGCCGACGACCCCGCCCCATCCCCACCCTCGGGGGATTTCGCGATCACACACCGGCCGACGGCCGGCGCCCTGACAAGCTCGTTCGGCCCGCGTGTGCACCCGATCTTCGGCACCACCCGGACGCACAACGGCATCGATCTCAACGGCGACACGGGCGATCTGATCCTTGCGGCCAACGATGGCGTGGTGCTCTCGGCGGGGTGGCGAACCGGCTACGGCAACGCCATCGTCATCAGCCACGGTGGCGGCTATACGACGCTCTACGCACATCTGTACGACATCGATGTCAGCACTGGGCAACAGGTGTCGGGGGGCGACGTGATCGGCTTGCTCGGCAGCACCGGTTGGTCGACCGGGCCACACCTGCACTTCGAGGTCCGACTCGACGGCACCGCCCTCGATCCGGTCGGCTTCTATCCGTTCTGACGGTTCCCTCGATGCGGTCGGCACACGAGGCCGTTCTAGAGTCCGCCCCATGACACCCCAGCGTCGAGCGTTGATCGTGGCGGCTGCCTCACCGCAGCAACTCGTCGGCATCGAGACGCGTCCGGATGTCGTGATCGCTGCCGACAGCGGGCTGCATGCAGTGCTGGCCGCCGGGTGGATCCCGGATCGTGTCATCGGTGATCTTGACTCCGCCGACCCCGTAGCCGTGGAGATCGCAGCGGAGGGCGGGGCGGTCGTGGACCGCCACCCGGTCGGGAAGGACGAGACCGATCTCGAACTGGCCCTCGCCGCCGCCGTCGAGGCCGGTGCCACCGAGATCTGGGTTGTCGTTCGCGGTGGCGGACGACTCGATCACCAGCTCGCCAACCTGTTCGCACTCGCCAAGCCCGACTGGAGTACCGCCGAGGTTCGCGCCGATGTCGGTGACCATCGCGTGTGGGTGGTGCGCGGCGAACGTCGCCTCGAGGTCGGCATCGGTCAGCATTTCGCGCTCCTGCCGATCGGAGGTCCCGCCCGGGTGACGAGCCACGGGATCGCGTTCCCGCTCGCCGACGAGATGTTGTCTCCCTTCGACGGGCGTGGCATCGCCAACGAGGCGACCGAGTCCGTGGTGTCGTTGACGGTGTCGGAGGGTGTCGTGTTGGTGATCAGTTCCCCCGTACACGCCGACGACCCCAACGAGGCCGAGGCCTGAGGTCGCATCGGGGTACAACCGGGGAGTCGCTCAGGCGGCTCCGCCGTGACGTACCCAGGTCTCGAACATGGCGGCGTAGCGTCCGCGTCGGGTGACGAGTTCGTCGTGGCTCCCGAGCTCGACGATGCGCCCGTCGTCGACCACGGCGATCCGGTCGGCTCGGCGAGCAGTGGCGAGCCGATGGGCGATGATCACTGCGGTGCGACCTTCGAGCACGACATCGAGCGCGCGCTCGACCTGGGTCTCGGAGTTGAGGTCGAGGTTGCTGGTGGCCTCGTCGAGGATCAGCACCCGCGGTCGGGCGACAAACGCTCGTGCAAGAGCGAGAAGCTGACGTTCGCCAGCGGAGAGCGACGCGCCCCGCTCGTGGACGGGCGCATCAAGCCCGCCCAACCGCTCGACGAGATCGCCGATCCCGACGGCATCGAGCGCCGCCTGGAGTTCGGCATCGTCGGCGTCCGGGCGAGCGAAGGCGACGTTGTCGCGCACGACCCCTGCGAACAGGAAGGGCTCCTGGGGCACGACCCCCAGTTGGCTCCGCAGGCTGTCGATGGTGATCTCGCGCAGGTCGTGTCCATCGATGCGCACCGTGCCCACATCGGGATCGTGAAAGCGGGTGAGGAGACGGGCGATGGTCGACTTGCCGCTGCCGGTCTCGCCGACGAACGCCACGGTCTCGCCCGGCTCGATGCGCAGCGAGACATCGTGGAGCACCGGCCGATCGGTTTCGTAACCGAACGTGACCCCGTCGAGTTCGATCGCGCCGTCGATGGGGGGAAGGTCGGTGGCGTCGGGTGCCTGCGGGATGGCGGGTTCGGTGCCGAGCAACTCGCGAAGCTTGACGATTGCAGCACCACCTTGCTGGTAGCTGTTGTAGAGCTGGACCAGGGTCTGGATCGGGGCGAAGAACGACGCGAGGAAGAGCAGGAACGCGGCGAGTTCGCCCACGGTGATCCGCCCGCTCGCCGCCATGGCACCGCCGACGGCCAACAGGGTCGCCTGGGTGGCGATGCCGATCATCTCGGTGCCGGGGGCGTACAGCGAATTGGCGCGGCTCGTGTTGACCTGGGCATCGAGGTGTTCGCCGACGACCGCTCGGTGGTCGACGAGGTTGCGGGCCCGTCGGTTGTGGGCGGCGATGACACGAATGCCGGCGAGCGACTCCTGCAGATGCGAGAGCAGATCGGCGATGCGATCGCGCACCCGGAGGTAGCCGACCGATGAGACCTTCCGGAACCACAGCGACGCAACGAGTATGGGCGGCAGGGTCACCAGGAGCGTGATGACCGCCAGCAGCGGGTCGTAGAAGAAGAGCGCGATGGTGATGACGAGCAGGGTGAAGATCTGCACGAGGAGGTTGACGATGCCCTCCTGGAAGAGCATGGAGAGCGCCTCGATATCGGAGGTCATGCGGGTGAGCAGGACGCCCGCCTTCTCCTCGGTGTAGAAGCCGACGCCCTGGCGTTGCATGTGGCTGAACACCCGAATGCGAAGCTGTTCGTTGAGCCGCTCGCCGAGACGACCCGTGTAACTCACGCGGGCCCATCCGAGCAGGGCGGCGACGACCACGGCCCCCACGTAGACGATGGCGACGGTGACGATCACGGAGCGGTCGTTGGCGCGAACGCCGTCGTCGATCGCGATCTGCGTGAGGATCGGGCCGAGCTGGAGGGCGACCGTCTCGATCAGGACGAGGGCGATTGCGCCGAGGAGTCGAAAGCGGTGAGGTCGGAGGAAGCGGAGGAGCGAGAACGGTTCACGGTCCCAGGCATCGACCCGCCAGCCAACGTTCGGGATGACGTGCTCAGGTTCGTTCTCGAGGACCTTCTCGACCTTTGCGCGCAGCTCACCGGGAACGTCGGCCGCCGGGAGGCCGGCTGCGGCGTTGGAGGCCATCGAGCTCGGTCCGCCCGTGATGCCGCCGGGGCCTCCTCCCATCGAGAACATCAGCCGTCACCTTGTTCGGTGTCGGCACCGGCGGTGTCGGCGAGGATCGCGGCGTAGTGAGGGTTCGTGGCGAGCAACTCGTCGTGGGTGCCGGTGGCGGCGACCACGCCGTTGTCGAGCAGGATCACCCGGTCGGCGAGGGCGATGGTGGAGAGCCGATGGGCGATCAGGATGGTGGTGCGTCCGGTGCGGCGGGCGTCGAGTGCGTCGTGGATGCGCTCTTCGACAGCGACATCGATGGCGCTGGTGGCGTCGTCGAGGATCAGGATCTGTGGGTCGGCGAGCAGGGTGCGGGCGATGGCGAGTCGCTGACGTTGTCCGCCGGACAAGGTCAGACCCCGTTCACCGACCTCGGTGTCGGACCCATGCGCAAGATCGCCGACGAAATCGCTGGCGGCAGCGTCCGCAAGGGCGGCCTGGACCTCTCCGTCGGAGGCATCGGGGCGGGCGAAGGCGACATTGTCGTGGACCGAGGCCGCGAACAGGAAGGGGTCGTCGGTGACGGTGGCCGCGGCCCGACGGAGATCGCCGAGTGCGAGCGTGCGGACATCGTGGCCGTCGACGCGCACACTGCCCGAGTCGACGTCGTAGAAGCGCGGGATGAGCCGGGCGATCGTGGACTTGCCGCTTCCGGTGGCGCCGACGATGGCAACGGACTCTCCCGGTTCGATCGTGGCGGTGAATCCACGGAGCACGGCTTCGCCCTCACCCACGGGGTAGCCGAAGTGGACGTCGTCGAACTCGATGCGGCCGGCCGGGTCGGTGAGGGGGACGGGGTCGTCGGGCGCCACGATCGACGGGGTCTCGTCGAGGATGTCGAACACCCGGATCGCCGCAGCGCCGGCGCGCTGCCACTGGATGAGGATGAAGCCCAACAGCCGGAATGGCGTGGCGAGCAAGACGACATAGGTGGAGAAGGCAACGAGGTCGCCGATGGCGAGTTCACCGTCGATGGTCTGCAGGCCGCCGTAGAGCAGCACGAGTGCGAGGCCGAGACGAGGCAGTGATTCCATGCCCGGTGCGTGGCGGGCGCGGGTGTCGGCGACGGCGGTGCCGGCCCAGCGGAGACGACGGGTGGCCCGAGCGAGGTTCTGGACCTGGGCGGATTCCTGATTGAACGCCTTGACCACGCGGATGCCCTGGATGTTCTCGTCGACGATCGTGGCCATCTCGGCCTGACGCGCCGTGACCACCCACTGCAACGGGAACACGCGGTTCCGTAACCGGACGCCGAAGGCGTAGACGAAGGGCAGGGGCGCGATGGCGACGAGGGTCAAGGTGATGTCGACGGTGAGCATCACGACCACCGCGAAGAAGAACAGCACGACCTGCATTGCGACGAGCGGGCCGAAGGCAAAGAGCAGCTGGATCGACCGGATGTCGGTGTTGGCCCGGCTGATGACCTGACCGGATTGGGTGCGGTCCCAGAAATCGAACGAGAGCTCGGTGAGCCGCTCGTACATCAGGTTGCGGAGATCCTTCTCGATGCGCAGCGCCGATCGGAAGAGCCCAAACCGGTAGGTGAAGCCGAAGACGAACCGGACGACGGCGAGCCCGAAAAGGCCAGCGACGAACGGTGTGGGGGTGTCGCCGTCAGCGACTGCGTCGATCCCGCCACCCAACATGATCGGCACCGACACGGTGGCGGCCATGCTGATCAGTCCGGCGACGATCGAGCCGATGAAGTGCCGCTTCTGGACCAACACAACCGGTCGGAGGCGACGGAGCCAGCCGAGCGAGCGGTCCGCATCGACCGACGCACGCGGGCGCTCGAAGCGCTCCGGGGCAGCGGCGGTCGGGGTCGTGGCGGGCATTGTGCGACCCTACGGCTAGATTTCGCCCATGCACGAATGGGCTCAGGGGTCCTGATCGACACCGCCATACGACTCCTCGCCGCGCTCGCACTCGTCGTCGCCAACGCCGGGTTCGTGGCGGCGGAATTCGCCCTCGTCGCGGTCGACCGCGCTCGGATCGATGAGCGAGCCGGCCAGGGCCAGGCGCGTGCTGCGGCGGTGCAGCGCTTGTTGTCGCGCCTCTCGTACCACTTGTCGGGGGCGCAGCTCGGCATCACGATCACGTCACTGCTTCTCGGCGTGCTGGCGGAGCCGGCCGTCGCCCGCGTCCTCGAGCCTGGCATCGAGGCTGCGTTCGGTGAGGTGCCGTCCGGGGTATCCGTTGCGATCGCGCTGGCGGTCGCCACGGTCGTGCAGATGATCTTCGGTGAGCTCATTCCCAAGGCGATCGCCACCACCCGACCCCTCGAGACCTCGCTGGCCATGGCTCGGCCCACCCAGCTCTACGGCGTGGTCGCCCGACCGCTCGTCGCGCTGCTCGACGGGATGGCGGCCCGGCTCACCCGACGCGTCGGCGTCGAGCCGACCGAGGAGCTCGAGGTGATTCCCGATCGTGGAGAACTCGAGCACCTGATCCGCTCGTCAGGGGAGGAGGGCACGCTCGACGAGGGCGAGGTCGAACTCCTGACCCGTTCGATCCGGCTCGCCGACAAGTCGGCCGACGACGCCATGGTGCCCCGCGTGCGAGTCGAAGCGGTCGAGTCGACCGACACCGTCGAAACCTTGGTCGCCCTGGCGTCACGCACAGGTCACAGTCGTTTCCCGGTGGCAGGCGAGGATCTCGACGACGTGCTCGGCGTCGTTCACGTGAAGTCGGTGCACGGTGTGCAGGTCGAGGACCGGGCGACGACCCTGGTCACCGAACTCATGACTCCCGTGCCGGCCGTCCCCGAGTCGCGCGACCTTGACGAGTTGCTCGTCGATCTCCGCCAGGGCGGCAATCAACTCGCAGTCGTGATCGACGAGCACGGCGGCTGCGCCGGGATCATCACCCTCGAGGACATCCTCGAAGAGATCGTGGGGGAGATCGACGACGAATACGACGGTGCCCCGACGCTGCTGACCCGCGTCGAGGCAAAGGGCTCGACCGTCGTGCCCGCCTCGTTGCACCCCGACGAAGTCGAGGCCGCGACCGGCTTCGAGATGCCCGAAGGCGAGTTCGAGACCCTTGCGGGCCTCGTGCTCGACCGGCTCGGCCACATCCCCGAACCGGGGGAGATGGTCGAACTCGAAGGGTGGCGGCTCGAGGTTGTCGCGATGGACCGTCTCCGCATTGCGACCGTTCGCATCGTGGCGCCCGCCGAGGAGGCCGACTCGTGACCGGCTGGTTCCTCCTCGCTGCGCTCCTGTTGCTGGTCGCCAACGCCTTTTTCGTGGCCGTCGAGTTCGCCTTGTTGGCGAGCCGGGTCACTCGCCTCGAGCCGATGGCCGAGGACGACGACCGTCGAGCGGCGATCGCCTTGGCATCGATCAAGGACCTGCAGTCGCAGCTGGCCGGCGCCCAGCTCGGCATCACGATGGCATCGCTCGGGTTGGGCTTCGTCGCCGAGCCGGCGATCGCCACGCTGATCGAATCCGTGATCGAGTCGTTCGTCGAGATCCCGTCGAACGTGCTGCACGCAATCTCGTTCACCTTGGCGCTGTCGCTCGTCGTGGTGGTGCACATGGTGATCGGCGAGATGGTCCCGAAGAACATCGCCATCGCCACCCCAGAGCGTTCGGCTCGGATCCTCGCTCCGATTCACCGGGTGTACGTCAAGCTCTTCGCCCCGATCGTGTGGTTCCTGACGGCCGTGTCGAACGGCATCACCCGGCTGCTCGGTATGGAGCCGGTCGACGAACTCAACACGGCGCTGACGGTCAACGAGTTCCACCGTGTGATCGAGGGCGCCGTCGAGGAAGGGAAGCTCGAGGATCTCGAACACGATCTCCTCGATCGGGCGCTCGACTTTCGGGCCCGCACGGCGGGGTCGATCATGGTGCCTCGAAGCCGGATGGTCACCGCGCCCCGGTCGACCTCGGTCGCCGATCTCGAGGCGCTCGTCGCCGAATCAGGCCACAGCCGTATCCCTGTCACCGGTCGCACGCTCGACGATGTCGTCGGATTCGTGCACTCGAAGGACCTGCTGCGTTTCGCAGCCGCGGATCGTGAGATTCCGGTACCGCTCGAAATGGTTCGCCGCATGGTGATCGTGACTCCCGACCAGCCCGTGCGCGACCTCATGCGATCGATGCGGCGAGGGCGTCGTCACGTCGCTCTCGTTCGCGCTAACGACGGCCGGTTGCTCGGCATGGTCACGCTCGAAGACGTGCTCGAGGCACTCGTCGGTGACATCGCCGACGAGACCGATGGCGGCAGCGACGCCGCTGCGCCGGCGCCGGTCTAGCGCCGTCTCGGCCCCGTCGCCCCGAGACGGACTCAGACCCCCATGGCGTGGAAGCCGCCGTCGACATGGATCATCGAACCGGTGGTGGCCGGGAACCAGTCCGACAGCAGGGCAACGGTCGACCTGGCGACGGCGGAGGAGTCCTCGACGTCCCAGCCGAGCGGTGCCCGGTCGTCCCACACGTCCTCGAATTGGGTGAAGCCGGGGATCGATTTGGCGGCCATTGTCTTGATCGGGCCGGCAGCGACGAGGTTGACGCGAATGCCCTGGGGGCCGAGTTCGCGGGCCAGGTAGCGGTTGGCCGATTCCAGTGCGGCTTTGGCGAAGCCCATCCAGTTGTACGCCGGCCAGGCGACTGTGGCGTCGAAATCCAGCCCCACGATCGAGCCGCCGTTGGTCATCAGCGGCGCAGCGACTTCGGCGAGTGTCTTGAGGCTGTAGGCCGAGATCTCGACGGCGACCTTGACGTCGTCCCAGGTGGCCCCCATGAAGTCGTCGCCGAGCGCCGCCTCCGGCGCGAAGCCGATCGCGTGGAGCGCGCCGTCGAGCGTGCCGAACTCGGCAGCGATGGCGTCTCGCAGAGCGGGCACGTGGGCAGGGTCGGTGACGTCGAACTCGAAGACCGACGGTTCCGTCGGGAGCTTGCGAGCGGTGCGCTGCGTGAGCCGCAGGCCTCGGCCAGCGCCGGTGAGGATGATCTCGGCACCCTCCTCCTGTGCGAGCTTGGCGATCCCGAATGCCAACGACGCGTCGGTCAACACGCCGGTGATGAGGATCTTCTTGCCTTCAAGCACGCCCACGTCGGGCCTCCTGGGATTCGTCGTTCGGGTCGATCCTGTTTCGGACCGGGATGACATGTCGGAGGTTACGACGGCGGGACTACGGTCTCGGCGATGCACGCGGCTGCCCCCATGCACCTCTACGACACCAGCCGGAGCGAGGTCGCCGCGTTCGCTCCGGGCGAGACCGTGACGATGTACGTCTGCGGCATCACGCCCTACGACGCCACCCACCTCGGGCACGCTGCGACCTCCATCACCTACGACGTGTTGCAGCGCCGGCTGATCGATCGAGGTCACCAGGTGCGCTACGTGCGCAACATCACCGACGTCGACGACGACATCATCCGTGCCGCTCGGCAGCGAGATGTGCACTACCTCGATCTCGCGTTCGGTGAGACCGCCCGGTTCGACGACGACATGGCGGCCCTGAACACGCTGCCACCGTGGTCCGAGCCGCGAGCAACCGGTGCGATCGGCAACATCCGCGGCCTGATCGACACCCTGCTCACCCAGGGCGATGCCTACCTGGTCGACGGTGCGGTGTACTTCGACACCGGTGCCGCGAACGGCTTCGGATCACTTGCTCGCCTCGGCGACGATCGGATGCGCCAGCTCGCCGCCGAGTGGGGCGAGCGGCCTGACGATCCGGCCAAGCGCAATCCGCTCGATTTCGTGCTGTGGCGTCCGAGCGACGACGGCGAGCCGGCGTGGGAGGCCCGATGGGGGCGGGGCCGGCCTGGTTGGCACATCGAATGCAGTGCCCTCGCCCTGCGTGAGTTGGGGCCCACGATCGACCTCCATGGCGGTGGTGTTGATCTCCTCTTCCCGCACCACGAGTCGTGTCGGGCGCAGTCCGAAGCGGTCACGGGCCAACCGTTCGTCCGGCATTGGTTGCACCAGGCGATGGTGCATTGCGATGGACGCAAGATGTCGAAGTCGACCGGCAACCTCGTGTTCGTCGGCGACCTCCGAGAACATCACGATGCTGCGGCGATCCGGCTCGCGCTGTTGTTGCACCGTTACCGACGGCCGTGGAATTGGCACGACGATCTTCTCGTCGACGCCGAGACACGACTCGCCCGGTGGCGTCGGGCCGGTCCCGGCGACGCCGCGCTTGATGCCACCCGAGCAGCGCTCGACGACGATCTCGACACGCCGACGGCACTGGCGGCGATCGACGGCGCCGCCGAGGCCGGGCGGGGGGTGTCGGCAGCGGCCGAGCTGCTCGGGGTCGAACTGTGAACGACTCATGAACTGACGCGCACAACCGAGATCCCGCAGACGGATCAGCGATCCTCGGGGCCATACTGCCCTCGGAGAGGTCCAGGGTGAGCGTGATGGCTGACGGCGAACAAGAGCTACAGGCGATCGTGCGAGCCGTGCTGCGGCCGATGTTCCGTTCGATCTGGCGAATCCGGGTCTCGGGCGTCGAGAACATCCCGGCTACCGGCGGTGCCATTCTCACGCCCAATCACACCTCCGTGATCGACAGCTTCTTCTTGCCGGCTGCGGCGCCGCGCCCGGTCAGCTTCGTCGGCAAGGCCGAGTACCTCGACGGCTGGAAGACTCGCACGCTCTTCCCGGCGCTCGGCATGATCCCGATCGACCGCAGCGGCGGCGACGCAAGCCAACGGGCGCTCGATACGGCCGCTCGAGTTCTCGAGGGCGGCGACCTCTTCGCGATCTACCCGGAGGGCACCCGGTCTCGAACTGGCTTCCTTCACAAGGGGCACACGGGCGCTGCTCGTTTGTCGATCCGCACCGGCTGTCCGATCGTCCCGGTGGGCATCAAGGGTGCTCGGTCGATCCAACCGCCCGACCAACCGTTGCCCAACGTCTTTCGTCCCGTGGAGATCCACTTCGGCACGCCGATCCATCCGGCCGCCTCGGATTCGGTCAGCGACCAACGGCTTCGGTTGCGTCAGATCACCGATGAGGTGATGTTCGAGATTCGGACTCTCACGGGCCAGGACTATGTGAACGAGTACGCCGGCAAGATGCCGCCGGCGGCTGCTCAGGCTCCCCACACAACGGGCTCGCCTGAGATGCCAGAGCGACGTTCCTCTGCGGATGTCCTGAAGCCCGTTCCGGCGTAGCGCTATCCGATTTCCCGAGGCGACGTCACCCCTCGGGGGCAGGGCGCGCCGGTAGCCTGATCGTCCTATGAGCGACGTGTTCTCCGTACAGCTGCCCGATGGTTCTTCGCGTGAAGTCCCGGCCGGCACGACGACGTACGACCTCGCGTCCTCCATCGGCCCTCGTCTCGCCAAAGATGCGGTGATTGGCGTCGTCGACGGTGTCGAGGTCGACCTCGACATACCGCTCCACGACGGCGCAACGGTCGAGATCGTCACGGGCGACACCGAGCGTGGCCTGCACACCATCCGGCACTCGACCGCCCACGTGATGGCCCAAGCGATCCTCGACCTGTACCCCGGCACGCAGCTCGCGATCGGTCCGCCGGTCGAGTTCGGCTTCTACTACGACGTGGAACTGCCCGAGGGCAAGACACTCTCCGACGATGACCTCGCCCAGATCGAGGCCCGCATGCAGGAGATCGTCAAAGCCGACCAGGCGTTCGAACGCCACGAGCTTCCTGCAGCCGAGGCGGCGGCGTTCTTCGCCGACGAGCCGTACAAGGCGGAGATCATCGAGCGCGTCACGTCCGGTGCCACCAGCGGTGAGGACACCGGCGAGATCGGCGGCGGTGACTCGATCAGCTACTACAGCAATGGCGATGGCTTCCGCGACATGTGCACCGGCCCGCATGTGCCGTCGACCGGTCGCCTCGGCGCGTTCAAGCTTCAGTCGGTCGCCGGTGCGTACTGGAGGGGCGACGTCACCCGTCCGATGCTGCAGCGCATCTACGGCACGGCGTGGGCCGACAAAAAGGCGCTGAAGACCCACCTGCAGATGCTTGCCGAGGCCGAGAAACGCGATCACCGTCGTCTCGCGGCCGAACTCGACCTCGTGTCGTGGCCCGACGAACTCGGTCCCGGCCTTGCCGTGTGGCACCCCAAGGGCGCCCTGATCCGCAAGATCATGGAGGACTACAGCCGAGACCGTCACGAGAACGGCGGGTACGACTTCGTGTTCTCACCGCACATTGCGAAGTCGGTGCTGTGGGAGACCTCAGGCCACCTCGACTTCTACGCCGACGGCATGTACCCGCCCATGGAGATGGATGGCGCGACGTACTACCCGAAGCCGATGAACTGCCCGTTCCACGTGATGATCTACAAGTCGAACCAGCGCAGCTATCGCGAGCTGCCGGTGCGCCTGTTCGAGCTTGGCGCCGTCTACCGCTACGAGTTGTCGGGTGCCGTCCACGGCTTGATGCGCAGTCGCGGCTTCACTCAGGACGACAGCCACATCTTCACCACGCGTGAGGACATCCAGAGCGAGCTGATGTCGTTGCTCGATTTCGTGCTCTCGGTGTTGCGGGCGTTCGGCTTCGAGGATTTCCAGGCGAAGCTCTCGACTCGCCCACCCGAGAAGTCGGTGGGCGAGGACGAACTGTGGGACGAGGCCACCGAAGGTCTTCGAGCCGCACTCGATCGCAGCGGGCTCGACTACATCACCGACGAGGGCGGTGGTGCGTTCTACGGCCCGAAGATCGACGTCGACGTCAAGGACGCGATCGGTCGGGCGTGGCAGCTGTCGACCATCCAGCTCGACTTCAACCTGCCCGAACGCTTCGATCTCGAGTACATCGCCAGCGACGGCGAGCGCAAGCGACCCGTGATGATCCATCGGGCGCTGATGGGTTCGGTCGAGCGCTTCTTCGGCGTGCTGATCGAGCACTATGCCGGCGCCTTCCCGGCATGGCTGGCACCCACCCAGGTGCGGATCCTCCCGGTCGCCGAGGTCCACGCCGACCACGCGCACGATGTCGCCGCTCGCCTGCGCTCGTCGGGCTTCCGGGTCGATGTCGTCGGCGCGGTCGAACAACTCGGCAAGCGAGTCCGGAACGGCAAGATCGAGAAGTTGCCCTACATCCTCGTGGTCGGCGACGACGACGTCGCGAACGACACGGTCGGCGTCAACAAGCGCAGCCACGACACGCCCGAGCGAGACGTCACCGTCGACGACTTCATCGCCCGTCTGGGCGACGACGTCGAGAACAAGGTCTGAGCCGTGGAGCATCTCTGGGCGGGGTGGCGCAGTACCTACGTCCAGGGGGGCGACGCCCATGGTGGCGATGACGAGCGATCGGTGCCCGACATCGCCGACGGCCAGACCCTGTTCGAGGCGATCCTGCACTCCGGGTATCCCGACTGCGACACGCTGATCCTTTGGCGAGGAGAGCGAGTCTTC
This sequence comes from Acidimicrobiales bacterium, assembly GCA_022425325.1. Taxonomy (GTDB): domain Bacteria; phylum Actinomycetota; class Acidimicrobiia; order Acidimicrobiales; family Aldehydirespiratoraceae; genus UBA11606. Next base: position 4,245 of record JAKMFW010000089.1, on the reverse strand, counting down.
GCCATGCTCAACGCCTTCCCCTACACCTCCGGGCACCTCATGGTGCTGCCCATGCGGGCGGTCGAGCAGCTCACCGAACTCGACGAGGCCGAACACGCCGAGCTGTGGCACGGCGTCCGTCTCGCGACACAGGCGGTCGAGGCGGCCTATGCCCCGCATGGCATCAACGTCGGCGCAAACCTCGGCAGGGGAGCGGGCGCCGGGATTCCCGACCACCTGCACGTGCACGTCCTGCCCCGCTGGGACGGCGACACCAACTTCATGACAGCGATCGCGAACACCCGCGTGATGCCCGAGTCGCTCGCCGCGACCTGGGAACGTCTCCACGCCGCCTGGCCCAGCACCTGACACGTGGCCCGCAGCCCGCATGGGCCTAGCCTCGGGGCATGGCCGAACATGGCGACATGGCTGAGACCAGCGACGAACACAGCAACGGTGTGACCGAGCCCGACGGTGTCGATCTCGGCGAGATCCGGGACGAACTCCCGGCCGACCTCGACCCGTCCCAGGTCACGGCGCCCTACCTCTTCCCCAACAACAGTCGTCGCAAGATCCCGGCGGTGCTCTACACGCTGATCGGCATCGGCTGCATCGTGTTGTGGCAGACCGCCGGCGATGACGCCGTGCTCGTCAACGGTGGCTTCGGTGTCGCCGGCATCGTGCTGATCGTCATCGGGCTCTACCACTGGCAGGGGGGCTGGGATCTCTCGTTCGACGAGGAGCAGGCGCTCGGTGCTGCCGCCGAAGAGGTCGGGTTCCCGGCCGGGCATGCGTCGGCGCAGTTGGGGTGGCGTGGTCTTCGCAGCCGCCCGACCTGGCGCATCCTGCTCTACAGCAACGAAAAAGTCCCCGAAAAGCGGGGCCTGGTGCTCGTCGACGGCGTGAACGGCGAGATCATCGATCGCTTCGTGGAGGACAACCCCGAGGACTGGTCCGACTACGACGTGTAGCTGGGCTGTGACCCTTGTCCTGCCCTGAACGACCGGTCCGGACTCGGCTGGTACCCTGAGCGCAGCGACCCGGGAGGGGTTCACATGTTCGACGGCAACTTGCGCACGCAGGTCGACCGGGGTCTGACGCCCGTCGGCCGCAGCCTCGTCAAGACCGGCATCACGCCCGACGTGATCACCGTGATCGGCATCGTGATGTCCGGCGTCGCTGCGGTGACGATCGGTGCGGGTTATCTGCGCGTCGGTTTCTTGTTCCTGCTGCTCACCGCCATTCCCGACGCGCTCGACGGGGCAGTGGCCCGTGCCGCAGGCACCGGCTCGAAGCGCGGGGCCTATTTCGATTCGGTGAGCGACCGACTCACCGACGGCATGCTCTTCGGAGGTGTTGCGTGGTACCTCGCGAGCACCGAACCGGGCCGCATCATGATGTTGCCGGTGGCGATCATGGGTCTTGCCATGTTCATCTCGTACCAGCGGGCCAAGGCCGAGTCGCTCGGCTGGGATGCCAAGGGCGGCATCATGGAACGTGCCGAGCGCATCGTCGTGCTCGCCTTCGCACTGCTGTTTCCGGAACTCATGATCGCCACGCTCTGGGTGATGCTGGTCCTCACTGCCATCACGGCCGTCCAGCGGTTCGTGAAGGTCTGGAAGCAGGCCACCGCCGAGCACGATCGTCCCGTCCCGGCCCGCCGGGCTCGCCGACGGCCGCGCACCCGCACCTCGGTCGAGCCGTTGTGGCGTCAGCGCATGCGCGAGCGTCGCGAAGCCCGCAACGGCTGAGCGTCGCAACCTGAGCCATGGCCGGCGTTGCGGCCTACAAGGCCGCTTCCTTTCTGGCCCGCACCGTCCCGGACGGCGTTGCCACGAGCGTCGCTCGCGCCGGTGGTTTCGCTGCCGGCTTGATGGCCGGCGACGCCGGCACGATCGTCGGCCGCAATCTCGAACGTGTCTATGGCCGCCCGCTCAGCGACATCGAGAAGAAACGGAAGATCGCCGAGACGTTCGAGTGGTACGGCCGCTACTACGTCGAGTCGTTCCGCCTGCCCGATGTCAGCGTCGACGAACTCGACCGCGGCTTCTCCTACGACGGGGTCGCGTCCATCGAGGCCAACTGCGGCCCGGGCAAGTCCGGTGCCATCCTCGCCCTGCCTCACCTCGGAACGTGGGAGTGGGCGGCGTTCTGGCTCGCCCGCGTCATCAAGGTGAAGGTGACGGCGATCGTCGAGCCGTTGCAGCCGCCCGAACTCTTCGAGTGGTTCGTCGGATTGCGCGAGTCGCTCGGGATGGAGATCCATCCGCTCGGCCCCGATGCGGGCAAGCAGATCCTCGATGCACTCGGCCGTGGCCATCTCGTCTGCCTGCTCTGCGATCGCGACCTGCAGGGCAATGGTGTACCCGTCGAGTTCTTCGGTGAGAAGACGACCCTTCCGGGTGGTCCGGCCACGATCGCGCTTCGCACAGGGGTTCCCTTGATGCCGGCGGCGGTGCCGTGGCGTGACCACGCCCGCCATGGATGGTGCCGCCCTCCGCTGAAGATCGAGCGCACGAAGGGTGCGCGGCTGCGCGAGGACATTCAGCGCGTCACCCAGATGATCGCCGACGAGTTCGAGATCATGATCCGCGAGACCCCCGAGCAGTGGCATCTGCTCAACCCCAACTGGCCGAGCGACTATGAGGCGCTCGGTCGGGAGATCCCCGATCACCTCCGGGACCTCTGAGCGGACCTCGGTCTGCCAGACTCAGCACCATGCGGATCGGCATCATCTGCCCCTACAGCCTGACGCTCCCCGGTGGCGTGCAGATGCAGGTTCTTGGCCTGGCCCGCGCGTTGCGCAAGCAAGGGGAGCGGGTCCGGGTGCTCGCCCCGTGCGATGGCCCACCCCCCGATGCCGGCGTCACCCCGCTCGGCAACAGTCTGCCGACCGCCGCCAACGGCTCAATCGCCCCGGTCGCTCCCGATCCGTCTGCCCAGTTGCGGGTGATTCGGGCCATGCGCGACGAGGACTTCGACGTCATCCATCTCCACGAACCGTTGTCACCCGGGCCGAACCACACGGCCCTGCTCACCCGTCCGGCTCCGCTGATCGGCACCTTCCACGCTGCCGGCGGGAGCTTGGCCTACGACATGATGCCGCGGGCCACTCGCTTTCTGGCCGGCCGACTCGACGATCGGTGCGCCGTGAGCGAGGACGCCAAGAAGATGGCCCAGGAGGCCCTGGGCGGGCAGTATGACCTCACGTTCAACGGGGTCGAACTCGCCCGGTTCGCGTCGGGCTCGCCGCACCCGACGACCGCGCCGACGATCTTCTTCCTGGGCCGTCACGAACCTCGCAAAGGGCTCCGGGTGCTGCTCGACGCGATGTCGCAGCTTCCGCCCGACACTCGTCTGTGGGTCGCCGGGGAGGGGCAGGAGACCGACGAACTCATGGCTGAGCACGCCGGCGACCGTCGCATTGAGTGGCTCGGCACCATTTCCGAGACCGAAAAGATTGCCCGTCTACGTGGGGCCGACGTGTTCTGCGCTCCCTCGCTCGGTGGCGAGTCGTTCGGCATCGTGTTGCTCGAGGCGATGGCCGCCGGCACGGCCGTGGTCGCCGGTGACATCCCGGGCTACGCCAACGTCGCTCGCCAGGGCCGCGACGCCTTGCTGGTGCCACCGAACGACGCCCGTGCATTGGCCCAGGCCCTCACGGCGGTTCTCTCCCGGGCCGACGAGCGCGAACGGCTTGTCGAGTCGGGCCTGAAGCGGGCCGAGGAGTTCTCGATGGCCCGCCTCGCCCAGCTCTATCTCGCCCGGTACGATCGTCTCGCCACCGCTGCTCCCCGCTGATCCGGCTCGCCTGCGGCCAGGCGAGCGTCGTTCAGCGATACATTGGTTGCCTGCGTGGCGGGCGCCGCGCACGAGAGGAATCGATGATCATCTTGTTGATCGTTCTGGGCGTTGTCGTCGTGCTGGTCTTCTATGTGGTCAGCCTCTACAACAACCTGGTGAAGCTGCGGAACCGTATCGAGAATGCGTGGGCCCAGATCGATGTTCAGCTCAAGCGCCGCTGGGATCTCATTCCGAACCTTGTCGAGACCGTCAAGGGGTATGCCTCTCACGAAAAGGAGACCCTCGAGTCGGTGATCGCCGCCCGGAACGCCGCCACCACGGCGACGGGCCCGCAACAATCCGCCGGTGCCGAGAACATGCTCACCGGTGCGCTGCGCCAGCTCTTCGCCGTCAGCGAGGCCTACCCGGATCTCAAAGCCAACCAGAACTTCCTCGAGCTGCAGGAAGAACTCACCGGCACCG
>JAKMFW010000087.1 GCA_022425325.1 Acidimicrobiales bacterium | reverse complement strand
CCCCACCCGCCATCACCGAGGACGACATGGCACCGGTCGCCCTCGACCTCGCTCGCCGAGCAATCATCGATCCGACAACCCTGCCCTTCCTCACCCCACCCGACACCGCACGCTGGGCGAAGGCGGTCGAACTCCTGACGACCCTCGGTGCGCTCGACGACACCGGTGCTGCCACCGATCTCGGCCGTCGTATGGCGAAGCTGCCGGTACACCCTCGTCTCGCCCGGATGATCGTCGACGCCCGTCACCCCTGGCTCGCGTGCGTGATCGCCGCTGTCCTGGACGAACGCGATGTGCTGCGAGGCCGTCCCGCCGATCTCCCCGTCGAACTCGCCGAACGAGTGCGCCTCGTGACCGATCCGGACGCCCGCCACGAGGCCGCCGACGGTCGGGCGTTGCGCACCGTGCGTGACCGGGCCCGGCAACTCGCCCGACGGGCCGATGTCGAGCCCGGCCTCGGCCCGCACGACGTCGACCTCACCGCCCTCGGCGCAACACTCGCACCTGGCTTTCCCGACCGCATCGCCCGGCGGATCGGTGCGACACGAGGCGGGTTCGTCACCGCCGACGGCCAGACGTTGAGCATCGACCGAGGCGAAGCGATCCACGAAGCTGCCGGCATCGTGGCGGTCGACATCGACGCACGATCCAAGCGAGGTGCCGTGCATCGAGCCACCGCCCTTGAGGCGAAACTCGATCACCTCGTCTACGCCACCCCAGACCTGGCCGATACGGTCGCCCGGATTCGCGATGAATGGGGGGTCACCCCCACCCCGGGCGGCAGCCACGATGGGCTGGGCACGGCGAACGCACTGCTTGCGATCGGCAACGGCGCCTACCTCGAGATCATCGGGCCTGACCCCAGCCAGCCCAATCACATCGGGCCTCGCCCGTTCGGGGTCGACGACGTCACCGAGCCGCGCCTCATCACCTGGGCCGCGGCAGTACCCGATCTCGACCTGTGGCTGGCGTGGTGCGCGGCTCGCAAACTCGACCCCGGCCCTGCCTTCGCCATGCAGCGCACGACCCCCGCCGGGGACGTCCTTCACTGGCGTCTCACCCTTCCTCCCGGTGATGGCGACGGCGTCGTGCCCTTCCTCATCGAGTGGCCCGGCGCCACGCCGGCCACGACAGCTGCAGCGGGAGTCGAACTCGTTGGTTTCGAGCTCTCCCACCCCGACCTTGCCGTCGCCGGGCGGTTGCAGGAGTACGCACTCCCGTACCCCGTCACCCGGTCGGCCGCATCCCTCCGAGCGGTGTTCCTGACACCGGCGGGCATGGTGACGCTCGAGAGCTGACCGCGGCCCGTCGGGCACGACCGGCCCGAGGAAGACCAACCGGGTCAGGCCAGCAGCAGCCGAAATGTCACCGTAGTACTTGTCACACGATCGTAAATGTCGTAAAGTAATTGCAATACAGACGGAAGCGCAGCTTCCTGCTCTCCCCCTTGTCTGTGTGGTCGAGGCGCCGTCCTGGGCCTGCCGGATTTTGTCCATACCGCCCGCGCTCCGGCAGGCACGAGATGGCGCCTCGCCCGTTTTCCTCGACACGCAGCGGACAATCCCTGCGACGGGTCGACCGCTGTACCTCAGGGCTGCGAGTCGTCGCCGGTGTCGAGCACCGTGCGACCTTCAAGCGCCCGGCCGAGGGTGAGTTCGTCGGCGTACTCGAGATCGCCGCCGACCGGGAGACCGCTTGCGATCCGACTGACACGAACACCCATCGGCTTGAGGTACTTGACCAGCAATGCCGCGGTCGCCTCCCCCTCGAGATTGGGGTTCGTGGCGACGATGATCTCCTCGATGTCCTCATCAGCGACACGCGACATGAGTTCCTTCACGCGGAGTTGCTCAACACCCACGCCATCAATCGGGCTGAACGCTCCCTGGAGCACGTGATAGCGGCCACGGAACTCCTGGGTTCGCTCGATCGCCACGATGTCCTGTGAATCCTCCACCACACAGACCATGCGGGTCTCCCGGCGCGGATCGAGGCAGATGGCACATTCGTCGCCGCCCTCACTCAAGTTGAAACAACGCGAGCAGAACGACACCCGCTCCTTGGCATCGACGATGGCCCGGCTGAGGCGGAGCGCATCCTCGCTCGGTGCCTTCAAAAGATGAAACGCCACACGCTGAGCAGACTTCGGGCCGATCCCCGGAAGCCGCCCGAGTTGATCGATGAGTTCCTGAACCGTCGAGGAGTAACTCACTCGCCCCCCAGCAGGCCACCGAGCCCGCCGAGATCAAGGCCACCTATCGCTCCCGATTGGCCGGCTTGCAACTGCTCCGCCGCGTCGCGCAGCGCGGCAAGCACGAGATCCTCGAGCAAGGAGACATCGTCGGGATCGATCGCCTTGGGATCGATCGACACGGATCGGAAATTGATGTGCCCGTCGACTTCAACGGTGACGAGGCCACCGCCGGCGCTGCCCTGCACCACCTCGTCGGCTGCGGCCTGCATGCCGGCCATCATCTGCTGTGCGGACTCGAGCAGGCCCCCGAGGTCCATACCGCCGAGCGGGTTACCGGCCGGGGCGTCGGACTGGTCGCTCATGGCTCCTCCGTGGATTCCTTGGTCTGAAGCTCGGCGCCGGGAAAGGCCTCGGTCAACCGGTCGATGATCTCATCGGTGTGTGACGGCGCGTCGACGAGATCGTGAAGGTCGACATCCTCGTCGGCAGCCGGAACCGGTGGTGCCTCCGCCTTCATCGGCTCGACCGGCTGGTCGTCCGGAGGCGTCGGACCAGGATCATCGGCATCGGCGGGGGGTGGGCTCGGAATCGGATCGTCGAGCACTGGTGGCGGGACGGGTGATGCTGCCGAAGCCGGGTGAACCTCGTCGACGAGAACATTCCAGAGCCGAGCGAGGTCGTCCTCGGAGCGGGTGCCTTCGGCAGGACCGAGCACCTCGGTCGCGCGGCGAACCACCGTGTCGCGATCAAGATCGAGATGTGTGCCGGCGAGTTGCACGACCTCGGACGGTGACCGAGGCCGAAGCGATCGCAGGCTCACCTCAGGGTCGGTGGCGGGAGCTGGTTCGTCAGCGATCGGGCCGGGAGACGGCGGCGCAGGTGCCGGGACCGGCGGCCGAGCAGACACTGCGCTGCCAGGAACGGGCGGCGGCGCGGACGGGGTCTCGGGCGGCGGAGGCGGTGCCGGCGGTGGCGCGTCGCCACGCTTCTCCGCGAGCGCCCGGCGAGCGGCTGCCGCGACGCCCGTGCCACCGGAGGGAGCCGTAGTCGGCGGCGGGGTCGGTGCCGGTTCAGGCGTAGACGGAACCGGCGGCGCAACACTCGACGCCACCGGCTCAGCATCAGGTGCCGGACTCGGCGCAGGAACCACCGGCGGTGCCGGCTCCGA
>JAKMFW010000033.1 GCA_022425325.1 Acidimicrobiales bacterium | reverse complement strand
GCTATGGCTCTGACCGAGACGACGACCGTCGAGACCGAAGGCGACCTCGAAGTCGCCCTCAAAGCGCTCGCCAGCGACAAGCGCCTGAAAATCCTCGATTGGCTCAAGGACGTGCAGGCGAACTTCCCGCCCCAGGAGCACGGTGATCCGGTCACTGAGGGGGCATGCAACCTCTTCATCGTCGAGAAGCTGGGTGTGAGCCAACCCACCGGAAGTCGGCACCTGAAAGTCCTCGTCGACGCCGGCCTCGTGGTCGCCACCCGCCGCAAAGGCTGGACGTACTACCGACGCAACGAAGACGCGATCGCCGCGGTTGCTGAGCGAATGCGAGGGATCTGAGATGAGTATTCGCATCGGTGCCGATGTTGGCGGCACCTTCACCGACATCGTGATCGAAGTGGCCGACGGCAGCTACTCCTCGACCAAGGTGCTCACCACGCACGACGCCCCCGAAGTCGGGATCCTCGACGGCATCGGCCGCATCGCCGCACAGGAGAACATCGACCTGCGCGACGTCACCCAGATCATCCACGGAACGACGCTCGCCACGAACGCCCTCATCGAACGGCGCGGTGCCAAGACTGCGCTCGTCACGACCGACGGGTTCCGCGATGTGATCGAGACCCGCACCGAGAGCCGGTTCGAGCAGTACGACCTCAACATCGTGCTGCCGCCCCCGCTCATCGAGCGGGCCGATCGCCACGTCATCAGCGAACGGCTGAACGCACGAGGCGAGATTCTCGTGCCGTTCGATGAGAACGGTGCCCGCTCGCTCGTCGAACACATCGGCACGGAGGGCTACAGGTCGGTCGCGGTCGGCTTCATCCACTCCTACGTCAACCCGACAAACGAACTCTGGTTCCGCGAACTTCTGCTCGCCGAGCTCCCTGACATCGCAGTATCGATCTCAAGCGAGGTCTCGCCCCAGATGCGCGAGTACGAGCGCTTCAACACGGTCTGCGCCAACGCCTACGTCCAACCCCTGATGGCCAGCTACCTCGTCCGTCTGCGAGACGAGCTCGCCGCTCGAGGCGCCACGTGCCCGCTCTACCTGATCCACTCTGGTGGTGGGCTGATGTCGGTTGAGTCGGCCGCTGCGTTCCCTGTCCGGCTCGTGGAGTCGGGGCCAGCCGGCGGTGCCATCTTCGCCGCCGATCTCGCCGCCCGCTATGGCCGCGACCGCGTGCTGTCCTACGACATGGGTGGCACCACGGCGAAGATCGCCCTGATCGAGGACTTCACGCCGGCGACCGCCAAGACGTTCGAGGTCGACCGCACGGCCCGCTTCAAGAAAGGCTCGGGCATGCCGATCTCGATCCCGGTGATCGAGATGATCGAGATCGGCGCAGGCGGGGGTTCGATCGCTTCGGTCGATTCGCTCGGCCAGATCCGCATCGGTCCCCATTCGGCCGGCAGCGAGCCCGGGCCGGCGTCCTATGGGCGCGGCGGTCTCGACGCGACCGTCACCGACGCCAACGTGCAGCTCGGTCGACTTCACCCCGACACGTTCGGGGCGAAGGACATCGACCTCTCCCCCGCCCTTGCCGCTGAGGCGCTGATGCGGTCGGTCGGCGACCGACTCGGCTTGTCGGCCGCTGATGCTGCCCGCGGCGTGGCTGAGGTCGTCGACGAGAACATGACCAACGCCGCCCGTGTGCACGCCGTCGAGAACGGCAAAGATCTTGCCGGCTACTCGATGATCGCGTTCGGTGGCGGCGGACCGCTCCACGCCGGTCGCCTGCTCGACAAACTCAGGCTCGATGAGTTGATCGTTCCGCCCGACGCAGGCGTCGGTTCGGCCGTCGGCTTTCTTCGGGCACCGTTCGCCTACGAGGCGGTCCGGAGCTTCTACACATCCACCGTCGACTTCGACATCGACGGGGCCAACCGAGTCCTCACCGAACTCACCGACGAGGCAATGGCGTTCGTCCGGGAGGGAACGGACGCCGATGTCACCGTCGAGCGGCAGGTCGCGATGCGGTACAAGGGTCAGGGTTGGGAGATCCCGGTCCGGCTCGGCGATGCCTCCTTCGACCACATGGCTGCTGAGCTCCTCGGCGCCGAGTTCACGAAGGCGTACGAGGAATTCTTTGGCCGCGCGATCGACGACCTGGCTATCGAGGCGGTCAGTTGGTCGGTGCGGGTTGCGTCGGTGGTCGATGCGCCCACACCAGTCGAGTTGTCGACGAACGGCACTGAGGTCGCCGCGCCAAACCATCGAACGATGTACGACCCGATCAGCGGGGTCGACGCCGACGCCGCCGTTGTCGAACGCACGTCGCTTTCCGCAGGTGACCAGGTCCGAGGGCCGGCGGTGATCGTCGAGGAACAGACCACCACCGTGCTCGCCTCCCACCATGCGGCCACCATGCAGGAGGACGGCACCGTGCTGATCCACCGGGCTGACGCTGGATCCCTGGGAGTTGACGCATGAACGCCGCACGCGAACTGCACAACCAGGTGATGTGGAATCGCCTCATCTCGATCGTCGAAGAACAAGCGCTCACCCTCGTGCGCACCGCCTTCTCGACATCGGTCCGCGAGGCCGGCGACCTCTCGGCAGGCGTCTTCAACACCGAAGGCCGGATGATCGCCCAGGCGGTCACGGGCACGCCCGGACACGTCAACACGATGGCCGCCGCCGTCGGTCACTTCATCGACGACATCGGCCCGGAACGGATCTACCCGGGCGACGTCTACATCACAAACGATCCCTGGAAGGGCACCGGCCACCTTCACGACATCACCGTCACCACCCCGGTCTTCCGTGACCCCAGCGACGACACATCGCTCGTCGGCTTCTTCGCATCGACCGCACACGTCGTCGACGTCGGGGGTCGCGGCTACGGCCCCGAGGCCCGCGAGGTCTACGAGGAAGGCGTGCGCATCCCGATCCTGAAGTGGGTCGAGCGAGGCGAACTCAACGACGACCTCGTCACCATGGTGCGCTGGAACGTCCGCGAGTCCGATCAGGTCATCGGCGACATTCACGGCCTCGCAGCATGTAACGAGACCGGCCGGCGACGACTTCTGTCGATGCTCGAGGAGTTCGAGCTCGACGATCTCGACGACCTCGCGGCCTTCGTGTTCGACCGGACCCGCTCGGCCACGATGGCCGCCCTGGCCCATGTCCCCAAAGGCACCTACACGAACACGATGGTGGTCGACGGCTACGACCTTCCACTCACCCTGGCCGTCACCCTCACCGTTACGGACGACGGCATGCACGCCGACTTCACCGGGACATCGCCGATCAGCCGCTACGGGATCAATGTGCCGCTCGGGTATGCGGAGGCGTATTTCACCTACGCGATGCTCGTCGCACTGGCGCCGGAACTGCCCAACAACTTCGCATCGCTCGCACCGTTCACCGTCAGCGCCCCCAAAGGCGTGATCCTCAACGCCGAGCACCCCGACCCGGTTTCGGTTCGCCACGTGATCGGCCACTTCGTCACCGACCTCGCCTTGGGCGCCATCGCCCACACCCTGCCGGAGGTCGTCCCGGCCGAAGGCGCCGGCGCGCTCTGGAACTTCCAGGCGAGTGCCCGGCAGGCATCGCCCGATGATCCGAAGCCGCCCGTCGAATTGTTGATGTTCAACAGCGGCGGCTCGGGAGCCCGACCCTCCCTCGACGGCCTGACCGCCACGGCGTTCCCGTCCGGGGTGCGGACGATGTCGGCCGAAGCCACCGAACAGGTTGGTCCGATCATCATCTGGCGCAAGGAGATCCGCGAGGACTCCGGGGGTGCCGGCCGGCAGCGAGGAGGCATGGGCCAGATCCTCGAGGTCGGACCGACCGACGGATACCAGTTCGAGTTCTCGGCCATGTTCGACCGCGTCACCAATCCCGCCCGTGGACGAAACGGTGGCGAAGACGGCGAACCCGGACGGGTGTACCTGAGCGACGGCACGCCGTTCCCCACCAAAGGGGTGGAGACGGTGCCGGCCGGAAGCCGACTGATCATGGAGCTCCCCGGTGGTGGGGGGTTCGGCGACCCGGCCGAACGCGACCCGGCCGCCGAAGAAAACGACCGTCGTCAGGGCTACATCCGGTGACAGCACCGTCGATCCATGATGAGCTGCCACACCGCAGCGTGAACGAAGGAATCTCTCCATGGCAGAGCTGAACGAGCACTACGACGTCGTCATCGTGGGTGGAGCGATGATGGGCTCGTCGACCGCCTGGTGGCTGTCGAGAGAACCCGGATTCGATGGCTCCGTTCTCGTCGTCGAACGCGATCCGTCCTACGAGCACAGCTCGACGTCGGCGACCAACAGCTGTGTTCGACAGCAGTTCTCCAACGAGGTCAACATCCGGATCAGCCAGTTCGCGGCGGAGTTCATCCGCACGTTCCCGTCGTGGTTCGACGGCGCCGATGTCCCGGAGCTTGCCACCAACTACTTCGGCTACCTCTATCTCGCCGCTGACCCGGCGTTTGCCCGCGTCCTCGAGGCGAACCAACAACTGCAGGCGTCCTGGGGCGCAGCGACTCGGATCCTGGATCGTGACGAACTCGCTGCGGCGTTCCCCTTCTACAACCTCGATGACATCGTCTGCGGCAGCCACAACCCGGTCGACGAGGGGTACTTCGACGGCGGCACGATGTTCGACACCTTCCGCACCCACGCCCAACGCAACGGGGTCACCTACCACCAGGCTGCCGTCACCGACATCGACCATCGAGACGGGCGGGTCGTCGGCGTCACCCTCGATTCCGGTGCGTCCATCTCCTGCGGAACCGTGGTGAACGCCGCCGGCCCCCGAGCAGCACGGGTGGCCCAAATGGCTGGCCTCGACCTTCCCGTTGAACCGCGCAAGCGCTTCACCTACGTCTTCCAAGCAGCCGAACCACTCGACCAGCCACTCCCCCTCACCATCGACCCGTCGGGCGTGCACGTGCGCAGCGACGGCGACGCGTACCTGGCCGGCTGTGGGCCCGACATCGACCATGCCGTCGAGCCGGACGATCTGACCATGGACGCCGATCTGTGGGAGAGCAAGGTGTGGCCCGTGCTGGCACACCGGATCCCCGCGTTCGAACGCATCAAGGTGACGACCCGCTGGGCGGGCCACTACGCCTACAACACCCTCGACCACAACGCCGTCGTCGGGCCTCATCCCGAACTCGACGATTTCCTCTTCATCAACGGCTTCTCCGGACACGGGCTTCAGCAGGCGGCGGCGATGGGGCGTGGTGTCGCCGAGTGGATCAGCTATGGCGAGTTCCGGTCGATCGATCTGACTCCCCTGGGGGTCGAGCGCGTCATCGCTGGCGAGCCGTTCGCCGAGTCGGCCGTAATCTGACCCAATCGAAAAGGAGCGCGGATGGGAACCATATGGGGTCTGGTCATCGCCCTCGTCGGCGGATTGTTCATCTTCTGGGGACGGACGCGCTCGTCGTTCCTCGTCTACCGCCTTCTCGCTGCCCGCTCTCGACTGCTGTGGGGCGACCGGGTCCACGGCTTCTATCAAGTCGCCGGCGGGCTGATGATCATCGCCGGCGTCCTCATCGCCATCACCGCGTAGCCTCGGAGGCATGTCGCTCGAACTGACGCCCTCCACGTCGTTCCCCCACCGCCGGCCCGTTCTGGTCGTGATCGCCGACGGTGTCGGTGAGGCACCCGCCGGCCCGATGAACGCAGTGACCGAGGCAGCAACCCCGGCACTCGACTCGTTGTGCGACACCCGCCTGTACCGAACGCTCAAGGCGCACGGGCCCGCCGTCGGGCTGCCGTCGTGGGACGACATGGGCAACAGCGAAGTCGGCCACAACGCCCTCGGTGCGGGCCGGATCTTCGCCCAGGGCGCCAAGCTCGTGAATCAGGCCATCGAGTCAGGCGCCATCTTCGACTCTGATGTGTGGCAGTCGGTCATCGCCCGGTCTCGCACGGCGACACTGCACCTGCTCGGCCTCCACTCCGACGGCAACGTGCACAGCCACAACACGCACCTTTACGCCCTGATGCGGCGGGCCGCGGCCGAGGGCGTCGAACGAATCCGGCTCCACCTCCTCCATGACGGGCGCGATGTCGACCCTCGATCGGCGTTGACCTACCTCGAGCAGACCGAAGCGGTCATCGCCGAACTCAACGCCGCCGGTGCCGATGTCGCCATCGGTTCCGGTGGTGGCCGGATGGCGATCACGATGGACCGCTACGAAGCCGACTGGGCGATGGTCGAGCGCGGCTATTGGTGCCACACCCACGGCGAAGGTCGTCCGTTTGCGTCGGCCCGCAAGGCCGTCGAGACGATGTATGCCGAGTCCGACGACGGCGACCAGTACCTCGACCGGTTCGTCGTCGTCGACCATGAGGGCGATCCGGTCGGCGCCATGACCGATGGCGATGCCGTCGTGCTCTTCAACTTCCGCGGCGACCGTGGGGTCGAGATCAGCCAGGCGTACGAGGACCCGGACTTCCACCACTTCGATCGGGGCAATCACCCCGACCTTTTCTTCGCCGGCATGCTCCAGTACGACGGCGACCTGCTGGTGCCGACCAACCACCTGGTCGCCCCACCGTCGATCGACCGCACGCTCGGTGAGTACCTCTGCGCCACCGGACTCAAGAGCTTCGCAGTCAGCGAGACCCAGAAGTTCGGCCATGTCACCTTTTTCTGGAACGGCAACCGAAGCGGCTACATCGACGAAGCACTCGAGACCTACATCGAGATCCCGTCCGACAATGTCGAATTCAACACCGCACCGCAGATGAAGGCCCGGGAGATCACCGAGGCCACCATCGAGTTGCTGCGCTCCAGCGAGTACGCCATGGGCCGCATCAACTTCGCTAACGGCGACATGGTCGGTCATACCGGCGACCTCAAAGCCACGATCGATGCCATGCACGTCCTCGACGACTGTCTCGAGCAGCTTGTGCAGGTGATCGACGAAATCGGCGGAATCATGATCGTCACCGCCGACCACGGCAACGCCGACATCATGTACACCGAGGGCACCGACGGTGAGATCACACCGAA
>JAKMFW010000072.1 GCA_022425325.1 Acidimicrobiales bacterium | reverse complement strand
AGCACCTGCTCGGGTCGACCCTCCTCGACCACCACGCCTGCGTCCATGAACACGACGCGGTCGGCGACCTCAAGTGCGAAGCCGATCTCGTGGGTGACGACCATCATGGTCATTCCTTCGCCGGCCAGCGTGCGCATCACGTCGAGCACCTCACCGACGAGTTCGGGATCGAGCGCCGAGGTCGGCTCATCGAACAACATCATCTTCGGCTTCATGCTGAGTGCCCGAGCAATCGCAACCCGCTGCTGCTGACCACCGGAAAGATGGGCGGGGTACTCGTGGGTCTTGTCGGAGAGCCCGACCCGCTCGAGCATCTCGCGAGCGATGCTGATGGCCTCCGCGTTGGGCCGACCCAACACGCCCGTTTGGGCAACCGTGAGATTCTTCAGCACCGTCAGGTGCGGGAACAGGTTGAACTGCTGGAACACCATGCCGATGTTCGTGCGGAGTTGGTCGACATCGGCATCGGGGTCGGTGATGTCCTCACCGTCGATCAGGATCTGACCCCCGTTCGGTTCCTCGAGCCGATTGAGACACCGAAGCAGGGTGGACTTCCCGGATCCGGATGGCCCGAGCACACAGACGACCTCACCCGTTTCGACGGTGAAGTCGATCCCCTGGAGCACCTCGAGGTCACCGAAGGCCTTGTGCAGATTGCGGACATCGATTGCGTGCGTCATCGGGCCTTTGCCGCCGATCGTTCGAGGCGCCGCACCAGGAAGGTCAACGGCAGCGTGATGAGCAGGTACAAGATGGCGACGACCGTCAACGGTGTGGCGTTGCGCTCGGCGTTCATGAAGTCACGAGCGAACTTGGTGAGTTCTTTCGTGCCCGGCGTGGAGCCCAAGATGAAGAACAGCGATGTGTCCTTGATCAACAGGACGAGTTCGTTGGTGAGGGGCGGAATGATGATGCGGAACGCCTGCGGCAGGATGATCGTGAACATCGTGCGGGTCTGTGACATGCCCAGCGACCGAGCTGCTTCGGTCTGGCCCTTCGGCACGGCCTCGATCCCCGCTCGGATCGTTTCGGCCATGTAGGCACCGGCCACGAGCGCCAACCCGACCGAGCCCCTGCCGAGCACACCACCCGGAATACGGAATCCGCTGAACGCAATCGGGAGACCGAACCCGACGAAGAGCAAGGTGATGAGTGCCGGAAGCCCTCGGAAGAGTTCGATGTAGCCGATGGCGAAGGCGCGGAACGGCTTGAGGCTCGAGAGCCGCATCAGGGCCAACGCCAGCGCCAACACCATGCCCAACACGAACGACAGCGCGGTATAGAGCGCCGTGTTCTTGACCGCCGAGGTGATCACCTCGGGGAACATGTCGGCCGCGATCTCGGTGTTGAAGAAATTCTTCTGGATCTTCGGCCAATCGGCCTGCGTCACCACGACCAACACGACAACGGCAGCGAGGCCGTACATCACGAGTTGGTAGACGAGAACGCGTTGGCGTGGCTTGAGCTTCTTCATGAGGTGAAAACCAGTGAGGGGCCGGACCCTACGGCCCGACCCCTCATCAGATCAACTACGCGTGGTCAGGCTCAGGCGCCCGGGAACCACTCGGCGTAGATGGCGTCGAAGGTGCCGTTGCCCTGCAGCTTGGCAAGGGACTCGTTGACGGCGGCGAGGAGATCCTCAGCGCCCTCTTCCTGCACGGCGAACCCGTAGAACTCGTCGGTGGCGTAGGACTCGATGACCATCGCCCCGCCGGTGTCGTCGGCGTAACCCTGGTTACCGACAAGGTCGGTGATCACACCGTCGACGTCGCCGGCCTCGAGCGCAAGGTACAGCGCACCGATGTCGTCGAACGCAACGACCTCGACACCGTCAGGCGTGTTGTCCTGAAGCCAGATTTCACCGGTGGTTCCGGACTGGACCGCAACCGCACCGAGATCAGCAAGGGTCGAGGCGCTGCTGTCGCCAGAGACGAGGAGGGACTGCTTGCCCTCGAAGTACGGCTCGGAGAAGTCGATGTTCTCTTCGCGCTCGGCGGTGATGGTGATCGACGCAGCCGAGATGTCACAGTCACCGGCCTCGTTGGCGAGACCGCTCGTGATCGCATCCCAGCCCGGGGTCGCAACGGCGAGACCGAGACCGAGGTCGTCGGCGATGGCGCGCATGAGCTCGATGTCGAAGCCGGTGAACCCGCCCTCGGCATCAGGATCTTCGAACTCCATCGGCGGATACGGGACGTCGGTGCACACGGTCAGCGTGCCGGAGCTGACAAGGCCGAGAGCGCTGTCGCCATCGTCGTCACCGCACGCGGCGGCGAAGAGACCGATCGTGAGAAGCAGCGCAAGAAGCTGCAGAAGTCGCTTGGACATGGGGTATTCCCTCCAGAAGTCGTGCACCGCCGTGGCGGAGCACGGGAAATGGTAACCGAGACGATGAGAAATCGTCGATCTGCGCCTCCGACAGCGGTCAGTGGCTCGAAACACCGACCAGCTCGAGGAGTTCCTTGACAAGCTTGGCCCCGACCATGGCGGTCAGGCCGTTGATGTCACGCTCGGGGTTGATCTCGACGATGTCCGCCCCAACGACGACGGCATCGCTCCGCGCGATGGCGGCCAACGCATCGAGGAGCTGCCGAGTCGACCAACCACCGGGTTCGTGATGCGACATGCCCGGAGCGAACGCCGGGTCGAGCACGTCGATGTCGATCGTGACGTACACCGGACCGTCGATCGACGGCATCGACACGACACCCTCGCGAGCCTCGTGGACCTCGACACCGAAGCGTTCGGCCTGCGCCCGCTGGTGTGGGGTCATGGTGCGAATCCCGAACTGGACGAGACGGGCAACCTTGCCCTCCTCCATGATCCGAGCGAACGGGCACGCATGGGAATACCGATCGCCGTCGAGTTCGTCGTAAAGATCCGGATGCGCATCGAAATGCAAGAGCGTGATCCCGTCATGTTCACCGGTCATCGCCTGGACGAGCGGCCAGGTGACGAGATGATCGCCGCCGATCGAGACCAACCGGCCACCGTCGGCGATCGCATCTGCGGCCGCCTCCCGGATGATGGCCAAAGCCGACTCGACCTCCTCAGGGAGATCGAGATCGCCGAGGTCTCGCCACGCGGCACCCTTCGCCGGATCGAGATCGATCCCCCGCTCGGTGCACCAGTTGGCGGATCCACCATCGAGCGCCGCCCTGACCGCCGCCGGCGCGCCGGCCGGGCCGCGAAGAAACGACGAGTGCGCGTCGTACGGGACACCGAGCAACGAAACGGCGGGCATCGAATCACGCATCGACGTAGATCTCAAGGGAGCCGTCGCGTGCGAAACCAGCCAGCTGCAGCCCGGCGCGCTCGGCGGTGGCGACCGCCAACGCCGTTGGCGCGCTCACGGCAACGAGCGCCCGGAAACCGGCCGCCCACGCCTTGTGCACGAGTTCGAAACTGGCCCGGCCACTGACGACCACCGCCCGTCCCGTCGCCGGGACCTGCCGGTCCAGCAGGAGTCGGCCCACCACCTTGTCGACCGCATTGTGACGACCGACGTCTTCTCGAGCCAGCACGACGGCTCCGTCGGGATCCAGCACGCCGGCTGCGTGCACTGCGCCGGTCGTGTCGAACAGTTCCTGCATCGGTCGCAGGCCCTCGGGACCGGCGGCCAACGCCCCCCACTCGATCGGGTCGCCTTCGACCGGTGCGAGCATCGCTGCCAGTTCATCGATGTTGTCGGTACCGCAGAAACCGCACGAGGACGTGGTCGTCGCCAGCCTCGGGGTCGGTTCCGGGGCACGGCCGCCGGTCGAGACCGTGACGATGTTGAAGGCGGACGCGGCCGCCGAACCATTCGCGCAGTACTTCACTTCGACGACCGGTTCGCCGCCAAGCAGCCCTTCGTTGTGGCAGAAACCGACGGCGAGCTCGAAGTCGTGGCCCGGGGTTCGCATCGTTGTCGCGACCCTCGTGCCGTCGAGTTCGATCGCCAACGGCTCCTCGGTGGCGAGAGTGACCGGTCGACGGCCCCGCGACGGGTCGTCGGCGGACCAGGGCCGGACCAGCCTCGTTTCGGCGCGCGATCGCGAACTCACGCCGTCAGGCTACGCCTGAGACCCTGGCATCGACTCGATCTTGATCGAGCCGCTCGGCCCGACCACGCGCAGATCCCGATGCGTCGGCGTCACTCGTCAGGGCTGACGGGTCAAGACGCTCCGGAGATGATGGGTGAGCGGCTCGCCCATCGCCGCCATCCAGAAGTCACATGTGAGCGTGTCGCCCTCGACCACATACCGGCGGCGGGTTTCGCGCACCATCTTCGCCGACGGCGACAGGTGCACCGCGTCGGCGTGCAGATCGACCTCGACTCCTGCCTCGGTCTCCACGACCGTCCCGGTGTGGATCTCGACGATGCCCGACGGCTGGCTCAGCACGAGCTCGATCGTCCCGTCGCCCTGAGGCCGCAGATACCCGGCCTCGGCGTGCAGTGGCAGACCCGATTCGCGCTCCTGGGTGCGCTGCTGCAGCGCAAGGAACGGCTTGCCGACATGCCCGAAGGTCAGCGTCTCGCCATACGAGAACGATCGGATCGTCGGGTAGGCGCCCTCCCCCGGCCCATGCCATGTGCCCAGCAGCGGGATGAGCGCTGCGTTGAGCGGATGCAGATCCGGTGCGTCCATGCCGAGACGGTAGCGCACGTGCACGAACGCGAAACGGCCCCCGCCGGGGCGGGGGCCGTTCGCCAGGCCTGAAGAAGCGGGCCGAATCGACGACCCTGCTGATCCTTGGGATTTCTTCCTACGTCAGAAGTCCATGTCGGGCATGCCGCCACCGGCGCCCTCATCCGGGGCGTCGGCGATGACGGCCTCGGTGGTGAGGAACAGCGCTGCGATCGAGGCTGCGTTCTGCAGCGCCGAGCGGGTGACCTTGGCCGCATCGATGATGCCGGCCTCGACCAGGTCGATGTACTCGCCGGTCGCGGCGTTGAGGCCGTTGTTGCCCTCAAGCGAGCGCACCTTCTCGACGACCACGCCACCCTCCATGCCGGCGTTGACGGCGATCTGGGTGAGCGGGCCCTCGAGCGCACGGGCGACCATGCGGGCGCCGACAGCGGCGTCAGCGTCCTCGATCGAACCGATCATGGCGTTCACTGCGGCCTGAGCACGGATGAGGGCGGTGCCGCCACCGGCGACGACACCCTCTTCGATGGCGGCCTTGGTGGTGGAGACGGCATCTTCGATGCGGTGCTTCTTCTCCTTGAGCTCCACCTCGGTGGCAGCGCCGACCTTGAGGACGGCCACGCCACCCGACAGCTTGGCGAGGCGCTCCTGGAGCTTCTCGCGGTCGTAGTCGGAGTCGGTGTTCTCGATTTCGGCCTTGATCTGGGCGATGCGGCCGGCGACGTCGCTGCCGTCGCCGGAGCCTTCGACGATGGTGGTCTCGTCCTTGGTGACGACGACCTTGCGGGCCTGGCCCAGCATGTCGAGACCGACACCATCGAGCTTCAGACCGACCTCTTCGCTGACGACCTGGCCTCCGGTGAGGATCGCCATGTCCTGGAGCATCGCCTTGCGGCGCTCACCGAAGCCCGGCGCCTTCACCGAGACGGAGGTGAAGGTGCCGCGGATCTTGTTCACCACGAGCGTGGCGAGGGCTTCACCCTCGACGTCTTCGGCGACGATCAGGAGCGGGCGGCTCGACTGCATGACCTTCTCGAGCACCGGGACCAGCTCACGAACGTTGCTGATCTTGGCCGACACGAAAAGGATGTAGGGGTTGTCGAGCACGGCTTCCATGCGCTCGGCATCGGTGACCGAGTAGGGCGAGATGTAGCCCTTGTCGAAGCGCATGCCCTCGACGAAATCGAGTTCGAGACCGAAGGTCTGGCCTTCCTCGACCGTGATCACGCCGTCCTTGCCGACCTTGTCGATCGCCTCGGCGATCGTGGCACCGATCTCGGCATCGGCAGCCGAGATGGCGGCGACGTTGGAGATCTGGTCCTTGTTCTCGGAGACGTCCTGCGCGTTCTCACGGATCGAGGCAACGGCGGCCTCGACGGCGGCCTCGATGCCCTTCTTGAGTGACATCGGGTTGGCGCCGGCGGCCACATTGCGCAGACCCTCACGGACCATCGACCACGCGAGGACGGTGGCGGTGGTGGTGCCGTCGCCTGCGACGTCGTCGGTCTTCTTGGCGACTTCCTTGACCAGTTCGGCGCCGATGCGCTCGAACGGATCCTCGAGGTCGATCTCCTTGGCGATCGAGACGCCATCGTTGGTGATCGTGGGGGCGCCCCACTTCTTGTCAAGCACGACGTTGCGGCCCTTCGGGCCGAGGGTGACACGAACGGCGTCGGCGAGCTGGTTCATGCCCGCTTCAAGGCCACGGCGGGCTTGCTCGTCGAATTGAATGGTCTTCGCCATCATTCCTCCGGAGGACTGGGTTCAGGGCGCTGGCACTCTCGTACCGCGACTGCTAAGTCAACCCCGCGAACCCCCGAATCGCAACCAGGAACGACGCAATCACCCGCCGGCAACAGCCGGAACGATCGACACGACCGTGTCGGCGCCCACTGACGCCGCAAGACCCTCGAGTCGACGGCACTCCGTGTCATCGATGAAGACGTTCACGAAGCCGTGCAGACGACCGTCGTCGGTCATCAGCCGCTCCTCGAAACCGGGATGTCGGGCCTCCAGCGAAACCAGCACGGCGGCGAGATCGGCACCGTCGACCGTGAGTTCACCTACGCCACCCGTGAGAGAACGCAAGGTGTTGGGAATCCGGACGAGCGCCACGAGTGACGACCCTAGGTCAGCGAACCCTCGTCCAACAGGTGACCCCGGACCCCTGCGGAACCCCCGGCCTCTACCATCGGGGCATGACCTTCGACCGTCCGGACGCACGGCCGCCAGCGCCCCGACTTCCTCTCGCAGCGAAGATCGCCGTCGGCGCGCTCGCCCTCTGGGGAACCTTCACCGTGCTCGACTGGTTCATCTCCAGCGCACTGCGGCTGATCCGCTTCGGCCTGTTCGTGGTGATCGTCATCGCCCTGTTCGGGTGGGCGGTCAGCGCGAAAGGGCGTCGCTGATCGACGCCGTGACGGCATCAGAGGTGGCCGTCATCGCTGTCGTCTCGCCATGCGCATCGACGAGATCCACCCAGGCAACACCGAGAGCATTGAGGCGGTGCCGGGCGTCATCGTCGATCCGGCCACCGATCACGAGCACGTCGCATTCGGCTGCTGCTGCGAGCTCGATCACCGCACCGACCACCTTGCCGTCGAATGAGGTCGCGTCAACCCTGCCCTCGCCGGTGACGACGAGGTCGGCGTCCTCGATCTTGTCGTACAGGTCGACGGCGTCGGCGATCAGGGCCGCACCCGACTCGAGTCGAGCCCCGGCAGCGACGAGACCACCAGCGAGTCCACCCGCCGCTCCCCCCCCCTCGCTACCCCCCACATCGGCCCC
>JAKMFW010000064.1 GCA_022425325.1 Acidimicrobiales bacterium | reverse complement strand
AGCGCAGCAGCGGCGACAAGACGCCTACGGCTCATGAGGCAACCATGATCGAGGTCGATGCCTCGATCGGTTCACCGTCGATGACGTAGGCGCTGTGGTCGTTGGCGAACGCACCGACCGTGATCTCAACCTCACCGACGGGAAGCACGGGGATGTGGGTGGCGTCACCGTAGAGACGGCCGACCTTTTGACCGTTGACGTACAGGTGCAAATGGCCCTCGCCATCGACATTGTCGCCGTTGACGTTCTCAGCGGAGAACGTCATGCCGTCGATCGCGATCAGGGCGTTGTAGCCCGACTTCGGATCCTCCACGACCTCGATCACCATCTGCGGCGCGTCGCCTGCCCACGCAACCTGGCCGGCATCACCATGGCTGTGTGCACCGTGATCGTGCGGAGGCACATCGACGGTCACCATGGCGACGATCGGCTCGCCGTCGACGGCGTAGGTGCGATGGTCGTTGGCCGAAAGTTCGACCATGACGGTGACCTCGCCTTCGGTCACGCCGGCGAAATAGATCGCCTCGTTGTAGAAGCGCTGGACCTTCGTGCCATCGACGTAGAGGTGGAAGTGCCCCTCGCCCTCGACGTGCGTCGTGGATGCAGCCTCGGGAGCAACGACGAAGTTGGTCGTGCCGACCGTGATGTTGATGCCGCCGGCCGGGTCGGGTTCGACACGGAGGCCAAGGGTCGGGATCTCGGCACCCTCGAAGTCGACGGGCGACCCGTGGTCGTGATCATCGTGATCGCGTCCCTCGTGATCCTCATGATCCTCATGATCATCGTGATCATCGTGATCATCGTGATCGTGGCCCTCGTGATCGTCGTAATCGTCGTGGTCGTGTTCCTCGTCGACGGCCTCCATATCGGCCATGTCGTCGGGCGGGGTGGCCTCTGCGGCCTCGTCGTCGCTGCAGGCGGCAGTGAAAATGCAGAGGGCAAAGAGCGCGGCCAGCGGCCGCAGCGCGCTTGTGCGCATGAGTGGTGTCTCCTTGATTCGATTCGTGCGGGAAACGGCCGGATGAGATCGCAGCCGCGATGGATCAACGCACGCGAATCGGAGGTCCTCGTCGACCGGTTTCGGCGGGGACGAAGACGAGACGAGGCATGGTCACCTCGTCGAGCGACCGGCCGCCGACACGGACGATCTCGGCGATCGCACCGGGCAGCGGGCGCAGCGCTGCGGCAACGAGCCGAACCGCACCTCGGACACGAGCGTCGACGGTGGCGACAAGGCGCCGCACGACAAGACCAAGCGCAACGCCCACCAGCAAGGCAAGGCCACCGGCGAGCGCATCTCGGGGGTCGGTGGTGGAGGCGATGTCGCCCAACTGCGCTGCGATCGACACCGAGGCGAACGGGATCGCAGCCAGACCCGCAAGCAGCAGCCCGGTGTGCCGGGGAGCGTCGGGGGTGGGGGTCGCCATGCGTCGAACGATACCAACTCGATCGAACCGAGTCGGGGTCGGGTTCACCCCAATTCCAGTCCGTCCTGGATCGACACCGGCGGTGCAGGCGGCAGGTTGGGTTCGTCGCTTCGGTCGACGACCTCGGCGTGAAACTGGCGGCAGAGCTCGAGCGAGACGAGGTTGTCGGGCGTGTGGAGGAACACAATCGGACGACGGCCCTGATCGAGCCAACGCACCACGGTGTCGACCCACTTCGACCAGTAGGGCGGGTTGGCGTCGGCGTCGGTCTGCCCGATGAACCGCACGATCGGTTGCTCCCCCGTCGCTACCGCACGCACCGGGACCCGCGGCTTCTTCTCCCAGGCATCGATCTCCTCCGGCGTCTCGCAAGGCCCGTCGAAGACGGGGCGGCTGTCGAGCACAACCCGGTCGACAGCCCGTTCGTGGAGAAGATCGTTGAGCGGCCGTTCGACGTCGCCCCCGGCATGGAACGCAAGGTGCCGCACCTCGACCGACCACGCGAACGAAGCCGGGACAGTGTCGAGAAAGGCCGCAAGCACCGGAAGGTCGCCGGGAGCAAACGACGCCGGGAGCTGAATCATCAGCGGACCGAGACGGTCTCCGAGGGGTTCGATGCGGTCGAGGAACGCCCGGAGCTCCGACGTGCTGTTGCGCAGGCGCCGGTCGTGGGTGATTTCTCGGGGGAGCTTGAAGATGAAACGGAAGCCAGGTGGCGTGGCGGCACGCCACCGGTCGATCGTGGCTGCGTCGGGCGTGGCGTAGAAGGTGGTGTTTCCCTCGACGGCATTGACGACGCTGGCGTAGGCATCGAGTTCGCGTCCGGCGGGTGTGTCGACGGGAAGCGATCGCCCGACCCAGTCCCGGTTCGCCCACATCGGCGCTCCAACGCCGAGACGATGGGGTGCTCCAACGCCGAGACGGTGGGGCGCTCCAACGCCGGGACGAGGCTCAGTCAGCGTCGGCCTCCGCGGCGAGTGCTTCGGCGCGGGCGTAGACCTGGCGGAGGTCCTCGAGCCCGCCGGGGAGGTCGATCGGCGGGTCGGGCAGACGTTCGGCACCACGAGCGGCGAGCAGGGCGACCATGGAGTCCTCGTCGTCGGACCAGGATCGAGGGTCACCCATCATCACCTCGTAGAGCTCAGCTCCTTCGGGGCCGGCTTCGAACGGGCCGAACGAGGCGCCGACTGGCAGTTCGACATGATCACCGGGCCTGAGGTCGACATCACCGCATCGAATCGACCCGCCGAGCACGAGCAGCGTGTGCGGACTGTGGTGGCCGTGGTGACGAACGATCATGCCGGGGTCGTAGCGGGCAAACAGTGCGAGGTAGAGCGGGTCGACGTTGAACGCGACCCACTTTTCCCAGACGTGGACGTCGGTCCCGTCGGCGTTTCGCTGGCTGCGAACCTTGATGTAGGGGATCTCGTCGTCGTCACCTCGGTCGGTGAAGACCGCCTCGATGCCGGGCTTTCGTGGTGTCGCCATGTCCGTCGTCTTAGTCGCCCTCGGCCGATCACGTCGAACGATGCAACCCCTCGGAGCTTCCGCTCGACGAGGACGCTTTTCGCTCAGGGGCGCCGTCGAACCTACGATCGCCGCATGACGATGGCGCCCGACAACCTCGACAACCGGCTTGTGCTCAACCACGAGTACGGCGAGCAGAGCTTCCCGTACGAGGAATGGCGATGGCTTCGGGCCAACGAGCCGGTGCACATGACTGACGCCGAGAATGTGCAGCCGTTCTGGG
The DNA here is from genome assembly GCA_022425325.1 of Acidimicrobiales bacterium. GTDB lineage: Bacteria > Actinomycetota > Acidimicrobiia > Acidimicrobiales > Aldehydirespiratoraceae > UBA11606. Next base: position 7,917 of record JAKMFW010000064.1, on the reverse strand, counting down.
CGATCACGAAGCACCGCCACATCACGGAGATCTCGTCGCAGCCTGATGTGTTCTCCAGCGCAGCGGGCAACATCATCCTGTTCCGCAAGGACCAGATGGACGTCATCGCCGACGAGTCGAACCCCTTCAACCAGATGCGGGTGATCATCTCGATGGACCCGCCCGACCATCGCACGTTCCGCAAGGTCGCCAGCGGGTTCTTCACGCCCCGGGGAATCACGCGCCTCGACGAGATCGTCACCGACACGGCCACCTTGATGATGGATCGTCTTGCCGAGCACGGCGACGAGCCGGTCGACTTCGTCGAACTCGTCGCGCAGCGGCATCCGCTGCGCGTCCTCTGCACGATCCTCGGCGTGCCCGAGGCCGATGAGGATCGCCTGCTTGAACTCACCTCGCAGCTGTTCGCCTTCGATGATCCCGACGTCGGGCGCCCCGGCGAGGATCGGGTCGCCGCTTCGGCGGAACTGGGCATGGAGTTCTTCACCATGTTCAACACGATCATCGAGGACCGGCGCGCCAACCCCCGCGACGACCTCGCCTCGCTGCTCGCCAACGCCACCCTCGAGAACGGCGAGCCAATGGGTCTCGTCGAGACGCTCGGCTACTACCTGATCGTGTTCAATGCCGGCCACGACACGACCCGCCACTCGCTCTCCGGCGCGATGGCCGCGTTCCTCGATCACCCCGAGGAGTTCGCTCGACTCAAGGCCGACCCGTCGTTGATCAAGACGGCGGTCGAGGAGATCGTGCGCTGGACAGCCCCGGTCAACTACATGAAACGGACGGCGCTTCGCGACTACCAGCTCGACGACACCCTGATCCGCGAGGGCGAGGCGGTGGCGATGTTCTACGGCGCCGCCAATCGCGATGAGGAGGTGTTCGACGATCCCGACCGCTTCGATGTCGGCCGCACACCCAACCGACATCTCGGCTTCGGCTGGGCAGAGCACTACTGCCTCGGTGCCCATCTGGCGAAGGCGAGCATCGCCGCCCTGCTTGAGCAGATGGTCGAACGCGTCGACTCGATCGAACCGGCCGGCGACCGCAGTGTCGTCTCGGCCAGCTTCGTACACGGCTACAAGCACCTTCCCGTGCGGGTGAACTGGAGTTCCTGATGATCACTGATCTTTCCGGCAAGATCGCTGTTGTCACCGGCGGCGGCACCGGCATGGGCCGCGAGCTCGTTCGACAGCTTGCAGCCGGCGGCTGCGATGTCGCCTTCTGCGACCTCTCGCCCGACACGATGGCCGAGACGGCAGCGATGGTTGCCGAGGAGTCACCTGGCGTCCGGGTGCTCACCCACATGGCCGACGTGTCGAAGGAAGCGGATCTTGAGGCGTTCCGTGACGCGATCGTCGAGGGCTTCGACACCGATCACATCCACCTGCTGTTCAACAACGCCGGCATCGCGGGCGGTGGCTCCATGTTCGAGACCGAGCGGCCTGCGTGGGAACGGACCTTCGATGTCGTCTGGGGCGGCGTCTACCTCGGCTGCCGCGTCTTCCTGCCACTCGTCGCCGCCGCATCCGAGGGTGCGGTGATCAACACGTCGAGCGTCAACGGCTTCTATGCATCCGTCGGACCCGACCGTCCCCACACCGCCTACTCGGCGTCGAAGTTCGCCGTGAAGGGCTTCACCGAAGCCCTGATCACCGACCTCCAGGTGCACGCACCGCACGTCTCGGCTCACGTCGTCATGCCCGGCCACATCGGCACGAAGATCGTCGCCAACTCCCTGCGCCACGCCACAGTCGAGCCCACCGCCGAGGTGGCGGAGTTCATGATCGCCGTCGACCAGATGTTCGAAGAGCAGGCTCCGATGACCGCTTCGGAGGCAGCTACGGTCATTCTCGCCGGCGTGCTCGGCGGCCGCTGGCGCATCCTCGTGGGCGACGACGCTCACGAACTCGACCGTCGGGTTCGCGACAACCCCGATGCCGCCTACGACGGCGACCACCTCTTTCATCTCATCTGATCAGGCTCATCTCATCAGGCCCGGAGCCCCGTGCCCGCTGGGCGTGCGACAAGCGCGTGATGCAGACCTCGCCTACCAACGACGCGAAAGAGGCGCCCATGGCTGCGGACTACAGCAAGATCTTGCTCGACGAATCTGAGATGCCCACCCAGTGGTACAACGTCATCCCGGATCTGCCGACGCCGCCACCCCCGCCACTTCACCCCGGCACCCACGAGCCGATCGGGCCCGACGATCTCGCCCCGCTGTTCCCGATGGCGCTGATCATGCAGGAGGTCTCCACCGACTCCTGCATCGACATCCCTGGCGGTGTGCTCGATGTGTACAAGCTGTGGCGCCCGAGCCCGCTGTTCCGAGCGCGACGCCTTGAGGAACTGCTCGATACCCCCGCGCGCATCTACTACAAGTACGAAGGCGTGAGTCCGGCCGGCTCCCACAAGCCCAACACCTCCGTGCCGCAGGCCTTTTACAACCATCAAGAGGGCATCACGAAGCTCACCACCGAGACCGGCGCCGGTCAGTGGGGCAGCTCCCTTGCGTTCGCCACCGCCCAGTACGGCATCGAGTGCGAGGTGTGGCAGGTTGCGGCGTCGTACCGGGCCAAGCCGTACCGCAAGACGATGATGGAGATCTGGGGTGCGACGGTGCATCCGTCACCGAGCGACAAGACCGACTTCGGTCGCCAGCTGCTCGCCCAGGACCCGGATCATCCGGGCTCGCTCGGGATCGCGATCTCCGAGGCTGTTGCCATGGCGGTCGAGGATCCCACCACCCGGTACGCCCTCGGCTCGGTGCTCAACCATGTGCTGTTGCATCAGACGATCATCGGCGAGGAGGCGCTGCTCCAGCTCGCCAAGGTCGGCGAACAGCCCGACGTGCTCGTCGGCTGCACTGGTGGCGGCTCGAACTTCGGCGGTCTCAGCTTCCCGTTCCTTCGCGAAAAGCTGAAGGGCAACATGAACCCGACGATTCGTTGCGTCGAGCCGGCGGCGTGCCCGTCACTGAGCAAGGGCGAGTACCGCTACGACTTCGGCGACACCGCCGGCATGACGCCCCTCGTGAAGATGCACACCCTGGGGCACAACTTCATCCCCGATCCGATCCACGCCGGCGGACTGCGCTACCACGGCATGTCGCCGCTGGTCTCGCACCTGTACGAGACGGGCCTCGTCGAGGCCGAGGCGATCGGCCAGACCGAGTGCTTCACCGGTGCGCTGCAGTTCGCCCGCACCGAAGGCATCGTCCCCGCCCCTGAGCCGACCCATGCGATTGCGGCTGCGATCCGTGAGGCCAATCGGGCCAAGGAGGCCGGCGAAGAGCGTGTGATCCTCACCGCACTGTGCGGCCACGGTCACCTCGACCTCGCCGCCTACGAGAGCTTCCTCTCGGGCGAGATGGTCGACTACGACCTGAGCGACGACGCGATCGCCGAGGCGATGGCGCAGGTGCCGGTCATCGACGCTTAGGTCCCCGGGCTGGGATCAGTCGAGTCGATCCACGCCCGCAGCTCGTCGTAGGAGTCGAACGCCGGCAGGTCGGGGTTCTCGTCGATGACGTTCTGTGGGGCGTGGAACAACGCCCCGGCGTTGGCGGCTCGGATCATCGAGAGGTCGTTGTAGGAGTCACCAGCGGCGACCACCTGGTAGTTCAGCGAACGGAACGCCTCGACGGAACGACGCTTGTGATCGTCGATGCGGAGCACATAGTCGACGATGCGATCGTCCTTCACCCGCAGCTGGTGACACAGGATCGTGGGGCAGCCGAGCTGCTTCATCAGCGGCGAGGCGAACTGCTGGAACGTGTCGCTCAGCAAGATCACCTGGTACTGGTCGCGGAGGCTCTGGAGGAACTCATGGGCGCCGTCGAGCGGGCCCATCTCGGCAAGCACGTCCCGCAGGTCCCCCATCGTGACGCCCTCCCGCTCGAGGATTTCGAGCCGGTCGTTCATCAATGTGTCGTAGTTGGGTTCGTCCCGTGTCGTGCGCGTGAGTTCGTCGATGCCCGTCCGCTCGGCAAGGTTGACCCACACCTCGGGAATGAGCACGCCCTCGACATCGAGGGTCACCATCTTCTGCGGACGCATGGGCGGTGATGGTAGCTGTAGGGGCATGAAGTCCCCTGGAACATGGTCGCGATCCGGCATCAGCGCCGAGGCGCGGGCCTGGCTGGCCGCAAACCCACCGACGGATCGGGCGCCGATCAACCTCGACAACGCTGCGGAGGTCCGGGCCACCATCCGCTCGGGCTGGGAGCCGTCGATGGCGGCGGCCCGTGCCGAGTTCGCGCCAAACGAGCGAGAGATCGAGGTCGGCGGTGTGCCGTGTCTCGAAGTCACTGGCGATACGCCGACCGGCACGGTCGTCTACTTCTTCGGTGGCGGACACACGGTCGGCTCACCCGAGGAGGACATCGTCATCACGGCACCGATGGCGGTCGACGGTGGCGCACGGGTGATCGCCGTGCGGTATCCGTTGGCGCCGGAACAGCCGTACCCCGCTGCGGTCGACACTGCCGAGGCGGCATACCGAGGCGTCCTCGACGAGATCGGTGACGGTCCGGTGGTGGTTGCGGGAGAGTCTGCGGGCGGCAATCTCGCCCTCGCACTTATGCAACGGGTCCGGGACGCCGGACTCCGCGTTCCCGATGCGCTTGCGCTGCTGTCGCCATGGGGCGACCTCGCCTTCGGCGGCGACAGTCACGAAACGAACCGCGACCCGACCCTCGTGCTCGACAACGACGAGCTGCGCGTGATGGCCAACCTCTACCGGGGCGATGCCGCGGTCGACGATCCTCTCGTCTCGCCGGTGCACGCCGACTTCACCGGCCTGCCACCCACCTTCATCACGACGGGAACTCGGGATCTCCTGCTCTCGGACGGCGTTCGGATCTCGGCCGGGATGCGGAGCGACGGCGTCGACGTGACCCTCCGGATCTGGGAGGGCATGTGGCACGTCTTCGAGTTCTACCGCGAACTCCCCGAGGCCCGTGCGTCGATGGCCGAGGTCTGCGAGTGGATCCGATCCCGACTGCACTGAGCCGGCCTGCCCGACCGCTCAGCGGGTGCCGGTGGGGATGACCTCGTAGCCGGGCTCCTCGGGCTCGAGGTCGACCATCTCCGCCGGGAAGCCGGGAGCGAGGATGTCGAGTCCGGTGGCCTCCTCGAGCCGCTTGATGATGTTGGGCGACCACTCGCGAGGGCCGAAACGCTCCATGCCGTCCTGGAAGATCTGAATCATCAGAGGGTTCATCTCGAGCGGCACATCGTGACGGTCTGCGATCGCCTGAAACAGCGAGATGTCCTTCACGACGAGGTCCATGGTGAAGTTGATGTCGCGGCTGCCGTTGAGGATCACCTGACTCTCGGTCTCGTGGACGAACGAGTTGCCCGATGAGATCGCAATCGCCTCGTAGGTGGTGTTGAGATCCATCCCTGCGGCCTTGGCGGTGACGAGCGCCTCGGCGCACGTGATCAGGTTGGCGGTGGCGAGATAGTTGGTCAGCACCTTGAGCACCGACGCTGAGCCGAGTTCGCCGGTGTGGAGCACTCGACGGCCGAGGGTGGTGAGTACCGGCAGCATCCGTTCGAAGACGTCTCGGTCACAACCGGCGAAAATGGCGATGTTGCCAGTAGCGGCACGATGGCAGCCACCGCTCACCGGACAGTCGACAGGTGACGCACCGGTTTCGATCACCTTGGCGCCGAGACGCTTCACCTCGGCCTCATCGGTGGTCGACATCTCCGCCCAGATCTTCCCCGGTCCAAATCCGGCGAGCAGCCCGTCCTCGGCCTCCATGACCGCCGCCGACGCGGCAGGCGACGGCAGACACGTGATGACGAGATCGCACTGCTCGGCCATGTCCCTGGGTGACTCGGCGAACCTCGCGCCGGCGTCGACGAAGGGCTGCGCGACCTCCCGATCGAGATCTCTGACCATCAGGTCGTAGCCGTTGCGCAGCAACGAACCGGCGAGCTTGCCGCCCACATTGCCGAGACCGATGAATCCGACCTTCATGGCCGTCCCCCTGTTGTTGGTGCCCTCGTTGGCTGCGGCATCGTAAGACCCGCCGCTCCACTGTGTCGACCATGCTCTTCGCCTGAGAGCGGTGCGTCTCGGGCGGCCGCCGCACCGGTCTGGGCTTCGATGCCTGCGGGTCGAGATCGTCTGCTCTTGGGTCGATGACACCACGGCGCACTACGGTGCGCGTCATGGAGTTCGAGACCATTACGTACAACGTCCAGGATCGTGTCGGACGACTGCACTTTGACCGCCCCGAGGGCGCAAACGCCGTCAGCCCGACCTTCGCCCGTGAGCTGCGCGAGGCGATGCTGCGCATCCACTACGACGACGGCGTCAAGTCCGTGGCCGTCACCGCCGAGGGCAAGGTCTTCTGCGCCGGTGGCGATCTGAAACTTTTCCATGCCTGGGGCGACCAGATGGCCCGCAACGCCCACGACATGCTGATCGACTTCCATGCCGCGATTCACATGATGAACCACACCCCGAAGCCGTTCGTCGCCGGTGTGCGCGGCGCCGCCGGCGGTGCGGGCATGAGTCTCATGAGCGCCTTCGACCTCGTGGTCTCGGGCGAGAGCGCCAAGTACACGATGGCCTACACCCGAGCGGGCGTGACCCCCGACGGCACGTCGTCGTACTTCGTCACCCGACACATTGGGCTGCGCCGCATGCTCGACCTCACCCTCACCAACCGGGTCCTCTCCGCCGAGGAGGCCGAGAGCTGGGGGCTGGTCAACCGGGTTGTCGCCGACGACGATGTCGACACCGCCACCGTCGATCTGGCCACGACCCTCGCACAGGGCGCCACGTCGGCGCTCGGGGAAGCGAAGCGGGTGATCTACAACGGAATCGACGCCACGCTCGAGACCGCCGGTGAGTTCGAGGCGGCGATGATCACCAAGGCGATGGCGAGCGCCGACGGGCTCGAAGGGGTCGCTGCCTTCGTCGAGAAACGAGCCCCCGAGTTCGAGTGACCCGGAGGGCCGAGCGGCGATCGGCTGCAGGCCGGTCGTCCTTCGCCGCTGACTATTCGATGAGGGTGTTGCCCCAGATCTGCCAGGCCAGAAGGCTCTTGGCGATCAGGCTGAGCCAGATATAGACGGTTTCGCCGTGGGCGTAATCGGCCCAGCGCCCCTTGCCGCGGTACTGCAGCCACTGGTTCAGGGCGAAGCAGTTGAAGGCGAGAAAGATCGTCACGAGGATGCCGTAGACGAATCCGGGCGGGCCGTCGTCGGCGACGGCGACGCTGATCCACACGGAGGCGGTGACCGCCTTCCAGGGCGCAATACCTGCGATGCAGCCGAACCAGAACGGCGACCAGTACACCGGGCGGCCCGGTTGATTGACCGTCTCCATCAGCCAGCCAAACAAGATCATGGCGATGTTCGCCCCGGCGATCGCGAGCAGCGCACCAGCGTCGTAGATGCCGACCACCGAGGCGATCAACACGATCATGAGCGTCGACGACGCTGCGTACTCGATCCAGCGGATCCGGTTGCGGCCGGCACGCAGCTCGCTCGCATAGAACGAGAACCCGAGCGTTGCGACGTAGAGATGAGCGACGGCGGACAGGAGCAAGAAGCCAGCGGTGCCGACGGCGAGCGGGTACGAGAACGCCTCGACGACCTCGCCGTCGGCGAGTGGGGTTCCCGGCGGTCCGTTGGTGGCGAAGGAGGTGACCGGGAGGGAGAAGTCGTTGCTGACGAGCAACATGAACCCACCCGAGACCAGGTGAAGCACACCCATGACGAGGTTGAACCGTCGCAGGCGGTCGATCCGATCGTCGGAAACCACAGGCGTATCGAGGGGCGCGGTGATGCTGGCCATGCCCGGATCTACGTTCGGCAGCGCGCGACCGGATGCGTCCCGCCCGTTCGGCGTATCGGCCGTGGCAGGATCAGGCCATGAGCGACGCCCCCACCC
>JAKMFW010000032.1 GCA_022425325.1 Acidimicrobiales bacterium | reverse complement strand
GCGATCCGGATGGTGCCGCAGGACGGTTTCCTGTTCGACGTCAGCATCCGGGACAACATCGCCTACGGCCGCGGGGGCACCACCGCCGCCGAGGTCGAGCGGGCGATCGACGTCCTTGGTCTTCGTGGCTGGATCGAGACCCTGCCCGACAGGCTCGACACCGTCGTGGGCGAGCGTGGTGGGCGGCTCTCGGTCGGGGAGCGCCAGCTCGTCGCCTTGGCCCGCGCGCAGGTCGCGGACCCGGGACTCCTGGTGCTCGACGAGGCGACGTCGGCGGTCGACCCCGAGACCGAAGAGGCGTTGGCGGCCGCCCTCGATCGCCTCGCAGGAGGCCGCACGATGATCTCAATCGCGCACCGGCTCTCCACGGCAGAACGGGCTGATCTCGTCATCGTGTTCGACAAGGGTCGGGTCGCCCAGATGGGTCCGCACGAGGATCTTGTCGCGGTGCCCGGGATCTATCAGACGCTGTACGAGTCGTGGTTGGGCAACACCCGGTCGGAGCATCCGGCGGGCTGAGCACCGGCCGGTCGCCGTCGTCGCCGACCTTCGGGGAGCCGGCGCTTCGCTGGTAGCGTGCAAGGCGATTTCAACTCGTCCTCTCACGGAGACAACCCATGAATGCTCCTGTTCGTGTCGCGGTGACCGGTGCCGCCGGTCAGATCGGCTACAGCCTCCTTTTCCGCATCGCCAGCGGTTCGATGCTCGGCCCGGATCAGCCCGTCATCCTGCAGCTGCTCGAGATCCCGCCGGCGATGGGCGCGCTCGAGGGCGTTGCGATGGAGCTCGACGACGGCGCCTTCCCGTTGCTCGCCGGCATGACGCTGAGCGACGACCCCAACGCTGCGTTCGACGGTGCCAACATCGGCATGCTCGTCGGTTCGCGCCCCCGCTCGAAGGGGATGGAGCGCAAGGACCTCCTCGAAGCCAACGGCGCAATCTTCACCGCCCAGGGCAAAGCGATCAACGACAACGCCGCAGACGACATCAAGGTTCTCGTCGTGGGCAACCCCGCCAACACCAACTCGCTCATTGCGATGAACAATGCGCCTGACGTCCCTGACGCCCGCTTCACCGCCATGACCCGTCTCGACCACAACCGGGCCAAGGCGCAGCTCGCCCAGAAGCTCGATGTCACGGTGAACGACATCACCAACATGACGATCTGGGGCAACCACTCCGCCACCCAGTACCCCGACCTTTTCCACTGCAACGTCAACGGTGAGAACGCAGCCGCCAAGGTCGGCGATCAGGAGTGGCTCGAGAACACGTTCATTCCGACCGTCCAGCAGCGTGGCGCCGCAATCATTGAGGCCCGTGGCCTCAGCTCGGCGGCGTCGGCTGCCTCGGCTGCTGTCGACCATGTGCACGACTGGGTGCTCGGCACGGCCGAGGGTGACTGGGTCTCGATGGCCATCCCGTCCGATGGCAGCTATGGCGTACCCGAGGGCCTGATGTCGTCGTTCCCCGTCACCTGCTCGAACGGCGAGTACTCGATCGTCCAAGGCCTCGAGATCGACGCGTTCTCGCAGAGCCGCATCGACGCAACCGTCGCCGAACTCGGTGAGGAGCGCGACACCGTCGCCAGCCTCGGCCTGATCTGATCAGGCGAGGCCGAGTGCCGGCGCCAGCGCGGCCAAGGCCTCGCGGTTGGCCATCAGTGCCTGGATGTCGCCGCCGATCTGGAGTTGTCCTCCGAGAAAGGCGCGTTGGGCAGAGACGTTTCCCGCTCGGATCTCGGTGGCGGTCTCGCGATCGGTGGTGATCCGGATGTCGGGATCGGTGGACGGGTCCCGGTCGAGTTCGACCCCGTCGGGTCCGAGGCGCAACTGCCAGCGGATCGCCGGGTCCCCTTCGACGACCTGCTCGACCGTGAGGGCGACACCCTCCGGAACCGAGGCGCTCGCGGCCCGGTCGGCGATTTCGGCGAACCAGGCGTCGGTCAGGAAGTCGCTCACGTGGCCAGGGTAGGGCGGCGCGCCATAGGTTTGGCCAGGTGAGCGAAGTGCTCCCGATCCCCGCCCCCGCCTCGATCCGAGCCCGCCTCGGTGCCCGCCTCATCGACGCGATCACGTTGACGTGGGCGCTCGGGTTCGTGCTCGTGGAACTCGACCAGCGACTTCTCGGTGGCGATCCCTTCGGCCGGCAGCCTCTCCAGGTCGACGTGACCCAGGGCCGGTCGCTGCTCTTCGTTGTCGTCACCATTGCCGCATACGAGGTCCTTCCCACGGTCCTCAAGGGAGCGACCCTCGGTAAGGCGCTCGTCGGCCTGCGGCTTCGAACGGTCGAGCCTTCGGCCCGGATCCCCTGGAGTCGGGCAACGGCCCGTGCGCTGGTGCTCTACGGCGGACCGGTTGCCTTCGGTGCGTACGGCGGGACCTTCCTCCTGGTGCTCGTCGTGAGCGTTGTTCTCCCTGCCAGCGGACGTGGGGTGCACGACCGACTCGCCGGAACCACCGTCGTTGCGCTTCCCCGGGAGGGGTCCGAGTGATCGAGACGGACCTTTTCGATCCGGGCGAACCCCACGAGCACCTCGACGACACGATCGATATCGAGTGGGTCGACAAGCGGCAGGCGGTCGCCGGGCTCTTGCGTGTGTCGGTCCGCCCCAGCGCCGGCGCGACCTGGTTTCTCGCCGTCGTGCACGAACAGGGTGAGGATCCCGTCGTCGTCCTCGACTACGAACTGCCGCTGGTCTCCCACGCGTTCGAGTTCCGAGCACCCGGCATCTGGACGGACTTCGTGTGCGAGACACCGATCGAGCAGTGGACGATCGGTCTGGAGGCGTTCGGGATCGCCGTCGACCCCGACGACGTGATCCACCCGGCGACGTTCGGCGACCGTACCCCGGTCGGCCTCGACCTTGATGTCGAGGCCGCCTCGGCGCCCGATGAACACGACGACGGCTTCGAGCACGAGGTCACGGCCCGGGGTGAGGTGCTGCTCGGGAGTGCGAAGTACGAGGTCGACGCGGTCGGGGTTCGTCGACGCCGGTGGGACGGTCGGTGGCCGAGGCTTGCGCCGCTCACCCCGGGTTTCGATCCGCAGACCCGCATCGCCGTGCAGTGGCCCGGTCAGCCATCGCCGGAGATCCGCAGTTGGATCATGAGCAATCGGCCGGGGTGGGTCGAGCTACCCCTCTGATCGTCGGGTCGCCGCTCAGCGCTCGAGGCGTTTGCCGATCCGCGCCAGCACCCTCACGATCACGAACCCGATCATGCCGAGGGCGACCGGGCCGAGGAGCTCATCACCGGCCGGAAGTTCGAGACCGGTGCCGTCGATCACCTCGGACTCGTCCTCGCTGATGACACCGACGCCGTTGGGCCAGGGCCACAGGACCCGGAGCGAGCCGAGCATGAGACCGACCATGGCGGCCATCACCGTGTCGCCGTGATGGTCGAGCAGCCAGCCGAGCAGTGTCGAGAAGAGTGCGAGGCCCACGACTGCGCCGATTCCGACGAGGGCGAGGTCGCCGAACGCCCGATCGTCGACGGCGCCGATGACGGTCGCGTACATCCCGATCATCAACAAGATGAACGAACCGGAGATGCCCGGCAGGATCATGGCGCAGATCGCCAGCGCGCCGGCACCGACGAGCACCACGGGGCTCGGGTCGGTGATCGGACCGGATTGGAAGCCCAGCCCGAAAAAGATGGCGACGGCGACGAGCAGCACGATCGCCAGGTGGGTGCTGGTACGGGCCGAGATGAGATCCCAGCCGATCAGTACCGACGCTGCGACAAGACCGAAGAAGAGTCCGGCCATCTCCTCGGGATTCTCCTCGAGCTGGGTCTCAAGCACCGAGGCGAGCCCGCCCACGGCGAGCAGGATGCCGATCGCCAACGGGAGCAGGAACGTGACGTCGAGCCCCCTCACCTGCTTCCAGAAGCCGCGAAGGTCGCCGCGAACGAGCATGCCGAGCGCCTTGGCTCCGGCTCGGACCTGATCGATGAGCGTCTCGTAGATGCCGACGATCAGGGCGATGGTTCCACCGGACACACCGGGGACGACGTCGGCAGCTCCCATCAGCAAGCCACGGACGAATTGGGCACCGACCTTGGGGATCACGGGGGCCAACGGTACCGTTCGGCTCGATGACGGACGCGGCACGAGACGTCGATCGGGGCGAGCAACTCCGAGTCGGTGAGGTCGATCTGTGGGTCGATGTGGCCGGCGACGGCCACGACACCGTCGTGTTGTTGGCCGGTGCCGACACGCCGGGTTTCCACTGGTCGCCCAGCTTCGTCGACGCGCTGGCCGGCACCGGATTCCGTGTGGTGCGCTTCGATCACCGTGATTGTGGCCGGTCGTCATGGCTTGGATCCGAGGCCGGTTACCTCCTCGACGATCTCGCTGCTGATCTCATCGGCCTACTCGACCTTCTGGCCGTGGACTCTGCGCATCTCGTCGGCCGCTCGATGGGCGGGATGGTCGCGCAGGTCGCTGCGCTCGATCATCCGGAGCGGGTCCGCTCGTTGACCCTTCTCGGCTCGACCGCGGGCGCAGGCGATGAGCGTCTACCGGGGCCCGACGATGAGTTCGTGGACGCGATGATGCATCGGCTCTACGCCGGCCCACCTCCCGACCGGCGAGCGCTGGCCGGTTGGCTCGCCGAACTGGCCGAACTGCTGGCCGGCGATGCCTATCCCTTCGATGCCGACTCGGCCCGACGCCTCGCGGCTGCCGAACTCGCTACCGGATGGCAGCCCGAGTCGGGCCATGGTGTCGCCGTGCACGCGTCGCCCAGCCGACTCGATCGGCTCAGTGAGATTCGGCAACCGACACTCGTCGTGCACGGCACCGCCGATCCGGTCTTCCCGATCGAGCACGGACGCGCGCTGGCCACCGGGATCGATGGTGCGGTGCTTCTCGAAGTCGACCGCCTCGGCCACGAGACGCCTGCGCCGATGCTCGACGAGTTCATTCCCGTCCTGATCGAACACCTGCGCAACGCCGCAGTCTGGCCGGATCGACCCTGACGCCGGAGCGTCGCCCGATTCGGGATCAGTGCTTGCTGACCAGGCTGCGGTTCTTGACCTTCGACTTCACGTAGTCACGGTTCATGAAGGCGATGAAGTCGAGCGAGATCTCCTTCGGGCACGCCTCGGCGCACTCGCCGTGGTTGGTGCAGGAACCGAAGAAGTCCTCCATGGTCTCGACCATGGCCTCGGTGCGCTTCCACCGCTCCGGCTGGCCCTGGGGCAGCGTGTTGAGGTGGTGGAGCTTGGCCGACGTGAACAGCTGACCTGCCGAATTGGGGCATGCCGCAACACAGGCGCCACAGCCGATGCAGGCGGCGGCGTCCATCGAGGTGTCGGCCACCTCCTTCGGGATCGGAATCTCATTGGCGTCGGGCGCCGTGCCGGTTGGGGCGGAGATGTAACCGCCGGCCTCGACGATGCGGTCGAAGGCGCGGCGGTCGACCATGAGGTCCTTGAGGATCGGGAACGACGTGGCCTGCCACGGTTCGATCACGATCTCGTCACCGTCGTTGAACTTGCGCATGTGCAGCTGGCACGTTGCCGTGGCCTTCTCGGGGCCGTGGGCCTGCCCGTTGATCATCACGCCGCAGGTGCCGCAGATGCCTTCACGACAGTCGTGACCAAACGTGACCGGCTCGACGTCGTCGGCGATCAGGCGCTCGTTGACCACATCGAGCATCTCGAGGAACGAGGCGTCCTCGGGAATGTCGTGGGCATCGACCTCCAGGAAGGAGCCCTGGGCGTGCGGACCGGCCTGGCGCCAGATCTTCAGCTTGAGATTGAGGTTCTTGCTCATCGGACGGGATCTTCCAGACTCACTTGTAGCTGCGCTGGGTCAGCTTGACGTATTCGAACTCGAGGTCTTCCTTGTGGAGGGTCTGGGCCTCGTCGGGCCCGTTCCATTCCCAGGCACCGACATAGGCGAAGTTTTCGTCGTCGCGCAGCGCCTCGCCTTCCTCGGTCTGGGACTCCTCACGGAAGTGGCCGCCGCAGCTCTCGTTGCGATGCAGCGCATCGCGCACCTTGAGCTCGGCGAACTCCATGAAGTCGTCGACCCGGTTGACCTTCTCGAGCATCGTGTTGATGCCGTCGGGCGAACCGAGCACCTTCACGTTCTTGCGGAACTCCTCGCGCAGCGCCGGGATCTCCGAGAGCGCCTTCTCGAGTCCGTTCTCGTTGCGGGTCATGCCGCAGTACTCCCAGACGATCTTGCCGAGCTCACGGTGGTAGTACTCGACGCCGTGGGTGCCGCCCTTCTTGGAGGTCCACTGGCGGGTGCGATCGTCGACTTCCGCCACGGCCTGCGTGAAGGCCGGATCGTCGGTCGACAGCGGCGTCTCACCCAGCTTGGGGGCGAGGTAGTCGCCGATGGTGTACGGCAGCACGAAGTAGCCGTCGGCGAGGCCCTGCATGAGCGCCGACGCACCGAGACGGTTGGCACCGTGATCGGAGAAGTTCGCCTCGCCAAGGGCGTACAGACCCGGCACCGTGGTCATGAGGTTGTAGTCGACCCACAGGCCGCCCATCGTGTAGTGGGTGGCGGGGTAGATGCGCATCGGCGTGTGGTACGGATCTTCGCCGGCGATGCGCTCGTACATCTGGAACAGGTTGCCGTAGCGCTCTCGAACGGCCTGCTCGCCGTCGCGTGCGATCGCCGCAGCGAAGTCGAGGTAGACGCCGTTCTTGAGCGGGCCGACGCCGCGGCCCTCGTCGACCACAGTCTTGGCGTTGCGGCTCGCCACATCGCGCGGGACGAGGTTGCCGAACGATGGGTACTTCTCCTCGAGGAAGTAGTAGCGCTCGTCCTCCGCGATCTCGGCCGCCGAGCGGGCCTCGTCGCGGTCACGGGGCACCCAGATGCGGCCGTCGTTGCGCAGCGATTCCGACATGAGGGTCAGCTTCGACTGGAACTCGTCGGAGGCCGGGATGCAGGTCGGGTGGATCTGGGTGTAGCAGGGGTTGGCGAACAGGGCGCCCTTGCGATGGGCCCGCCACGCTGCGGTGACGTTGGAGGCCATCGCGTTGGTAGAGAGGTAGTACACGTTGCCGTAACCGCCGGTGGCGAGCACGACGGCATGCGCCGAGTGGGCGTGCACCTGGCCAGTGAGCATGTCTCGCACGACGATGCCCTTCGCCTCGCCATCCTTGGTGACGATGTCGAGCACGTCGGAGCGGTTGTACAGCGTGACCTTGCCACTCTGGATCGCGCCGGCAAGGGCCTGGTAGGCGCCGAGCAGGAGCTGCTGGCCGGTCTGACCCCGGGCGTAGAAGGTGCGGCTCACCTGGGCGCCACCGAACGAGCGGTTGGCGAGCAGGCCGCCGTACTCACGGGCGAACGGCACACCCTGCGCAGCGCACTGGTCGATGATGTCGACCGACACCTGGGCGAGGCGGTGCACGTTGGCTTCACGAGCCCGGTAGTCGCCCCCCTTCACGGTGTCGTAGAAGAGGCGATAGACCGAGTCACCGTCGTTGCGGTAGTTCTTCGCCGCATTGATGCCGCCCTGAGCAGCGATCGAGTGGGCACGACGGGGGGAGTCGTGGAAGGTGAAGACCTTCACGTTGTAGCCGAGCTCCGCAAGCGAGGCGGCGGCCGACGCACCGGCAAGACCGGTGCCGACGACGATGACCTCGAACTTTCGCTTGTTGGCTGGGTTGACCAACTTCACGTTGAACTTGTGGTTGTCCCACTTGTCCTCGATGGGACCTTCCGGGATCTTTGCGTCGAGCATCACCATGGTCATTCTCCGTATTCGAGGTTGTACTGGCCGGGTGTGTGGCCTTCGAGATCAATCAGTTCGGCCTGGACGGCCAGCGGGAAGCTGAGGTTGCCGAGCAGGATCACGGCGGCGAGGCCTTGAGCGAAGCGCCGGCGGGCGTTGTTGTAGCGGGGGTTGTTGATGCCGAGGGTCTGGAACATCGACCAGGCGCCGTGGTAGATGTGCGTCGCCAGCGCCACGTTGGCGACGATGTAGATGGCGGCGATCGGGAGTGCGCTCATTGAGTTGTAGACGTTGGCGTAGACGTCGCCTCGCACCCACTCGTCGCTGAACCAGCCCCAGGTGAGATCGGCGAGGTGGAAGAGCAGGTAGAGCAGGATGATCGGGCCGGTCCAGCGCATGGTGCGGCTGGCGAAGTTCACGGCGAGATAGTCGCGGCTACCGGCGTAGGCCTTGTTGGCCTTCGTGTTCATGCGGCTGAGCGAGAACGCAGCGTGGATGTGCGCAGCGAACATGCCGATCAGGCCGATGCGGAGCACCCACAGCAGGAAGGTCCGGGGCACGAGATGACCGCCGAGACCGCGAAGTGCCTCGGCGTACTCGTGGACTTGTGTCGGGCCCTCGTAGATGTGGAGGTTGCCGATCATGTGCACCACGACGAAGCCCAGGAGGCCGACGCCGGTGATGGCCATCACGTACTTCTTGCCGACGGCGGTCTGGTAGAGGTTGAGCGGCCAGGGAAGCTGCGGTGCCCGGCGGCGGAGTACCGGCACCGAGTGGTCGGTGCCGGGCATGGTCTGTGCCATCGATTGGTGTTCCTTCGTGAAACGTCCTGCAGTTCACAAAGGTACTTGCCCTCTGCGGGCACGCGCCCACTTCAGCTGACAGTTGTCTTCACGCTGCTGTGAGCGGTGATCTCGCCGTTTTCGACGTCGTCGACGACTGCGTTGAGCGCAAGTTCGACCGTGAGCGCTCCGGGCCGCAACGCGGGCACCGAGAGCAGGGCGATACGGACCACCGAGTCGGCCTCGATCTCGCCGCCCCAGCGGTGGATGTCGGTGGTGCCGTCGGCGTGGTGGATCGTCGCCGAAACGACCCCGTCTCGCAACGGCTCGTGCAGATCCGACACGACATGGATGGCGATCTCGTAGACCTCGCCGACCCCGATCGAGGCGGGGAGTGGCTCGCCGACCACGATGACCGGACGGCACGCATCGGTAAGCGCCTGGAGGGCGGGCTTGGCCCGGCGATCACTGTCGAGGACACCGAAGCCGCCGGCGGGTCCGGGGTCGGCCAGATAGAAGGCGCAGAAGCCGCCGGTCGGCCGGTACTTGACCTTCCGCAGTGTCTCGATGGTGGTGCGCAGCACGTCGGCCTGGGCCTGGCGGGTGGTCTCGGCCCAGGCCGGTCCGTCACCGGCCCGCTCGGGTGGGGCGAGGTGATGGAGCGATCGACGGCGAGCTCCGACGGCTGCCGCGATCGGATTCCAGTCGAGTGCCGGCCAACGCCCTTCCTGGAGTTCAGGGAGTTGCGGGTCGACGCTTGCAGCCCCGAACGCCGTCACGAACCGTCCCATGCGGGGAAGGCGTCCGATCGCAGCGGCGAGATCATCGGCTGTGCCGTCGTGCCAACCGAACCACAGGTGGCTCGTCGTCCCGTCGAGCAGGGGAAGGTGCGGTGGGACGGCGGTGTGATTGACGATCGGGCGGGAACCGTCGGTGCGTTGGAGGACGCGCCGTACGGAGGTGTCGAGCACCGCCCGGTTCCACGAGGGGCGCTGCTGGCCGACGATCGGCGGTGTCGACGTGGGCGCCTGTTGTCGCCGGAAGGGCTCGTCATGCACACACCACACGGCCACCGACGGGTGATGGCCGAGAAGATCGACCATCTCGCGGGCTTGTCGGACCGCCTGACCTCGTACGCCTCGAGCCATCACCCCGCGCAATGGCATCTCCTGCCACACCAGCATCCCGAGTTCGTCGGCGGTCCGGTAGGCCTCGGGGTGGGCGACGTGGGCGACAAAGCGGATCAGGTCAAGTCCGGCGTCTCGGGCCGCCCTCACGTCGGCGGCGACCTGGTGAGGTGTCGCATCGCCGGGGCGTGGGGTAGTGGGCAACATCACGATGCCCTTGGTGAAGAGACGAACCCCGTTCACGTGGAGTGTCCAGTCGCGGAGCCGGACCGTGCGGAAGGCCGTGCGGTAGGACCGATGATCATGCAGCTGGCCGTCGACGATGAGCTCACACGAGAGTTCGTGCAGGGGCTGCTCGCCGAGCGAGTGCGGCCACCACAGCTCAGGCTCGGGCACGTCGATCGTCCACTCGACCCGGTTCTCGCCGACCGCCGCCGGATGGTGGAGTTCGTGGTCGATCCCGGCGACGTGTGTTCGGAGCAGGACCGGCCCGCCGTCGGGGTGGTCGAAGACGCAGCGCATGGCGAGACGGGCCCGAGCCCGGTCGGCGTCGACACACACGACACGGAAGTGCTGGATCGCGCTCGTGCCGGTCTCGTGGATCGCGGCCTCGCGCCAGATGCCTCCCGGGTTGTGGCCGGCCGCTCCCGACAGCTGCGGATCAAGGATGGCACCCATCAGATTGCTGCGTTCGTCGGGATCGCCGAATGACGGCACCGTGACATCGACGGCGAGACAGTGCTCGTCGGTGTCGCGCATCAGGTGCGTGATCTCGAACTGGTGCGGGACGAAGTAGCCGTCGGTATCGCCCACGTAGGCACCGTTCAGCCAGACATCGCCCTGCTGGGCGATCCCGTGCAGGGTGATCCAGCGGCGCCGATCCTCCGCCACGGACGGCATCGAGAAGCGATGGCGGTGGAGGACTGCGCATTCGTCGGCGAGGTCGGGCGTGTGGGCCCAGTGGCCGGGCACGGTGACCTCGGCCCAGTCGCGGTCGTCGAGTGCCGGTTCGTGGAAGGTCCGGCGGAGCTCTTCACGAGCGGGGGCGGCACGCCACGCGCCGGACAGGTCCATCCCTGAACGCTACCGGTCGCCCGTCTGGGTCATGGATTGGCATCCGTGTATGGTCCGGCCATGTCGAACCCTGAGACACTCGGAGCCCTGAAGGCGAGCGGTTGGGAGTCGGTGTCGCTGCGCCAGGAGCTGCGGCGCAACGCCATCGCCAAAATCCAGGCCGATGAGCCGTTGTTCCCCGAGGTGCTCGGCTACGAGAGCACCGTCACCCCGCAGCTCGAAAATGCGCTGCTCGCCGGCCACGACATCATCTTCCTGGGGGAGCGAGGGCAGGCGAAGACCCGCATGATCCGCGGTCTCACCGGTCTCCTCGACGAGTGGATGCCGATCGTCGCCGGTTCCGAGATCAACGACGACCCGTACAACCCCATCTCTCGCCACGCACGCGAACTGATCGCCGAGCACGGCGACGACACGCCGATCGCATGGGTCCACCGCGACGACCGATTCGGCGAGAAGCTGGCGACACCCGACACCTCGATCGCTGACCTCATCGGCGAGGTCGACCCGATCAAGGTCGCTGAGGGGCGCTATCTGTCCGACGAACTCACCCTGCACTACGGCCTCGTCCCGCGGACCAACCGCGGCATCTTCGCGATGAACGAGCTGCCCGATCTCTCCGAGCGCATCCAGGTCGGTTTGCTCAACGTGCTCGAGGAACGCGATGTGCAGATCCGTGGTCACAAGGTCCGGCTGCCGCTCGACGTCATCCTGGTCGCCTCGGCCAACCCCGAGGATTACACCAACCGCGGTCGGCTCATCACCCCGCTGAAGGATCGCTTCGGCAGCCAGATCCGCACGCACTACCCACTCGATGTCGAGACCGAGGTCGCCATCGTCGAGCAGGAGGCCGACATCTCCGTCAGCGAGGGCTTCGATCTCACTGTGCCGTCGTTCATGACCGAGATCGTCGCTTCGGTCACCCATGCCGCTCGTCGTAGCCAGCACATCTCCCAGCGGTCCGGCGTGTCGGTCCGTCTCTCGATCTCGAACTTCGAGATCATGATCGCCAACTCGGTTCGACGTGCCCTGCGCTCCGGTGCCAGCGCTGCCGTTCCGCGCATCGTCGACCTCGAGGCCCTGCCTGCGTCGACGAGTGGCAAGGTCGAGATCGAGACGCTCGACGAGGGACGCGATGCGGAGATCCTCGACGGTCTGGTGAAGGCCGGGATCCTGCAGGTGTTCAAGGACCGTGTTCCGCCCGACACCCATCGTGCGGTCGTCGACGCGTTTGACGGCGAACTCGTCGTCGACACGGGTGAGGACGTCACCGACGACGCCTATGTCGCCCTCATCGATCGGGTTTCTGCGTTGAAGGCGCCGGTCGACGCCCTCATCTCCGAGGAGGAGGCTGCGAGTTCGCCTGCGATGGTCGCCAGTGCGTGCGAGATGGTGCTCGAGGGGCTGCACCTGGCCAAGCGTCTCAACAAGGACGCCGTGGGCGGTCGCGCCCAGTTCCGCAGTCGGAGCTGAACCCGAACGGGTTCACACCGACCAGTCGGCGAAGGTGTCGGCGGCCGCCTTGCGTGCCCGTCCTCGGCTGAGCAGGCCGCGTGGCCGGGCAAAGCCGAGCTTCCAGTCGTAACCGTCGATCCCGCTGTCGTGGAAATATCCGGCGAGGCCGATGTCGTGATGGGCCCCGCGGACATGGTCGAGCGTGCGAGCCAGCAGGTGTTCTCGCCAGGCCTCGTCGTCGGTGTTGACCCCATGGCCTGCAACGACGAGCGAGTGGTCGGGGAGCGCCTCGCTGACGCGGTGGAGGGCCTCGGCGAGCTCGGCGGGTTCGGGGGCAAGGCCACTTCCTGAGACTCGAGCGCCCCGCGGCCACGGGGCGAAGCCACCGTCGGGACCGATGCCGATCGGATGGTCGTGGACGATCCCGACGTGATCGACTGCGTTGACGAACAGCGGCACGTCGACCGGCGCTCGGCCGTCGAGTTCGAGCACGCCGTCGGCGTGAAGCCGCAGCCACGACCAGAAGAGGTTTTCCCAGCCGCGGGCCGCCTGGGTCGCCTCGAGCGACACCCGTCCGTCGTCATCGGCGAGCGCGTGGATCGGATCGGCTCGCCAGGCGGTCATCAGCTGTTGGCGTCCCGACGACAGGAGCCGGATCGCCTCGTGGGTTGCGTGCACGGCCCCTTCGACGGCGTCGCGCAGCACGACTCGATCCTTGCGCCCGGGTGGCCGGGATCCGAGCCCGTAGCTGCGCACGGCCCACCCGATCGGGTCGTCGATCGGCACGAAACCGGTGGCGAATTCGTCGAACGCCTCGGCCACCCGGTCGACGTGACGCAGCCAGTACCGACCCCGGGCGTCCTCGTCTCGATGGCCGCCCTCGTCGTCGAGGTACCAGCCGGGCAGCGTGGTCGACTGGAGCGTGATCCAGTTCTGGAGCCCGACCTCGCGGGCGAAGGCCAGTACGTCCCGGTAGATGTCGAGCGCGTCGTGGTCGATCTTGCCGGGTTCCGGTTCGATTCGGGCCCACTCGATCGTGACCCGCCAGGCGTTGCAGCCGAGCGCGACGAACTGCTGCAGATCGTCGCGAAAGTCGGTGAGCAGGCCGGCGCCATCGCTCGAGCGCGGGGCTCGACCGTCGCGCTCCCAGGTCGACCAGTCGGCGGCCGGTGCGACGCCCTCGGCTGAGACCGCTGAGGCGGTGACGCCCTTCAGGAACATCGACGGATCAGCGGTGGGCGAAGACGCC
Source organism: Acidimicrobiales bacterium (assembly GCA_022425325.1). GTDB lineage: Bacteria > Actinomycetota > Acidimicrobiia > Acidimicrobiales > Aldehydirespiratoraceae > UBA11606. The sequence goes on along the minus strand of JAKMFW010000032.1, from coordinate 77,144 downwards.
GCTGTCGAAGACCACGCGGTCGCCGACACGGGTCTGGAAGAGGACCTGATCGCCTTCGTTCCAGATGTGGACGTCGAGGCGTTCGCCGGGGATGACCGGCGACTTGAAGCGGCCGCCCATCGAGCCGAACCCGTCGGGGTCGCCGTCGCAGAGCGCGTGGAGCAGGGCCCGACCGCTCACTCCGTAGGTGCAGAGGCCGTGCAGGATCGGGGTCTCGAAGCCGGCGAGGGAGGAGAACAACGGGTCTGAGTGCAGGGGGTTACGGTCGCCGTTGAGGCGATAGAGCAGCGCCTGGTCGGTGCGGGTGTCGAAGCCGTGCACGATGTCGGCGGCGCGATCGGGGAGCGTCCAGGTGGCCGACGGCCCACGGTCGCCACCCCAGCCCCCTTCGCCGGAGATGAAGAGGCCGGAGCGGGTGGTCCACCAGGGGTTGCCGTCGGTGTCGCGAACGTCGGTTTCGAGTACGACGAGTGCCGCCTTGCCCTTGTCGTGGATTGCGGCGACGCGTCCCTGACCGATTGCCGTGCCTTCGGCGGGGAGCGTCTGGTGAAGGGTGATGTGCTGCTCGCCGTGGAGCAGAGCGGCGAGGTTGAAATCGCCGAAGTCGACACCGCCACCGCCGCCGAGGACGACGACCTGCGTGGGGAACGCCTGCTGGGCGGTTGCCGAGGTGTTCTCCGTGGTGAACTCGAGTTCGAACCCGGTCGGATCGGTCTGCCCTGCACCGACTCCTAGCGCGTAGAGCAGCGAGTCCTTGCTGGTCCAGGAGATCTCGTTTTCGGGACCGACGGTGCCGACGGCGTCGGGGTTGATGGGCACGGGCAGCCTCCGGGGACTAGCGGACGGGAGCGTCGAGGGTGGCGAGTGCCATCGTGATGATGTTCTCGGCCAGGTGGGGATCATCGCGCCGGTCGGGGCCGGTGGCCACGCTCGTGATCAACCCGATGGCTGCGGTGACGAGCAGGAAGGCGTCGTCGTCGTCGAGTTCGGGACGAGCGGCCTGCAGGGCGTCGGTCCACTCGTGCGTCCAGCTTCGAAGGCGGCGTCCCATGGGGGAGCGGCGCTCGCGGCTGAGGTGGCGACGCTCGGAGGTCCACACGGCGATGAGGGCCGAACGCTCGAGCGCGACGTCGGTGTAGGCGCGGATGTAGCCCGTGAGCAGTGCGCGGGGATCGTCGGTGTCGGCCCGGGCGGAGCGGTTGACTGCGTGAACCTCGTCGGCGGCGAGGGTGATCGCCTCGACGAGGAGATCCTCCTTGGAGGAGAAGTGGCGATAGATGGCCGGGCCGGAGACGTCAACGGCCTTGCCGATGTCGTCGACGCTCGTGGCCGGGTAGCCGTGATGGCGGAAAAGCTCGACTGCGGCTTCCAGGATCAGCGCGCGCCGATTGGCCGGACGGCGCGTCGGCGCATCGGTGGCGGTGGCATCGGTCGCACGCATGGTTAGCGAACGTTAACAGCGACGCACCGTGAGATGGAATGCGGGGGAGCGCCCACCTGTACGAGGTCTGGGCTCCGCACTACATTCCGCTCATGGTCTTCTCTCGTCGTCGTCACCGCCGTCGGCGGGAGCCTGCGCACTTCACCTACTCGCGCTGGGATGGCAGCCAGACCGGGTTCGATCTCGACGCCGACCACCTCTTTGGTGAGATGGCGGACGAGTTGCTCTATCACGGCGACGTCAACTCGGCGCTGCGGCAGATGATGCAGAACGGCCTGACCGATCGCGACGGTCGCGACATGGAGGGCATCCGCGACATGATGCAGCGCCTCCGGGAACGCCGTCGCGAGATCCTCGAGAACCACAATCTCGGCGGCGTCTACGACGACATCGCCGATTCGCTGCGCGAGGTCGTCGAGGCGGAACGGGTGGCGCTCGATCAGCTGGGTCAGCCGAGCGAGGCCGAGGGCGATGGCGTCGATGAGCGTCAGCAGCAGCTCAAATCCGACACGGCGGCGATGAAGAACATGGAGCTCGACATGCTCCCGCCCGACCTCGCCGGCCAGGTGAAGGGCCTGCAGAACTACGACTTCGAGAGCCAGGAGGCTCGCGAGCAGTTCGAGCAGCTGATGGACCAGCTTCGTGAGCAGCTGATGCAACAGCAGCTCGATCAGATCGCCGAAGGCATCAACGACATGTCACCCGAGGACATGCAGCGCCTGAAGGACATGATGGCGGAGCTCAACCGGATGCTCGAGCAACGGGCCAACGGTGAGGAGCCCGACTTCGACGGATTCATGGAGCGCTACGGGGATTTCTTCCCGGAGAATCCGCAGACCCTCGACGAGCTGCTCGAGGTCATGGCCCAGCGGATGGCACAGGCCCAGCAGATGCTCAACTCCATGACGCCCGAGCAGCGACAGCAGCTCCAGGACCTCAGCAACCAACTCATGGAGGACATGGACCTCCAGTTCCAGATGCAACAGCTGGCGGACAATCTTCGTGACCAGTTCCCGCAGATGGGCTGGGGTCAGTCGTACGACTTCGACGGCTTCGACCCGCTCGACATGCCCGAGGCGATGGACATGATGGGCGAACTCGGCGATATCGATCAGCTCGACAACCTCCTGCGAGGCGCCACCAACCCCGGTGCACTCGCCGAGGTCGACATCGATCGGGCTCGCGATCTGCTCGGCGACGAGTCGGCGGAGTCGCTCGAGCGCATGGCTGAGCTGGCGAAGCTGCTTGAGGAGCAGGGTCTCATCGAGAACAAGGAAGGAACGTACGAGCTCACGCCGCGTGCGATCCGCAAAATCGGGAACGGTGCCCTGCAGGAGCTCTTCAAGCGCATGTCGGCCGACACGCTCGGCAAACACGCGCTCGAGAAGACCGGCGCCGGCCACGAGCGCGATTTCGACACCAAGCCCTACGAGTACGGCGACCGCTTCAACCTCCACATCGAGAAGACGCTCCGTAACGCCGTCGCCCGCACGGGTGGCGGCACTCCGGTTCGGCTGCACCCCGACGATTTCGAGATTGAGCGCACGGAACAGCTCGTGCGCTCGTCGACGGTGCTGATGCTCGACGTCTCGATGTCGATGGCGATGCGCGACAACTTCCTGCCGGCCAAGAAGGTCACCATGGCGCTGCATTCGCTGATCTCGAGCCAGTACCCGCGTGATTTCCTCGGGATGGTGTCGTTCAGCGAGGTCGCTCGGGAGTTCAACGCCGCCACGCTGCCCGAGCTCAGCTGGGATTACGTGTACGGCACCAATATGCAGCACTCGTTCCAGATCGCCCGCAAGATGCTGGCCAAACAGGCGGGCACGAAGCAGATCATCATGATCACCGACGGCGAACCGACGGCTCACATCACACCGTCAGGTCAGCCGTACTTCAATTACCCGCCGTCGCAGGAGACGGTCGATCTCACCCTCGCCGAGGTTGCGAAGTGCACTCGGGAGGACATTCGGATCAACACGTTCGTTCTCGATGTCACCCATTATCTCCAGAATTTCGTAGAGCAGATCTCCAGGATGAACGGCGGGAGAGCGTTTTTCACGACGAATGAGAACCTCGGGGACTATGTCCTGATGGACTTTGTCGACCACAAGCGAAGCCTTGTGCGGGGCCGCTGACCCTGAGCTCCGAGTAATACGGCGCGCGATGATTGCTTCGAGCGGTGGGTGAAACCCGGTTTTCTGCGGAATTCCGGTCGACTCGGGCCGAGTTCGGGCTTTACAAACATAGAGTTACAGTGGTGTAATTACAGCGGTGGCAGCTGGCGGGGGGTCCAGGTCGGACCAAATCGTTGTCATGACGGAGGTTCTCATGGCGCTCTACGACGAAACCGAAACCGAAGAGAAGTCCTGGCAGGATTTCGCCAACTGTCTGGGCGTCGACCCCGACCTCTTCTTTCCCGAGCGTGGGGCGTCCACCCGGGAGGCCAAGGAGGTCTGCCAGGGCTGTGTCGTGCGAGAGGACTGCCTCGAGTACGCCCTGCAGAACGGCGAAAAGTTCGGCATCTGGGGTGGCATGAGCGAGCGTGAGCGCCGCCGCATCCGCCGTCAGCGGGCGCTGGCCCGAGCGGCCGCCGCCCAGGCAGGCAACGTCACCGCCTGAGCCTGGCCCGACCCAGTCGGGCGGCACGCCCTCATCCTTTCCTCATCGTTGTCGGGTTACGCTCGCGCCTATGAACCTCGGCACCCCTGAACTGCTGGTCATCCTCGTCATCGTGCTGCTCGTCTTCGGCGGCGCGCGGCTGCCAAAGCTGGCCCGCTCGCTGGGTCAGGCGCAGAAGGAATTCAAGGAAGGCCTGTCCGAGGAATCGGACGACGACAACAACGCCTGACCGGTCTGGCGCGGCGGGTTCGCCGCACCTCGACCGGCAGCGGAGGACTAGGCGGCGGTGGCCAGCCTCCGAGCGCGGAGGATGCGGCGACGCTGACGCTCGCTGCAGCCGCCCCACACGCCGTGGTCGATGCGGTGGTGCAGGGCGTACTCGAGGCAGGGCTCCTGCACAGGACAGCCTTCACAGATGCGCTTGGCGATCTCCACGCCAACGCCATCCGAGGGGAAGAAGGTGTCAGGGGGTCGGGTGGCGCAATTCCCTCGTGCCATCCAGTTGGTGTCCATTCGGATCTCCTTGGTCGGACCGCCGTCCAACCGCCCGCGTGCTGCGTGGGAGTAGTACGCCCACAACACGGGGAAAGTTCCCGTAAAGGCCCTGGCATTCGAGATCGTGCGCTGATCTGCGGCCGGATTCGCCCTGTATCGACGCGGAAAAGAGCCACTACACTCTCGGACCATGAGCGACATCACCGTCGAGAACGACGAGCCGCCGATCGGCCAGGCCACCATCGTGTACCTCGGGCCGGCTGCGCCCCACTGGGAAATCCGGCCGGTGTTCGGCGAACGCGACGTCATGGACTCGTTCCGTGACCGGGTCAACGCCCGTCTGCTCTTGTTGCCGCCGCATGATCCGCAGTTCCGTCGCAACCGTGAGCGTGTGAACCGCGACGGAGAGCGCGAGAACATCGTGGTGGAGTGGGACCTCGGGTATCCCGAGGAAGAACCCGAGTCCTGACCTCAAGCGAGGGGCCGTTGCGCACGATCGGCATCGATCTCGGGGGAACCAAGACGCTGGCGGTCCTCGTGGAGGATGGCGTGGTCGTGGAGAAGGCGAAGCGGCCAACGCCTCGCGTCGGTTCGCCCGACGACGTCCTGGCCACCATGGCGAAGGTCGCCGCATCCGTCGACCCTGACGCCACGGCGACCGCGATCGGCATCGGTGCCCCCGGGCCGGTAGTTCCGGGCACCGGCGTGCTGCCGGCCGCCCCGAACCTTCCCGGCTGGGACCACGACGTCCCGGTTGCTGATCTGATGAGCGAGCGCCTCGGCGGGCGACCCGTCGTGGTCGGCAACGACGTCAATGTGGGCACGCTCGCAGAGCACCGTCTCGGGGCCGGGGAAGGGGTCGACGATCTTCTCGGTGTGTTCGCCGGCACCGGGGTCGGGGCGGGGCTCATCCTCGACGGCCAACTTCGCGAGGGTCCTCGCGGGCTCGCCGGTGAGATCGGCCACATCTTCGTCGCGTTCCGTGACCTCGCCCAACAGGTCGAAGGACTCGGCCGCGGTGAACTCGAGGATTACGCAGGCCGCAAAGCGCTCGAGCGCCGTGTCGAAGCCGCCGGTGCCCCCGACAACGAGGCACTGCTCGCGCTGCGAACCGACGGCCGTCTCAAGTCGAAAGCCTGGGCCACCGCGATCGAGATGAACGACCCGCTCGCTCGTCGCCTCGTCGACCAAGCCGCGTCGGCGCTGGCCACGGCCATCGCGTCCGTCATCACCATCCTCGATATCGAACTCGTCGTGCTCGGTGGAGGTTTCGCCGAGCGACTCGGTGAGCCGTTCCGGCTCCGGGTCGAGGCCGAGGTTGCCGAGCGAGCGTTCGCCGGCATCACCGCTCCTGTTGTTCGCGCTCGCCTCGGCGATGCTGGCGGCGCGATCGGCGCAGCGCTGTTGGTCGAGGACCTGGCGTGACCCGCACGCCATCCGTCCTCGGCGCCGATGTGGTGGCCCAGGTCGGGGGCTGGGATCACAACGACACCAACGTCTTCAACCGGGAACTGAGCTGGCTCGCCTTCAACGCCCGGGTCCTCCAACTCTCGAGCGACACCGAGGTGCCGCTGCTCGAGAAGATTCGGTTCCTCGCCATCTTCTCCAGCAACCTGGACGAGTTCTTTCAGGTGCGCGTCTCTGGTCTTCGCGATCAGCAGGCAGCAGGCATCTCCACTCCGGCGTCCGATGGGCGACTGCCGGCCGAGCAACTTGCGCTCGTGCGCGACATCGTCACCGACCTGGTGGCTGAGCAGGAACGAGTTCTCGTCCACGAGATCATCCCGGCCCTTCGGGAGCAGGGAATTGAGTTGTCGTCGTGGCACGATCTCGACGACAACGACCACGCTGGGCTGTCGGAGCGGTTCCGCGACCGGATCTTCCCGGTGCTCACGCCGCTCGCTGTCGACCCTGGTCACCCGTTCCCCTATGTGTCGGATCTGTCACTCAACCTGGCGGTCGTCGTCCGCGATCCACGGGACGACTGCGAACTCTTCGCCCGGGTGAAGGTCCCGAACACGTTGCCCAGATGGCTCCGGATCGACGACACCGATCGTTTCGTGCCGCTCGACGAGGTCATCGCCGCCCACCTCGACCAGCTGTTTCCCGGCATGGAGGTGCAGGAGCACCACGCCTTCCGCGTCACCCGCAATGCCGACCTTTCCGATGCGCTCGACGAGGCCGACGACCTCCTCTCGGCGGTCGAGTACGAGCTGCGGCGGCGCCGGTTCGGCCGTGCCACCCGCCTCGAGGTGGGTGCATCGATGACCGACGAGGTGCTCGACCTCCTGATCGGCGAATTCGATCTCGACCCGTCGGCGGTCTATGTCGCTCGAACGCCGCTCGATCCGACCTCGTTCAGCGAGATCGCCGACATCGAACGCCCGGCTCTGCGTTGGCCCGAGTGGAAGGGCGTTGTCGACCCACGACTGCAGCCCGACGACGAACCGGTCGACATTTTCGCCGAGATCCGCGCTGGAGATGTCCTCGTCCAGCACCCGTACGAGTCGTTCAGCCGTTCGATCGTCGAGTTCATCCACCAGGCCGCGAACGACCCCGACGTGCTGGCCATCAAGATCACGCTCTACCGCACCGCCAGCAGCAGCCCGATCGTCGATGCCTGCATCAAGGCGGCCGAACAGGGCAAGCAGGTCGCCGTGCTCGTTGAGCTCAAGGCCCGGTTCGACGAGGCAGCGAACATCGGCTGGGCCCGTCGCCTCGAACAGGCGGGGGTCCATGTCGCCTATGGCCTGCTCGGCCTGAAGATTCACACCAAGATCGCAATGGCTGTTCGCGAGGAACCCGATGGCATCCGCCGCTACTGCCACATCGGCACGGGCAACTACAACCATCGCACCGCCCGGATCTACGAAGACATCGGCATCCTCACCGCCGCCCCGGAGATCGGCGCCGATGTCGCCGACCTGTTCAACCATCTCACCGGGTACGGACGCGAGATTCGCTACAACAAGCTGCTGATCGCGCCGGATCAGCTGCGGCCCAGTCTCGAGGCACTCATCGACAACGAAATCGCCTCCGGGCGAGGTCGGATGATCCTCAAGATGAACAGCCTGGTCGATGTCCGCATGACCGAGAAGCTCTACGAGGCATCACAGGCGGGTGTCGACATCGACCTGATCATCCGAGGTCAGTGCAGCCTCAAGCCGGGGATCCCCGGACTCAGCGACCGGATCCGGGTGCGGTCGATCATCGGCCGCTACCTCGAACATTCACGCATCTACCACTTCGCGAACGGCAACGGCCCGGGCGAGCCGGCGACCTACATCGGGTCCGCCGACCTGATGAGCCGCAACCTCAACCGGCGGGTCGAGGCACTCGTCCGTCTCGACGACCCCCGCACCCAGCAACGCGTGCGTGAGATCCTCGATGTCGTGCTCGACGACGACCGACTCGCCTGGACCCTCGCGGGTGATGGCGTGTGGACCAAGCGGCGCGGCCCCGACGCGATCGACACCCATGCACGACTGCAGCAGCTTGCCCGAGGTCGTGCGAATGGGTAAGGCCACCGAGACCCTCCTCTCGGGGCATCCCGAGATCGAAGTGTGGGCGGCGGGTGGCGCAGTGTGGCGCACGGTCGACGGACACGTCGAGCTCCTGCTCGTGCGCCGTGAGAGCCTCAAGGACTGGACCATGCCCAAGGGAAAGCTCGACGAAGGGGAGACCCTGCGAGCCTGTGCCCTTCGCGAGGTCGAGGAGGAGACCGGTCTTCGCTGTGTCACCGGGGATCGGCTGTCGCTCGTCACCTACACCGACGGCCGAGGTCGATCGAAGGCGGTGGTCTACTGGACGATGACCGTGGCCGAGGGAGCGTTCGTTCCCAATCACGAGGTCGATGCCGTCGGGTGGTTCGACCTTGCATCCGCCCGGGCGATTCTCAGCTATCAACGCGATGTCGTGCTGGTGGACGAAATCGAGACGGCCACCATGTCGTCTACGATCACGCCGTGAGCCAGGACGATTGGCGCCCGATGCGCTCCCCCGAACCGGACAAGCGAGGCGCCGAGGCGTTCTTCGTCTCGCCGTTCATGCGACTCGCTCGCACCCATGCGCTCGGGGCGGCATCCGATGCCGCGATCGCCGTCACCCTGGCCGGTTCGATCTTCTTCTCGATCAGCCCCGACGACTCCCGTGGCCGCGTGGCGCTCTATCTGGCGCTGACCATGGCACCGTTCGCCATCGTTGCCCCGCTGCTCGGCCCGGCGATCGATCGGGCCAAGGGTGGACGTCGCCTGATGATCATCGGCACGGCCGCCGGTCGCGCCATTGCGGCGTTCTTGATGATCGACAACATCGATTCGCTGTGGCTCTTCCCGCTTGCGTTCACGATTCTCGTGTTGCAGAAGACGTACTCGGTTGCGAAGAGTGCCGTGGTCCCGGCCCTCGTGCGCTCCGAGCACGATCTCGTCGGTGCCAACAGTCGGCTCGCCTTGATCAGCGCGGTCTCGGGCATGGTGGGAGCCACCGTCTCGGGTGTCCTTTCCCTGATCGGTGGGCCTGCGTTCGCCGCTGCCGTTGCCATGGTCGGCTTCGTCGTCACGACCGTCGTCGCAACGAAGGTCCCGCGAACGGTGGTGGCCGCAGAGCCGGCCGAGGAGATTGAGAAGGCGGAGTTGCGCGACGCCCACGTTCTGCTCGCCGCCTATGCGACGGCGATCCTCCGAGGGGTCGTCGGCTTCGTCACTTTCCTGCTGGCCTTCGAGTTCCGCGGCGGCAAGGAAGGACTTGACATCAGCACCCTCGGTTCGGCGGCGGGGGGTCTCACCGCCACCGCCCGCGGCATCGATATCTCCGGCGATCCCGCTGCACCGGCGTGGCACTTCGGTGTCGTGCTCCTCCTCGCCGGTATCGGCGCGTTGATCGGCGCCCGTCTCGCCCCGAACCTGAGAGAGCGGGTGGCCGAGGAACGCATGCTGCAGACGGTGCTGGCGATCGTCGGTGTCGGTGCGTTGTTCGCAGCGTTCTCCAACGATCTCTTCGGCGCTGCCGTGCTGTCGTTCGTGATCGCCAGCGGAGCCGCCACCGGGAAACTCGCCTTCGACTCGCTCGTGCAGCGAGCAGCGCCCGACGCCAACTACGGCCGTTCGTTCGCCCGGTTCGAAGCCCGCTTCCAGGGCGCATGGGTCATCGGTGCGCTCGTTCCCGCTGTCATCCCGCTCAATCTCGTCGTGGGTGGCTTCGGGGTCGCCGCAGCGGCGATCTTCGCGCTGGTCTCGTATCTGATCGGAAAGCCCGCCCATGAAGCGGTGCCGTGGTCGTCGATCCGGACACTTCGTCCCAAGGGGGCCGGAGGAACACCACCCCCTCCAGCCGCCACGGTCGCCGATTCGACGGCCGGGTCGCCGTCGACGACTCCCGGCCACGCCGAGACGGACCCCGCCGAACTCACGATCGAGGACCTGCGGCCGAGTCAGCCCGAGGCGCCGGCGGGCACGGCGGACTTCGCGTACGGGTGGGGTAACGCCGAGCCGATCATCTCGTCGGTCGATGGGGTCGAAGTCGACCCGATCGGTGAGGCACCCCGGCCGCCTCAGCGGCCCGACGACACCGACGACTCAGGTCGGTAGATCGATCCGGGCCAGCCAAAGGCCCGGGGCGTCGACCTCGTTGGGGGTCGGCAGGTGCGCGGGACCATCGAAGAGGCGCCGCAGTCCTTCGGCGCCGGTGCGCTCGACGACACCGCCGGCGAAGGCCGTGCCGCGGTCGTACTGCTCTGCATCGAGCTCGAGGCCCAGGATTCGTTCGACGAACCGATCGCTGGCATCGGCCTCGACCCGACGTCGCCGAAGCGCCTCGGTGACCATCCCGTAGGAGCCGATCAGTGACTCGCCAATCGAGTCCATCACCCAGTCGATGTAGCCGGTCATGGCGGCGACGAGCGCAGTGAGCTCGGGTTGGATGGCCTCTTGGGCGGGGGAGCGGACCGCCCCGAGGACGAGTTCGGGGTTACTGAGGGAGTTCTGCATGTCGGCCAGCGCCTCTGGCCCCGCCATCGGGTCGAACCCCCCGAGTTGGTCGGTGATGCGAGCAGGATCGGACTCGAACGCAGCAGCGTGGCGTTGGAGCAGATCGGTGAGTCGCTCGCGGACGTGCGGAACGTTGAGCACCGCCTGGTGGGCGACTTCGTGGAGACACACCCACAACCGGAGGTCGTCGCGATCGAGTGACCAGGCATCACCGAATTCGTCGACATTGCGTAACAGCACGAGAATCGGCGTGTCGGCGGCTCGGGGGACCGGCAGGTCGAAACCGCCGAGTGCCCGACGGGCGAGGTGGCCGACCATCGAGCCGGTGGTCATGCCGAGCATCATCGGTCCCATCATCTGGGTGAGGTTCGCCATCATCGCCGCCATCGGATCGCCGGTGGGGAGATCGTCGGGTAGCTGGAGCCCCTGACTCATCGAGTCGGAGAGGGTTTCGAAGAGTGGGCGGTAGTCGGTGATCGTGCGGTCGGCCCACTGTGACCGGTTCCCGACCTCGACCGTGATCGGGCCGGTGGAGAGTTCGGTGAGAGATGCCACCTGGAGCTCGGCGACCCGAATGAGCTGCTCGACGGCGATGCGGTCGGCCGGATCGATGTTGGGTTCGCTTTGTCCGTCGTTGGCGATCGTGTGGGCCAGTTGGCGCGCCGTGTCGTTGCTGCCGGAGGTCTGGCCCTGCAACAACTTCATGAGGTCGGCCATGAACGGCAGACCTCCGAACATGTCGTCGGGTGGATTGCCGTCGCTCATGACGGCATCGTAGGGGCGTGGATTCCCGAAGTCGCCTCGAGGACAACCCGAACGAGCACGCCGTGGTGGTGGTCACCGGTGCGGCCGGTGCGGTGGGATCGCGCGTCGTGCGCCGCCTCGTCCACGACCGCGAAGGGATCGATGTGCGGGCCGTCGACAAAGCCACCGTCGACGCGCAGCCCGGCCTCGACGTGAAGCGGGTCGACCTTGCCTCCGACGATCTGACGTCGGTGTTCGCCGGAGCGACGTCGATCGTGCATCTCGCCACGGCGGTCACGCCCGACGTTGACGACCCGTCGGCCGACGAACTTGAACTGGCGATCGTGTCCCGGGTGCTCGACGCTGCCGCCGAGGTCGGTGTGAGCCACGTGTGCGTGCTCTCCACTGCGATGGTCTACGGCGCCTGGGTCGACAACCCGGTGCCGTTGACTGAGGACGCCGACGTTCGGCCCAACCTCGACTTCCCGTGGGCCATCACCCGAGCCGCCGTGGAGCGGGCCGTCCTCGAATGGGGCTCGGGCCGTGAGGCTGCCGTCAGCATTCTCCGTCCCACCGCCGTCGTCACCGACGACACGCTCGGGCGGCTCGCGCAGGTGCTCCACACCGCCCGCGTCGGCATTGCCGCCGATGGCGATCCACCGGTCCAGTACCTCCACGTCGACGATCTGGCCGCGGCGGTGGTCGCCGCCATCGAGACCCGTTTCGACGGGGTGGCCAACGTCGCACCCGACAGCTGGATCCCGCCCGACGCGCTCGCCGACCTCGAAGGCCCGCAGGCTCGCGTGCGGGTTCCGGCGTGGGCCGCTCGAGCCGTGGCTGCAGTCCGGCAACGGTCGGGGTTGGCTCCCATTCCGCCCGGCATCGTGCCCTACACGTCCCACTCCTGGGTGGTCGCCAACGACCGCATCCGGGCGCTCGGATGGGAGGCCGACTACTCGAACGAGGAAGCGTGGGTCGTGTCTCACGAGCCGAGCCCACTCGAGCAGCTGCCTGCTCGCCGCCGCCAGGAACTCGCGCTCGCTGCCGCCGCTGCGCTTGCGATCGGTTTCGCTGTCGGCGCCGTGCTCGTGCTCCGCCGGCTCCGTCGGAAGTAGGCACCTCGGTCACGCCAGCGTCGGCACCGGATCCCTGCGGGAGTCACCTCGGTCGGTCGGTGGGCAGCTGCGTCAGTGCTCCTACGATGTCGTGATGCTCACCCCGCCCCTCGACGGCGACGACTGGCTCGCTCTCACCGAGGAGCCCCTGCCCGTCGGCACCGCAGCCGATTGGGCCGTCCTTCCCCGCTGTGGCGCAATCGTGCTGTTCAGTGGCACGGCTCGCGACCATGCACCCGGCCGTGAGGGCGTCGAGTTGCTCGATTACGAGGCCTACGAGGAGCACGTCGTGCCTCGTCTCGCCGACATTGCTGCCGAGATGCGGAGCCGCTGGCACGACCTCGGACGCGTGGTGTTGATTCACCGGATCGGCCCGGTCGCCATCGGTGAATCGTCAGTCATCGTCGTTGCGTCCGCCCCCCATCGGCCTGCGGCGTTCGAGGCGGCCCGGTTCGGTATCGACACCCTCAAGGCGACCGTGCCGATCTGGAAGCGTGAGCGCTGGTCCGCCGGCGAGTCGTGGGGCCTCGAGTCTCAGCACATCACCGACGTCGCACCGGAGCGGGAGTCGTGAGCGACGCCGTCGTCTTCCTCGTCTTGCCCTTCCTCGCCGCAGCGCTCGGATCTGTGCTGTTGTGGCTGTGGTCTCGCCGCCGTCGTCCTGTCGAAGCGGGCTTCCAGGAGCAGCTCCGGGCCCTCGCTCCGGACGAGCGGTCGCGACCCCACCCGCAGCCGAGCGGTATCGTGCGTCTCGACGACGCACCAGTTGAGGAGACCTGACCCTGGCACGCGACCTTGCGATCGATCTCGGCACCGCCAACACGCTGGTGTACGCACGAGGGGAGGGCATCGTCTTGAACGAGCCTTCGGTGATCGCGCTCAACAGTCGGTCCGGTGAGGTTCTGGCGATGGGTCACGAGGCGTGGCAGATGATCGGCCGTACCCCGTCCTACATCGTGGCGGTGCGGCCGCTGCGCAAGGGGGCGATCACCGACTTTGAGGTCACCCAGCGCATGATCCGGCTGCTGTTGCAGCGGGTCGGGGTGAGCCGACTCAATCGGCCGCGGGTCGTGATCTGTGTGCCGTCGGCGATCACCGCCGTCGAACGTCGAGCCGTGACCGAGGCGGCGCGCCGCGCCGGCGCTGCGGATGCCCGCCTCATCGAGCAGCCCGTTGCCGCTGCGATCGGTGCTGATCTGCCGATCAACGAACCGATCGGCAACATGGTGGTCGACATCGGGGGCGGCACCACCGAGAGCGCCCTCATCTCGCTCGGCGGCGTCGTTGCGCTCGAAGCGGTCCGAGTCGGCTCGTTCGACATCGACAACGCCATTCAGGGGTACGTCCGCCGCGAGTACGGCATCGCGGTCGGTGAGCGCACCGCCGAGGAGATCAAGATCGTGCTGGGGTCGGCCTATCCGACCGCCGACGAGGTCAGTGCCGAGGTCCGCGGCCGTGAGCTCATGAGTGGCCTGCCCAAGACGGTGGTGCTCACGCCCGACGAGATCCGGGTTGCCATCGAGGAACCCGTTACGGCGATGGTGGATTCGGTCGTGAGCTGTCTCGCCCAGGCTCCGCCGGAGCTCGCACAGGATCTCATCGTGCAGGGCGTGCACCTGGTCGGTGGTGGCGGAATGCTGAAAGGCATGGATCTGCGCCTCACCGCCGAATCCGACGTACCCGTGCGCCGGGTCCATTCGCCGCTCGAGTCGGTGGTGCTCGGTGCCGGCAAGGTCATCGAACACTACGAGTCGGTGCAGGCGATGTTCATGGACGACGCAGGCGGCGGCGGCCGCGGGCGTCGCTGAGTCTCAGGCCCCGTCGGCTGGGCCCAACAACTCGTCGACGGCGTCGCGCACTTGTCGGTCGCGGTCGGTACGTGCCCGCTCCCATGCCGCGTCGACCTCGGGGCCCTCGAAGGCGGCGAGGGCGAGCACGGCCCGACGTCGCACGGCGGGTTTGTCGGTGGTCGCCTCCAGCACGGCGGGCAGCCCGAGTTCGTCACCGATCGCACCGATCGCTGCGACGGCGGCCTCCCGCACGAGCGGATCGTCGTGCCCGGTTGCGAGTTGGGCGAGTCGGGATGTGGGGGGTCGAGGGTCGCTGTCTCGCTCGCCGCACGCCCACGCAGCCATCTCCACGACGGCGGGCTCGGGGTCGTCGAGCAGCCCGACGATGTCGGGTTCGTGCCGGTGGGCAGCGACATCGAGTGCGGCGATGCGCACCGCAGGCTCCGGGTCGGCGAGCAGGGTGACAAGCCGGTCGGGATCGAGCATGCCGAGTCGGTCGGCACTGCGAAGGCCAGCGATACGGACCGACGCATCGCCGTCATCGAGGGCGGCGAGTGCCGTGTCCGGATCGTCGAGGAAACCCGCTTGGGCGGCGGCTCGGCGTCGGGCCATGACCTCGTCGTGCATTGACTGACCCTAACGGGACCGGTGCGGGCCGACGGTCAGCTGATCGCCCGTTCGAGCAGGAATCCCAGTCCGAGCACGGTGATGCCGACGAGAGCGGCCAGCGCGATGCCCAGACCGGCCACCAAGGCGGCGAGCACGATGATCGCTCGAATCCGCTCCCACCAGCGCACGTACGCCTTTCGGCCGACGATGGGCCGATCGACGCGGCGCCGGACGAGGCCTATCGCTCGCAGGCTGTCCATGATGATGTTCGTGTCGTCCTCGTCGTCGACGGGCACGACGCCGAGCATCGACGTCCCCACCCGGCGCCTCAGCTGCTCGCTGCCGTTTGCCGCCCGCACCATGGCAGGCTGCATCGATGTGGGTGGCCGAAGGCCGGTGCCCAGGATTCCCGCCACAAGGACGAGCACGAAGATCATGACGGTGGAGGACACGACGGGGGCGATGTTACCGCCACCCCCGGGATCCCCGGTGGCGGCTGTCGCCCCACGCGCCTGGTACCGCGATCGGTTCAGCGTCGTCGTGCTCGTGCTGGTCTCCGTGCTGCTCGCCGGCGTGGCGAGCTTCTACACCGTGCCTGCTCAGTGGGTGGGTCGGATCCTTCCCGGGAACTCGGTCGTCGACGACGGTGCTGTGGCCCTGAAGCCGGGATCGGCACGGCCCACTGACGACCGTGTCCAGGCGTCCGACATCGAGATTTTCGAGCCCGAGGGCGAGATCTTGTTCACGACGGTGGCGGTCGATGATCAGGTCACCATCGCCGACTGGGTTCGTGCGAACTCCGACGACGCCGTCGAACTGCGCACCCGAGAACAAGTCTTCGGTACCCGCACCACGGCAGAGCAGCGCGAGCGCAATCTCGAGTTGATGGCGGTGTCGAAAGAGTCTGCGGTTGTCGCCGCGCTCGAATATCTCGGCGTCGAGGCCGTCGTCGAGAGCGGGGTCGGGTTCAACGGTGTGGTCGAGGAGGGCCCGGTCGACGGGTTGCTGCAGGTCGGCGAGATCATCGTGGCGGTCGACGACGACCTCATCACCGGCCTCGAATCCCTGCTCGAGTTCCTGTCGGCGACCGACCCGGGAACCGAGGTCCAGATCACGCTCGAGGATGTTGACACGGGCGAGCTCCGAACCCAGTCGGTCACGCTCGGTGCCCATCCGGAGGGCCGGGCGGGCGGCTTCATCGGGATCATGGATGTCACCGTGCGGGCGGTCGATGCGGATCTGCCGTTCGAACTCGACATCGATTCCGGCTCGATCGGTGGCCCGTCGGCCGGGTTGGCATTCACCCTGACGATCATCGACCTGCTGACCGAAGGGGAACTCACCGGGGGTGGCAAGGTTGCCGTCACCGGCACGATCTCTGCCGGTGGCTCGGTTGGCGATGTCGGTGGTGTCGCTCAGAAGGCGCGTGCTGCCGAGGATGCCGGTGCCGAGGTTTTCATCGTGCCCGTCGATGCCATCGCCGAGGCCGAGTCGACCACGGAGCGCCTCCGAATCGAAGGGGTCGCCACCCTCGACGAGGCGATCGCGGTGCTTGCCGGCCTTGGTGGCGACGTCAGCGACCTGGCGCTTCAGATCGACGGTTTCACGGTGAACTGACCCGCTTGCGTTGGGGGATACCGCAACGCTCTGCGATGCACTTCTACGATCATGGCCATGACCGATGGTGCATCCCTCGATCCCAGCGAGCTCGACCAGGCCTCGTTCGAGTTGGTTCGACGCGGATTCGACCCGCTGCCAGTGCAGCGGACGCTGCAGCATGCTGCAGCGGTCATCCGAGACCTTCGTCGCGAGCGCGATGTGCTGGCAGCCCGGGTCGCCGAGGTCGAAGCCGTGCTCTCGGAGCCGCTGGAGGCTCATCGGGTTGCCGAAGCGCTCGGCGCCGAGGCGACCCAGGTACTCGAGGCGGCGCACGCTGCCGCCGCCGAACGGGCCGAACGGGCCGAACGAGAGGCCGAGGCAATCCGGGCCGAGGCGCTCGCTGCCGCCGACACGACCCGAGCGGAGGCCATCGCCGCCCGTGAAGAGACCCTCGCTGCGGCGGAGCGTGACGCCGAGGAGGTCGCCGAGGAGGGCCGCCAGCGAGGTCGCGACATGGTCAATGAGGCGCAGGCGGTGCGCGAGCGGATGCTGAGCGACCTGGCTCGCAAGCGGCAGACGGGCCGAGCCCAGGTGGAGCAGCTCCGAGCGGGCCGCGACCGGCTGCTCGAGTCGTTGACGATCGCCCAGCAGTCTCTTGATGCAGCAATGAAGGATCTCGTCGATTCGGTTCCCGAGGCACGCGCTGCGGCGGAACGCGCCGGCTTGTGGATCGCGAACGAGCCCACGCCGACAGTGGAGACCATGGAGGCCGAGATCGAGGCGGCCCGGTTGGTCGGGCATCCGCTGGTCGATGGGATCGCTGCTCCTGGTTCTGCTGGCGATCTCGATGATGAGCCTGATCCGGCGTTCGTCACGGCCGAGATGGAAGCGCTGACGCACGTCGACAAGGCGCTCGAGCCCAGCAACGAGGCCGAATCTGCTGCCAGCGAAGACGCCGACGGCGATGAAGGCGTCGACGACGAGCATGACGAACCGTCGGAGCCTGACGACCCGCCGCCTGCCGAGGCGACCGAGTCCGAGCCCTCTGAACCTGAGGTCGATGCCCCCGAGGCCGACGAACCCGAGGTCGACGAACCAGCGGCCACCGGGGATGCGGTCGATGACCTGTTCGCTCGCCTGCGTGGCGACAGCAACGACGACCCGGAAGTCGAGTCCGAGGAAGCGGCTCCGCCCGACGCTGAATCCGAGCCGGAGCCCGAGGCCGAGCAGGAAGCCGCCGTGTCGACCGACCCGAACCAGGCGCTGCGAGCACGGGCCGAGAGTGTCGCAACGCGAGCCCTCAAGAAGGTCCTGGTGGAAGAGCAGAGCACCCTTCTCGACGGCGTCCGGCGGAGCGGCTCGGACGCCATCGCTGTTGTCGTGGCTGATGCCGACGCCCACGCTGCGCCGTACGAGTCGGCGATCGACGCAGCGTTCGACGAGATCCTCGAGGCGGTGGGTGGCGATGCCAGCTCCCGACAGGCGGGATACGAGCAGCTACGCACGGTTGCACTCGACCCAGTGCGCAGCCGGTTGCTCGAGGTCGCCGAACGTACTGACGATGCCGATGAGCTGTCCGACACGGTGCGAGGGCTCTACCGCGAGTCTCGATCGCGTCGTCTGCCGATGGCGGCCGCTGCGGCGGTGTCAGCAGTGATCGGTCCGGCCGGCGAGTAGACCGCGAACGGTGCGGAGCGACGGGTCGTCGAGCCGTGAATCTGTTCGGATCTGGTTACGTCGATCGATGACCTGAGCGCCGACAAGGCCTCCTTCTGGGCGACCGGTAGAATCGTCCGACTATGCGAAATGTAGAAGAGATGCCGCAGCGAGGTCGTTCCTCCCGGTTCGGTGGGCGAGGCCGAGTCGTCCTGGCCGTGCTCGCCGCCGCGTTCATCGTCATCGCCCTGTCGCTGCGAGGAATCGCAGGGTTCTACACCGACTTCCTCTGGTTCGACTCGCTCGACCGAACCGATGTGTGGGGCACGGTGCTGGGCGCCAAGGTCGTCTTGACCCTCATCTTCTTCGGGGTGTTCTTCGCCCTGTTGTGGCTCAACCTCTTCCTCGCCGACCGCTCGGCGCCGCAGACTCGAGTGCCTGGCCCGGAGGAGGAACTCCTCGCCCGCTACCACGATCTCGTCGCCGGCCGTTCCCGGCTGGTGCGCGCGGTGGTGTCGTTCTTCTTCGCCCTGCTCGCCGCCGCCGGTGTGCAGTCGCAGTGGGAAGAGTGGCTGCTGTTCGTCAACCGTCAGGACTTCGGGATCACCGATCCGCAGTTCGGCACCGACATCGGCTTCTATCTCTTCCAGTTGCCGTTCTTGACCTATGTGGTCGATTGGGCGTTCGCCGCCTTCATCATCATCTTCATCCTCACGGTCATCGCGCACTACCTGAATGGCGGCATCCGCATGGCGGCCACGTCCGGTGAGCGCACGACGGCGAGTGTCAAGGTGCACCTCTCGGCGATTCTCGCCGTCCTCGCCGTGATTCGAGCCGCTGACTACTGGTTGCAGCGCTACGAACTCACCGTCTCGCAACGAGGGGTGGTCGACGGTGCGCTCTACACCGATGTCAATGCGCAGCTGCCTGCGCTCTACCTGCTGATCGCCATCTCGCTGTCGGCGGTCGTGTTGCTCGTGTTCAACCTGCGGCAGCGGGGCTGGACCTTGCCGATCATCGCCGTGGGCCTGTGGGCGTTCGTCGCCATCGTCATGGGCGGCATCTACCCGGCGTTCGTGCAACGGTTCCAGGTCGAGCCCAACGAGACGAGTCGCGAGGTCGAGTTCACGCAGCGCAATATCGACGCGACTCGTGAAGCGTTCGGACTCGAGCCCGATGCCGATGTCACCGAGACGGCGTTTGCGTACACGACGGATGTCACGGCCGACGAACTTCGCGAGAACGCCACGACCGTTCGCAACACCCGCGTGCTCGACCCGGTCGTGACCCATCCGACGTTCGAGCGGTTCGAGGCGCTGCGCGACTTCTACCGGTTCGAGGGCGCCGTGGTCGACGTCGGCGCGACCTTTGCGCCGTCGCTCGACACCGACCGCTACCTGATCAATGGCGAACTGACGCAGGTCGTGCTCGGCACCCGCGAACTCAACCTCGCTGACCTCAGCTGGGAGCGTGAGCACGTTCGTCTCACCCACGGCTACGGCCTCGCCCTAGCCGGCGCGAACGCCACCACGCCCGAGGGCAGCCCGCGCTTCCTTGCCGGTGGTCTGCCGGTCGAGACCGATCCGGCACTCGCCCTTCAGCTCGACCAGCCGCAGATCTACCACGGTGAAGGCCTTGGCGGGTACGCCCTCGTGGGCACCACGGTCGACGAAATCGACTATGTCGACAGTGCGACCAACCAGGACGTACCGGTTCGCTACGACGGCGACTCGGGCGTCGGTATGGGGTCGTTCATCCGGCGGGCTGCGTTCGCGATGCGGTTCGGTCAGATCGAGCCCTTGATCTCGAACTTCGTGTCCGACGACACCCGCGTGATCTATGTCCGCGACGTGCACGACCGGGTCGAGGCGCTTGCACCGTTCCTGCGGTTCGACGCCGACGCCTACCCGGTCGTCTTCGATGGCCGCATCCACTATGTGATCGACGCCTACACCACGAGTGATCGCTACCCGTACAGCCAGCGCTCCGAGAACGGACGTCTATTCGACGGTGGTCTGGCCGGCGGGTCGTTCAACTATGTCCGCAACTCGGTCAAGGCCGTCGTCGACGCCTACAACGGCGACGTCGCCTTCTACCGCATGCCGGTGGAGGACCCGCTCGCCGACGCCTGGATGTCGGCCTTCCCGGATCTCTTCACATCGTTCGACGACATGCCCGAGGCGCTTCGCGACCACCTTCGGTACCCGCAGGACCTGTTCCGGGTGCAGACCAACATGTGGGCCCGCTACCAGGTCTCGGATCCCGAAAGCCTCATCATCGGCACCGAGCGGTGGGACGTCGCCCAGAACCCGGGCCGTCAGGTCCGCGTCGCCGCCGGCACCGAGACGACGGTGGGCGAGGATGGCCTGCTCGTCACCCGCGAAGAACGGGTCAATCCGTACTACGCCCTGATGGAGTTGCCGGGTGAGGACGAGCCGAGCTTCGTGACATTGCGCAGCTTCGTGCCCTACGACGAGAACGACGACCGTCGCGAACTCGAGGCTTTCATGGTCGGCGAGACGAGACCCGACGGCACGTCCCGTCTGGTCTCCTACGAGATCACCTCGCCCGACGCGCCTGGTCCTGTGCTCGTGGCCTCGGCGATCGCGCAGGACGAGGCGATCTCGAGCGAGCTCTCTCTGCTCAACCGCGACGGCTCGACCGTCGAGTTCGGTGATCTGCTGATGTTGCCGATCGGCGATTCGATCCTGTGGGTCCGTCCGCTCTATGTGGCGGCCGAGGGAGATGCGTCGGTGCCCACCCTGCAGCGAGTGATCGCGACCGTCGGTGAGGGTGAGCGCATCACGATCGCCAGCAATCTCACCGAGGCGCTGAATCAACTCTTCGACGGTGAGGACTTCTCCGATCTGCTCGGAGCTGTCGCTGATCCCGATCCCGAACCTGCACCCGAGCCGGACGACGGACCTGAGCCCGGTGACGACGAGACGCCTCCGGTGCCGTCGACCGCCGCAGAGGTGCTCGCCGAAGTCGCGTCGCTCTATGACCAGCGGCAGGAGGCCCTGACCTCGTCGCCGCCGGATGAGATCCGCGCAGCCGAGTTGTTGGCCCGGATTGGGGAGCTGTTGGCGACGGTCGAGGAACTCGACGTCGAGCCGGAACCTGCGCCGGAGCCGACCGATTCGGATGAGGTCGACGCCTAGGGCAGCGGTTCGCTGCGGGTGCGCGTTCTGGCCCGACTGGGACCACTACCGTTGCGTCACCCCGTGACCTGCCCCGTGAAGGACTCGTGATGCCCCGCTCCTTGCTCGCTCTGCTCATGTCGCTCGCCCTGCTCGCCGCTGCGTGCGGGGGCAGTGACGACTCGGCTGACGTTGACCGGGCTCCCGGCGGGTCCGGCGACACGTCAGACAGCTCGTCCGATACC
Source organism: Acidimicrobiales bacterium (assembly GCA_022425325.1). GTDB lineage: Bacteria > Actinomycetota > Acidimicrobiia > Acidimicrobiales > Aldehydirespiratoraceae > UBA11606. The sequence continues at coordinate 55,704 of JAKMFW010000032.1, read as the reverse complement.
GAGCCCGAGGAGACGGTGCCACCGACCACCGACACGATCCCGCCCGAGGCGGTGGAACTTCCCGACCTGCAGATGGTGTTCGTCGAATTCGGCGATGATGGCTATGTCGAGATCGCCAATGTCGGAGATACCGATGCCGACGTCGGCGGTGTTCAGCTTTGTCAATCGGCGACCTGCGTCGATATCGCCCCGATTGCCGCCGGCACGATCCCCGCAGGGACATCGATCCTGGTCATGGCCTCCGTGCTCGGCGGTCTTGCCGTCGACGGTGGCGAGGCGGCACTGCACTCGGGAAGTGACGTCACCAACCCCGACACGATCTTCGGCTTTGTGCAGTGGGGTTCGGGTGGCGTTCGTGCCGACGTCGCCGCCGAAGCGGGCATCTGGCCGGCCGGTGCGTCGGTCGAGCCGGATCCGGCGTTCAACTCGATCGAACTATTCGGCGATCCCGCCGACTCGGAGAGCTGGAGCTGATCAAGCGTCGGTGCTAGCCCAGACGCTGGGTGTGCCAGACCTTGAGCATCTCGCCTCGGACGAGTTGATCGTCGTTGCGCCGAAAGCCGATCCGACGCAGGAACGGGCCGCCTGCAGCGCTGTCGGGATGCACGAGGGCGTGGATCTGGCTGCCCGTAAAGCGTTCCCAGGCGTCGTACACGATGGCCTTGCCTGCCTCGGTGGCGATGCCCTTCCGCCAGTTTCGCCACCCGATGATCGCGCTGAACTCGACGTCGGCGTCCTGGAGTTCGGTGATGCGCTGAAGCCCGCCCTGGCCGATGAACGCTCCGGACGTGGCATCTCGGATCGCCCAGAGGCCCCAGCCTTCGTTCTTCCAGCAGCGTTCGTTGGCCTGGAGCAGACGCGAGGTGGTGGCGCGATCTCGCGTCCCGCCGTCGACGTGGACCATCACGCGGGGGTCGGCGAAGAGTGCGGCGGCCTCGTCGAGGTCGGCGCTGCCGAGTGGCAAAAGCACGAGGCGCTTGGTGCGCAGAGAAGGTGCGTCCACCCCCTGATCGTGCCACTCTGGAGCGATCGACGCTTAGCGAACGGGGGAAGCCATGGCGATCGAGGTCCGACCGATCACCGCAACACTGGGCGCCGAGATCTCCGGCATCGATATGGCCGATGTCTCGGGGGAGACCCTCGAGCAACTGCGCAAGGCGTGGCTCGATCACAAGGTGCTGGTCCTGCGCGACCAGCACATCTCGGTCAAGGAACACATCGCGTTCGGTCGCCGGTTCGGTGATCTAGAGGTTCATCCGTTCGCCGTCGGCAAGAAGGGCTATCCCGAGGTCGTCAAGATCAAGTCCACCGCCGAGTACCAGTACGCGGCAAACAACTGGCACAGCGATGTCACCTGGCGGGCCGAGCCCTCGATGGGCTCGATCCTGCGAGGTGTCGTGGTCCCGCCAGCGGGCGGTGACACCTGCTTCGCTGACACCGGCGCCGCGTACCAGCGCCTCAGCCCGGAGTGGAAGGATCGGGTCGACCCGCTGTTCGCCATTCACGACTTCTCGATGACCTTCGGGCAGCGTCTCTCCGACGAGGAGCGGGCGGAGAAGCAGGCGCTCTATCCGCCGGCTCGGCATCCCGTCATCCGCACCCACCCTGAGACCGGTCAGCGCACGATCTACACCAACCGATCGTTCGTCCGTGAGATTGAAGGTTGCACACCCGAGGAGTCAGCGGAGATCGTCGGTCATCTCGAGCGCCAGATCATGAACCCGTCGGTGCAGTGCCGTATCCGTTGGGGCGTCGACACGTTCGTGATGTGGGACAACCGGGCCGTCCAGCATTTCGCGACCGACGACTTCTGGCCCGAGACCCGCCACGTCGAGCGCGTCACCGTCGTCGGCGACGCCCCGTTCTAGGAGGACACCATGGCCATCGGCATCCATCCGCTCACCGCCTCGATCGGCGCCGAGATCACCGGTGTCGATCTGGCCGACATCTCGACCGACACGGCTGAGGAACTCCGCAAGGCGTGGCTCGACCACAAGGTGCTGGTGCTGCGTGATCAGCACATCTCCCAGGAGCAGCACATCGCCTTCGGTCGACTGTTCGGCGACCTCGAGGTGCATCCGTTCACCGAGAACGACGACGGGCACCCCGAGATCGTGGTGTTGGAGGCCGGTGGCGACACGGGCAGGACTTTTGTGGCAGCGGGATGGCACAGCGACGTGACCTGGCGGGCTGAACCTTCCATGGGGTCGATCCTTCGTGGGGTGATCGTCCCGCCCTATGGCGGCGACACGTGCTTCGCCAACGCCTGCGCGGCCTATCAGCGTTTGTCCGATGAGTGGAAGGAGCGGGTCGACGATCTCGTCGCGGTGCACGACTACATGCGGGTGTTTTCTGACCGCGTTGCGCCGGCCGAGCGTGAGGCCATGCGGGAGACGTACCCTGCGCAGCACCATCCCGTGATTCGCACCCATCCTGAGACGGGCGAGCGGGGGATCTACACCAACATCGGGTTCACCTCGCACATCCTTGATGTTGAGCCAGAGGAGTCAAAGGAGATCCTGCGCCATCTCGAACGCCAGATCATGAGTCCGTCGGTGCAGTGTCGGGTTCGTTGGCAGCCCGACACGTTCGTGATGTGGGACAACCGGTCGGCGCAGCACGCCGCCACCAACGACTTCTTACCGATGCATCGTCGCATGGAGCGTGTCACCGTCGTCGGCGATCGTCCGTTCTGAGCGCGCCGTGAGCACCGAGGAAAACGGGCCGATCGTTTCGGTCGAGTGGCTCACGGCTCACCTCGACGATGCCGACCTCGTGGTCGTCGATGTGCGCTGGTCGCTCGATGCCGGGCCGAGGCGTGCCGATTTCGAGCGTGGGCACATCGCCTCGGCGGTGTTCGCCGATCTCGACGTCGACCTCTCCTCACCCGCCTCGACCGAAGCCGGCCGACACCCGCTTCCCACCGCTGCGTCATTCGCCGACGCGATGGGGCGCCTCGGCATCAGTGACAACACCAAAGTCGTCGCCTATGACGATGCGGGGGGCATGATCGCCTCGCGATTGTGGTGGATGCTCGATGCGCTCGGGCGTTCCGCTGCGGTGCTTGACGGCGGGTTCGCCGCCTGGGAGGGGCCAACGGCCGACGGGCCAACCAACCCGGCGCCGGCGTTGTTCTCACCGGTTGAGTGGCCAGCCGATTGCATCATCACCAAGCAGGCGCTCGCCGAGTCGCTCGATGGTGCGCTGACGATCCTCGATGCTCGCGCGCCCGATCGCTTCGCCAAGGGGAGTGCGGTCGATCCGAGGCCGGGGCACGTGCCGGGTGCTCGGAACGCGCCGGCGGGTGCCAACGTCGCCGACGGCCACTTCCGCTCCGAGGCCGAGCTCGCTGAGCACTACGGCGCGCTCGGGGCCAACGGCGACAATGTGGTGGTGTACTGCGGCTCTGGTGTCACCGCATGCGCCGATCTGCTCGCTCGCCGCAAGGCGGGCCTCCCCGACGCAAGGCTGTACGTCGGGTCGTGGTCGCAGTGGGGAGCCGACGACACGCTCCCGGCCGAAACCACGCCCCCGAAACCGAACAGCCAGCGATCTACGCTCGGGTGATGGAGCACATTGTCCCCGAATCCCAGCGGCCATTTTTCGACGCATGGCACTTCGCGCCTGCGGTCGTCCACGACGGCATTGCGTTTCTGAGCGGCGTCACCGGCATGGGCCCTGATGGCCGGTGCGCTGCGGATGCCGAGGAACAGTTCACCCAGCTGTTCGACTCGATCACGTTGGTGCTGACCGAGGCGCACCTGGCCTGGAGCGACGTGATCGAGATGACCAGCTGGCACACCGACATGACTGAGCTGTCGATCTTCCAGCAGGTTCGTGACCGCTATGTCATCGAGCCGTGGCCGGCGTGGACAGCAGTCGGTACGACCGGGCTGGCGTTGCCGGATGCCCGTGCCGAGGTGCGGATCGTTGCTCGGCGCCCCTAGGCGGGCTGCGGCAGCACGTAGGTGCCCTGGGCGACGGAGATCGGCTTGTCCTCTCGGTCGTCGACCCAGATCTTCACCGTCCCGACGATCATGAGTCGACCCGCCTTGTCGAGGTCGGCTCGGGCGTAGAGCATCTCGCCCTGTCCCGGGCGCAGGAACCGGATCGAGAGGTCGGAGGTGAGTGCCATCGGCTCGACACGGTTGATCGCGGCGGAGGTGAGATACCAGAGGACGAGATCGGCAAGGCTGAACTGCACCGGTCCCGGTACGAAGCCCCCGGGGCGAAGGCCGTTCTGGTCGATCTTCTGCTCGGCCAGAACGTGGGTGGGTGAGACCTCGAGGCACCGGAAGACCGAACTCGTGAAGAGTGTGGACATCGAGTCGTTGAGCGTCTCGGGGGTGAGAGAGAAGTCGCTCACTGGTTGACCGCCCCCTTCGTGCCGGGGCATCCCGCTATTCGCTCCACGCCTTGATCATCTCGATCTGCTTGAGCGGATCCGGGCCGATCGGGCTCACGTTGAGATGGGTCACACCCACCTCCTTGAACACCTGGATGCGTTCGCGCACGAACCCTTCGTCGCCGATCAACGCCGACAAGTCGATGTACTCCTCGGGCACCGCTGCGAACGCCTCCATCCGCTTCCCGGACAGGAACAGATCCTGGATCTCCTCGGCTTCTTCTTCCCAGCCGTACCGCTTGAAGAGGTCGTTGTAGAAGTTCTTCGTTTTGGCGCCCATGCCGCCCACGTAGAAGCCGATCAGGCCGCGGGCTGCGTCGCGGGCTTCTTGGATGTGGTCGCCCTTGCCGATCGCAACGAACTGTCCGGCGATGATCTCGAGCGGCTTCTTTTCCGGATCGCGCTTGGCGAGGCCCGTCTTGAGCGCTTCGCCCCACACCTGCTCGAAGCGGTCGGGCACGAAGTGGATCGTCTGCCAGATGTCGGCGACTTCGGCGGTCAGTTCGACGTTTTTCGGGCCGATCGATGCGATCGAGATCGGGATGTCTCGGACGGGCGGCCGGTTCATGAACTTGAGGGGCTTGCCGAGTCCGGTGCCGCCGTCGTAGGGCAGCGAGTACGCCTTGCCATCGTGGGTGACCTTGTCGCCGCTCCAGACCTTGCGGCAGATGTCGATCGTGTCGCGGGTGCGAGCCATCGGCTTCTCGAACGGGACGCCGTGCCAGCCCTCGATCACCTGCGGCCCTGACGTGCCCAGGCCGAGCACGAACCGGCCGTCGGACAGGGCGTCGAGGGTGGCCGCGGTTTGTGCGATGAGAGCCGGGCTTCGGGAATACAGCGGGATGATGCCGGTCATCAGCTCAACCTGCTCGGTGTTGGCGGCGATGTACGCAAGCGTCGACACGAGGTCGTAGCCGTAGATCTCCGCGCCCCAGAGGAGGTCGACGCCGGCCGACTCGAAGTCCTTGGCTTGTTGCACGAGGCGCTGCGGGTCGCCGTCGAAACCGATGGTGGTGCTGATCTTCATGACGACATCTTGGCCGCGATCGTGGCGTTGTTCGAACCGAACCCGCACCTCAGCACCCGGTTGGGGAACGCATGGCGCATCGCTAGGGTGGCGCTGCGGGGTGGAGCAGTGTGGTAGCTCGTCGGGCTCATAACCCGAAGGTCGCAGGTTCAAATCCTGCCCCCGCCACCACCGAGGATGCACCAAGGTGCAGGCTTCAATCGCACGAACGTCCCGGATTCAGCAGAATCCGGGACGTGTGCGTTTTGGCGCCGGGTGACGGTGTCGGCGATACGCCCGTTGAGGCGTATCCCAAGCCGCTCGGAGGTTTTGGTCGACAATTGATTCATCCCAAAGAGATTGGAGTTCCTGAGTGAACGAAAAAACGTGGATCAAACTCGGCGACCAGACTGCCGGCAACCTGCGAGCCTCGCAGAACACCTACATGCTTGCCGTCTCGGCACTCACCGCCATCATCGTGTTCGGGGACCTCTCCGACTCGTCGTTCTTGTTGACGGTTTCGGCGATCGGCGTCGGGCTCTTCGGCTTGCTGACGTTCGAGAATTCTCAGCAGGGCTTCATGGCGCTGATGAAGGGCATGCCGGACTCGATGGCGAACACGGAGATGGGTGAGGCGTTCAAGCGAACGCCGTTCATCGTGTTCCGTCTCTCGAACCTTGTTCTGGTCACCCTCATCGCGGTGGCGCAGATCATTCAGGTCAACTGACCGACTGCCTGGTGGGGGATGAGGCGGACCTCTTCCTCGTTCCCCACCGGTGCTGCGGCCCTGCGGGGTCGTCTAGGAGATCCCGACCCAGGTGCCGGTGATCGCCGCCTCGACGACAGCGTCGACCACTCGCATGTTGGCGACACCATCGCTGAGCGGCACGGGCGCGGGGGTACCGGCCCGCACCGCTGAGGCGAACGCATCGAGCTGCTCCCCGTACTGGTCGACCGGTCCAACGCTGCGGGTCTCGCTTCCGGTCGAGGTCGTGATGGTCAGCTCGGTCGGTGCATCGTTCGGGCTGTTGACCGGGATCTTGATCTCGATCCGGCCCTCTGTACCGAAGATGCAGGCCCGCTGGAAGGGCTCGAGTTGGGTCGAGACGGTGAACATGGCCGTCGTGCCATCGCCGAAGTCGAGCATGGCGGACGTGAGCCGATCGGTACCGAAGCGAGGATCGAGCTCCATCGAGCCGGTGACCCGGAGCGGTTCGGCGTCGAGCACCATTCGGGCCTGACTGATCGGGTAGCAACCGATGTCCATCAGTGCACCTCCGCCGATGTCGGCCTGGTTGCGGATGTTGCCCGGGTCGTCGTTGAAGTAGGCGAAGAAGGTCTGGATTGTTTTCACCGTGCCGATCGCGCCGGTAGCAACGAGGTCGCGTGCGGTGATCCATTGCGGGTGGAAGCGGTACATGAACGCCTCCATCGCAACGAGATCAGGGTGGGCAGTCGCCGCCTCGACGAGGCGTTGGGCATCGGCGGCGTCGAGGCCGAGGGGCTTTTCGCAGAGCACGTGCTTGCCGGCCTCGAGGGCGGCGATCGACCAGTCGACGTGGAGGTGGTTGGGGAGTGGGTTGTAGATCGCGTCGACGTCAGGATCAGCGAGCAGTGCCTCGTACGAGCCGTGCGCGGTGACAATGTCGTTGGCCTGCGCCCATTGGGTCGCCCGAGTGAGGTCACGTGAGCCGACGGCGTGGGCTCGGTGGCCAGCACGGTCATGCATCGCCGGGACGAGGTGTTGGGCGGCGATCTTGGCGGTCGAGAGGATGCCCCAACGAAGAGGCGCGTGATCGGTGTCGGCCATGGCGGCACCGTAGCGAATCCATATCGGGGGTGATCAGCTCTCGAGCACCTCGAAGGTCAGCCCGGCATGCTCGACGAGCGCCTCGATCAGCCGGTCACCCATCGCCGTTGCCGGCGTCCAGAAGCCACCAGGGGTCCCGGTCGTTTGGTCCCGGTCGGTGGCGAGGAGCGTCGTGGCGCTCTCGGCAAGCATCTTGGCAGTCGACCCATAGCCGGGATCACGATCACCGGTGACCTTGGTGGTGATCGTGCCGCCGCCGGCGGTCGTGCCGAAGAAGCGAAGGTCGAAGAAGCCGGACTCCTGCTGCTCAGGGCTCGGGCCCTCGCCCGGTTTGGGCAGCATCTTGTTGAGCAGGCCGCGGGCCGGACCAAGCGCGGCGAGGCCCATGAGTCCTCCTAGTCCGCCGACGAGGGCCGCAGCCTTCGCCGCACCCAACGGGCTGTCGCCCATAAGCATCGCCTCGTCGTAGGTGAACCCGGCGCCCCACGGCCGGTCGAGCAGGGCGTGGCTGCGGTGCACCACCTTGGTATTGATGCCGGCCATCACGAACGGGCCGACCCACTCGCCGGAGACGAGGTCCTTCGTCGGTCGCATCACGCTGGGCTGGCGGGGCCCCGAACGCATGCCGTCGGGGGCGAGCGCATAGGGGTTGCTCAGTGTTGTGCGCAGTTCCGGGTCGGCCTTTGTTTCGTCGACCACATTGATCATCGAGGCGATCGTGCCGCCGCTCGCTCCACCCTTCATGGCCTTCACCCGCATGGCGATGGTGGTGCAGGGTTTGTCGAAGCGGATTGCGGCCTGGCCCTGGGTGAACCAGACGCCGAGATCGGAGGGGATCGAGTCGAAGCCGCAGGTGTGCACGATGCGGGCGCCGCTCGCTTCGGCCGTCGCCGAGTGGGCGTCGATCATGCGCTGCATCCACTGCGGCTCGCCGGTGAGGTCGACATAGTCGGTACCGGCGGCGGCCACCGCCGCGACGAGCTCCGAGCCGTAGAGCGCGTAGGGGCCGACGGTCGAGATGACGAGACGGGTCGACTCGGCAAGCTCGGCCATGGCGTCAGCGTTGCCAGCGTCGGCGACGATCCGGGCCACATCAGCACCGGTGGCCTCTGCGACTGCGGCAAGTTTCGCTTCGTTCCGGCCCGCGATGGCCCAGGCGAGATCACCGTCGGCGCCGTGGCGCTTGACGAGGTACCGGCAGAGGATTTCGCCGACGAAGCTGGTGGCGCCGAAGACGATGATGTCGTTCGGGCGATCAGAGCGTGACGTCATGTGCCGAGGCTACGAAGCCAACGACCGCTCCGCGTTGCTCGTCACCTCGTGCCTGTGGTCGTCGCCGTCTCGTCGTAGCCTGACCGCATGAGCACGGACGCCACGATCCGTACCGATCTGAGGATCGACGGGATGACGTGCGCAGCCTGCTCCAGCCGCATCCAACGGCGGCTCGGGAAGCTCGAGACCGTGGCCGACGCCCAGGTCAACTTCGCCAACGGCCGAGCCCGGATCGATCACGATGCTTCTCTCGGGATCGACAGTCTGGTCGCTGAGGTCGAGTCGCTCGGCTATGTCGTGATCGATGACGGAAGCGGCGACGAGGCTGAACTCGCCCGTGAAGCCAACCTCCGGCGTCGGTTGGTTGTGGCGGCGCTCCTCACCGTCCCGACCGTCATGATCTCGATGCTGCCGAGCCTTCGATTCGAAGCCTGGGAATGGGTGGCCGGTGCGCTGGCGATCCCGGTGGTGCTCTGGTCGGGGTGGCTCTTCCATCGGGCGGCCTGGATCAACATCCGCCACGGTTCGACGACCATGGACACCCTCGTGTCGATGGGCTCGCTGTCGGCCACCCTGTGGTCGGCCGCCGTCCTCGTCACCGGTATGGGTGATGGTCACGTCTATTTCGAGACGGGCGCCGTGATCGTCACCTTGATCCTGCTCGGCAAGTGGTTCGAACTCCGGGCTACACGCCGCTCAGGCGATGCCATCCGAGCACTTGCCGATCTCGGCGCCCAGCGAGCTCGTCTCGAGGACGGTTCGGAAATCGCCGCCGAAGATCTCGACGTCGGCATGCGTTTCCTCGTTGCCCCGGGAGAGAAGATCGCCACCGATGGAGTCATCATCGATGGTCATGGCGCGATCGATGTCTCGATGGTCACCGGCGAGCCGGTTCCGGTCGACGCAGGCCCTGGAGATGATGTCATCGGCGCCACGATCTCCACCGACGGCGCTCTGATCGTCGAAGCGACCCGGGTCGGCGCCGATACTGCGCTCTCCCAGATCATCCGACTCGTCGACCAAGCCCAGGGCAGCCGAGCTGAGGTACAGCGGCTCGCTGATCGAGTGTCGGGCTTCTTCGTGCCGCTCGCGATCGTCACCGCCTTCGTCACGCTCGGCACCTGGCTGAGTCTCGGCAACGAGCCGGGCGAAGCCGTGACCGCCGCAGTCGCCGTGCTGATCATCGCCTGCCCGTGTGCGCTCGGCCTCGCCACCCCCCTCGGGATCATGGTCGGCACGGGACGAGGGGCCCAGCTCGGTGTGATCATCAAGGGTGGCGAAGTCCTCGAGGACACCCGGACGGTCGATGCCATCGTCGTCGACAAGACCGGCACGATCACGAGCGGCGTCATGCAACTCATCGCCACGCACGCCCCGACACTCGAGCACGCCGACCGTGAACGGATCATCACCCTCGCCGCATCCGCCGAGTCGCGTTCGGAGCACCCCATCGCTCGAGCGGTCTCGACGGCGGCGCCGGCACTCGCGGTCGAGCACTTCACGAATCGAGCCGGCTCGGGCGTGGTCGCCACCGTCGACGGTGAGGAGATTCGTGTCGGTCGTCGCAGCCTGTTCGAGGAGATCCCCGACGAGGTGGAGGCGGCTGCCGTCGCCGCCGAGTCGACCGGTGCCACTGCCGTCTTCGCCGGCCTCCGAGGTCGGGCCGACGTGGTTTTCGTCGTCGCCGACGAGGTGAAGGCCACGTCAGCCGACGCCATCACGGCGCTCCGCGCCCAGGGCCTTCAGGTCACCATGCTCACCGGCGATAACCGCCGTACCGCCGAAGAGGTCGCAGCCGCAGTCGGCATCGACAACGTCATCGCCGAGGTCTATCCGCACGACAAGGCCCAGATCATCGAGGACCTCCAGGCCGAGGGGCGCAGGGTCGCCATGGTCGGCGACGGCATCAACGACGCCCCAGCGCTTGCCCAGGCCGATCTCGGTATTGCGATCGGGACCGGCACCGACATCGCCATCGAGGCGTCTGATCTGACGGTTGTCTCGGGCGACCTCAGAGCGGTGGTGGACGCAATCGCGTTGTCGCGCCGCACGCTCGCCACGATCAAGGGCAACCTCTTCTGGGCGTTCGCCTACAACGCCGCCGCCATCCCGCTCGCGGCCTTCGGTGTGCTCAACCCGATGATCGCTGCCGGTGCCATGGGGTTGTCGTCGGTGTTTGTCGTCAGCAACAGTCTTCGCCTGCGCCGCTTCCGGGGCGCCCGGCAGTACGCAGCTCTCGAGGTGGCCGCATGATCAGTACCTACTCCGTGCCCGGTATGAGCTGTGGGCACTGTGTCGAGGCGATCACCGGCGAGGTCGGCAAGGTCGAGGGGGTCAGCGATGTCCGGATCGATCTCGACACCAAGATCGTCGAGGTCGTCGGTGGCGAGCGCGATGCAGTTCTCGCGGCTATCGACGACGCCGGCTTCGACGTCGCCTGATCCGAACCCTCTGCTCAGGCGAACATCGCCTCGCAGCCCGTGCCGGCAAGCACGGCATCGACTCGTTCGCGGTCGGTGTCGGAGAGCGCTGCATGGTCCCGCCGGAGCCACTCGAGGCACTTGCCCTGGTAGGCAAACGGCCCCTGGCGGTAGGTATCGCCGAGGATTTCGCACACGACCTCGTCCTTCCCTGTTTCCAGCGCGTCGGCGTTGGCGAGGAGGAACGGGACATAGGTGGCCCCGATCTCGTGGAGGAGGCGGCGGGTGGCGGAGGGGAGCGACTCCAACGACACCCAGCCGTCGTCGTCTTCGACGGGAAGCCATGACAGATCGTCGGTGCGGTCGACCCAGTTGATCACCTTTGGGGCTCGCTGCTCCGCAATCCGGACCGAGGTCGGATCCCACTTCACCAGCTGGGTCAGTTGTCCGAAGATGCCGAAGTCGCCGCGCCCCGGTCGGTCGCCGAGGAAGAAATCTCGTTCGGCGAACCCGGCAGTCATCAGATCGAGCAGCCGCTCATAGGAGGATTCGATGATCGGCTGGGTGATGTCGGTGGAGCCGACGAGTTCGCGGCGCCCGATCTGACGCTGGGTGATGAAGTCGTAGTGCATTTGGGCGCCGTCGGAATCGAGCTGCAGATTGCCCGACAGGGGGAGCAGCATGCCGGCCTTGTCGATGCCGTCCTGGTACGCCCAGCGATAGTGGTACATCGCCTTGGTGACCCACTCGTCGCCGAAGTCCTCGATGATGGCGTCGATCAGGGCGAGTGCCGGGTCGGTGGGGACGACGCTGCGGTGGGTGTGCTCGCGTTCAAGTCGCATGATCTGTGGCGATGAGTCGATCGTGACCTCGCCGTGGCTGCCATCACTGTTGGGGTACACGATCATGGGGATCAGCCGCACCGGTGGCTCGGGAAGGTCGTCCCACTTCGAGTCGCGTAGCACCCAGCGAAACGGGATGTGGCGGTAGCGCAGGACCGCCCGCATCTTGAGGGAATAGGGCGAGCCGTACTGGCCCGCAAGCACGATCGGCTGGTCGCTCATGCGGTGACCGTAACAATTGACAGTCTCGACGACAAAAGTTCTACGATGGCCGCATGGAAATCACGATGCTCGGCACCGGATCACCGATTCCCGACGCCAACCGGGCCGCCCCGGCCGCTCTTGTGAAAGCGGGTGACACCCACATTCTCCTCGACGCTGGGCGCGGTGTCGTCATGAGGATGACGGCGGCCGGCTCGTTGCCCGGAATGCTTGGGGGCGTGTTGATCACGCACTTCCACAGCGATCACATTGCTGCACTCAACGATGTCATCACCACCCACTGGGTGATGACACAAGAGAACGCCACGCTGAAGATCTTCGGCCCCGAGGGCATCGTCGAACTCGTCGACCGCACGTTGGCGATGCTTGAGTTCGACATCGGCTATCGCATCGCCCACCACGACGAGATGACAAAGGGTCCCCAACTCGATGTCACCGAACTCAAGCCCGGCGACTCGTTCATGATCAACGACGTCATGGTCACGACGGCGGCAACGGAGCACCCGCCCGTCTCCCCGACCATCGGGTACCGGCTCGAACACGACGGGGTCTCCGTCGCCTTGGTCGGAGACACCAACCCTTGTGAGGGCGTCGATGTCCTCGCAGCTGGTGCCGATGCCTACCTGCAGTCGGTTATCCGCAAGGACCTTGTCCGGCAGATCCCCATGGAGATGATCCAGGACATCCTCGACTACCACTCTGATGTCGTCGAGGCCGCTCAGACCGCAGCCCGAGTCGGGGCCAAGCGGCTGATGCTGACCCACATGGTCCCGGCGCCACCCGCCGAGCAGTACGACGCCTGGATTGCCCTCGCCGCCGAGCATTTCGACGGCGAGATCATTCTGGGCGACGACCTGACGACCGTCAGCATCTGATCGTCGTCGGAGGGTCCGGCTGGTCCGCTAGTTTGCGGACCCATGGCTGGTGGTCTCGTAGGTCTGTTCGACGATGTCGCCGCGCTGGCGAAACTCGCAGCGTCGTCGATCGATGATGTCGGCGCGGCGGCGGGTCGCGCCTCGATGAAGGCGGCTGGTGTCGTCGTCGACGATGCGGCAGTCACCCCGCAATACGTCCAGGGGCTTGCTGCCGAGCGCGAACTCCCGATCATCAAGAAGATCGCCCGTGGCTCGCTGCTCAACAAGCTTGCGTTCATCCTCCCGGCGGCGATCCTGCTCAGCGAAATCGCCCCGACCCTCGTCGAGATCATCCTGATCTGCGGTGGTTCGTTCCTCGCCTACGAGGGCGCCCACAAGATCCTGCACGCCCTCGCCGGCGACGATCATGACCATGACGTGCCGGTCACCATGGTCGGCCCCGAAGCCGAAGCGGCCACCGTCTCGGGCGCCGTCCGCACCGACTTCATCCTGTCGGCCGAGATCATGGTCATCTCGCTCAAGGAGGTCATCGACGAGCCGTTGGTGACCCGCGGCATCATCCTCGCCATCGTCGCCGTGCTGATCACCGTGGTCGTCTACGGCGCAGTCGCGCTCATCGTGAAAATGGACGATGTCGGCCTCCGGATGACACAAAGCGATTCGGAGGGCTCACAGCGCACGGGTCGCAATCTGGTCGCCGCCATGCCGAAGGTCCTGAAGACGCTCTCGGTGGTCGGGACCGCGGCGATGCTGTGGGTCGGCGGTCACATCCTTCTTGTCGGCGCCGAGGAACTCGGTTGGCACTTCCCCTACGACGCCGTGCACGACGCCGAGTACGCCGTGGCGGATCTTCCGCTTGGCGGACTCATCGGCTGGAGTGTCAACACCCTGATCTCGGCGGTCGTCGGCTTCTTCTGGGGCCTGATCGTGGTGGGAGCGGTGGCGTCACTGCCGAAAGGAAGCCATCCTGCTGAGCCGGATGACGCCCCCGCCGGTCATCACTGATCCAGCCGTCGGGCGAAGCTGAGTTCGTGACCATCGGGGTCGCGGATGTGGAAGTAGCGCTCACCCCAGGGAGCATCCGACGGGGCGAACTCCGGCGCGTGGCCGGCTGCGATCGCCGTGTCGTGGATCGCATCGGGAGAGTCGACGTGGAAGATCACCCGACCCCACCGAAGTCCGGGTGCCTCGCCGGTCTGCTGAAGGTTGACGAAGTTCGACCCGAACGACAGCGAGGTGAACGGCGCATCGGCGCCGCCGTAGACGATCTCGCCGCCGAGGTCGGTGTAGAAGCCGACCGATGTCGCCATGTCGGTGACCACGAACGTGATCGCGTTGATCTCCATCGACACGATTGCCTCCCTACCGCCCAAAGGCGGCGAAGGCGCCCCCGTCGAGCAGGGCTCGCCGAACCGGCTTGAGAAGATCGATCAGGCGTGCGGTCCGGTCGGGGCCGACCGCCTCAACCAACGGGAGTGCGGCCCCATTGGTCCGTCGCTCGATGTCAGCGCGGAAGGCTTCCCCCATCTCGGTGAACGATTCGTCCTCCTGCACGAGGCCGCGAGCGACAAGCCGAGCGACGCCGGCATCCCACTGCTCGTCGGGCCAGTGGCGGGTCGCCGTGAGCGCACCCTTCGGGACGATGCCGGTCGCCGCGTGCAGGATCAGCGCCTCGATCGGGTCAGCCGGCGCGGCGACTAGCGCAGCGACGTGGGCGTCCCCCCGCCACTCGCGCAGGATCGTGATCCGCTGCCAGAGCCGCCCCCACGGCTCGTCAGGTTCGGGCGTGGCCCGGTTGCCGGCGGCGAGCGGTCGTCCGGCGTCGCCGACGCCGGCGATCATCTGACCTGCGATGTCCGTGGCTTCGGTGAGGAGTTCGGCATCGAGATCCGGCTCGACCCGGCGGAGGGCTCGCCCTGCTGCTCGGATCCGGGCCTGCTGGATCTCGGTCGGGTCGACGAACGACCACGCCGCCGGGATCACCGCAGCCACGAGGGCCGGGTTGAAGTTGTAGAAGGTGGCCACGATGACCTCGGCGGAGACCGGCCCGAGTGCCGCCCCTCGGCTCGCAAAGTAGTGATGATCGGCGGGCAGACCGAGGGCGTCGAACTCCTCACTCGCTTCCGGCGCGAAGTAGATGAAGCCGTGCACGAGGTTGGTCATCGAACCGAGCCGGCCGGAGAGTTCGAGGAGATCGCTCATGCCCGCAACCTAGGTGCCTGGGTCGCACCGCCGCGAGTTTCAGCGGCTCGGTCATGGGGTGAACACCAGCGGCTTACGTCGGTTCAGGGTCCGATGGTGTAGCTGCGTAGATCGACAGCGCGTCGAGCATGGCATCGTCGAAGCGCACCGGCCGCCCACGCTCGTCGATCAGCGCCGCTCGGAGGTCCTGGCTGCAGATCAGCTCGTCGCCCCGCACGATCCGTTGGCGCCAGGTCGTGGTGACCCGCTTGAACTCCAGTACCTCGGTCTCGATCGTCAGCTCGTCGAGTTCCTCGGCGCTGGCGTGGAACTTTGTCTGGATCTCCGACACGACGATCGAGCGGCCGTTCGCTCGCATGCTCGCCAGCGAGTAGCCCGCTTCCGCCAGCAACTCGACCCGGGCCGACTCGAAGTACGAGACGTACACGGAGTGGTTGACGTGATTGTACGGGTCGAGTTCGTAGAACCGGACCCGGATGGTCGTGCGATGCGCGGTCACGGGACGAGAACCTAGTGGTCCGGCGGCGGCCGGGCCTGTGTGGTGCCGAGGTCGGCGCCGAGGGCCGAGTTCAGGAACGGGCCCGAAGCCGCCCGATCACACGGAGGCTGCCGGCGACCGGAACATGGCCGAACTCTCGTGAATCCGCTCGAGTCGCATCGGGGTTGTCGCTGCTGATCGTCATGTCATCGCCCCGCACCGACGCCACTCGTTTCACCAACCACATGCCCGGGTTGTAGGGGTGGCGGAGCACGCGAACCTGCCCGACGCGCGCTCTTTTGCTCTTCGAGGCGAAAACCAGGTCGCCGTTCGCGTAGCTTGGGAGCATCGAGTCGCCCTCCACAACGAATCGGCGAATCGGTGCGAAAGCCATAGCGGGCAACATAGGCCCGATCCCGAACAGAAGGTGACCCCACCCATGATGAACCGTCTCTTCGACGGCGCCGAGAAGGCTCAGGCCCACTGCGACCTCTACTGCGGCGTCTACGACCCCGCCCAGGCAAAGATTGAGGCCCTGTCGTGCCTCAAGACCATCGCCAAGTACCACGGCTCCGACGATGAGCACTTCCGTGCCCGGTGCATCATCGTCAAGGAGCAGCGTGCCGAAGAGGTGAAGCACCACCTGATGGTCCTGTGGGCCGACTTCTTCGCCCCCGCCCACTTCGAGGCGTTCCCGAACCTCCACCAGCTCTTCTGGGACGCAGTCCACCAGGCCGGCGAGGTGAAGAAGTCCACCGACGCCGCCGTCTGCGAGCAGCTCCTCACCTACATCGATGAGATTGCCGACGTGTTCTGGCAGACCGACAAGGGCAAGGACATGGGCGTCTACCCGCCCGCCTGATCCTGTCGATCACCTGATCTCGTCGATGGCGAGGCCTCCGGGCCTCGCCATCGTCGTTTTGGCCTTGCCGGCGCAGGATTGCTCGAGGCCGCAGGAACGGGTGGCGGTCGGAGGACGATGGGCCCGTATTCAACCCGGCCCGATCCGCTAGCATCTGGGCGTACCGGCCTCCCCCAAGGGTCACGTTGATCTGGATTCTGCTGGTGGCCCACCTCGTCGGGGTGGTCGCCGTTCTCTCACTTCCGAACCCCCGCCCTGCCTTCGCTGTCGCGCTTGCGGCGCCGTTGGCGAGCGCCGTGTGGGCTGCTTCCAGACTCGGCGGCGGTGAGACGGACACCGCCCGCCTCGACTGGGTTGAGGGCCTCGATCTCGCCGTCAGCTTCCGAGTCGGGCCGCTCGGCGCCCTGCTCGCCGTCCTCGTCTCCGGTATCGGTGTCCTCATCTTCGTCTACGGCCACGGCTACTTCGGGGGTGGCGATCGACGAGGCTTCGCCGCAACCTTGCTTGCGTTCAGCGGCTCGATGCTCGGCCTCGTCTGGGCCGACGATGTCTGGACGCTCTTCTTGTTCTGGGAGGCCACGTCGGTCACCTCGTTCCTGCTCGTCGGCACCAAGTCCACCGACAGCGCGGCGGTGACCGCAGCTCGTCGGGCGTTGCTGGTCACCGTTGCAGGTGGCCTCGTCCTGCTCGCCGGCCTCCTTGTTCTCGTCGACGTCGCAGGCACGGCGACCCTCAGCGAGATGGGCCCCGTCACCGGCGATCAGGCGACCGTCGCCGCCGTGCTCATACTGGTCGGCGCGTTCACCAAGTCGGCCCAGCTGCCCTTCCACGTCTGGCTACCGGGTGCCATGGCCGCCCCAACGCCGGTGAGCGCCTACCTGCACTCCGCCACCATGGTGAAGGCGGGCATCGTGTTGATCGGGTTGATGCACCCCGTGCTCGGGGCGGTCGACATCTGGTCCGGTCTCGGCGTCACCGTCGGCCTGCTCACGATGTTCTGGGGCGCGATCGGCGCCCTGCGCCACGCCGACGCCAAGCTCGTGCTCGCCTGGGGCACGGTCAGCCAGCTCGGCCTGATGACCGCCATGATGTCGCTCGGCAGCGGGAAGGCCATCTTCGCCGCCGTCTCCCTCGTCGTGGCCCACGCCGTGTTCAAGGCGGCCCTTTTCATGGCCGTCGGCGAGATCGACATCCGCACCGGTAGCCGTGATCTCCGCTCCCTGTCGGGGCTCCGTACCTCGATGCCGGTTGCGTTCTGGGTGATGGTCTTCGCCGGACTGTCGATGGCCGGTGTGCCGCCGCTGCTCGGCTTCCCTGCGAAGGAAGCGGCCATCGAGGCGTCGCTCAAAGAGTCCGGTGCCTCCGGGGATCTCATCCTTGCGGGCGTCACGATCGGCTCGGTGCTCACCGTCGCCTACACCACCCGCCTCGTGCTTGCGCTCTTCTCCGACAAGGGCGGCGAGCCCACCGAGGTGGCACCGTTCCGGTGGGCGGCTGCAGCGCCGTCGGTGCTGCTCTCCGCACTCGGCGTTGTCGGGTACGTCCTGGCGCCCAGTGTCACCGACTGGGTCGTGCCAGCCGCCGCCACGCTCGAAACCACGTCGACGGGGTACGCGTTGCTTCGGTGGCCGGGCCTCGACAGCACGGCCTTCTGGATCTCGATGGGCATCGTCGCCGGTGGTGCGATCATCGGTGCGGCAGCCGCTCGCCATTCGTCGCCGCCCGAACCGGTCGGTGCCAACAATGTCGACCGGCTCGTCGACCGCACCCTCGATCTCGCGAAGTGGACCACCGGCCGTGTCCAGCACGGCTCACTGCCGATCTATCTCGTCGTGATGGCCCTCGTGGCCTCGCTTGCCGTCATCCCGTTCCTCGGCTCGATCGATGCCGGTCAGCTCCACGCCTGGGACCGTCCGTTGCAGGCCGGCATGGGGACAGCGGTCGTTGCGGCTGCAATCGCCGTCGCGGCCATCCGCTCTCGGATCGGGGCCGCACTCGCGCTCGGCGTGGTCGGCCTCGGCGTATCCGCCCTCTTCCTTATCCAGGGGGCACCTGACCTGGCCCTCACGCAGCTGTTGGTCGAGACCGTCATCGTCGTCGGCTTCGTGATCGGCCTCGGCGGGCTCACCACCCAGTTCCCCGCCAACGGTTTCGTGTGGCGCAGCGTTCGCATCGGCACGGCCGTGCTCGCCGGCACCGCCGTCACGGTTGCGCTTCTCGCCTCGGCCGAGGACACGCCATCCAACCGTGAGTCACTCACCGCTGCGGCGGTCGATGAGGGCGGCGGCAACAACCTCGTCAACGTGATCCTCACCGACCTGCGTGCACTCGACACCCTGGGAGAGGTCGTCGTGTTGGTCGTTGCGGCGATGGGCGTGCTGGCCCTGAGCCGGGCCGACACCGCACGTGGTGGCGGTGCCCCGCTTTCGGACGATGTGCGGAAGGTGCGCCGATGATTCGCGGTCGTTCGCCCGTTGTCCGCAGCGCGATCCGTGCCGCAAGTCCGCTAGCGCTGCTCGTCGCCGCCTTTCTTTTCTTCGCCGGCCACAACCAGCCCGGTGGTGGTTTCGCGGCCGGCCTCGTGATCGGCGCAGTCGTCGCGCTGCGCACGGTCGCCGGTATCGGCCGACCCCAGGACGCCACCCGTTGGTTCGCCATCGGTACCGCACTGGTCTCGGTGGTCGCCCTCGCTCCGCTGCTCGGCGGTGAGCCGCTGCTCGATCAGGTCATCGTCTCCGAGACTGTGCCGTTGCTCGGCAAGGTCAAGTCCGGGAGTGCGTTGGTGTTCGATGCGGGGGTCACTGCGATCGTCGTCGGCCTCTTCGTCGCTGTCTTCGACGGCCTCGACGCCGACGAGCTCGGCCGTGACGAGGTGCAGGTATGAGTGTCACCCTCGCCCTCGTCGTCGGTGGCCTGACCTCGGTCGGCGTCTATCTGATGACCTCCCGGTCGCTCACCCGCATGCTGCTCGGGTTCGCCCTGCTCGGTCACGCGGCCGTGCTGGCGCTGCTCGCCGCCGGCGGTGAGGCCGGCGAGCGCCCCATCTCGGGCGACGCGCCGGTGGCCGAACTGTCCGACCCGCTTCCCCAGGCGTTCGCCCTCACCGCAATCGTGATCTCGTTCGGCCTGACGCTCTTCCTGTTGGCCCTTGCCCGCCGGCAGGCCCAGCTCACGGGCGACGACCTCGTCGAGGACGATCTCGAAGATCGCCGCATCGCCCTCGAGACCGAAGCCGAAGGGCACGACGCATGACCGCGCTCGTCGGCCTCCTTGTCGTCGTCCCGATGCTCGCCGCCGCGATCGGCTTCGTCGCCGGCGAACGGCAGTGGGTCCGTGACATCCTCACCGTCGGCACGCTCGCGGGCGCAACGGCGATCGCCGGCATCCTGCTCGCTCACGTCGAGTCCGAGGGAACGGTCGTGCTCCGCGTCGGCGACTGGGATCCCGAACTCGGCATCGTCCTCGTTGTCGATCTGATGGCGGCGCTCGTCCTGCTGGTCGCGATGGCCACGATCCTGGTCGTGCAGCTCTTCGCCATCGGGCAGCGGCGCACTGCGTGGGGCGCCGACCCCCAGCTGTCCGGACCACTGCTGCTGGTGCTGACCTCCGGGGTGGTGCTCGCCTTCCTCACCGGCGACCTCTTCACGCTCTTCGTCGCCTTCGAGTTGATCCTCGTCTCCAGCTATGTGCTGCTCACCCACCAGGGCCGTCGCGGTCAGATCCGTTCCGGCATGACCTATGTGGCGATGAACCTCTTCGCCTCGACCCTCTTCCTTGTCGGCCTCGCCGTCGTCTACGCCTCGACCGGCACGGTCAATCTGGCCCTGCTCGCCGAGCGCATCCCCGAGCTCGACGATCCGCTGCGATGGGGCATCGGCCTGTGGTTCCTCGTCGTCTTCGGCACCAAGGCCGCCATCTTCCCGCTGTTCTCGTGGCTTCCCGACAGCTATCCGACAGCG
This sequence comes from Acidimicrobiales bacterium, assembly GCA_022425325.1. Taxonomy (GTDB): domain Bacteria; phylum Actinomycetota; class Acidimicrobiia; order Acidimicrobiales; family Aldehydirespiratoraceae; genus UBA11606. The sequence goes on along the minus strand of JAKMFW010000032.1, from coordinate 35,351 downwards.
CCCACGACGATCACCGCCGTGTTCGCCGGCCTCTTGACCAAGATCGGGGTGTACGTCCTGATTCGGTTCCATGTGTTGACCGGCATGGACGATCTCGGGCCGCTCATCCTCACCCTGGCGGCTCTGACGATGGTGATCGGCGTGGCCGGTGCGCTCGCCCAGGACGACGTCAAGCGCATCCTGTCGTTCCACATCATCAGCCAGATCGGCTACATGCTGATGGGCCTCGGCCTCTTCACCCTTGCCGGCATCGCCGGCGCCATCGTCTTCCTCGTGCACCACATCCCGGTCAAGACTGTGTTGTTCCTCGTCGGCGGGCTCATCGAGGAGCGAGAAGGAACCTCGGCGCTCGACAAGATCGGCGGGCTTGCTCAGCGTCAGCCGCTGCTCGCCGTCTTGTTCGCACTGCCGGCGCTCAGCCTCGCCGGCATCCCGCCGTTCTCGGGCTTCGTCGCCAAGCTCGCGCTCGTCGATGCCGGCATCGAGAAGGTCGTGGTACCGATCGTCGTCATCGCCCTCGCCAACAGCGTCCTCACACTCGTGTCGATGGTGAAGATCTGGACCGGGGTGTTCTGGGGTTCCGGCGACGACGAGTCGGCGACCCCCATCCGGATCCTTCGTCCCGGTCACCGCCTGATGGTCGGTGCCACGGCGGTTGCGCTGGTCGCTTCGCTTGCGATCGCAGCGTCCTTCGGTCCGCTTTGGGAACTGGGCGAGCGTGCCGCTGCCGACTTGCTCGACCCGAGTGCCTACATCCAGGCGGTGATGTCGTGAGGCTCCTGCGGCAGCACTTCCCGATCCGTCGGGTGATCCTCATCGTCGGTCTTGTCGCCGCATGGTGTGCGCTCTGGAATCGGTTGTCGATCGCCAACATCGTGTCGGGTCTGCTGGTCGCGGTCGTCGTGAGCCACCGAAGCGTCGGCCCCGCCGGTATCGGCGGGGTCCGGCTGCGCCCCCTTCTGAAACTCGGCGCGATCGTCGGCCAAGACCTCGTCATGTCGACGTTCAACGTCGCCTACGAGGTCATCACCCCGACCGACTACACCGAGGAAGCGATCATCGGTGTCGATCTGCCCAGCAACGCTCGGGCCCACATGATGTTGATCGCGGTTGCGGTCACCGTCACGCCGGGCACCGCCGTGATCGACGTCGACCCCGACACCAGCCGGATCTATCTCCATGTCCTCCACGCCGAGCGGGCCGAAGCCACTGCGGAGCATGTGCAGGAACTCGCCGACCTTGCCTGTCGGGCCCTCCCGATGCCCACCGATTCCGAGGCGCCGTCGTGATCGCCAGCATTGCGCTCATCATTTTCGGACTCACGTTCGTCGCTGCCGGTATCCGTGCGGCCATCGGTCCGACGCTCGCTGATCGTGTCGCCGCCCTCGATGTCGGCGTCGTGTCGATCATGAGTGCGGTCGCCGTGGATGCGGCCGATACCGGCTCGACCCGCCTCGTTCCGGTGCTCGCCGTCATGGCGATCGTCGGGTTCACGGCCACCGTCGCTGCGAGCCGCTTCATCGAGTACGAGGAGAGTGCGACATGAGCCCGGTCGCCGCTGCCTTCGTCCTGCTCGGTAGTTTCGTGTCGTTGCTGTCCGGCATCGGCATGCTGCGGTTCCGCACCCCCTACGCCCGATTCCACGCAGCCGGCAAGGCCAGCCCGATTGCGTTCCTGCTCGTCGCGATCGGTGCGTCGCTTGAGACCGGCTGGGCCGGTCGGGCCGAGTTCCTCGTCGTGGCGGTGGCTCTCGTGCTGACCCTGCCGGTCGCCGTGCATCTCTTGTTCCGAGCCGTGCATCGCACCGAACCGGTACCGATCGGTCGAGACGATCTGGCGACCGACACCGGCAAGGATCACGACTGACTCTCGGTCGTCGGGCCGGACGAATCCGGACAATTGTTTGCATTGTCCGGACAGCGGGGGCAGATTGCAGGTCATGCCGCTTGTGCCGCTCGACCGCGCCGACCCGGTGCCGTTGTGGGCGCAGCTCGAGGCTGAGCTGCGTCGCCGCATCGACGCGGGGGAGTTCAGCGACGGTCGGTTCCCGACCGATCTCGAGCTGACCGAGGGCTACGAGGTCAGCCGCCACACCGTGCGCGAAGCGATCCGTCATCTCAACAAGACCGGGATCCTCAAGCGCGAACGGGGCCGGGGCACGGTCATCAACCGCAGCGAGTTCGAACAACCGCTCGGCACCTTGTACTCGCTGTTCCAGTCGATCGAGTCGACCGGAACCGAACAGACCAGCGAGGTGTTGGAGCTTGCGGTGGTCACCGACTCGATTGCTGCGGCCCGGCTCCAGATTGACGAGGACACCGAGTTGTTCCATCTCGCCCGGCTTCGGCGAGCTGGCGGAGAGCCGCTCGCCGTCGACCGGGCGTGGCTGCCGTTGGCCGTTGTCGAGCCGCTGCTTTCGGTCGACTGGACCCACACGGCGCTCTACGACGAGATGGGCCGGATCGGCGCCCCGACTCCGACCGCCGGTTGGGAACGGCTTTCCCCGCTCGTACCGCCGCCGGCGGACCGTGCGCTTCTCGACCTCCCGTCGGGGGCCGCCGTCTTCGGACTCGAGCGGCTCGGTATCCACAACGGAACACCGGTCGAGTGGCGAACGACCCTGATTCGCGGCGATCGCTATCGCTTCGTCTCGGAGTGGTCGCCGAGCGGCCGGGCCGAGCTACGCCCTGCAGCCGACTGACCGCCCTCGTAGGATCCCGCCATGACGATCCCCACCGACCGACCGGGAACCGCTCTGCTCATCGTCGACGTGCAGGTCGGGGTGATGGAGCCATCGATTCGCCGCGACGAGGTCGTCGCCAACATCTCGACGCTTGTAGACCGGGCGCGTGCTGCCAGTACGCCGGTCGTGTGGGTCATGCACGGCGACGACGAGCTCGAACACGGCTCCGCGGCCTGGCAGCTCGTTCCCGAGCTTGCGGTCGCTGACACCGAACCAGTCGTGCACAAGACCTACGGCGATTCCTTCGAGGCCACCGAACTCGATGCTGTCCTCGCCGGGCTCGATGTCGGGTCGTTGGTGGTCGCCGGTGCGCAGACCGATGCCTGCATCACATCGACCCTTCATGGAGCGGTCGCCCGCGGCTACGGCGCCGTCCTCGTCAGCGATGCCCACACCACCGAGGACCTGAGCGAGTGGGGCGGCACCGATCCTGCTGCGGTGATCTCCCACGCGAACTTGATGTGGAGCCTGCACGCGGTGGAAGGTCGAGAGACGGGCACCGTACTCACCGCCGACGCTGCCCTCGGCTGACCCACGAGGAGCACACCATGGACGTCATCAACGAGGTCCTGCCGACCGACCCCGACCGCATCACCGAGATGATGGCCGAGGGGCCTGAGGGGCCGATCTTCATGGTCAACCTCTTGAAGTTCAACGAGCGAGCCGAGTACGCCGACGGACGCGATACCGATCTCAGCGGGCGCGAGGCGTATGGCCTCTACGGCCAGGCCGTAAGCCAGATCATCCGGGAGTACGACGGTGAGGTGATCTTCGTCGGGGACGTCACCTTCCTCTCGCTCGGTCAGGTCGAGGAACTCTGGGATGAGGTCGCCATCGCGAAGTACCCGAATCGTGCGGCGTTGTGGGCGATGTCGACATCGCCGGAGTGGAACGAGGCGGCCGTGCATCGCGCCGCCGGGCTCGCTGGCCAACTCAACATCGAGACCGTCAGCAATCCGTTCGGATGAGCGACCTGCAGATTGGCCTCAGTGCGCCGGACGATCTCGGCCGGTTCGATCCGGATGCCCAGCGGGCTGCTCTCGCCGCGATCGCCGACGCCGGCATCGATCATGTCTTCACGGCGGATCACGTCAGTTTCATCGACGGCAGCGGGATCGACGGTCCGGTCCGGCTCGCTGCGCTGGGTGCAATGGAGCCCCGGCTGGGGCTCCATCTGGGTGTGATGCTCCTGGCGCTTCGCCACCCACTGGTGGCTGCTCGCCAGATCGCCACGCTCGCCGAGTACGCCCCGGGCCGGGTGTCGATCGGTGTGGGCGTCGGCGGGGAGGACCGACACGAGTTCGAGGTCTGTGAGGTCGATCCCGCGACCCGTGGTCGTCGCACCGATGTCGAGCTCGACATCGTTCGTCGGCTCCTCGACGGCGAGACGGTCGACGGTGATGGCGAGGTTTTCTCCTTCGAACAGGCACGGATCCGCCCGATCCCGCACGAACGCATTCCGTTCGTCGTGGGCGGGCGCAGCAACGCCGCCCTCGATCGCGCTGGCCGGCTCGGTGATGGCTGGTTGGCGGCGTGGTGCTCACCCCGTCGCTTCGCCGAGGGCACGGCGCTCGTCGAGCAGGTCGGTATCGATCGGGACGTCGACTGGCATCACGGCCTCCAGATCTGGGCCGGAGTCGGCGCCGACGCAGCTGAGGGTCGCACCCACGTCGCCGCCGGGATGCAGCGGTTCTACGGCATGCCGTTCGAACCGTTCGAGAAGTACACGCCGGTCGGCACCGCCGACGACATCGTCGCCTTCCTCGAACCCTTCGTCGAAGCCGGAGCCAAGACGCTGAGCCTCAAGGCGTGCGGACCGGATCCCGAGACGGAGCTCGAGGTGATCGCCGAAGTCGCGGCGCGTCTTCGGCGGTGATTCAGGCGAGCGCCGCCAGGCGGTCGAGTGCGTCGACGTCGATGGCGTGTCGTGCGTGCCGGTTGAGCATCAACGCGAACAGGTTGTTTCCGCGTTCGGTCTCGGTGGCCATGATCGTCGCCGTGATTCCGACGACGATGCCGTGCAGCGACGCGAGCGCGTACTCGGCCCAACAGGTCTCGGCGTCGTACTCGACGCCGTAACCGGCGAGCAGGTCGCGATAGGTGGCGAGCTGATCGTGCTCGACCTCCCGGCGACGAGCCGGGTCGATGGCGGCACCGAGCAGGTAGGCGACGTCGGAGACGGAGGCGCCGATGGTCAGGGTCTGCCAGTCGACGACGGCGAGTGGTGGGGCGTCGTCGGCACGACCGAAGAGGAAGTTGTCGGGCCGGAAGTCGGCGTGGACGAGTCCTTCGGTCGCAATCTCGCGATGGAGCCAGAGCGAGGCGAGCTCGACGAAACGGTGCAGGACCGGGATGGTGTCGTCATCGAGGCGGCCGTCGAGGCGATCGAGACACATCGGAAGGAACATCTGGAGGATTCCCGCCATCGCGGCCCGGCCTTCGTCGCCACCTCGGAGCTCCTGCAGGGCGGCGTGCCCGGCCCCCCACGATGGACCATGCAACCGGGCGGCCTGCTCGACGGCAAGCGAGAGTTCGTCGTCGGTCGCCTCGGTGAACTGGTCGCCTGCCTCTGACTGGGCCATGTCCTCGAGGATGAGCGCGAAGTCGACCGCGGCCGGATCGATGTCGACAGCCAGCGGGCGCGGTGTGCGAACCTCGACGAGGTCGACGATCTCACGGTAGAAGAGGCACTCTTTGGGGTAGAGCCCTTGATCGAAGCCGATCTGGCGGACACCCGGATCGTCGGCGGGCACCTTGACCACGACCGAGGTCGCCTCGTGGCCGGTGATCGAGAACCGGGCATTGCGCCCGATCTGTCCGGTGCCGATGAAGCCGTCGAACGTGGCGCGCTCGGCGCCGATCTGCTCGGCGACCCAGGCAGGGTCGAGTCCTCGGGTGGTCGGCTCACTCACGGAAGCAGCCTCGCGGGTGGCCCGGCGCGCAAGCAAGCAGAGTGGTCACCGGATGTCGTCGAGAAGTTCGCGGGCGAGTGACGGCAGCGCCGTGCCCGCCGGCCACACGGCCCGGAGTTGCCGGGCGACCGACAGGCCGGGCACGTCGACCTCCACCAGCTGTCCGGCGGCGACCTCCGCCGCGACTGCGAGCCGGCTGATCACGGTGGGGGAGTTGCCGTGAACGACGGCGGCCCGTACGGCTGATGTCGAGCCGAGTTCCAGCACGGCGCTCGGTTCGCCGAGGCCGAGATCCCGCAAGGCTGCCGCCAGTGCAGCTCGGGTGCCGGAGCCCGCCTCGCGCATCACCAGTGGGGTGGCGGCGAGGGCCTCGACCGGCACCGTGCGAGGTGTCGCCCACGGATGGCCGGTCGCGACGACGGTGACGAGCTCGTCGTTGCCGACGATGGCCTCGTCGAGGCCGTCGAGCTCCGACGGGGTCTCGATGAAACCGAGGTCGGCGGCGCCGTGGCGGAGCCGGTCGATCACGGTGGTGGAGTTCGCCACTTCGAGAGCGATCGAATCTCGGGGGTGATCGCGTGAGAAACGGTCGAGCCACTGGGGGAGGAGGTACTCGGCGATCGTGAAGCTGGCGACGATCCGGAGACGTCCTGCCTGGGCGGCCTGGAAGGCGGAGAGGCCGGCCTCGAGCTCATGGGCGGCGCGCAGGATCGTCTCGGCCCAGCCAGCGACGACCACCCCGGCGTCGGTCGGGAGCGAGCCGCTGGGTCCCCGGTCGAGGAGTCGCATCCCGAGCTGGCGTTCGAGATGCTTGATTCGGCTGCTCGCCGACGGTTGGCTGACCCCATGGGCGGCTGCCGCCCGCGACACACTGCCGAGCTCGACCACCGAAACGAAGAGGTCGAGCGATGCGAGTTCGGGGAACGACGCCGGGAGAGGCATAGAAGCATCCTATGGCGCGATAGAGCACTACCCTCTATCGCTCGACCTGATGGCGACCGACACTGTGAGGGTGACACGACTGGGTTTCCTCCTCGACAGTGACAGCTGCATCGGCTGTCACGCCTGCACCGTCGCCTGTAAAAGCGAGCACGACGTCCCCCTCGGGGTGAACCGCACCTGGGTGAAGTACATCGAGACCGGCACGTTCCCCGACGTCGCCCGCAAGTTCTCGGTGATGCGATGCAACCAGTGCGACGACGCGCCGTGCATGAAGATCTGCCCGACCTCGGCGCTCTATCGAGCCGAGAACGGCGTCGTCGACTTCCAGGACGACAACTGCATCGGGTGCAAGTCGTGCATGAACGCCTGCCCGTACGACGCGCTGTACATCAACCCCGAGACCAACACGGCGCACAAATGCAACATGTGCAACCACCGCATCGAGATGAACCTCGAGCCGTCGTGCCAGATCGTGTGTCCGACCGAGGCGATCAAGATCGGTGATCTCGACGACCCCAACTCCGAGATCTCCAGGATCATCGCTCGGGACGATGTCGCCGTCCGTGCCCCGGAACAGAACACCAAGCCGAAGGTCTACTACCGGGGTGCCGACCAGGCATCGCTCGACCCGACCCGCACCGCGATCGCGAACGACGGCATGATCTGGGCCGACACGATCACCGGCACCCACGACAAGAATCACCCGACGGTTCCGGTCTCGATCGGTCAGAAGCCGGCCGATCTCGACGGTGTCGTCGCCCGCACGGCCTACACCACCACACACATGATGACGTGGAAGGAAAAGGTGTCGGGCTACCTGGTCACCAAAGCGATCGCGGCCGGCGTGATGCTGGTCGCTGCGCTGCTCGTGTTGATGGGGCACGCCGCCGAGCAGGCTGCGGTCGGTGTCGTGCCGCCGATGGTCGCCGGCGTCTTCCTCGGCATCACCGGCGTGTTGTTGATCGCCGACCTCAAGCAGCCGACCCGATTCCACTATCTGCTCACCAGGGGCAACACCGACTCGTGGCTGGTGAAGGGCGCCTACGTCTTGATGTTCTTCGCTGCGATGTGCGGCCTGTGGTGGATCGGTGGCCTCACCGAGAACGACGGTCTGATCGAGATCGTTGCCATCCCTGCTGCACTGGGCGCCCTCGGGACGGCCGGCTACACCGCGTACCTCTTCGCCCAGTGTGAAGGTCGCGATCTGTGGCAGACGCCGTTGCTGCTGCCCGTGCTGCTTGCCCAGGCCGTCACCGCCGGCGGTGCCACCTATGCCGTGCTCGATGTGTTCATGGATCTGCCCGAGCAGGACGCCGTCGCGTGGGTGCTGCTCGGTGGTGTCGTGGCCACCGGCGCCTTCGTCTGGATGGAGCTCGCCAGTCACGGCAGCCGCCACGTCGAGCTCGCCGTTGAGACGATGACCCACGGCCGGTACGCCCGACAGTTCTGGGTCGGTGGGATCACGGTCGGGCTGGTTGTACCCGGCGCGATCGCGATCCTCGTGCTCGCCACCGACATCTCGAGCCCCGCCCCGCTTGCCGCCGCCGGCATCGCTGCGGTCGCCGGCCTCTTCGCCTACGAGGACGCCTTCGTCCGGGCCGGCCAGTCCGTCCCTCTCTCCTGATCGCCTGCTCGCCGAAAGCTGAAACCGATGACTGATCTCAACAAGTACCCGCCGGCCGAGCAGTGGCACGACTGGACCGAACTCGACGCCAAGGCGTGGCCCGACAAGGTCGAGAAGAACTACACCCTCGTGCCCACCACCTGCTTCAACTGTGAAGCCGGGTGCGGGCTCGTCGCCTACCACGACAAAGAGACCGGCGAAATCCGCAAGATCGAGGGCAACCCGCATCATCCGGGCAGCCGCGGCCGCAACTGTGCCAAGGGGCCTGCCACGATCAACCAGATCTACGACACGGAGCGGGTCATGTTCCCGCTGCGCCGCGTCGGTGAGCGCGGCTCGGGCCAGTGGGAGCGCATCTCGTGGGAGGAGGCGCTCACCGAGGTCGGCGAGAAGATCCGCACCGCCTTCGTCGAGGACCGGAAGAACAGTGTGATGTACCACGTCGGTCGACCCGGCGAAGAGGGGTACACCGACCGTGTGCTCAAGGCGTGGGGCGTCGACGGCCACAACAGCCACACCAACATCTGCTCGAGCAACGCCCGAATCGGCTACCAGAGTTGGATGGGCCACGACCGGCCCAGCTCCGACTTCGCCAACGCCAAGGTGATCTTCTTGATCTCCTCCCACCTCGAGTCGGGGCACTACTTCAACCCGCACGCGCAGCGCATCATCGAGGCGCAGGCCAACGGTGCCAAGGTCATCGCCTGCGACCCGCGCCTTTCCAACACCGGTGCCAAAGCCGACTACTGGCTGCCCACGTGGCCCGGAACCGAGCCGTTCCTTCTGCTCTCGATTGCTCGCCTGCTGATCGAATCCGAGGAGTGGAACGCCGAGTTCGTCGAGCGATGGGTCAACTGGGAGACCTACCTGAAGGAGCGGGCCCCCGGGAAGCCGGTCGAGTTCTCGCAGCTCCGCGCCGCGCTGCTCGAGGAGTACGCCGAGTACACCCCCGAGGCCGCCGAGCAAAAGACCGGCATCGACGCCGACACCATCCGCGAGATCGCAGCGGTGATCGGCGCCAACCCGACGAAGTTCGCCAGCCACAACTGGCGGGCCGCCGGCGCCGGCAACATGGGCGGTTGGCAGGTCGCCCGCTGTCTCTTCTTCCTGAACGTGCTCACCGGTTCGGTCGCCACCAAGGGTGGTACCGCCGGCAACGGCATGAACAAGTTCAAGCCGCACGACCCGATCGGTGCGCCGAACACCCACGAGTGGAACCACCTCGAGTGGCCCAAGGAGTTCCCGCTCGCGTACCACGAGATGTCGATCCTGCTGCCGCACTTCCTCAACGAGGGTCGCGGCACGCTCGACGTCTACTTCAGCCGGGTCTACAACCCGATCTGGACCAATCCCGACGGCTTCACCTGGATGGAGGCGTTGAAGGACGAAACGAAGGTGAAGTGTCACGTGGCGCTCACCCCGACCTGGTCCGAGACGTCGTGGTTCGCCGACTACGTCCTGCCGATGGGTGTGGGTGCCGAACGGCACGACATCACCTCATATGAGACCCATGCCGGTCGCTGGGTGAGCTTCCGCCAGCCCACCTTCCGCCGTTTCGCCGAGATCCAGGCCGGCGGTGACCTGCCCGAAGGCACGCGTACGTTCGAGTACAACCCGGGTGAGGTTTGGGAGGAGAACGAGTTCTGGATCGATCTCTCCTGGAAGATCGATCCCGACGGTTCGCTCGGCATCCGCGAGTGGTTCCAGTCGCCCGACGACGCCGAGAAGCCCCTCAGCGTCGACGAGTACTACGGCAAGATGTTCGAGAACGAGGTCCCCGGCCTCGCCGAAGCGGCCGCCGAGGTGGGGGAGACCCCGCTCGAATACATGCGCAACCGCTCGTCGTTCGCTGTGCCGACGGATCCTTACGAGCCCTACGAGCGCTCGGTCTCGGCCGATGCCCTTGCCGGTTGCGAGGTCGACGCCGATGGCGTGTACCGCAAGCCCGGCACCCCGGGTTCGTGGGATGGCGACCTGTCGACCCTCGCCGACCTGAAGCTCGCCCCGCTCGGCGACGGGTCGCCTGCGGTCGAGATCGACGGTGAGGCGAAGGAGGGCTTCCCGACGCCGTCGAAGAAGCTCGAACTGTTCTCCACCACCCTCAAGGAATGGGGCTGGCCCGAATACGCCACGCCGAAATGGATTCCGAGCCATGTGCACTGGGAAGACCTCGACATGGCGGGTACGGAACGCATCCTGCTCCCGACCTTCCGCATTCCGACCCTGATCCATACGCGTTCGGCTAACTCCAAGTGGCTCAACGAGATCAGTCACCGGCACCCGTTGTGGATTCACCCGGAAGACGCCGAGAAGCTCGAGATCGAGGAGAGTGGCCTCGTGCGGATCACGACCCGCATCGGCCACTTCGTGATCCAGGCCTGGCGCACCGAGGGCATCCGACCGGGTGTCGTCGCTGCCTCGCATCACATGGGCCGCTGGCGGCTCGAGGACGACAAGGCCCGTTCATGGGGCGCCGGCAAGGCGTCGATCACCGCCCAGCAGAACGACGGGGGCGGCACCACGTGGAAGCTCAAGCGCGAGCAGGGCATCGAGGCCTACGACTCCGACGATGACGACACCTCCCGCATCTGGTGGAAGGACACCGGTGTGCATCAGAACGCAACGTTCTGTGTGCAGCCCGACCCGATCTCGGGCATGCAGTGCTGGCATCAGCGGGTGCACGTCACGCCGGCTGAGCCCGGCGACGAGTACGGCGACGTTGTGGTCGACACGGCGAAGTCTCAAGAGGCCTACCTCGACTGGATGAGCAAGACCCGCCCGGCCGGCACCAACGATTCCGGTCTGCGTCGCCCGCTCTGGTACGCCCGTCCGCTCAAGCCGAACCCCAGCGCCTACCTGCTCGACGGCTGATCCCAGCGGTCGGCGGGGGCGATGCGAACGCGCCGCCCTTGCAGAATGTACGGACATTTGCTGTACTTGAGGAGTTGCCGTCAAGCGACCACGGCTTCCGTTGCTCATCGGGAAGCTCACGGCGAAAGGACGAACCTGATGCTCTTCGAACAGCACTATCTCGACTGTCTCTCGCAGGCCTCCTATGTCATCGCCGACGAGGGCACGAAGCGTGCCGTCGTCGTCGACCCCCGTCGCGACGTGTCGCCGTATCTCGAGACGGCCGAGGAGCACGGGCTCTCGATCGAGTTGGTGCTCGAGACCCACTTCCACGCCGACTTTCTCTCAGGCCACCTCGAACTGGCTGCCGCCACCGGGGCGGAGATCGGGTACGGCGATGTCGCCGTCACCGAGTTCGAATCCCGGGGCTTTGCCGACGGCGAGCGATACAGCCTTGGTGACGTCACCCTCGAGATCCGTCACACCCCGGGCCACACGCCCGAATCGATCTCGATCGTGGTCTACGAGCACGCCGACGACGAGACGCCGTACGCCGTACTCACCGGCGACACCATGTTCATCGGCGACGTCGGCCGTCCCGACCTGCTTTCGTCGATCGGCGTCACCGCCGACGAACTCGCCGGCCAGCTCTACGACTCGCTCCACGAGCAGCTGCTTACCCTGCCCGACGCAACCCGGGTCTTCCCTGCGCACGGCGCCGGTTCCGCCTGCGGCAAGAACCTCTCGACCGATACGTCGTCGACCATCGGTGAGCAGCGCGCCGGCAACTACGCCCTGCAGCCGATGAGCAAGGACGACTTCGTGCTCGCCGTCACCGAGGGTCAGCCGACGGCGCCGGCGTATTTCGCTTTCGATGCCATGCTCAATCGCGAGAATCGTGCGCTGCTCGACGAGCACGCCGAGCCGGTGTCACTCTCGGTCGAGGAGATCGCTCGCTGGCAGCGTCGCGGTGCCGCCGTCGTCGACACCCGGGATCCCGTCGAATTCGCTCGTGGTCACCTGATCGGCTCGATCAATATCGGTATGGCCGGCCGGTACGCCGAGTTCGCCGGTGGTGTCGTCCAGCCGGGTGCACCGATCGTGATCGTCGCCGAGGAAGGTCAACAGCGCGAAGCCAAGAACCGACTCGCTCGCATCGGTTTCGACAACGTCGTCGGTTGCCTGCGTGACGTCGAGCAGGCGTTCGTCGACAATCCCGACGAGGTCACCCGCGGCAGCCGCCTGGACGTCGCTGCGCTGCGTGACGCCATGATGTCCACACCCGAGCTCCAGCTCGTCGACGTCCGCGGCCCCGGCGAAGCCGAGGGTGGGATGATCGAGGGCGCGATCCTCGCCCCGCTGCCGCAGCTCAACAGCATGCTGGCCTCGCTCGATGCCTCGAAGCCCACCGTCGTCTATTGCGCCGGTGGCTATCGCTCGTCGATCGGTGCCAGCCGCCTCGTCTCGGCCGGGTTCGCCGACGTCTCCGATCTGCTCGGCGGCTACGGCGCCTGGACCGCCGCCCACGAAGCGCAGCCGGCCTGACCGCTCCCTCTCTCCGCTCGAAAGGCACCTCACATGTTCGATGTTCTTCCGGACCGACTGGCGTGGTACACCGGCGGTCCGATCCTCGGTCTGTTGATCGTGGGTCTCTTCGTCGTGGCCAACCAGCCGCTCGGTGCCAGCGGCGCCTATGTTCAGACCTCAGGACTCATCCGTCGCCGGAGCGACGTCGTCGTCTGGCGGGTCTGGTACTTCGTCGGTCTGTTCGTCGGCGGTCTGCTCGTCACCCAGGTGTTCCGCGAGGGTGCGGAGATCCGTTCGGGGTACGACGCCATGCGCGATGTGTTCCCGCTCTGGGCGACGATCCCTCTCGTGTTCGGCGGCGCGACACTGTTGGGTTACGGCGCAGCGGTGGCCGGTGGCTGCACCTCCGGCCACGGCATGTGCGGGACCGCCCAGCGCTCGCCCGCAAGCATGGCCGTCACGGCGACGTTCATGGCGACGGCGATTCTCACCACCTTCGTTCTGCGTATCGCGACCGGAGGTGACCTGTGAGGCTCAACATCATCGGCCTGCTCTTCGGTATCGCCTTCGGGGGCGTGCTCGCCGCCTCCAACCTCCACGAGTACGACACCATCCATGCGATGCTGCGCCTCGACGAGTTCGACGTCTTCTGGTTTATGGCGTCGGCGATCGCCGTGTCGGCGCCACTGCTCTACCTGCTCGAGCGGCGTGGCATGAACACACCGTTCGGTGGCGAACTCTCGCTCTCGCGCTCGATGCCCGAGAAGCATCACCTCCAGGGCGGCGCGCTGTTCGGCATCGGTTGGGCGATCGCCGGCACCTGCCCGGCGCCAGCGCTCGTCATGGTGTCGTCCGGTGCGGTGCTCGGCCTGGTCGCCATCCCGGGCATCTTCCTCGGACTCCACCTGCGCGAACGCCAGCAGCAGTCGGATCAGCATGTCGGTGACGGCGAACACCGTATGGCTGTCACCGCTGACCACTGACGTCAGGGTGAACCTTGCCGGTGGGATGCCGGCTGTCGCCGACTGACTACCAGATGGCGGTCCGGCTCTGCGGATCGAAAAAGTGCAGGTTGCCGACGTTGATCGCGATCTCGACAGCGTCGCCGATGGTCACCTTGCTTCGTGGATCGAAGCGGCCGACCGCTGCGTGCTCGCCGAGGTCGTCGACGGCGTCGGGGTCGCCTGCGTCGACGCGAGGAGCATCGAGCTCGAAGTGCACAATGATCTCCGAGCCGAGCGCCTCGGTGAGTGTGCAGGTGGTGGCGATGGTCGCGCCCTTCTTCTCCTCGGGGGCAAGGCTTGCGTCCTCGAGATCTTCAGGCCGGATACCGACGATGACGTCCCTGCCGTCGAACTCCTTCAGGCCGGGACGCTTCTCAAAGACGTCGGCCGAGAGCTCGATGGTGTGCGATCCCAGCGTGAGGGTCGTGCCTGCAAGCGTTCCCTCGTTGAGGTTCATGGAGGGCGAGCCGATGAAGGCGGCGACGAACACATTGTCGGGCTTGTCGTAGAGGTTCTGCGGAGTGTCGACCTGCTGGAGGTAGCCGTCCTTGAGCACACAGACACGATCGCCCATGGTCATGGCCTCGACCTGATCGTGGGTGACGTACACGGTCGTGACACTGAGGTCTCGCTGGAGGCGGGCAATCTCGGCTCGCATCTGCACGCGGAGCTTGGCGTCGAGGTTGGAGAGCGGCTCGTCCATGAGGAAGGCGGACGGCTGGCGCACGATTGCTCGACCCATGGCGACCCGCTGGCGCTGACCACCGGAGAGTTGGCCGGGCCGCTTCCCGAGTTGCTCGGTGAGTTCGAGGATGCGAGCCGCTTCCTCGACCCGAGCGTCGATTTCGGCCTTCGGGGTCTTGGCGAGCTTGAGGGCGAAACCGATGTTGTCCCGCACGGTCATGTGCGGATAGAGCGCATAGTTCTGGAACACCATCGCGATGTCGCGATCCTTCGGCTCGACATCGTTGACGACGTTGTCGCCGATGCGCATCTCGCCGCCGGAGATCTCCTCGAGGCCGGCGATCATGCGCAGTGCGGTGGACTTGCCGCAGCCTGACGGACCGACGAGCACGAGGAATTCGGTGTCGGCGATCTCGAGGTCGAGATCGTGAATGGCATGGAAGCCGTTCGGGTACACCTTGTTGATCTTGTCCAGCGTGACGGTTGCCATCGGTGGTCCCCCTGAGAAACCGTGGTTCGACCCGCCACTATTCCACGAGACGTCGCTGTTTGTCACGGTGTAAGCGCTTACATCGCGCCGGTCGGCACGATCGAGAACTGCTCGGGTCTGCCCGGTCGTGGACGGTCAGCGAAAGGTGGCCTTCGCCGTCATGGCGAGGCCGCCGCTGGGGTTGGCCGCCCAGAGATCCATGCCGGTCTCGGAGCGGCGACCGTGGATCGAAAACGGCGCCGTATCGAGGAGCGGCGAGACGCCCCGGAACGAAAAGGTCGCAAGGTCACCGCCGGTGTCCGCTGCAAGTTTCGCGAGCAGGGTGGCGGTGAGGGGGCCGTGCACGACGATCCCGTCATAGCCCTCGACATCGCTCGCATAGCGACGGTCGTAGTGGATCCGGTGGCCGTTGAAGGTGAGCGCCGAATAACGGAAGAGCAGGACCTCGCTCGGGGTGACCGTCTCGCTGACGTCGGCGTCCGTCGGCGCGGGTTCGGGCTGTCGCTTCGGTGCGTCGACGTCGGGGTCGTCGCGGTAGACGAGATCCTGCTGCTCGACGATGCATCGCGTGCCGTCGACCTCGGTGCGATGCGACACCGTGACGAAACAGAGGGTTCCCGTCTTGCCCTCCTTGATCACGATGTCATCGACGGTGGAGGTCGTGACCGCGTCGGCCCCGATCGGTATCGGGGCGTGGAACTCGAGGCGGCTGCCGGCCCACATACGGCGGGGGAGAGCGACCGGCGGCAGGAAGCCGCCGCGCTGTGGGTGGCCGTCGATGCCAAGACCAGCGGTCGGGGCGACCTCGAGGAAGAAGGCAACGTGCCACATCGGAGGGAGTGGGTCGCCGACGGCGAGGACGGGCTGGTGGTCGAGGGTGAGTTCGAAGCGACGCACGACGCCTGACTCAATCGGGTGGACGACGACCTGCTCGCGGCCGACCCAGTCGCGGAGGATCTCGATGTCGTTGGTGGGGGCGGTCACCGGCTGATTCTTTCACCCTCGCCGTCGCTCGACCGAACGGTAGGGTGATCGAGGTCCGAGGAATCTCAGGAGAACCCCCACATGCACGAGGACATGCTCGACAAGGTCCGCTCCAGCACCGGCTTCCTGGCGGCGCTCGATCAGAGCGGCGGCTCGACCCCGAAGGCGCTGCTCGCCTACGGCATCGAGGAGTCCGAGTGCGACGGCGACGATGAGATGTTCGACATGGTCCACGCGATGCGGAGCCGCATCATCACGAGCCCCGCCTTCGACGGCGACCGGGTCCTCGGTGCGATCCTCTTCGAGATGACCATGGATCGCGAGATCGAAGGTCAGGGTTCGGCGGCGTTCTTGTGGAACAACAAGGGTGTCGTCCCGTTCCTCAAGTGCGACCAAGGCCTCGCGGATGAGGTCGACGGTGCGCAGGTGATGAAGGCGATGC
This sequence comes from Acidimicrobiales bacterium, assembly GCA_022425325.1. Lineage (GTDB taxonomy): Bacteria > Actinomycetota > Acidimicrobiia > Acidimicrobiales > Aldehydirespiratoraceae > UBA11606. The sequence goes on along the minus strand of JAKMFW010000032.1, from coordinate 19,149 downwards.
CGGATCTCGATGCCCTGCTCGAACGTGGGGTCGAGAAGGGCATGTTCGGCACCAAGATGCGTTCGGTCGTCAAGCAGGCGAACGCCGCCGGTATCGACGCGGTCGTCGATCAGCAATTCGAGATCGGACTCCAGATTCTCGATCACGATCTCATGCCGATCATCGAACCCGAGGTCGACATCCACAGCCCGACCAAGGTCGAGTGCGAGGAGATGCTCAAGGCGGCGATCCATCGCAATCTCGATGCGCTCGACGACGGCACCGAAGTGATGCTGAAGTTGTCGTTGCCGAGCATCGACAACTTCTACGCCGATCTCATCGACCACCCAAAGGTGCTGAAGGTCGTGGCCCTGTCGGGCGGGTACAGCCGCGACGAATCGAACGAGATCTTGGCCCGCCAGAACGGCATGATCGCGAGCTTCTCCCGGGCACTCGCCGAGGGTCTGAGCGCCAAGCAGACCGACGATGAGTTCAACACAACGCTCGACGCCACCATCGCGTCGATCGCTGCGGCTAGCGCAACCTGATCCCAACGTCCGTTGTGGCCACTGACGACTTTGCTGAGGCTCGAGAGCGAGAGCTCGTCGCCGAGGCCGAGTTATGGGATGTCAGCACGGTCGCTCCTGCCACGCACGACGACATCCCGGTCGTCGACGTTTCCGCATGGCGGGCGTCGGGTGACCCGGCCGAGCTCGACGCTCTCGGTGACCAGGTTCGGGTGATCGGTGAGGAGGTCGGCTTCCACTTTCTGACCGGCCACGGCATCGACCCCTCGGTGACCGCCGACGCGTTTGCCGCTGCCAAGGCGTTTCTTACCTTGCCCGACGATGCCAAGTTGCCGATTCGGATGGACACCCCCGACACGGTCGTGCCCGGTGCCGGTTACCTGCCGGTGGGTGAGCGCAAGCTGCCCCGGCGGGCGAAGGGCAACCTCAACGAGGCGATCATCTTCAAGCGGGATGTGGGGCTGTCGCTCGCCGACGCGGCGTGGCCCGACCCGGCACTCGTGCCCGACTTCCGGCGAGCGGTCGAGGCCTACGCCGCAGAGATCGAACGGGTCGCGCTCGAGCTCGTGCCGGTCTACGCCCGAGCGCTCCAGCTCCCGGCCGACTTCTTCGCCGGCGCCATGCGTGACCCCTTCTGGCGGTTGCGCATGACCCGCTATCACCCGGTGGGTGACGTACCGTCCGACGAGTTCGGCATTGCGCCCCACGTCGACACGACCTTCTTCACCCTGCTCGCCCAGGACACCGAAGGACTCACCATTCGCTCTGAGCGACGCGGGGAGTGGGTCGCTGCGCCGGTGGTGGCCGACGCGCTCGTCGTCAACACCGGTGAACTCCTCAAACAGTGGTCGAACGACCGGTTCGTGTCGGTGAAGCACTTCGTTCCACCCCACCAGGGACCCGCCGATCGCTACTCGATCCCGTTCTTCTTCAACGCCAACGCCGACTGGCCCATGCGCGTGCTGCCCACCTGCACCGATGAGGCACATCCGCCTCGCTACCCGGCGGTGAGCTACCGCCAGTCCCAGGCGGCGGCCCAGGGTGAGTGACGCTCCGGTCGATGGTGAAGGCGAGCCCTCGTATCCCGGAGCTGGTGACGGCTAGGCGGCGGTGTCGAGTTCGTCGGCGGGCCGCCAGCCGGTCCGTCCGAGCACGGATTTCAGCTTGTTCTTGAGGCCCTTGCGGCGGACGACGTCCCTCACGATGTCGACCGTCTCGTGATAGCCGACCTTTACGGGGTTGTACGTCTCGATGTTCGTGGTGAGGCCGTACTTCACCCGGCGCAGTTCGGGCTCGAACGTGCCGAAGAGTTTGTCCCAGAGGATGAGGATCCCGCCGTAGTTCTTGTCGAGGTACTGGGGGTTGGCGCCGTGGTGGACCCGGTGATGTGACGGTGTGTTGAACACGGCTTCGATCGGCGCCGGCAGCTTGTCGATCGTCTCGGTGTGGATCCAGTACTGGTACAGCAGATTCAGCTGACCGGCCTTGGCGATGTGGTGAGCGGGCATGCCGAGGAGCGGCATCGGCGCAAAGATCCCGAAGGTGAGGTAGCCCTGCCAGGGCTGTCGCAGTGCGGTCGAGAGGTTGTAGTACCGGCTCGAGTGGTGGGTGACATGGTTGGCCCACAGCAGCCGTCGCTCGTGCTGGAGCCGGTGGGACCAGTAGTAGAGGAAGTCCCAGGCGATGAACGTGGCGGCGAAGGACGCCTTCGGGTTGGTGAAGGTGATGCGCCGCTTGTCGTAGAGCTTCTTCGTGAGGGTGCCGTAGGCGCCGGCGAACGCCAGGCTGACCGCCACGTTGCCGGCCAGCATCAGCAGGCTCGTGCGGGTGTCGTCACGCTGATAGCCGATCGGCACGAGGGGGTCGGCCGGCAGCGATGGGTCGGAGAGCTCGTCGAGGGTTGCATGATCAAGATCACCCACGTCGCGCTGCTGTCGCTTCTTCAACACTTGGGCCTCCCACAACATCGTTGCGATGAAGATGGGGCCCGAGGCGAGGTCGATCTTGTCGAGAGGAAGCTCCCTCTTGTCCATGTCGTCAGTCTGGCCGCTTCCCTCGGCTGGTGGCCACCGGGGCGTAGGGTGCGCACGTGATGCAGCCGACGGTGGCGGTGGTCGGAGCCGGTCCCACCGGGCTCATGGCGGCGGAGGCGGCCGCCGGCGCTGGTGCCGAGGTGACGATCATCGATCAGCGTCGGTCGTTCGGGCGCACGTTGCTGCTCGCTGGTCGCAGTGGACTCAACCTCACGCACGCGGAGCCGCTGGAGGTGTTCCTCGGCCGCTACGGCGACGGGCGAGCGATGCTCGAGCCCGCGATCCGGGCGTTTCCGCCCGACGCTGTGCGCGCGTGGGCTGGTGGACTCGGCGCCGACACGTTTGTCGGCTCGTCGGGCCGGGTGTTTCCCGCCGCGATGCGAGCCACCGGTCTGCTTCGGGCCTGGACCGCCCGGCTCGCCGGTCTCGGCGTCGCGATGCGAACGGGGGAGACGTGGGCGGGCTTCACCGACGACGGTGCCACCGTGCTTGCCCTCGGTGGCGCAAGCTGGCCGTCGGTCGGCGGTGATGGTTCGTGGCTCGCGCACGTCGAGACGGCAGGAATTCCGGTGGTGCCGTTTGCCGCGTCGAACGCCGGCGTGCTCGTCGCCTGGTCGGCCCCGCTGCTCGAACGTTTCGAAGGGGTGCCGATCAAGAACGCCGCACTCACCGCCGGAGGCCGCACCGTTCGAGGCGAACCGACGATCACCGCAACCGGCCTGGAAGGCGGCCCGATCTACGCGCTGGGTCCCGAACTTCGAAGCGGACATGGGCTTGAGATCGACCTGCAACCCGACCTCGACGCCGACGCACTGGCGGCCCGTCTCGTCGATCGCCGCCGGACGAAGGACTCCGTGTCGACCTGGCTCCGGAAAGGCGGACTCAGCCCGGTCGACGTCGCCCTCCTTCGCGACGCCACCGGCAACCGGCTGCCGACCGAGGCGACGGCGATCGCCGGCCTCGCCAAGGCCGTGCCGATCCCGGTCGACGGCCTGGCCCCGATCGATCGCGCCATCTCGACCGCCGGCGGCATCGCCCTTGATGCCATCGACGACACCGGCATGCTCCTCGACCGTCCCGGCACCTGGGTGGCGGGCGAGATGGTCGCATGGGACGCCCCGACCGGCGGTTACCTGATCCAGGCGTGTCTCAGCACGGGTCACCGGGCGGGAGTGGCGGCCGCACGATGGGCCGCCGAGCACCCCTGACTAGCCTCCGGAGATGACCTTCACCTATCCCCCCGCACGCCGAGGTGATGTGGTCGATCTCCACCACGGGCGCGAGATCGCCGACCCGTATCGGTGGCTCGAGGACCTCGACTCGAACGAGACCGCCGACTTCGTCGCCGCCCAGAACGCCGTCTCCGGTCCGTATCTCGCCGGGCTTCCCGACCGGGCCGGGCTTATCGAGCGCATGACCGAACTGTGGGACATCCCCCGCACGGAACCGCCTCAGGTGCGGGGGGAAGGCGCCGACCGGGTGATGGTGTGGAGCCACAACGACGGCCTCGCCGACCAGCCGACCTACTGGGTCCAGCACGGTGCTGCCGAACCGGTCGTCTTGCTTGATCCGAACACGCTGTCCGACGACGGTGCCGTGGCGGTCGTCGGTTCGGCACTGTCCGACGACGGCCGTCTCTTCGCGTACCTGCTCGCCGAGGCGGGCAGTGACCGTCAGCAACTCGCTGTTCGTCGCACCGACAGCGGGGAGGATCTCGCCGACCGACTCGATCATCTGCGGTTCACGAGCATCGCCTGGCTGGGCGATGGCTTCTTCTATGTGCGCTGGCCCGAGACCGAACCCGGGTCGACGGCACCGGTGAAGGACCCCTCGGTGCACTACCACCGCATCGGCACCGAGCAAGCCGACGATCCGCTCGTCTTCCACAACGACGCCGACCCCGAACCCATCTACATGGTCGAGCTCACCGAAGATCTGCGCTACCTGGTGCTCGCCGACGTGCTCGGCACCGATCGGCGCAATGGCCTGCTGTATCTCGACCTGGCCGTCCACGGCGACACGATCTCGTCCGGCGGCGCCGTCGATCCGGCTGCATGGGTTCGGCTGGTCGAACGAGGTCTCGCCGCCCACGACGTCGTACTGCATGTTGCCGACGGCGACGACAGCCGCTTTCTCGTGCAGACCGACCGCAACGCCCCGAACGGGCGCATCGTCGCCGTCGATCTTGCGGCGCCTGATCCCGACGCATGGATCACGCTGGTGGCGGAGACCGAGCATGCGCTCGAGTGGTCGGCGGCTCTCGCGGGCGAGCTGCTGCTCAACCACCTCGTCGAGGCCTCCGCTCGACTCACCCGCTACTCGACCGACGGCACTGAGCTCGGTCCTCTTCCCCTCCCGGGGCTCGGCACGATCACTGGGCTCGCGGGCCGCTTCGCCGAACCGGCCGTCTTCCTCGGCTATCAGTCGTTCGTCGAGCCTCCCACCGTCTTGCGAGCAGAGGACGGTGTCACCGAGGTGTGGGCGGGGAGCGAGCCGCCGATCGATCCGTCCGATCTGGTCGTGGAACGCCTGCATGCTGTGTCGACCGACGGCGCCGAGGTCGGCATGTTCGTCGTCCGTCGCGCCGATGCTGCGCTCCCGGGACCGGTCGAGCTGTACGGCTACGGCGGCTTCACGATCAACCTCACCCCGACCTACAGCCCGGCCCGACTTGCGTTCCTCGAGGCGGGCGGCATCGTCGTCGTCGCCAACCTTCGAGGCGGCTCCGAGCACGGTGAGCCGTGGCACGAGCAGGGGTCGCTCGGCAACAAGCAGCAGGTGTTCGACGATCTGATCGCCTGCGGTGAGCACCTGCTCGCCGAAGGCATCGCCACCGCCGAGACACTCGGGATCCGAGGTGGTTCGAACGGCGGCCTGCTCACGGCGGCGACGATGTTGCAGCGACCCGATCTCTTCGGCGCCGTGATCTCGCAGGTGCCGGTGATCGACATGTTGCGCTTCCAGCACTTCACCGCAGGTCGCTTCTGGACCGTCGAGTACGGCGATGCTGCCGACCCCGAGGCGTTCGAGTGGCTCATCGAGTACTCACCGCTCCACAACGTCGAGTCGGGCGTCGAGTACTCACCGCTGCTGATCATGACGGCCGAGTCCGACGACCGTGTCGTTCCGATGCACGCCCACAAGTTCGCCGCCGAGATCCAACATCAGGCCGGTGGCGGCTCCGAGCAGCCCCTGCTCGAGCGGGTCGAGACTCGCGCCGGTCACGGCATGGGCAAGCCGACCGCCAAGCTCATCGAGGAGTCGGCGGACATCTACGCCTTTCTCCTGGAACATCTCCGTCCCTGATCACTGGCGTCGGGTCGACCTGATGGGTCGATTGAGCGCCGTTGAGGCTCAATCGCAGGCGCGGACGGCATCGACGAGCGCCTGGACGGTCGGCCGATCGTCGGGGCCGTCGGCCCAGTGGCCCCAGGTGAGGGTGCCGGAACGGTCGATCACGAAGTCGCCGCCGAGTTGACGAGTGTCCTCCGTGGGTCGTCTGATCGCCGTGAGTTTGCGTCCGGCAAGGATCTGCACGGAGCGCTTCAGGTTCGTGAGGCCCCAGATCTGCCAGAACCCGGCCGACCCGAGTCCGTAGGCCCGGTACGTGCTGCGGTCCGGGTCGATGAGGGTGACCATCTCGATCCCGGTCCAGCGCACATAGCGCTCGAGTTCCGGGGTCGAGGTGAACGTGACGAGCACGACTTCGGCATCACCGAAGGCCGCCAACTGCCGGTTCACGCCGACGGCGTGATGGGTGCAGGGCAGTCAATGGATGTGCCGGTGGAAGATCACCACCACGGGCCGACCCCGGCGATCCGAGAGACGCCATCGTGTCCCGTCCGGACCGAAAAGGTCGATTTCGGGAGCCGGTGAGCCGAGCAGTGGACGTTCGGGATCCATGATCGGACAGTCTGGTCGGTCGCTGCTCGCTTGAGGTGCGCCCTGCCGCGGCGTACCTTCATCTCACCGCCATCGTCGAAGGGAGACTCGGATGACGGTCGATCACCGGTGTCGGCTCCACGTCGATGAGGTCGCGCTCGATGCCGACCAGGCGCTCGACGAGATGGTGCCGGCGTTGCTCGCCGACCATGGTTCTCTCGCCGCGCGAGGCGTGCGGTTCAAGAAGCTCCCGGCGCTCGGCCTTCGCGTCGGAGACCGAGCGGTCACCCTCATGGCGGAGGGGGACACACTGTCGGTCGTTGACGGTGTTGATCGGGCCGGGATCGTCGCCGAGTTGGAGGCCGACGCCCTCTCCGATCTCCTCCAGGATCGACAGTCGACGATGGGCCTGGCGATGACCTCCCGGGTGCAGATCACCGCCGGGTCACTCGACGACTGGATCCACTGGGAGCCGGCGTTGCGGGCGCTCTGCGAAGGCCGGCCGGTGCATGAGCCCGGTGCGGTTGTCATGCGCGATCTCGACGGCGAACCGCTCGACCTCGACCGTCGATTCGGTCTTGACGACGACCCGGAGGAACTGGCCCACTTTCTCGCCGAGGCCGGGTTCCTCCATCTCCACGGCGTGTTCGATCTGTCGGAGATGGCAGTGATCGAGGCCGACATCGACCAGTCGATCGCTGCGGCGCGCGATGCCGATCCGGAGTACTGGTGGTGCACCGACGCCGACGGCACGCAGGTTGCGGTCCGCTCGCTGAACTTCCAGGAGAAGTCGGCAGCTGTTCGAGCCACGCTCGCCGATGAACGGGTCACTCGCCTCGCCGATCTCACCGGAGACGGCCATCGGGTCCCGACCAAATGCGAGGGGCTGGTGAAGCCGCTCGACATCGTTGCCGGTCTCTCCGACCTGCCCTGGCACAAGGACTGCGGTCAGGGGTTGCACAGCTATATGTGCAACAGCCTTACCGTCGGCATCTCGGTCACGGGCGCCGACCGGGTCAGTGGTGCACTCGGCGTCGTCGCAGGGTCCCATCGGGCGAACACCACCGCATCGGTGCGCGACAAGCAGCTCGATCTGCCGGCGAAGCTGCTCGAGACGACCACCGGGGATCTCACCATCCACTGCAGCGACACGCTGCACCGGGCGTATCCACCGTCGGCGCACCCGCGCAAGGTCGTCTACACGAGCTTCACGCTGCCGCCGATGCCCGGTGACGAAGTCGCGGCAAACCCGCGTTATAGCCGGGAAGCGCGCAGCGAGTTGACCGATGTGCAGGATCGGATCACCGCGTCGGACAACCCTGATGCGGGCAACCGGTACGTGCCCCACAACGGCTGACGGCTTCGTCGCCGCGAGCTCTCGACCTCGGCGACCGCATCCGACGCGGTCGAAAACCGGTCAGTCCGCTGCTTCGACGGCGGCCTTGATAGCGTCGCAGGTCCGTTGCATGTTGGTGCGGATCTGTTTGCGCCGCCCGTTGATCACCGCAACCGGATTCTCCGATGCCTCGGCGAACCCGATCGTCAGGTTGTTCTCGGTACCGATCTCCATCGAGAACCGCAGCCGACTTCCGACGCCCTGGTCCATGATCTCGAACCGCCAACGTCCGCCCGGACTCGCCGGGTCGACTGTGCCCCACTCGAAGACTCGACCTTCCACATAGTCGGTGACGTGGTTTTCGATCGACCACTCCATGTCGCCGAGCTTGTTGTGGCCCGTGAACGTGGCGCCGAGGCCCCGCGCCTCACCGTTCCACGCTGCGCCCTGCAATTCCTCGCTGGCGTCCACCGGGAACTCGATGTCGCTGATGAAGGGCCAGACCTTCCGAGGGGCCGCCTCGATGTCGACCTCGGCCACCACACCGAGCCCGTCCTCGAAGTTGACGCCCCCGTCCTCGGACGCGCGGGCCTTCGTGAAGCCCCATCGATCGAAGTAGGTGATCTGCTCGGCCGGACGTCGGGTGGCGGGCTTGAATTCGGTGCCCTTCGTGTAGGCGACCGGAAAGGTGACGATCGTGGTGATGCCGTCGGGGATGCCGAGGATGCCGGCGAGCTCGTCGACACTTGCGTTGAGCAGGGTTGTCCACGTGCTGCCAAGGCCGCGCGAACGCAGTGCGAGGTTGAAGCTCCATGCGGACTGGATCACCGAGTCGAACAGGCCGGGACGGCCCGAGTTGTCGTGGATGCCCCAGATCGCTGCGATGACGAGCGCCGGCGCCTTGGCGAAATTCTCCACCAGGTAGGCGCTCGAGCTGAAGACCTTCTCCTTGCCGTGGCCACTGCCCTCGAGGCGATCGGCAACATTGATCATGAACTCGCCGTTGCGGGCGTAGATCTCGCCGAGCTTGCGCTTGGTGGCCTCGTCCTTGATCACGATCCATCGGCGACTTGCGTCGTTGCCGCCACTCGGTGCCTGCTCGGCCAGGTCGATGCAATCGAAGATCACACGGTCGGGGACATCGCGATCGAAGTCGAGTCGCTTGCGTACTGAGCGGGTCGTGGTGAGGAGGCGGTCGACCTGGTCGAGATCAAAGCCGGCTTCGTTGTGGTTTTCGGAGGTCATCGGGACTCGATTCTGGTTCAGCCCTGGTGGGCGCGGGCGGCCTTGGCCAAGTCCCGAAGGTCGGCGCGTTCGTCGTCGGTGAGCACGTCGAGGTCGGCGGCGTGCATCCGGTCCGTCGCGGCTTCAGCGGTCTCGCGGGCCTCGACGAGGTCGGCGACATCGGGGTAGGGCTCGGGCCAGCCGAACATCTTGGCGTTCCACGCACCGGCCGGCCCCGACAGGATCGCTTCGAGCGGGCCGATCCCCGCCGCCTGGATCGCGACGGCATGACGGCTGAACCGAAGCTCTCGCATCACCTGAGCGAGCTGGAACGTGCGGGCCGGGCCGGGATCAGCGGGTCGTGGCATATCGCGCCAGCCGACGAAGAGTGGAGCGCCGAGTGGCGACGCGGACGCAACGACCTTCTCGAGGATCTCGCCGAGCCGCTCGACCCCCGCCATACCGGCGAGCTTCTCCGCTCCCCATTCCTGACAGATCTGGGTGTAGACCGATGCACCCTCGGCCGGGCTCATGGCGGCGCGGCCTGCCTCGACCATGGCCGTCATGGTCGCCGGCTCCCAGAAGTAGGCAGCGCCTACGACATTGTCGATCGGGCAGTCGCCAAGAACGCCGAGGCGACCGACCGCGTAGCCACCCATGCCTTCGGCGGTGAGCCCGAGTTCGGCACCTCGCCGGATGGTCGACTCGTCGAGGAGCCAGGCCATGGCGAGCATGCCGATCGATCCTCGGAGGCTGCGGGCGACGGTGAGGCTGTCCATGGCCGCCATTGTGGTGCGTGACGGTGTTCGACGTCCACGAGCGCACGGGAGAGCCCGTCGGTGCGGTTGGGGTCGATTGCTGCGATCCTCGTCGGCGAGGATCTTGCCGACCGTGACCGACACCGACCGAACCGCCGACATCTCGAACCGTCTGATCGTCGTCACGACCGTCGTGGCAACCGTCGGCTGCGTGTACCCCGGCTTTCTGATCGGTGCGGTCACCGTGCAGGTGCGTGACGAGTTCGATGTCAGCGCCGCCACCTACGGGTGGGCGATGGGCACCTACTTCCTCGCAGCGACCTTCGCCTCGATCCTGGGTGGTCGACTGGTCCAACGCGTGGGGCCGCGTCGACAGCTGATCGGATGCCTCCTCACGACCATGGTCGCTCAGGGGTTGATTGCTGCGATCGGCGAATCGTTCGGTGTGATCGTCGCGCTGCTCGCCGTGTGTGGCGTGGTCAATGCCGCGAACCAGACGGCCGTGAATCTGGCCCTCACCCGGGCACGTCTTCCGCGGCTGGGCCTCGCGATCGCGCTCAAGCAATCCGGCATGCCAACCGCGGCGATGATCAGTGGCGCAACGGTGCCGCTCCTCGCACTCACGCTCGGCTGGCGCTCGGCGTTCGTTCTCGGGGTCGGTATCGCTGGTGCTGCCCTCGTTCTCGTCCTTCGCGTGATCGAACCGGGTGGGGTCGAGACCCTCCGCACGGCGAGACCGGTGTCGACCCGGCGAGCGCTCTTCTGGTCGATGATCGGTGGCGCCTTCCTTTCGTTCTCGGCCGGCGGCCTCACCTCATGGCTCGTCGCATCCGGCGTCGATGCCGGACTCGGTGAGGGCATGTCGGGCTGGCTCCTGAGCATCGGCGCTGCGTTCGGTGTCGGCGTCCGTCTGTTCTGGGGGCTCCGGATGGACGCCATGCGGGCGCTCCCGTACTCCATGGCGGCACTCATGGCCGGCGTCGGCGCCTTTGGGATGCTGGGTCTCGCTCCCCGGATCACGGCGCTGCACGTCGTCGTCACCTTCCTTGCGTTCGGCGCCGGTTGGTCGTGGCCGGTCTTCACGAATTTCGGGATCATGCGGGCCAATGGCGACGCAGCGGGCGCCGCCAGCGGGGTGACCCAGATGGGGATCTACCTCGGCGTGTTCCTCGGCCCGCTCGTGACCGGCTGGACGATCGACGAGTTCGGGTATTCGTGGATGTGGGTCGTGGTCGCCACGTGCATGGCGATCGGCGCGGCGATCACTTACGCCGTGCGCGAAGAGTTCGCCTAGGTCGGCGGGGCACTGATTGCGTAGGCCGAGTAGCGACGCATCAACTGGGCCTGCAGATCCTGGGATTCGATCGTGTCAGCCGAGAGCTCCTCGGGCTGTTCGCCGGTGGCAAGGTCGATCCGCAGTCCTTCGATGGCATCGTAGATGGTGAGGCCGATACCTGCGTCGGCGTCGGCTCGCTCGGCGTCGTCGCGGTAGAGCTTCGCTTTCCACGAAAGCGAGAGGCGGACGGCATCGTCGGGGTAGGTCGCGAGCACGGAGCCCCGATCGGTGATGTGCCAGTCGGCGCCGTCGTAGTCGAGTTCGGACGAGAGGGTCATGCCGCCCGGCTTCATCGAACCCTTCGGCCCGACCCGCTGCACCTCATGCGGCATGAAGTCGTTGTCGCCGACGATCGCCGTGTTCCAGGTGTCGTCGTGCAGGATCGAGGGCCCGTCGACTCCCTCGGGCCAGTAGCGGAAGCCACCCGCTTCGCCCTGGTAGAACCAGGCCACTGCCGTGACGATATGGATGCGTTCCGCCTCGAACAGGCGACTGACCCCCATTGCGGTGAGCAGCCAGGCCGGCGCGTTGCGGCGATCGACACCCCGGAACTCGGGGATGTCGGTGTGGCTGAATCCCTGGCGTCCGATCGGTGTCGTGAGGTTGACGTAGACCTGTTCGGGGACGATCACGTCCCAGCCGTACATTCGCCGGGCAGCGTCGTGGAAACCCTCGTGGTGGAGCAGCGCCTCGGCGCCATCGACCTGCGGCTCGCCGAAGGCCCACTGCCCGCGGAAGGTCGGGCCGACCATGGCGTTGGTGAAGTCGGTGTCGTCGTCATCGCCGTCGTTGTCGGCAACATCGACGGCCGCTTTCGAGGAGGCGATCGTGCGGCCGGGCTGCCAGTACGGTCCGTTGTCGCGAGCCATCCGCCGGATCGCGTCGGGATCGTCGACCACCTGGTCGAGCACGATCGGGGCCTTGGGTGGACGGACGAGGGTCGCCATGCCCACGACCGTAGCGGCCGCCGCTGCCCGACGGTTTGCTCAGCTGTCGGTCGGGTTCGGACGTTCGTCGTCGAGCAGGGCTCCGACGGCAGGGGCGTGGGCGACCCGGAACTCGTTGATGTACGCCTCGTGGTTTTCGGCGAGTTGGTCGGGGTCGTAGAGATAGTTGACCAAGACGCCGAACGACTCGGCCTCGCCCTTGGGTGATGGATCGCCACCGACATTGATCTGCTCGAGTCGAGCGCCGTTGCGCAGGTGGAATCGGGCGACCGAATCCCGGGGCTCGTCGCCGCGTTTGGCGTGCAGCAGGTACTCGGCGGTGAGTCGTCGGAGGCCGTCGGCGCTCGAGTCGACGTGCCTCCCTTCGTCGTCGACCCACCGGCGCAGTCCCGGGACGGGGGACAGGGTCGAGAACTGGCGAAGGCTCGGCACCGTGCGTTGCAGTTCGTCGGTGACCTGCTTCAGCAAGAAGTCGCCGAGCGGGATGCCTCGCAAGCCGGTTTGGCAGTTGGTGATCGAGTAGAAGATCGCCGTGTCCGCCGGGTGAGCGCCTTCGGGGTCGGTGAGGTCCTCGTTCGGCACGGGCGCGTCGATGACCGCCTCGATGTGGGTGGCCAAGCCGTGGACGAGTGCGATCTCGACGAAGATCAGGGGTTCGGCCGGCAGGCTCGGATGGAAGAAGCCGTAGCAACGGCGGTCGTGCTCGAGTCGCCGTCGGAGATCGTCCCACCCCCGGATCTCGTGGACCGCTTCGTACTCGATCAGCTTCTCGAGCGTCTCGGCCGGTGTCTGCCAGTCGATCGCCCGCAGTTCGAGGAATCCCCGGTTGAACCACGACGACAGCAGATAGGCGAGGTCGCGTTCGGCGGGGGCGATGGTGCCGTCGCGCAGTCGGAGCGCGTCGGCCCGCATCGTGAGCAGGGTGTGGATGCCGTCGTCGGCCAGGTTGATTGAACGGAAGAGGTCGAGGCGGGGAGCCTCCGACGCTGCCCAGAGGTCGTGAGCGGTTGTGGCGTCGGGGGCGCGTCGGTACGCGTCGATCGCGGCGGCCACGGCAGTCGGGTCGGGGGCGAACGCTCGGACGAGAAAGTCGAAGAACGACCGTTTCGCCTCGTCGTCGCGGGCGCGGGTGAGGTTCGCGTAGCGCCGCACGACCAGTTCGGCGAGGCTGCGCGCGGCGGCCTCGTCGCGAAGGCGGGTAAGGGCCCGACACGTCTCCTGGAGAACGACCAGCTCGGGGTTGGCGGACGAGGTCACATCGGCAGTGTAAGAGAAAGTTAGCCGTTGGCCCATCGCCGCATCCTCTACGCTAAAGACCGATGTCGGGCTTGACCACCATGCCGAAGCCGTCCACCGGGGACCTGGTGGCGGGCATCTCGGTCGCGCTCGTCGCTCTTCCGCAGTCCCTGGCCTATGCCGAGATCGCCGGGATGCCGCCCCAATACGGCCTCTTCGCGTCGGCGCTGCCGCCGATCCTCGCCGCGCTGTTCGTCTCCTCGCGCTACCTGCAGACCGGCCCGGTTGCCCTCACCGCCCTCCTAGCTTTCGGTGCGCTTGAGCCGCTGTCCACCCCGGGATCGACCGAGTACATCACCCTCGCCGCCCTGCTCGCCTTGTTGGTGGGTGTGTTCCGGATCCTGCTCGGCCTCCTGCGTCTGGGCGGCGTGGCGTACCTCCTGTCCGAACCGGTGCTGACCGGCTTCACCACCGCCGCCGCGATCTTGATTCTGTCGAGCCAGCTACCGAAGGTCTTCGACGTGTCGACCGATGGCGATGGTGTTCTGGCCGATGCCCTCCAGGCGCTCACGTCCCCAGGGGAGTGGCAGTGGCCTGCGATCGGCTTTGCGGCGATGACCCTCGTGCTGATGTTCGGCGGTCGCCGACTCCACACCCTGTTCCCCGGCGTACTCGTCGCCGTAGTGGTCGGCGTCATCGTCTCCGGGTCAGTCGACTACGACGGCTCGACCGTCGGCGAACTCGATGGCGGCTTCGTCTCGCTGACGTTCGACTTCCCATGGGATCGTGCCGGCGATCTCGCACTTCCAGCGCTCGTCATCGCCCTCGTCGGGTTCGCCGAACCGTCGTCGATCGCTCGGACGTTCGCTGCTCAGGGCCGTGAGCGTTGGGACGCCAACCGTGAGATGGTGAGCCAGGGTGTCGCCAACCTCGCCGCTGCGGTCTCGGGTGCGTTCCCGGTCGGCGGTTCGTTCAGCCGCAGCTCGCTCAACAAGCTGGCGGGGGCCACCAGTGCGTGGGCCGGCGCCATCACCGGTGCCTTCGTGCTCTTGGCTCTTCCGCTCACGCCGCTGCTCGAAACGCTTCCCAACGCGGTCCTCGGTGCGATCGTGGTCGGTGCCGTCGCCAAGCTGATCCGCCTCGATGATCTCTGGGCGCTACTGCGAGCCAATCGGGTGCAGGCACTCGTCGGCGTCGGCACGCTGGCGGCCACCCTGGCGTCGGCCCCACGGGTCGAACGTGGTGTGATGGTCGGTGTCGGGCTTGCGCTGCTCGCCCATCTCTACCGCGAGTTGTCCGTCACGACCCCGAGTGTCCGGGAGGGCAACACCCTCACGGTTGCCCCGGAGGGGGTGCTGTGGTTTGCCACGATCCCGAGTGTCGAGCGGCTGATCCGAGCAGCGATCGCCGATGAGCACGATCTCGACACCGTTGTGCTCGACCTCGCCGGCGTCGGACGCATGGACTTCTCAGCAGCGGCGGCGCTGCGCCGCATTGTCGAGGAGATCGGCGACTACGAGAACGATGTTGCCGTCAAGATCGTCAACGTGCGGCAAGGCGCGGCCCGAGGTGCCGCCGCCCATCTCGTCGATTAACGCCTCGGCGGGTCGCTACCAGGTGATCGGTTGAGTGGCGCCGAGCGCCCGGCCTTCGGTGCGGACGCCCTTGACGGTCATCTGTGGGCCGATCTCTTGCCACAGTTTCGGCAGCTTGTAGTGCACAACACGCGGGAAGAGGTGGTGCAGTGCGTGGTAGTCGTGGCCCCGGATGACCAGCCGTGAGCCGGGGAACACCGCAACGCGAGTGTCGACATAGCGGCCGACCTGCCCCTCGGCTGGGTGGTGCGGATACCAGGCGAAGATGAGGCCCAGCCAACACACCACCAACCTGGTGGGGATGAACCACAGCACCAGCGCCTCGACGCCCACGCCGACGACGAAGGCCGCGATCAGCACGATGGTCGAGATCAACCAGTAACGGAACGTGGAGCGCTCGTCCTGCGGAACCCGTTCGGCCTGATTCTCCCGGATCGCGCGGGGCAGCAGCACCTGGGATGCGGGCACGAAGGCAAACAGCGGCAACAGGGTCCGGGCCAGAACCGCACCGTAGAGCTTGATCGGCAGGTCGCGGAGCGGGCCTTGGGCGAAGAAGTCGGGATCCTTCTGCGGGTCATTGGTGAAGGCGTGGTGCCGCATATGGCTGATGCGGTGCCCCTTGAACGAGAAGCCCACCGGAATCGCCGAGAGCATGCCGACAAGATCCTCGACCCAGCGGCCCTTCATCGTGTCACCCCACACATTGCCGTGGGCCGCCTCGTGCATCGGCATGTAGAAGGTCGTCGCGACGACGAAGCTTAGGATGCCGCCAAGCCACAGCGGGACGGCCCCGACGAACCCGGCGACCAGGATGGTGACCCATGCGACGGTGAAGGCCGCAAACGTGGCGAGAAGGCGCCAGGCGATGCCGTCGCGGTACGGCGCCACGAGCCGACGTTCGTCGCGCCGTTCCATCCGCACCTGATGGTTGATGTCGGTCATCGCAGACTCCCCGAGACTCGCCACGATCGCTTGGCCTACCTTACGGTGTATGCCTCGACTCCGACAGGTCCACACCGCCGATGCTCACGAGCTCGCCCAGACCCTCTACGGCATGTTGTTCGGGGAACGCGACCCCGTCGACGAGCCTGGCACGGCGACCGGATCACCCGGCGACTGGTGGACGGTCACGGCCCTGGTGCCGGACCTGTTCGACCACATCGTCGGCGGGTTCGGCTTCTATCGCTCGGGCAACCGGCTGCTCGATCCGCAGTTGCGGGAGTTGGGGCAGACGCGCACCGGCTGGGCTCGCGGCTCCCGGTTCGTCTACTCCCAGCATGTGAAGGCATGTCGAGAGGTCGGGCTGCCCGAGGAGAAGATCCAGGCGATCCGAGCCTGGGCCGTCGCCGACGTCTTCTCGGCCACCGAGCGAGCCGTGCTCGCCTACACCGACGCGCTGGTGCTGCAGGGCGGACGGGTTCCCGATGAGGTGTTCGACGCGCTCCGAGGTGAACTCTCCGAGGAGGAGATCCTCGAGCTCACCTACATCGTCTGCACCTACGACATGCACGCCACGATGTCGAAGGCCCTGCGACTCGAGTTCGACGACGTCGACGACCCGATCATCGAAGTGCCGGGACCAGACGGAGTGGGCCCGTCGACGATGGACGCCATGCGGGTCGTGGACGGCCTCGACGCCGAGTAGCTACTCGAACGGGCGCTCGTCCCACCAGGGAACCGACGGCGGCATGTCGGTGGAGGGCTTGCCCGGGAACGCTGCATCGCGCTTCTCGAGAAAGCTCATGACCCCCTCGGCCGCGTCGACGCCCCGACCGAGCTCATCGATCATGCGGCTGTCGACCTTGTGGGCCTCCATTGGATGATCGGCGCCGAGCATGCGCCACAGCATCTGCCGGGTGGTGGCGACGGAGACCGCCGACGTGCCGTCCGCGAACGAGGCGGCCAGTTCACGGGCCGCAGGGAGGAGATCCTCCGGTTCATGAAGGCTTCGAATCAGGCCGGCCCGATGGGCTTCCTCGGCCATGAACACCTTGCCGGAGTACGTCCACTCCAGCGCCTGACTGATGCCGACGAGGCGGGGAAGGAACCAACTCGACGCCGCTTCGGGCACGATGCCGCGCTTGGCGAACACGAAACCGATCTTGGCGCCGGTCGACGCCATGCGGATGTCCATCGGCAGGGTCATCGTGATGCCGACGCCGACGGCGTGACCATTGATCGCCCCGATCACGGGCTTGCGTGATTCGAAGATGCGGGTGGTGACCCGACCGCCACCGTCGCGGGGCACGCGAGTGGTGTTGTCCCTGGCGACCCGGTCGGGTTGCCGGGAGGCGTTGAAGGTATCGGCGCCGCCGCTCAGATCGGCCCCGGCACAGAACGCTCGCCCGGCGCCGGTGACGATGACAGAGCGAACGGTGTCGTCGGCGTCGGTGATATCGAACGCGGCGACCATCTCGCGCACCATGACGTTGGTGAACGCGTTCATGGCCTCGGGTCGGTTGAGCGTGAGTGTTGCGATGCCGTGGTCGTCGGGACCGGGCAGGTCGAGAAGGATGTGCTCGAAGTCGCTCACCGGTCGGCCGCTTCCACCACGAAGCATGCGGTGGTGGCGGTCGAGCCGCCGATGTTGAGGGTGGCGACTCGTTCGGCGCCGTCGACCTGATAGTCGCCGGCCGTGCCACTCACTTGTTTGGTGGCGTCGACGAGCATGCGTGCGCCGGTCGCGCCGACCGGATGGCCGCCGCCGATCAGACCGCCGCTCGGGTTGACGGGCATGTCGCCATCGCGCTCGAGTCGGCCCTCCTCGATCGCCTTCCACGACTCGCCCGGTGCCGTGATGCCGAAGTGATCGATCGCCATGTACTCCGACGGGGTCATGCAATCGTGGGTCTCGATGGCGTCGAGTTGGTCGGTACCGCCGATCCCGGCCCGATCGAACGCGTCGGTGATCGCCCGCCGCACGTGCGGCATCACATAGTCGCTGTCGCTGCTCCGCTCGAATTTCTGATCGATCGGCAGGCCGACGGTCGTGTGGCCCCACCCGCCGATGACCGAGCGGGCGCTGCGTCCGTGCTCGGCGAGCCAGCGGTCGCTCACCAGCACGACGCCGGCCGCCCCGTCGGTGATCTGGGTGACGTCGTTGCGGCGAAGGCGACCCTCCACGATCGGGTTGGCTTCGTCGTCGGCCTGGAACGACTCCGGCGTCAACGCCCATGCCCGGGTCTGGGCGTTGGGGTTGTCCTTCGCGTTGCGCAGGTTCAGTTCACCGATGGCCCGCAGATGCTGTTCGTCGATGCCGTAGCGACGGTCGTATTCACCCGCCACCCGTTCGAACGCGTACGGCCAGAAGAACTCGATGCCCTCGGTCTCGTGCCCGACCCACGCCGCCGCCGTCTGCACCGCCGCTGCCGGACCGCCCGGCATAGTCTTCTCCTGCTCGATCCCGAGCACCAGCACACAGTCGTAGCGGCCGGCTTCGATCTCGGCCATGCCGGCCAACACGGCCATCGACGACGACGCACACGCGGCCTCGTGCCGCATCGCAGGCACGCCCCACAGCGCCGGCTCGACGGTCGCAGGCATGGCACCGAGGTGCCCCTGACCGGTGTAGAGCTGCCCGAAGGCATTGCCGACATGGATGCTCTCGACGGCGTCGGCCCCGATCCCTGCATCGGCCAAGGTCGCTGCCACGACCTCGGCGGTGAGGTCGGCGATATCGCCGTCGGTCTTGGCCAGATTGTTGGCGAAGTCGGTCTGATGGACTCCGAGGATGTTGGTCATGGTTGGCGGCTCCAGCGTTCACGCAATGCAGGTTTGACGACCTTGCCCACCGGGTTGCGGGGAAGGGCGTCGATCAGTTCAAGTCGTTCGGGCAGCTTGTAGCTGGCGATCTCACGCTCGCGCAGGTGAGCGGTCACGTCCGAAAGCGACGGTGGATCGGCATCGGGCGCCGCTACTGCGAACACCCCGACCTTCTCGCCGAGATCCCGATCGGGGAAGCCGACCGCTGCGCACTCCACGATGGCGGGATGGTCGGCGATCAACGCCTCGAGTTCGGCCGCACTGATGTTCATGCCACCCCGGATGATGATGTCCTTCGCCCGGTCGACGAAACGCAACAGGCGGGGCGGGTTGTCGGCGCCGGCGTACTCGAACAGGTCGCCGGTGCGGTACCAGCCGTCGGCGTCGAACACGTCGTCCTCCGACGTGGTCTCGGTCCCGGCCGGGGCGGGGAGATAGCCGTCGAACACGGTCACACCCCGGAAGCGCAGTTCACCGACCGTGCCGGCAGTCGTGATCTCGGACTCCTCCGCCGGTTCGACGAGTCGGATCTCG
>JAKMFW010000024.1 GCA_022425325.1 Acidimicrobiales bacterium | reverse complement strand
CGTCACCGCCGGGGGGCGGCGGTGGCGGCGGGATCGGAGCTGACGAGGAGACCGCCGGGCGGCCGGCCACAGGATCCGTCGGTGAGAACGGAGTCGAGGAGGGTGAGGGGGCATCACCCAGCTCAGTGCTGTCTGCTGCAGGCGGCCGCTCGTCGGCGGGCAAGCCCGACGAATCAGGGGGATTTTCGTCGGGCAGTTCGTTGATCGGGTTTCGATCCATAGGCGAAAGGTACGGGGTGAAGGCGAAAGGTCTCGTAAGCTGCCGAGAAAATCGACGTGAAGATTTTGACCTTCGCTCGTTACAACGTGTGCGAGACCCAACCCGGATGCAACCGATCGACGAAAACACGCCGGGTGCCGTCGAGGTCACGACCTGGCACCTCGAGATCACCGAACCGACGCTGATTCCTGCGCCCACGCCCGCTCGACTCGACGCCGAGATCGTCGTCGCCGAGCGGATGACGGTGCCGTTTGCGCGTTGGCTGTACCACTACGTCGGCGAGCCATGGCACTGGACCGACCGCAACGTCTTCGACGACGACCGTTGGGAGACCACGATCTCGGCTCCCGGCTACCGGCACATCACGTGTGTCGTCGGAGGCGTACCGGCCGGGTACTGCGAATACGAACTGCAGGGGTCGAGTGTCGAGATCACCTACTTCGGCCTCGGCACCGACGTTCACGGTCACGGCCTCGGCGGTTGGTTCCTCACCGAAGCACTCCATCACGGATTCTCGTTCGAGGGTGTGGAGCGGGTATGGCTCCATACCTGCTCGCTCGACGGCCCTCATGCTCGAGCGAACTACGAGGCCCGTGGCATGCGGGTGTTCGACGTCGAGGTCGAGTGGAAGACGCTCGGCTGACCGACTCGGTCAGACGCCGACTTCGGGCCGCGGCGACGCAAGGCTCCGCGGAAACCAAAGGACGAAGGTCGACCCGTGTCCGATGTCGGAGGCGAGATCGACCCGCCCGCCGTGTGCCTCGACGATCTGGCGAACGATCGTGAGTCCAAGACCGGAACGGCCCTGTTGGCGGGCCTCCTCGCGGTCGCCGCGCCAGAAACGTTGGAACACCCGGACATGGTTCTTCGGCGCAATACCGGGGCCGTCATCCGCGACGGAAACGAAGTTCCAGTCGTCGAAGCGGTCGGCCGCCACCGTGATGTTGGTGCCGTCGGGGGCAAGGCGCACGGCGTTGGCGATCAGGTTGGCGACGGCGCGCCGAACCGCCGGAGCGTCCCCGCACACCGGGAGGACCTCGGCGGTGAGCTGCTTGGTGAGCGCCAAGCCCGCGGCGTCGGCCGGCGCGGCGAACTCATCCGCAAGATGACTGACGAGTTGGGCGAGGTCGAACTCCTCCTCGCGCATCGCACGAGTGCCATGGCGGGCATAGACGAGCAGGTCGTCGACGAGCGTGGTCATGCGTTCGGCAGAGCGGCCCACGACCTCGCCTGCCGACCGGAGTTCCTCGGCCTCAGCGTCGGGGTCGGAGAGCACGACATCGAGATTCGTGCGGATGACGGCGAGCGGGTTCCGGAGCTCATGGCTGGCCTCGTGGATGAAGTCCCGCTGGTTCTCGAACGCCTCGTCGAGTCGGGTGAGCATGTCGTCGAAGGTGTCGGCGAGTTGCTTCAACTCGTCGTCAGGCCCTTCGAGTTCGATACGGCGTGAGAGATCGGTACCGGATATCTCGCGGGCAACAGCCGTGATGCGCCCGACGGGTCGAAGCACGAGACCGGCGACGAACCAACCCACGCCGAGACTGCCGATGAACAGCAGGCCGAGCGCACCGAAGGCATACGTGCGGAGCTGATCGAGCGCCTGCTCGTTGACCTCGCGCTCGAAGACGGCGAGCGGGTCCTGGACTTCGAACTCGAGCGTGCGGATCATGTCGCGACCGTCGGCGTCGCGGAACAGCACGGCGGCCGCCTCGGTGCGGGAGACGTCCTGGTCCTCGAGGCTTCGGGCGAGCCCGGCATAGATGCCGCCGACCACCACGGTGGCAAGCCCGAAGAGCAGGACCGAGTAGAGCACCATCAGACGGAACCGGATCGAGCCGGCCCACCCGGGCAGCGCCTCGGCGGCGCGCACAGCCAGGGTCTCGTCAGCCATCAGCGTCGGCACCAGGGTCGACCAGGCGGTACCCGGATCCGATCACGGTCTCGATCGCCTGGGTCTCGTCGTCCTCGGACAATTTGCGACGCAGTGTGCCCACAGTGACCCGCACCGTGTTAGTGAACGGATCGGCGTGCTCATCCCAGACGTGCTCGAGCAGGTGTTCCTGGGACAGGACCTGGTCGACGTGAGCCATGAAGTAGCGCAGCAGCGCGAATTCCTTGGATGTGAGATCAAGTTCACGAG
>JAKMFW010000098.1 GCA_022425325.1 Acidimicrobiales bacterium | reverse complement strand
ACGGCGAACCCATCGACGAACCGGCTCGCTCCTCCCTCGTCGGCGGCGACCAGACAGTGCAGAAGCTGGACCGTGGGGCACGGACGGCGGTAGGGATTGTCGGTGTGGGCCGGCAGGCCGAGCGGGGTATAGGCGAGATTGATCGGGTCAGGCTCCGCGACCACGTCGAAGAGTTCGCCGTAGTTCGTGTTGCGGACGAACCCGATGTGATTGCCGACGGTCAGCACCGTGCCGGGCTCGACCCCGCAGCCATGGAAGAGTGCAAGCCCTCGTCGGGCGAGTTGGTCGACAAAGGGACCGTGATCGTCAGGCCAGTCGGTGCTGGTGTGGCGAAGCTCGTCTGCGGCATCGACCGGCCAGGGGTCGGGATGGATGGACGCATGGACAGCGAGCGGGATCCGACCGTCGTGGCGCTCACCCGACTCGTGATGGAGCACGACCCGAAGCTCGCCGTCGAGGTGGCGAGACGAGATGGTCGTCCACCCTTCCAGCGCAGTCGCATCAATGAGGTGCTGGTCGTTGCCGGGGTCGCGACAGAACGGACACCGGCAGGCGTCTCGGGCCCACGCCGGATCGACCGGACGGTGGGCAGCGAGTGCGTCCTCCAACATGGGCCGATACGAGTCGAGCGGTGCAATCGTGAGCCCCTCGACCTTTCCGTCGTCGTCGAAGGCCCGCAGTCGTTGGGCCTCCGGAGCAAAGGGCCTGGCCGCAAAGGCATCGGCCTCCTCGGGGCTGAACGGCCCGCCTTGTTCGGCGAGCGACATCTGCGAAGCGAGGCTTAGGTGCTCGTGGTAGTCCGGGTCGACGGCGACGCGATATCGCTTCGCATCGACATGGCCTCGGATCGGCTCGACCACACCCGGATCGAGCCAGGCCTGCAGCGCTCGGGCGCCGACCTCGCTGTGACCGGGATCGCCCCACCGGCCGGCATCGCCGAGCACATGCCCGATGTCGTGCAGCAGGCACGCCAGCACCATGTCTGCGCCGGCCTCGTCGGTCGAGGCGAGGGCCGCCGACTGAAGCGCATGATCGAGCATGGTCACCCGTTCGCCGTAGGACTCGCCTGCCGTGTCGGCGAGCCGCTCGAGCAGAAGGTCGACGATGGGGATTTCCGAGCCGAGCAGGGATCGTCCCTCCCAGCGCGGATCAGGCTCGAACCCGGCGAGGTCGGCGACCGTTGACGCGATGGCGAGCGTGGTGACGTCCGACCAACACGTGGCCGGCGCCACGCGGTCGGCAGCGCGAACGACCACAAAAGTCTCCAGCACATCCGGCACGAGGTCGGCATGATTCCGGCCGACCCCGCCATGGTCGGTCGTGACGAGCACTGACCACGCCGGCCCGAGCGCATCGAGCAGGCGTCCGAAATGGGCGTCGGTGATGGTGAGGGCACGGACGTACTCGTCGCTGTCCCAGCCGTGGTCATGACCCACGAGATCGGGCAGAGCGAGGTACACCAGGGCGAGGTCGTGGCGACCTTCGGTGAGTGTCGCGATCGCGGCGTCGGTCGAACGTCGATCCTCGTCGGGGTTGTAGCCGCCGTCGATCACGAACCGATGCTCCGCCGCGTCAGGTTCGATGACGGCGTCGAACGGCGCCCAGTTCACGAACATCGCCGTGGTGCGACCGGCAGCACGACCGGCCTTCAGGAAGGACGGCGCGTCGGAGTTGAGCGGGATCGGTGTGTTGTCGAGCACACCATGGGTCGCCGGATCGATGCCGCGGAACATGGTGGTGTGAACAGGGAGCGTCCAGGGCGGTTCGACGGCGCGAGCACCGAAACACGACGCCCCTTCCCGGGCGAGGGTGGTCAGCGTCGGCATGGTCGCCCGGGTGACATGGCGGGGCGCAACGCCGTCGATCGACACGACCAGAACGGGGGAGCGGGCCTCCATGCGCGCAGCGTACGCCTTGCGTCGACGCGCGTGTGACACTCTTCGAACCATGGACGGAACCCACGGACTCGACCTGACCGGCGCCATCGAGATCGTCACCTGCCACGCCGAGGGCGAGGTCGGCGACGTCATCGTCGGTGGCGTCGAACCGCCACCCGGAGCGACACTCTGGGAACAAGCGCGCTGGATCGATCAGGACGAGACGTTAAGGAACCTTGTCCTCAACGAGCCCCGTGGTGGCGTCTTTCGTCACGTGAACCTGCTCGTCCCGTCGCGCCTGCCTGACGTCGACTGGGGTTTCATCATCATGGAGCCGTGCCACACCCCGCCGATGTCGGGGAGTAACTCCATGTGCGTCGCGACGGTGCTGCTCGAGACCGGCCGAGTGCCGATGGTCGAGCCGATCACCCGGTTCACGATGGAAGCACCCGGCGGCACCGTGTCCGTCGAGGCCGAATGCCGTGACGGGAAGGCTGAACGGATCCGGGTGTTCAACCTCCCGTCGTTCGCTGATCGCCTCGATGCGACTCTCGACGTGCCCGGAATCGGGCCGATTCGAGTCGACACGGCCTTCGGTGGCGACAGCTTCGTGCTCGTCGACGCTGCAGACCTCGGCCTGGCCGTGGAACCAGGCGCGGCCGCCGAACTCGCTGAGGTCGGTGCACTCATCACCGCCGCTGCTAACGAGCAGCTCGGCTTCTCCCACCCGCAGTATCCAGAATGGACTCACCTCTCGTTCTGTCAGATCGCCGGACCCCTCGAGCGCACGCCGGCCGGCTTCGAGCTGCAGAGCACGTCCGTGATCGACCCCGGCAAACTCGATCGTTCGCCGACGGGCACCGGTGTCTCGGCCCGACTCGCCGTACTCCACGCCCGAGGCCTCGCTTCATTGGGCGACCGGCTCACGATGCGGTCGGTGATCGGATCGACGTTCGTCGGTTCGATCGATGGCGTGCTCGACGATCTGGGCGACGGCCGGTCCGCAGTGCTGCCGTCGATTCGCGGACGGGCATGGATCACTGGCGTCACGCGCCACCTGGTCGACCCGGCCGATCCCTGGCCCACCGGTTACCGAGTCGCCGACACCTGGCCAGGAGCGTAGGGTCGAACGCCATGCCCAGACCCTTCCGTTTTGGACTCCAGACCCACGGCCCTATCGAGGGAATGTCGTGGACCGACACCGCCAAGTACGCCGAGCAGCAGGGCTACTCGTCGATTATGTTGCCCGACCACTTCCACGGCCAGTACGGCCCGATGACCGCACTTGCCGCTGCTGCAGCGGTCACCACCGAGATCAAGGTCGGGGCACTCGTTTTCGGCAACGACTACCGCCACCCGGTGATGCTCGCCAAGGAGATGGCGACGCTCGACCACATCGCAGAAGGACGGGTCGAGTTCGGTCTCGGGGCGGGCTGGATGCGCACCGACTACGACGAGTCGGGCATGCCCTACGACCGTCCTGGGGTTCGGATCGATCGCATGATCGAGAGCCTGCAGATCATCAAACGCTGCTGGCAGGAGGGATCGTTCGACTTCGCCGGCGACCACTACCAGATCACCGGCTACGACGGTCTTCCGCTGCCGTACACGCCTGGTGGCCCTCCCGTGATCATCGGCGGTGGTGGCCCCCGCATGCTCGGCGTTGCTGCCGAACACGCCGACATCGTCGCCATCACGGCAAACCTTCGAGCCGGAGCCGTCGGCGAGGACGCGATCGCAGACTCGATGCCCGAGGCCTACGACCGCAAGATTGCTCGGGTCAAAGAGGTCGCCGGCGACCGCTTCGATTCGATGGAGATCAACTCGCTTGCGATGAACACGTCGATCACCGACGACCGCGATGGCGCGCTCGAGTTCTTCGCTCAGATCTTCAACGCCCCGAAAGAGGTCGTTGCGCAGTCACCGGCCCTCATCGCCGGGTCAGTCGGTGAGATCGTCGAGACACTCCAGGAACGGCGTGACCGCTGGGGCTTCAACTATGTGGTCGTGCAGCAGAACGGCGGCCAGGGCATGGAACAGTTCAGCGAGGTCATCGCTGCGCTCGCCGGCACCTGAGGTCTACGGGGACGTGCTGCCCAACCGGAGCCGCACCGGCTCGGGACGAGAAACTCGAATCACCACCAGATCGGTCGGCTCCTGATTCTCTGCCTGCGGGAGCGGGCCGATCCGCCGTCGTCGACCAACCTGCTGGATCAACAACCGCGAACCATCGGGCCCTTCGGCGATGCCCTTGGCTCGAACGGTGTCGTCGGGCAGGCCGTCGAGCAGCGCGTGCAGCGCGGTGCTCGTGACGGGGCGGGGGAGCGGCACGATCTCGGTGCGGTGGGGATCGAGCAGCGACGGCGGCGGTGTCGCCGTGGCGTCGCGTTCGCGCCGAGTGCCGAGATCAAGCAGGGTCGAACCCAGGGATCCGTCGAGATCATCGACGACGGGCACGTCGGGTGCCTGGTCTGCCACGGCGGCCCGCACGGCGTCGCGCTCGTCGGCGGTGACGAGCTCGCTCTTGGAGATGATCACGAGATCCGCCGGCTCGAGCTGCCGCAGCAGAAGCGGACGGGTGCGCTCATCGGCAAGTCGCTCGCGGAAGTTCGTGGCGTCGACCAGAACGACCACACCATCGAGGCGGAACCCATCACTCTCGGCCCAGGGCATGACCTGTGTGGGGTCAGCGACGCCGCTGAGCTCAATCACCACATGATCCGGTGGTGTGGGTCGGCGGCGCATGTCGGCAAGCGTGGTGCCGAGGCTTTCGGAGATGGAGCAGCACACACACCCGTCGGTGAGCTCAATCGTGTCGGCGGAACGCCGCTGGAGAAGGGCAGCGTCAATGTTGATCTCGCCGACGTCGTTGACCAACACGGCGATCGGGCGGTCGGTGCGACGCAACAGATCGTTGAGCAACGTCGTCTTCCCACTGCCGAGATACCCGCCGAGGAGGGTCATCGGTACCCGACGTCCGTCCCACGGCGCGACGCCCTCGTCGAACAGCTCGTCGATGTCGTCGGCGGACATGGGGGCACGATAGTTCGACCCATCGTGACCGGCGCCCTAGCCTCGTCGACATGACGGACACCGCCGACCAGGTCTTCTTCAATCCGCTGGAGCCCGGGTACATCGAGAACCCGTGGCCCCACCTGGCGGAGGTGCGCGCTGCGGATCCGGTTCACCACCTGCTGACGGGCCAGTGGGGTCTTTTCCGCTATGACGACGTCTTCACCGTCCTGCGCGATCCTGAACTCAGTGTCGACGATGCCAACGCCGACCTCACCATGCTCGATCGCAGTCGGTTGCTGGAGGAGCTCGATGAGCTCGAACCGAGCCGCTCGATCCTGGGTATCGACCCGCCCGACCACACCCGGTTGCGGCGTCTCGTTAGCAAGGCGTTCACCCCCCGAACGATCCAAGCGCTCCGGCCGCGGATTCAGGAGATGGTCGACGAGATGCTCGACCAGATGGCGGCCGATGGTCACGCTGACGTCGTCGATCGACTTGCGTTCCCGCTGCCCTTCGATGTCATCGCCGAAATGCTGGGCATGCCGGAGTCCGACAAGGAATCGATCAAGGTCTGGTCCGGCGACCTGGTCAAGACCCTCGACCCGGTGCTGACCGACGACGAGATCCTCGCCGCCCGCAGTTCGGCCGAAAAGATGAACGCTCTCATCGACGACGTCATCGAATGGAAGACGGCGAACCCCGCCGATGATCTCCTCACGGCCATGATCGACGCCGAGGATGGTGGCGACCGCATGTCGAAGAAAGAACTGCGCGACCAGGTCCAACTCCTCTTCGTCGCTGGACACGAGACCACGGTCAACCTCATCGGCACCGGCCTGTACGAGCTTCTCAAACACCCCGATCAACTTGCGATCATCCGCGACCAGGGGATGCCGGCGACGGCGATCGACGAGCTTCTTCGGTGGGTGTCGCCGGTGCAGATCAGCCGCCGCGTCGCAACGGCGGACCTTGCCCTGCGAGGCAAGCAGATTCCGAAGGGCACGTTCGTGCTCACCTCGCTCGCAGCTGCGAACCACGACCCCGAGTTCTGGGGCGACACCGCCGAGACCCTTGATCTCCACCGAGAGAATGCCGGACAGCACGTCTCGTTCGGGTCCGGTGTGCACTACTGCCTGGGTGCATCGCTCGCGAAGCTTGAAGCCGAGGTCGCGATCGGATCGTTCGTGCAACGGTTCGGTCAGGCCGACATCGTCGGCGAGCCGGTCTGGAACGGCCGGATCAACCTTCGCGGTCTCGAGTCGTTGATCGTCGACCTGACGTGAGGTCGAGCCCCTCGTAGGGGTCCGGGTACGGAACCGGGTTCTGCCAGTCCTCGATCATGCGCTCCTGCATCGGCACCGGGATGTTGTGGCGTGTCGCGTCGCGGTGCGAGATGTGGATGCTCGGCGGGATCCGAGGTTCGAACGATCGCTGATACGCGTCGGCGCCTTCCTCCATCTGCTTCCAGCCGTTGGAGAACATGTTTCCGGTCGGGCCCACGATGTGCCGCACGGGCCGGTAGCCCTTGTTGCCCTCCAGCCCGGCCCGACCGGCTCTGCGGCCGCGCAGTTCGGCGCGGACTTCACGGAAGAAGCGACGGAGGCGTTTTGTGACCGAGGCCATGGGAAACCGTACCTCTCGCCCGATCGCTCGTCATCAGCGGAGCACGCCGCCCTTCCTCCTGCCGTCAGGCGTCGCTCGGGCGCGGGCGTGAGGCTACGATCGGAGCGCCTGTCCGCCCACCGGAGACCAGCGTGAGCCTCATCCACACCAGCAGCCTGCCCGACGTCGACATCCCCGAGATGTCGATCACCGACTATGTCTTCCACAAGGCGTCGGCCTACCCGGATCGCATTGCGGTTTCTGACGGGGCGGGGAACCAGTACACGTTCGCCGAACTCGAGCAGGCATCTCGCAGCCTCGCCGGCGGACTCGCCGCCCGAGGCATGGGCCCGGGCACCTGCATCGCCTTGATGGCGCCGAACCTGCCCCAGTTCCCGGTCGTCTTCCACGGAGTCGCGACTGCCGGCGCCACGCTCACGACGATCAACCCGACCTACGGCGCCGCCGAGGTCCGCCACCAGCTCCAGGACGCCGGGGCGACCATGCTCATCACCATCGGGATGTTCCTCGAGGTCGCGCAGGAAGCGGTCGAGGGCACCGACGTCACCGAGGTCGTGACGATCGATGCCGCCGAGGGTTCACTTCCCCTCGCTTCGCTCATGGGCGACCCAATCCCGCAGGTCGAGGTCGATGTGCGCGATCACGTGATGGTGTTGCCGTACTCGTCGGGCACGACGGGTCTTCCCAAAGGCGTGATGCTCACCCACTACAACCTGGTGGCGAACATTGCGCAGATGGAGCACGTCCTCGTCTACACCGACAACGAGGTCGGCCTCTCCGCCCTGCCGTTCTTCCACATCTACGGCATGCAGGTTCTGATGAACGGCATGCTCACCAACGGTGTCACCGTGCTCACCATGGCCCGTTTCGACATGGAGCAGGCCCTCGAACTCGTGGCCGAGCACAAGGTCACCCGCTTCTTCGCCGTGCCTCCGATGGTGCTCGGACTCGCAAAGGCACCGATCGTCGATCAGTACGACCTCTCGTCGGTCAAGCAGGTTTTCTCCGGTGCCGCGCCCCTCACCGTCGAGTTGCAGAACGAGTGCGCCGAGCGCATCAACTGTGAGGTTGTCCAGGGCTTCGGCATGACCGAGCTCAGCCCCGTGACCCACTGCACGCCCGAGGGCCGCAACAAGCCCGGCACCAGTGGCGTTGCGGTCAGCAATGTCGAGAGCCGCATCGTCGACCCCGAGACGGGCGAGGATCAGCCGGTCGGGGAACGAGGCGAGCTGTGGGTCCGCGGCCCGATGGTGATGAAGGGTTACCTCAACAACCCCGAGGCCACCGCCGAGACCATCGATGCCGAGGGCTGGCTCCACACCGGCGATGTCGCGATCGTCGACGAGGACGGCTACTTCTCGATCGTTGATCGCATCAAGGAACTCATCAAGTACAACGGTTTCCAGGTGCCGCCGGCGGAACTCGAGGGCCTCATCGCCACGCATCCGAAGGTGCTCGACGTTGCCGTGATCGGCGTGCCCGACGATGCGGCCGGCGAGTTGCCCAAGGCGTTCGTGCAACTGGCGCCGGGCGCCGACCTCACGCTCGAGGAACTGCAGGCGTTCGTGGGGGAGCACCTCGTGAGCTACAAGCAGATCCGTTTGATGGAGGTCATCGACCTCATCCCGAAGAGCGCCTCGGGCAAGATCCTGCGCCGAGAACTGCGCGACCGCTGATCATCCCCGTGCGTGGTTAGCCACGGGGCAAACCGTACGGTTCGGAGCGATGACCACGTCAACTGTGCTCACCGAGCTGCTCGCAGAACGCGGCGTGCTCTTGGTCGACGGCGCCACCGGCACCCAGCTGATGGCCGCCGGCCTCGAGGCTGGCGACGCGCCTGAGCGCCTCAATCTCGATCACCCGGAAACCGTCCACGGACTCCACGAGTCCTACGTCAACGCAGGCTCCGACATCGTCCTGACGAACACGTTCGGTGGCTCGCGCCTCCGTCTCAAGCTGCACAAACTCGACGACCGCGTCATCGAGATCAACCGCAAGGCTGCCCGGCACGCCCGCCACGTCGTCGACCAGCTTGAGCGTCGGGTCCTCGTCGCGGGCTCGATGGGTCCGACCGGTGAACTTCTCGCGCCGCTCGGTGCGCTCGACCCGGCCGACGCTGCCGATGTCTTCGCCGAGCAGGCGACGGGCCTTGCCGAGGGAGGTGCCGATCTGCTCTGGATCGAGACGATGTCATCGATGGAGGAGATCGAAGCGGCGATCGACGGCTGCCGCTCCGTTTCGAACCTCCCGATCGCCGTGACCTTGAGTTTCGACACGGCCGGTCGCACGATGATGGGTGTCGACGGCACGACCGCTGGTGTCCGGCTTCGCGAACTGGGTGTCGCCGCCATGGGGGCGAACTGCGGAAACAACCTGCCCGACACCGAGGCAGCACTCGTCCAGATGGTGGCGGTCGCGGGCGATATTCCGGTGATCGCCAAGGCCAACGCCGGTATCCCGCAGTGGCGAGGCGCCGAACTCGCCTACTCCGGCTCGCCCGAGGTCGCCGGTGCTCACGCCCATCGCGTCCGCACCGCAGGGGTTTCCATCATCGGCGGCTGTTGTGGCAACGAACCAGCCCACTTGGCCTGCATGCGCGCAGTGCTCGACGGCACCATTCCGGTGCCCGACGTCGAGTTCGAGCCGGCAAGCGCCCCCGCCGATACCGGTGACGGGCGCCGTCGGCGTGGGGGCCGTCGTCGCTCCTGAGCCGATCGTTTTGCGTCGACTCCGGCCGGGGCGCCACGCTCTGGCATGGCCCCACAGCTCTCGCTGACCCTCGTCACCTTCAGTGCCGCCGATCCCGGCGGGTGGGAGCACCTGGCTGAACGGGCTCGACTCGCCGATCAGGCCGGCATCGACCGGCTCGCCGTGTCCGACCATGTCGCGTTCGGGCCCGACCTCGACGCCTACGCCGACCCGAGCCAGGGTGGGATTGCTGGTGGACGACAGCCGACCGGTCCTGATGGTCACTGGCTCGAACCGTTGACCGTCATCGCTCACCTCACCGCCGTGACCGAGCGGGTGCGCTTCACCACCAACATCCTGCTCGCCGCGCTTCGGCGCCCGGTTGTGTTGGCGAAGACGGCATCCACGATCGACGTGTTGTCCAGCGGCCGACTCGACCTTGGTGTCGGTGTCGGCTGGCAGCGACACGAGTACCTCGCTGCAGGGCTTTCGTTCGCCGAGCGAGGCCGCCAACTCGATCACACCCTGGCCGTCTGCCAAACACTCTGGTCGGGCAACGATGTTGAGTTCGTCGACGACCGACTTCAGTTCGACCACATCTGGCAGGAGCCCAAGCCGGTTGGCGGTGCCGTTCCGATCTGGGTCAGCGGCACGACCCAGCCGCGTGCCATGCGGCGTCTGGCCCGTTTCGGTGCTGGCTGGATCCCATGGGGTGACGACGCCGCCGACATCACTGCAGGCATTACCCGGATGCGAGCCGCCGTGGAAGCGGAAGGGCGTGATCCCGGCGGCCTCGGTGTCGTCGGAAACCTGCCCAGCGTCGTCGACGACGCCGGTGCGGTCGATCTCGAAGCCACGATGGCAGCTGTGCCAACGCTGACGGCGGCCGGCGTGACTGACTTTCGGGGAAATGTCCGCCTGGGCGCCACGGACGAGCAGGCGCTCGATGAACTCAGCCGCTATGTCGAGGCGTTCCGATCGGCGACGGCATAGCCCTCACCACGTGTCGACCATCGGTCGCCTCACCCTCGGTGCTTGTGACGGACGACGAAGCACCTGCGTCACCCGACGACGGGTGTCGGCAGGATCGATCACATCGTCGATCTCCCCGTGGGCCGCGGCGTTGAGCGCTTTCGATGCGTCGTACATCCGCTCGACGAGCTCGTCATAGCGGGCCTCACGGTCCTCGAGGTCGTCGATGGCGTCCAGTTCTCGTCGAGCCCCATGCTTCACCGCACCCTCGATGCCCATACCGCTGACCTCGCCCGTCGGCCACGCCACCGAGAGCAGTGTCGAGTGCATCGAGCCGGCCGACATTGCCATCGCGCCGAGACCGACCGCCTTGCGCAGGATCACGGTGACGAACGGAACCGTCAGGCTCGCACCGGCGACGAACATGCGGCCGAAATGCCGGACCTGTGCGGTCTGCTCGGCCTCGGGGCCGACCATGAAGCCCGGTGTGTCGCACAGCGAGATCATCGGCAGGCCGTGGGCGTCACAGAGCTGCATGAACCGAGCGCCCTTGTCGGCGCTGTCGGCGTCGATCGCCCCGCCGAGATGTCCGGGATCGTTGGCGATGATCCCGACCGGTCGCCCTTCGATACGGGCGAGGGTCGTCACGATCGCCTTGCCGAAATTTGGTCGCAGCTCGAGTGCCGAGTCGACGTCGGCCAGTGTCGTGATCGCGTCGCGAACCTCGTAGATCCGCTTGCGGTTCTCGGGCACGATGTCGCGCATTGCGGCTTGGTCGTGGGCTTCCCAGTCCGTTCGGCTCCCCTGGAAAAACCCGAGATAGTGCTTGGTGAGCGCCACCGCATGGGCCTCGTCGTCGGCGAGAAGGTCGATCACGCCGTTGGTCGTCTGCACGTCAACGGGCCCGATGTCCTCTGGCCGGTAGTTCCCGAGCCCGCCGCCTTCGATCATCGCCGGACCCGCCATGCCAAGGTTCGCATCAGGGGTGGCAATGATGACGTCGCAGACGCCGGCCAAGGCCGCATTGCCGGCGAAACAGCGTCCGCTGACGATCGCAACGGACGGCACCGACCCGCTCAGGCGCCCCATCCATGCGAACGAATGCAGCTGGAGACCGGCCAGGAACGGCGTGTCGGTGTCGCCCGGACGGCCGCCGCCGCCCTCGGCGAACAACACCAACGGCACCTGCAACTGATCGACGACCGGCAGCAGGCGGTCCTTTTTCTCGTGGCCCCGGAACCCCTGCGTGCCGGCGAGGACGGTGTAGTCGTACGACATCACACCGACCAGCGACGCCTCCTCGCCAAAGTGCTCGGCATTGATCGTGCCCAAACCGCCGACGATGCCGTCACCCGGCGTGTTGCGGATCAGGTCGTCGACATCTCGACGGCCCTTCTGGGCGGCGTACATGAAACTGCCGTACTCCTGAAAGCTGCCCGGGTCGACCAGATCCGCCAGGTTCTCACGGGCGGTTCGACGCCCGCGAGCGTGGACCTTCGCGATCGCCTCCGGCCGGGCCTCATCATCGAGTAGCGCCCGGCGGGCGTGGTACTCCGCGAGGTCGGCCCGCTCGTCTGCAGCGCCATCGTTGGGATCGTCGGCGGCGGCGGTCGTAGCAATCGACTGCTCCTCCAGGATCGCCAAAACCTGTCCCGCCTTCACGACCTCTCCTGCCGAGACGCGAACCTCGGTGACCACTCCCTCCGCCGGCGCCTCCACCAGCCGCTCGATCTTCATCATCTCGACGATCGCAATCGTTACCCCGGCCGGCACCGAATCACCCGGCTCTGGCCGGATCTCGACAATGGTGCAGTCGGTCGGAGCGACGATCTCGTGGCGCATGGTCGCCGAGTCTCGCGCAGCCACACTCGACCCACGGAAAACACCCGGCGAAGAGGCGCTGCGGACGAAATGCCCCAGGACGTCTCGCCCGCCGGAGATCAGCCCAGACGGAGGGTTTCGAGCGGTTCGAGCCGGGCTGCCTTGACGCTCGGGTAGAGGCCGGCGAACACGCTCGTGAGGAGTGCTGCCCCCACACCGATGAGGTAGAGCGTCGGCACACCGACATAGTGCGATGGCAGCTGGATGCCGAAGAGGTCGAGTTCGGGTGACAGGACGAAGACCCACCCGGCGATGCGGCTCGCGTACACAACGATGCCCACGCCGACGAACGCTCCGGCGAGCCCGCCGAGCAGTCCGATGGCGACGGACTCGATCAAGAACTGCCAGGCGATCAACGAGCGACCGTGACCGAGCGCTCGGCGGATACCGATCTCGGCCGAACGCTGGATCACCGAGATCGACATGACGTTGGCGATACCAACGCCGCCGACGATCAGGGCGAGCAGGCCCATGGCGGCGACGATGATCTGGAGCGTGCTGTCGGCGGCGGCCTCGGCCTCGAGGGCGTCGGAAAGCACGGTGGTGCTGGTCTCGATGTCGCCACCGAGGTTGATGGCCACCGGCAGAGCGGCCTCGGTCTCCAGCGTGAAGGCCGGGTCTGAGCGGACATAGACCGTGTCGGGTTCGAGTCCGACGTCGAAATCAGCGTCGGCGGTCGACGCCGGAATGATCACGGCATTGTCGAAGACCGGATCGAGCGGGTAGCGCCCCACCACACCGACGACGCCGTAGTCGAGGTCGTTGAGCTTGATGGTTCGGTTTCCTTCGCGGAAGCCAAATTCGTCGGCGAGGCCGATCCCGACCACGGCGGTGCGGGCGGCAGTGTCCTGGTCGAAGGAGTTGAGCCATCGACCTGACACGAGTTCGACCTGCATGACATCGAGAAAATGCTCGTCGGCCGTGAGCACCGGTGTGGGGAAGGCGGTGTAGTAGCTGCGGGCCGCCTCGTAGGGGGTAGTGATGATGCCGCTCACCGCCTTGGTCGCCGTCGACCCCTCGACCGTGGCCAAGCGGTTGACGCGCTCGACGACGTCCTCGGTGAAGATCGGAGCGTCGGCGCTGAAGGACGCGGCCGCTTCACCGCGAATCAGGTTGTCGCCGAGGGCGGCGAGTGTCTCCTGGAGGTCGCCCTTGGCCGACTCGGTGAGCCCCACGGCGGCGACGATTGCGCTCACGCCGATGATCGGCCCGAGCATGATGAGCAGGGTGCGGCTCCATCGCGCCGTGAGGCCGGCGACGGCGACGCCGACGAGATCGCGGACGCTTCTCACGATGCGCCGCCCAGCGTGCCGCCAAAGCTCGAGACGGTTGCGCCACCGCTCAGCTGATCGTCGGCCACGATCTTGCCGTCCTTCATGGAGATACGTCGGTCGGCCGACGCTGCCACGGCGGGGTCGTGGGTGACGATCGCGATCGACCGAGAGCCGTCGTTCAGATCGCGAAAGATCTCCATCACGTTGGCGGCGTTGGTGGAGTCGAGTGCGCCCGTTGGTTCATCGGCCAGCAGCAGCTTCGGCTCCGTGACGATTGCCCGGGCAATCGCGCAACGTTGCTGCTCGCCGCCCGACATCTGGACCGGTCGATGCTCGTGCCGAGGCGCGAGGCCGACGACCTCGAGCGCATCCATTGCTCGATGCTTGCGTTCCCTCGGCGACATCTGGCGGTAGAGGAGCGCCGTCTCGACATTGCGCCGAGCGTCGAGGTGGGGGATGAGATGGAACTGCTGGAAGATGAAGCCAACGACCTCGCCTCGCAGGGTACTGCGGTCGTGGTCGGACAGATCGGCGACCGACGTGCCGTCGACCGAAAGGGTGCCGAGGCTCGGCAGATCGAGCAGACCGAGCAGCCCGAGCATCGTCGACTTCCCGGAACCGGATGGGCCGACGATCGAGACGAACTCGCCCACCTCGATGTCGAGGCTCACGCCGTCGAGCGCGTGGACTTTGACCTCTTCGCCGTAGATGCGAGAGACCTCGTCGAGGCGGAGGAGCGGCGTGTCGCTCATCCGCTGGTGACGTCGACCACGATGATCTCGGAGCCGTCGAGGCCTGACAGGACTTCGGTATACGACCCCTCCTGGATGCCGGTTTCGATGGCGACGACACGCTGTTCGAGCGTCTCGGCATCGATGACCCGCACGCTGGGATTGCCCGTGGCGTCCTGGAAGACTGCTGCCCGGGGAACGACCATGGCATCGATGCGCTCATCGAGCACCACCTCGATGCGAACCGTTGCGCCATCGACCGCAGCGAGCTCGCCGGTGACGTCGACGACTCCCTCGTAGCGTTCGCCTCCGCTGTCGGTGATGATCGCTGCGTCGTCGAGTTCGACAATGCGACCTTCGACCTCCTGGTCACCTGCCTCGAGTTCGACGGTGACGACCTGCCCGAGGGCGATCTCGGAGCGGTCCGTGGGGTTGGCGAAGAGGGTGATCGTGAAGTCGGGCTCGGTGAGCGTCAGCAGCGACTGGCCGAGCTGGACCGTCTCGCCCTCATCGACGAAGACCGTGCCGACCCGAGCGGGCCAGTCGGCGATGATCATGTCGCTCGGAACGAAGATCACATCGTCGTCGAGCGTCTGCACGAGCAGGTCGACCTGTCGGGCTCCGGCAGGGAAGGTGATCGTGCCGGTGAGCACCGAGAAGTCGGTTCCCATCGTGGCGGTTCCGCCGACCTGGTAGTCGACGGAGATATCGCTGCTGGGCGCCTCATCGGCTCGGATCGTGACGGCAACGGCACCGCCTTCGGCGACGCGGACCTTGGAACCGACAATGGTGAGTTCGGGTTCGTCCTCGTCCTGGATGCGCACGGTGCCCGAGATCGAGGATCCCAGCAGATACTCGTCGGTGGGATCGTCGGAGGGCTGCAGCGTCATCGTGAGGGATTCGGTCGGTTCGATCGTGGTGTCCTGCACCGTTGCGATCGTCACGGTGGTCTCGTCGGCCCCGGCCGGGAAGACGAAACTCGGGTCGGTGTCCTGCTCGTCGTAGTCGTCGACCTCTGTGGCCGTGCCAGTGAGCGAGTACCGAACCTCGACCGGACGGCCGAGCTCGCGGTCGGCGGTGACGGTGTACGTCGCCACCTCGCCTTCGTCAATCTCATCGTCGCCGGCTTCGATCGTGAGCTCGAATGTCGGCACTTCATCGGGCGTGGCGTCCTCGATGGTGACCGTGAGCGTGTTGAGCGGCGCTGGGTCGTAGTTGATCCCGCCACCGATCGGCTGCTCTGGCGTGATACTGATCGTCCACGTTTCGTCTTCTTCGTCGACGGTGTCGGTGAACGTCTCCAGCGTCAGGGTGACGGTGGTGGCATTTGCGGGCCAAACGATCGGAGAATCCTCAAGTGGGTCGTCGAGATAGTCGACATCAATGTCGGGGTCGGCGATGTCGTCGAGATCGCCACCGGTCGCGTCACCACCGAACGCAAGCTGGATCTGGGTATCGACCACCGGGGCAGGGTTGGCGGTAAGGACAACGTTGAGCGTGTCGCCCTCGGTGATCGTCGCTTCGGTGCTCTGCACACCGATGGCCGTGATCGAATCGTCCTGGAACGGGATGATGCCGGCACCGCCGCCCGAGGCGACCAGTGTGTCGCCTGGAACTGGCACGGACGGGCCGATCAGAATCGCCTTGGTGTCCTTATCGCCGACCTGGTACCCGTTGCTCGGCTGGAGGCTGATGATGATCGTTTCCTCTGGCTCGGGTGTAGCGCCGCCGTAGCCGTAATCGATCTGCCAGTTGCGCAACGCCGCCCGTGTGGCCTCGGTGTAGAGACGGTCTACGTTGCCGGGGTCGTAACCGGCCTCGGACAAAATGCGTTCGAGCTGCAACACGTCGGGACCGTCAGAACCGACGTCGAGGGCCCGGTAGAAACTGAAATCGCCGTTGGCGGCGACCGCCGGCCGGCCGTCGAGGGACAGAATCACATCACCGGCTGCGATTTCGTCTCCGTCGGCGATGCCGACCTGGCTGACTCGCCCGTCGAAGGGCGAGTTGATTGTCGAGAGCTCGTCTCGGCGCAGTTCGCCGTTGAGCGTGAGTTCATCACGCAGTGTTTGACGGCCGACGCTATCGGTGAGGATCTCGATCGGACTGTCTCCGGACTCCTCTTCACCGGTGACCTGCCACACGATGACGAGGCCGGCGACAAGGGCGAGCGCGACGAACGCCCCCATGATCTGGCTGCGAGACATCAGTCGCCCCCAGCGGAGGCGCCCGCCTCGCTCTGGCACTCGCCGAGATCGTCGGACGTCGTGAGGCTCTCGCCGGGGGGAGCGACCCATGATGCGGTCGAAGCGAATCCGCCGAACAGGAGGCCTTGTTCGTTGGGTGCTGGCTCGGGAATGCCCCAACCCCGCCCGACCATGCAGTCGCGGAAGGCAATGAACTCGCGATTTTGGTTCTCGACCTCTTCGGCGGTGAGGTCGGCCTGGGCGGCGTCGGCCTCGGCAAGACGTTCCTGGATCTGGCTGCGAGCAGCGCAGGCGACGAGAGCATCGATGTAGGGCTGCTGGTTGACGGGCGCTTCAGGGTCGGTTTCTTCCTGGAACGGAATACCGATGAATTCGTAGCCCTCGGCATCGAGACAGCTCTGGAAGACGCCGACCGCCTCGAAAAGCGCCTCGCCAGGATCGAGTTCTTCCTGAGGAAGGGTTGTCGTGGTGTCGGCCGTCTCGTCGTTGCTTGGAGCAGCGACGTCGTCGGCCTCACCCGCACCACCGGCAGCGGCGACCGCTTCGGTGGTGGTGGTCGTGGCGACGTCGTCAGCGTCGACGGCGATCGCGCCTGCGGAACGCAGGGTGACGTCGCCGCTCGTGTCGTCGCCTCCTCCGCTACACGCCGTCACCACGAGGGCAAAGCCTGCAATCAACGCGCTCATCCGGTGCGCGGCCTGTATCGACATCCCGTCCTCCTCGAACGCCCGCAGCGTAGTCACGGCCCGTAAGCGAGGGGTAAGCAAAGACCAACTCAACGCCGCGGGAACAACCCCACGATCGACGAACCGATCGCGGCATCGGGCCAGACCGCCGCCCCGGCCGCCGTCTTCGCCAACCGATCGATCTGTGGGACGAAGCCGAGGGCCTCCAGCGGGTGGAGTTCGTTCGCCGGTATTGAGCGACCGTCGATCTCGAGGCGGGGGAGGGGGTCGAGGGTTATCAGGATCACGCCGCCGTGATCGGCCGCCTCGATCTCGATCGTTGCCGAACCGGTGACCCAGGCGACATCGAGCCCGCACCTGCGCCCGGATTCGAGCTCGATCGCCGCATGCACGCCATGCTCGGTGTCGACGACCTCGACATGAACGGCGGTCTCTGCAGCCGCCGACAACAGCACCGGAGCGAGACGGAGACCCGGGTCGTGCAGCGGGCCACCGAACGCCGACGTCCCGTGAGCCCCCCAGTCCGGTTTCGGCTGCCGCACGCGCATCTGAAGGTGGTGGGGCTCACGCATCTTGGCGATTTCACGCAGGCCCTGGCGGACGACAGGGGCGTGGAGGAGGTTGGCACCCAAGGCGACCGGCACCCGAAGCTCCGGAAGTTCGTCGAAAGGAGCTTCGACGAGCACGGCCTTCACGTCAGCGCCATCGGCGATCCGATCATCGATCGCCGTCAACACGCCACCGACCTCCGGTGGGGGAACGGCCACGATCAGTGCGTCTGAGCCGGTGCAGAGGTCGTCGAGGGACAGATCCGGGCAGTCGGCGACAGCAGCGAGCTCACCTGCGCTGCCAGGCCGCCCTCCGACTCCGACGAGGTCGGCGCCGCGCGTGTGGATGATCGCGTCGGCGTGAAGGGTTGCGCCCTTACCGCCGCCGATGATGCCGATGCGTGTCACGAGCGCATCGTGCCACGTTGCGCCATGTGTCGTCGTGGTGGCTGCAGCGGGCGACGCATCCACCGCGGGTACCGTTGACATCAATGCGAAGGCTCGTGGTGGGGTTGTTGCGGCTGGCCGCCATCATCGGCGGTGGCGGGTTGGCGGTGGCGTTCACCCTCGCGGCAATCGCACCGAGACTTGGCGACATCTTTGCGGCGAACGAGTCAGCCAGCGCCGAGATCGACCTCAACGAACTCGCGCTCCGCTCGATCGTGTACGACATGCACGGCGATGAGTTCGACGTCCTGTACGACGTCGAGAACCGCGAACTCGTCGATCTCGACGACATCAGTCACGCCATGATCATGTCGCTGCTCGTTGTGGAGGACGAGGGCTTCTACGACCACAACGGTGTCGATGCGAAGGCGATCGGTCGGGCGTTCATCGAGAACGTCAATGCCGGTGGTATCGAGCAGGGTGGTTCGACCATCACCCAGCAGCTGATCAAGAACGGCGTCCTGTCGAGTGAGCAGCAACTCGAACGCAAGATCCCCGAGGCTGCCCTCGCGATCCGGCTGGAGAACCAGCTGACCAAGGACGAGATCCTCGAGGCCTACCTCAACACGGTGTATTTCGGTTCGGGCGCATACGGCGTTCGGGCGGCTGCCGAGATCTACTTCGGTGTATCACCCGATCGGCTGACCTGGCCCCAAGGAGCGCTGCTCGCCGGGCTGATCGCCAACCCCGACCGCTACGACCCAACCAGGTTCCCCGACATCGCCGACGAGCGTCGCACCGTCGCCCTGCTCCGCCTGCTCGAGACCGGCAACATCACCGACGAGCAGTACGCCCGCTACGTCGATGCACCGCTGCCTACCGAGCGACGCGTGCCGGCCGAATGGGAGCCCACCAGCTACTTCATCGAAGAGGTCCGCCGACAACTGCTCGAGGATCCTCGCCTCGGCGCCACCTTCGACGAGCGCGCCGATCTTCTGTTCGGCGGTGGTCTGCGGGTGTTCACGACGTACGACCCGGCAGCACAGACGGCGGCCGAGGCAGCCGTCGAGGCTCATCGCCCCGATGACGAGCGGGGCTTTTCCGCCGCGGTTGCCGCGGTCGAGCCCGGCACCGGTCGCGTTCGAGCGATCGTTGGCGGCCCTGGTTTCGACATCTTTGAGTTCAACATCGCCACCCAGAAGGGGCGTCCGACCGGATCATCGTTCAAGCCGTTCGTGCTCGCCTCGGCCTTCGAGAAGGGATTCGTGCCCGCCGATCAGATCAACGGCATCGGCACCTGCGAGTTCAACAACCCGGGCGGTTTCCCGAACCCGTACGAGGCCAACAATTTCAGCGGCCCCGAAAGCGGTTCGGTTGCAACGCTTCGCTCACAGACCCTCGCATCGTCGAACTGTGCGTATCTTCGACTCGGCCTGACCGTCGGACTGTCGAACGTTGCCGAAACTACCGAGGCGCTCGGTGTCACCACCGACCTCTCGGATCTGCCGATTTCGATGCCGCTCGGCCCGAAGGACATCACCCCGCTGGAGATGGCAACGGCGTACGCAACCTTCGCTAACGACGGACTCCAAGTCGATCCCATCTTCATTGAGCGAGTCGAGGACAGCGACGGCACGGTCCTCTTCGAGAACACGCCTGCCCCGGAGCGCGCGATCTCAGTCCAGAGCGCTCGCCTCGTGAACCAGGTGCTTGAGGCAAACGTGCGGGGTGGTACCGGCACCCGCGCCCGCCTCGAGAACCAGGTCGCCGCCGGCAAGACCGGCACCGCACAGGATTTCAGCGATGCCTGGTTCGTGGGCTACACCCCGCATCTCGCCACGGCGGTGTGGATGGGAAACCCCGACGAGCAGATCCCGATGACCGGTGTCGACCGCGGCGCAATGGGGCGAGGCAACGTCTTCGGGGGCTCGCTTCCGGCGATGATCTGGGGAGCGTTCAACGCGGCGTATCACGCAAGTCTGGAGCCGCTGACATTCGAAGCGCCAGAGTGGACCCGCCCCGGAACTCGGATCCGCACTGACCAAGAAGAGGACGATTACCGCGAGCTCATCGAGAGCTTCTGCGGAGTCGACAACGAGGAAGCGGAGATCGACACCGACGAGGACGGTGTGATCGACTACTGCGATCCGGAGAAAACCGAGTTCGAGTTCGACGAGGGAATCGGCGACTGCCCCGTGCTTTTCGAGCCGGTCGACGCCGACGAGGACGGCAAGATCGACGGCTGCACCCCCCCGACCACCACCACCTCGACGACGACCTTGCCATCGACGACGACAACCGGAGATCCAGCGACTACAACATCGAGCACGACGACCTCGCCACCTGCCACGACGACAGAACCTCCAACTTCATGACCGCCAATGCCCTCCTTGATCTGCAAGCCCTCGATGTCGAGACGAGGCAGTTGAACCATCGGCGTGCGGCGCTTGAACAGCGCACGAAGCTCGATGAGGCCCTCGCCGAGCAGGCCCGCCGGCAGGTGGAGATCGACACGGTTGCAGCAGCACGGCTCGAGGTGTCGTCCAGGCAGAAGAAGGTGGAGGCCGACGCCCAGCTCGTCAGTGACAAGGCCGACGCCGACGAGTCGAAGCTGTATGGCGGTGAGGTCACCGGGCTCAAGGATCTCGAAGCGCTGCAGCACGAGATCGCCATGTTGCGAGAGCGTCAGAGCGGCTTCGAAGACCTCGCGCTCGAGGCGATGATGGAAGCCGAGGAGCTCCAGGGACAGGTGGCGTCGTTGGAGGGAGCACGGGCAGCGATCGACGATGTGATCGCCGGCCTGCGTGAAGAAATCGCTCAGGCTGAGGAAGAGATCGATGTCCAGCTCGCCGCCGTGGCTGCGAAGCGGACCGAGGTGGCGGCTACCGCCGATCCCGATCTCGCCGCCGAGTATGAGCGCCGTGAGCCTGCCTTCGGCGCGTCGACCGTCGTGCGGTTTGACGGCTCCAACTGCACCGGTTGTCCGTCGTCGATGCCGGCGATGGAGGTCGACCGGATCAAACATCTCGATGGCGATGCCCCGGCCGACTGCCAGGAGTGCGGCCGGATCGTGCTGCGCTAGATGTTCTTCTGGTTCGTCGCAGCCGCGGTGCTGCTCGTGCTCTTCGTCTTCGACTCGCCGGCCGTCGACTACCGGTGGGTGGCGTTCGGCGGTGTCCTTCCGCTTGCGGAGGCGCTCACGGGGCGTCCGTGGATCCTGCACACGCTGCTTGGCTCGGTGCTGCTGTTGGCCCTCGTGATGGTGTTCACGGTCGGGCGGCGACTGGCTCGCCGGGCGTGGCTCGGGGTGCCGATCGGGACGTTCGCGTTCCTGATCGCCTCGGGGTCGTGGGTCAACAGCGATCTGTTCTGGTGGCCGGTCGGCGGCTTCGATGCGGTCGGTGTGGGGCCGTTGCCAGAGTACGACCGTCCGTTCGGGGTGCTCGTCGTCATCGAACTTGCCGCCATTGCGGCGCTTGTCGTCATCGGTCGTCGGCTCGGGCTTGACGAGGCGGAGCATCGCCGGAACCTTCTCGCAACGGGGCGGGTCCCCAAGGAGCGGCTGCGCTGATGTTGATCGTTGTCCGTCATGGCCGAACCCCGGCCAACGCCGCTGGGCAACTGCTCGGCCGACGCGACCCCGAACTTGACGAACTCGGCCGGGCGCAGGCGGCTGCAGTCGGCATCGCGATCCCGACCGCGGCGCGCGTGATCAGCAGCCCACTGATGCGTTGTCGCCAGACCGCTGAGGCGATCAGCACGTCGGTCGAGATCGACGAACGGCTGATCGAGGTCGACTATGGCGACTTCGAAGGTCTCGCCATCGGCGACGTTCCTGCAGCCACGTGGGCAGCGTGGCGTGCCGATACGGCATGGTCGCCACCGGGGGGAGAAAGCCACGATGATCTGGCTGCTCGCATGTGGCCGTTGCTCGACGAGCTAGGAGACGAGGCCGCTGAGCGCGACATCGTCTTGGTGTCGCACGTCTCGCCGATCAAGGCTTGTTTGGCGTGGGGACTCGGCGTGTCGATCGACATTGCCTGGCGCGCCTTCGTCCAGCAGGCGTCGATCCTGCGGATTGCCACCAATGGCCCGGCGCCCTCGCTGCGGTCGTTCAACGAGACGCATCATCTCGCTCATCTCGACTGACATCGACGCGGAACGCCGACGGTGATGTGGTGCGGCGGGCGCAGACCCGCATCCGCACGGGTATGGCCTGGGGGCGGTAGGAAGATGGGGAGCCGCAACGACGGCCTGCACCGGTGATCGAGCCGAACCGGGAGACGCCCCATGATCGATGACTCGGGAGAACCTGCACGGCGGGGGACGAGGTCGAGCGCCTCTCGCGGAGCCGTGTCGTGACCGAAGGTTGGCGAGTACCCGAAAACGAGATCGATTTCCGCTTCGTCGCGTCCGGAGGACCGGGCGGTCAACACGCCAACCGGTCGAACACCAAGGTCGATGCCGTCTTCCGTTTGGACGACTCGTCGACAATGCCGCCTGCGCTTCGCGAACGGGTGCGAGCAAAGCTCGGTGACGTTGTTCGCGTTACCGTCGACGACGAGCGCTCCCAGGTTCGCAACCGTGAAATCGCACTCGAACGACTCCAGGGCCGCATCCACAATGCCGGCGTTGTCGAGAAACCACGTCGGGCCACCAAGCCGACCCGAGGCAGCCAGCGCCGACGGGTCGAGGCGAAGCGTCGGCGCGGCGACGTCAAGAAGGGGCGCCGCCGCCCCGGCCACGAGGACTGATCGACCCCGTACGCTGCCGCTGTGGCTGAACGTGTTCCCGACCTGCTGCTCGGCGCCTGGCGACGTGCGTCGATCGTGAACGACGATGGCAGCAGCGACACCGACTCGATCGTGCTGTGGCTCCAGCTCGAATCGACGATGGTCGACGTTCGCATCCCGGTCGACATGGTGGAACCGTCGGCCTGCGAGGCCAGTACTGGCCAGACCAGATGCACACCGATCGAAACGGATGACGAAGGCATCCGTCGAGCAACCGCCGAGTGGCACACCCGCGGGCCGGACGACATCGCCATCCATCCGGTCTCGGCCTTTCCCGAACCAGGTCTCCTCGAGTGGAACGAGGACGGGTCGGTGATGATCGAGCGAGCGCCAAGCGGCGCGTACGTCGAGGAGTGGCATCGCGTTCCCGGGTCG
This sequence comes from Acidimicrobiales bacterium, assembly GCA_022425325.1. Classification (GTDB taxonomy): domain Bacteria; phylum Actinomycetota; class Acidimicrobiia; order Acidimicrobiales; family Aldehydirespiratoraceae; genus UBA11606. The sequence goes on along the minus strand of JAKMFW010000098.1, from coordinate 862 downwards.
GCAGACCGCCTTGTCGAACATCGGACCGATTCCCGACATCGGCTCTACATCACCGGCGATCTGGCCGTGGTGGTGACCGACGACCGGGGCGACGACCAGTCGCCGTTCGAGGTCGAGTTCGCGATCTGCGAACCGGCCGACGATCGATCACGATGGCGAATCGTGGCGTCGACACTGCCGGGTCGAGTCGGGGAGGGCCTCGATGTCGGTCTTTGATGAACTCCGAGCGCACGCCTCGCTTCCTTTCGATCAGGCACGCATGCTGCCCCTCGAGGCGTATTCCTCGGCGGAGGTGCTCGATGCCGAACTGGCGACGGTTTACGCCCGAGATTGGCAGTGCGTCGCCCGGACAGCCGACGTGAAAGACGTCGGCGACTACGTCTGTGCTGATCTGCCGGTCCCCGGTGGCGGGATGCGTTCGATCGTGGTCATTCGCGGCGACGACTCGATCCGGGCCTTCGACAATGTCTGCATCCACCGCGGCGCCCAACTGCTCGCCGGGTGCGGCAACGAGTCCCGTATCACCTGCCCGTACCACGCCTGGGTGTACCGCCACGACGGTTCGCTCGTAGGTGCTCCGCACATGGCGGAGAGCACCGAGGCCGACGGTGCACCCTTCAGCCCCGATCGTCATCGTCTGGCCGAGGTGCGACTCGAGGTGTGGAACGGCTTCGTGTTCGTGAACCTCGATCCCGACGCCGAGCCGCTCGGGCCCCGTATCGCCGGCCTTGACGAGATTGTCGGCCGGTTCGACATGGGGAGCTATGTGACCGTGCGCAATGAGGTCGACGTGTGGCCGACCAACTGGAAGCTCCTCGTCGAGAACTTCATGGACGCCTACCACGTGTTCAAGGTGCACAAG